>JBFWNN010000016.1:0-22353 GCA_050251035.1 Parvibaculaceae bacterium
CCTGATGAGCGCTTTCGTTCCGTCGAGCGACGCGGTGGTCGTCGAGCGCCTGCTGGACGCCGGAGCGACCATAACCGGCAAGCTCAACATGGACGATTTCGGCTTTGCCGGAACGAGCGAGACCAGCGCCTATGGCGTCATCCGCAATCCCAGAAACCCGGCCTATTCGGCCGGCGGCTCCTCCGGCGGCTGCGGTGCGGCCGTGGTGACGGGCGACGTCGATATCGCAATCGCCGTCGATCAGGGCGGAAGCGGGCGCATCCCGGCCGCGTGGTGCGGCGCGGTCGCCTTGAAGCCGACTCACGGCCTGGTGCCGAGCCATGGCATCACCTATCTCGATCATACGATCGATTTCGTGACGCCGATCACCCGCAGCGTCGCCGAGGTGGCGCTGGTCATGGAAGTCATCGCCGGGGACGATCCGCGCGACCCGCAATGGGTCCGCGGCCCCATCCGCACGGAACCCTACAGGCAGGCGCTCGGCCAATCCGTGAACGGTCTGCGGGTCGGCGTTCTGACAGAAGGTCTCGATATCCCGACGCTTGCGCCTGACGTCGGAGCGGCTTTCGCCAGGGCGCTCGCGACAATCGAGAAGCTCGGCGCCCTTGTCGAACCGGTCTCCTTCCCGCTGTGGGCGCACGGCCAGGCGATCTGGAACGGCTTTGCCGCCCACAGCATCTCGGTGATGATCGAATCGAACCAGGAAGGCTATGGGCGGCTCGGCCTGTGCGACACCGCCTGGCAACAGGCCTTCGCGGATGCGCGCCGGGCGCGCGGCGACGCGTTTCCGCCCTATATGAAGATGCTCATGATCCTCGGCGCCTATCTGCGGCGCGACTACGGCAGCGTGTATTTCGGCAAGGCGACGAACCTGCGCTTCAAGATGCGCCAGGACTTCGACCGCGTGTTCGACCGCTTCGACGTCATCCTCACGCCGACCATCCCGATGACGGCCTTCAAGCTGCTGACCTCGCCGCCCAGCATTGCCGAACTCGGGCAGCGCGCCGCCGGCATGTGCCAGAACACCTATCCGCTCAACATCACCGGCAATCCGGCCTTGACCGTGCCGTGCGGTGAAGGGGAAAACGGTCTCCCGGTCGGCCTGCAGATCATCGCCCGGCATTTTCACGACGCGACGGCCATCCGCCTTGCGCACGCTTTCGAGGAGGCTTCCGGTGGCGGGTGAGCCCATTCTCAAAGTTCGCGACCTTGCGACGCATTTCGAGCTGTCCGGCGGGACCGTCAGGGCGACCGACGGAGTCGATCTCGACATCGAAGCGGGCGAAATACTCACCGTCGTCGGCGAATCGGGCTCCGGCAAGAGCGTCACGGCCTTGTCGATCATGCGTCTGATCGCGCCCCCCGGCCATATCGTGCGTGGTCAGATCAGCCTTGGCGGGCGCGATCTGCTGAGCCTGTCGCCACGGGCGATGCAGGAGGTGCGCGGCCGCGCGATGGCGATGGTGTTCCAGAACCCTTATGCCGCGCTCCATCCGATGTATCGCATCGGGCAGCAGATGAACGAGGCGATCAGGCTCAACACCGCGCATAAGAAGGATTCCCGTGCGAAAGCCATCGAGCTCCTGACCCGGATCCATGTCGAGGACCCGGAAAGCGTGCTGAACAGCTACCCCTTCGAGGTCAGCGCCGGCATATGTCAGCGGGTGATGCTCGCGATCGCGCTGGCCGCGCGTCCCGCACTCCTCATCGCCGACGAGCCGACAACCAATCTCGACGCGCTCGCCCAGGCCGAGATCCTCGGCCTGATCAAGGAGATGCGTGCCGCCTACGGCATGTCGGTGCTGCTCATCACGCATGATTTCGGGGTCGTCTCCACAATGGCGGACCGTGTCCTCGTGATGTATGCCGGGCGGCCGGTGGAAACCGGCCCCGCCCGTGCGATCCTGGCGCAGCCAGCGCATCCTTATGCCAAGGGCCTGATCGCCTCGGTGATGAATGCCAGGACAAGGGCGCGGCGGTTGACCCAGATCAGCGGCGAAGCGCCGGACGTGATGCACTTGCCTCCCGGCTGCAGCTTCCGCCCCCGCTGTCCGGAAGCCTTCGGCCAGTGCGAACAGGATCCGCCGATGAGCGATCGCGACAGTGTCCACAAAGCGCGTTGCTGGCGCGTGACGGCCGAGGGAGTCGGCCATGGCTGAGCCGCTGATCGAAGCCCGCGGACTGCGCAAGCAATTCCGCCGGCATGGCGGTGGCGCCCCCGTGATCGCGGTCGACGATATCTCGCTGGCCATCCCGCCCGGACAGACCTTCGGCCTCGCCGGAACCTCGGCGGCGGGCAAGTCGACCATCGGGCGCATCATCATGGGTCTGACGCAAGGCGACGCTGGCGAAGTGAGCTTCGAAGGACACAAGCTTCCGGCAAGCGGGGCCTATTCGCGCGAGACGCGGGCGAAAATGCAGATGGTCTTCCAGAATCCGGTTCTCTCGATGAATCCCCGGCGCACCGCGGCGGCGACCATCGAGTTGCCGATGCAGACGCTGGGCATCGGCACCGCCAGGGAACGGCGCGAGCGCGTCGGCGAGCTTCTCAGTCTCGTGGGCTTGAGTCCACGCCATGCCCATTATTATCCCCATGAGTTCAGCGGCGGGCAGTGTCAGAGACTGGGGATCGCGCGTGCCTTGGCGAGCAAGCCACGCTTCGTCTTCCTCGATGAGCCGGTTTCGGCGCTTGACGTCTCCATCCAGGCCCAGATCCTCAACCTCCTGAAGGATCTGCAGGAGAAATTCGCCCTCACCTATCTTTTCGTGGCCAACAACCTGAACGTCACACGTTTCATGTGCGACCACCTGGCCATCGTGCAGCGCGGCCGCATCGTCGAAGCCGGACCTACGGACGAAATCTTCGAAGCACCGAAGAGCGAGCATGCCAGGACGCTGCTGTCGGCCCTGATCTAAGACTCGTCCATGTGTCCGTGGGTGTCCGTGCGCCTCATATCCAGCTTTCGAGCCGCGTGTTCATCACCAGCTCGGCTACCGAAGCGGTGTTGGGAAGCCTGAGCAGGAAAGAGACCGTCTCGCCGATGGTCGCGGGCGATATCCGGTTGGCCGCCGGCGTGACGCCCGGAACGGCGGCGACGAAGTCGGTGTCGACCGCGCCCGGACAGAGGGCGGTGACGCGCACACCCTTCTCCCAGCCGGCGAATTTCGCGGCATGGGTGAGGGCCAGCACCGCATGCTTGGTCATCGCATAGGCGACCGAGACGGTGTCGCGATAGCGCTTGCCGTCGGTCGAGGCGATGTTGATGATGCGGCCGTTGCCGGATGTCTCGAGATGGGGCAGCGCCAGCCGGATCAGGCGGTACGGCGCCTTGACATTCACCACCCACATCTCGTCGAGCACGCTCTCATCGCCGCTCCGTAGATCGAGCGGCCGCAGGATGCCGGCATTGTTGATCAGGGCGTCGATCCGGCCGAAACGGGCGATGGTCGCCTCGACCCATTCGGCCGCCGTCTCCGCCTGCGTCGCATCGAAGCGATGAATGAGCGTGCGGGCCTCGTCGAGACCGACGAGATCGGCCGGCCGGCGCACGCCCAGCGATAGGGTGTAGCCGTCCTCGGCGAGACGCTGCGCGATGGCCCTGCCGATGCCGCGCGAGGCGCCCGAGATCATGACCACCCGGCCTGAAGGGCTCAGCATCTCATCCTTGGTTGCGGGCTCGGCCATGTTTCAGAAAAGCCCCTGATAGACACCGCCGTCATTGACGATGTTCTGTCCGGTCATATAGCCGTTCTGCGCGCTGCACAGGAAGGCGATGAGGTCACCGCATTCCTTCGGATCGGCGAAGCGTCCGGCGGGCGTGCTCTTGAGACGGTCGGCGACGATCGCCTCATAGGTGGTGTTGCCGCGCGCCGCATGGGCATGGAGGTTGGTCTGCAGCGCATCGGTGTCGAAGAAGCCGGGCAGCACGCTGTTGATCACCACATTATGCATGACGAGCTCGCGCGCCATGGCGGCGATGGCGCCGGCGAGCGCCAGGCGGGCGGCATGGCTGTGGCCGAAATTCACCTGCGGAAACTTGATGAAGCTCACCGAGATGTTCACCACCCGGCCGAATTTTCTCTCGCACATGCCGGGCACGACGGCGCGGATGAGCTCGAGCGCCGCATAGAAATGCGCCTCCATCCAATCGTCCCAGTCGCCGCGGCTCATGGTGCGGAAATTGTCCGGGATCTGGCGCTTGCCCGGATTGGTGATGAGGATGTCGGGATCGGGACAGGCTTTGAGCACCGCAGAGCGGCCCTCGGGCGTCGTGACATCGGCCGGGATGACGTCGACCTTCACGCCCGTCGCGGCGCGGATATCGCGCGCGGCGCCGTCGAGCGTCTCCACATGGCGCGCGACGAGCGTGACGTTGACGCCCTCCCCCGCCAGGGCGCGGGCCGCCGCGCGGCCCAAGCCCTTGCTGCCGCCGCAGACCAGAGCGTGACGCCCTTTGATGCCGAGATCCATGACTGTTCCTTTCAGAGAAGGCCGAGCTCGGCCAAACCCTTCTTCAGACCTTTCAGCGCTTCACCTTCGAGCGCCCGCAAGGGTGCCCGCGGCCTGCCGCCGCCCGGCAGGCCCTGCAGGTCCATGGCCGCCTTGGTCGCCGGATAGAGCGTGCGGCCGCCAGAGGTGCAGAGATCGGTCAGCTTGCGGCCCAAGGCCTGCAGGCGATTGGCCTGCGCCTTGTCGCCGCGCTTCGGCGCCGTGTAGAGATCGAGCCCGCCCGGCGACCACATATTGGGGAAGCAGTCGATCGTGCCGTCGGCGCCGAGCTCGACCGCCGGCACGCCAAAGACCGAAGAGGGCCCGCAAAAGACCCTGAGCGTCTGATGCACGGCGAGATAGGTCGCATAATAATTGTTCCAGTCGCCCGAGCTTTCCTTTACCCCCACGACCTTGTCGAACCGGCCTAAGCGCGCGACCAGCGCCGGACTCAAGGCATTCACCGCATTGCCCGGGATATTATAGAGAATGATCGGCAGGCCGACGGCCTTATCCACATCGGCATAATGCGCATGGATCTCGTCATCGGTCAGCTTGACGAAATAAGGCGGCAGGATCAGCGCGCCGTCAGCGCCCGCCGTCTCGGCCGCCAAGGTGAGCGCCACCGTCTCGGCCACCGTCACCGCGCCAGTGCCGACAATGAGCGTGCCGCGGCCCGCCATGGCTTCTTTGGCGACAACGAACAGCCGTTTGCGCTCCTCGTGGGCGAGCGCCCAGAATTCACCGGTGCAGCCGCCGACCACCAGGCCGGTCGCACCCGCCTGCATCAGGCGATCGATGTTCCTGGCGAAGCCCGCCTCGTCGATGCGGCCATCATCGTGGAAAGCCGTGGTGATGGCGGGCATCGGCCCTGACCAGTTGACGCTCGTCCTATCCATGAATGACCTGCTCCATCATCGACGCGTGTTGAGTCTTCGTCCGCTCGCCTGATCGAAGACGTGTAGCCTATCGCGGCGCAGCTCGAAGGGCACCGTATCGCCCGCCGCAAGCCTATGATCGCCGGGAACCCGCGCCGTGAAGGTGACGCCGCCGGCGGTCAGCGTCACGATCGATTCATGGCCGGTCGGCTCGACAATGCGAATGGCCGCCTTGTCGCTGCCGGTGCCGATCAGGACATCCTCGGGCCTGACGCCCACCGTGACCTTCTGCGCACCATCGTCGAGATCGAGCGCCGGCCGCGGCAGGACGACCGTGAGCTCGCCCAGATGCAGGACGCACTGCCGGTCGTCCGCGGCCACGGCGCCATCGACCAGCGTCATGGCCGGCGTGCCGATGAAGCTCGCGACGAAGCGGTTGGCTGGCCGGTGATAGATCTCGCCTGGCGTGTCGAACTGCTGCAATTCGCCGCCCTGCATCACCGCGATGCGGGTCGACATGGTCATCGCCTCGAGCTGGTCATGGGTGACATAGACCATGGTCTTGCCGAGGCGGCGATGCAATTCGATCAGTTCGGCGCGCATATGGGCGCGGAGCTTGGCGTCGAGATTGGACAATGGCTCATCGAGCAGGAAGACCTTGGGTTCGCGCACCAATGCGCGTCCGAGCGCCACGCGCTGCTGCTGGCCGCCGGAGAGCTGCCTGGGCTTGCGGTCGAGCAGCGGACCGAGCTGCAGGAGGTCCGCCACCGCCTTCACCCTGGCCGGGCGATCGGCCTTGGGCACGCCGCGCTTGCGCAAGGGATAGGCGATGTTCTCGGCCACCGTCATGTGCGGATAGAGGGCATAGGACTGGAACACCATGGCGATGTCGCGGGCCGCGGGAGGCTGGTCGTTGACCACCGTGTCGCCGATGAGGATATGTCCGCCGCTCGGCTGTTCGAGGCCGGCCAGCATGCGCAAGGTCGTCGTCTTGCCGCAGCCCGAGGGCCCGAGCAGCGAGACGAACTCGCCCGAGCGGATGGTGAGATCGAGCTTAGGGATCGCCACGACGGAGCCGAAGGCCTTGCGGACGTTATCGAAGGTTACGGCGACCAATATGCGATCCTTTCCGGGCTCAGCCCTTGACCCCGCCGGCACCGAAGCCCTTGGTGAGATGGCTCTGCAGGAAGGTGAAGATGACGATGAGCGGGATGCTCATCATGACGGAGGCCGCCATCAGCAGTGACCACTCGATGTTGAAGGAGGTGATGAGCATGTTCATGACGCCGGTGGTGAGCGGACGCGCCTGGTCTGAATTCACCAACACCAAGGCATAGAGATATTCGTTCCAGGCGAGGATGAAGGTGAAGAGCGCGGTCGAGATGATGCCGGGCAGCGCCTGCGGCAGGACGACGTCGATGAAGGCGCCGATGCGGCTGGCGCCGTCGACCAGGGCCGCGGATTCGAGGTCCTCGGGGATCCCCGCCATGAAGGAGCGCAGCAGCCAGAGCGCATAGGGCAGCGCGAAGGTCGTATAGGCGATGACGAGGCTCGGCAGCGTGTTGGCGAGGCCGATCTTCACCATCAGGAGATAGAGCGGCAGGATCAGCACCACCGAGGGCAGGAGATAGGTGAAGAGCACGAGGGTGGCGAGCGTCTCGCGGCCTTTATACGAGAAACGCACCAGGCTGTAGGCGCCGAGCGTGCCGATCAGCACGACGAGCGCCGTGGTCGAGAATGCGAGCACCATCGAATTGGCGAAATAGCGCAGGAACGGCGTCTCCCACAGCATGCGGGCATAGTGCTCGAAGGTGATGGTGCGGGGGATGAGCGAGGGCGGGATGCGGATGAGCTCGCTCTGCGGGCGCAGCGACGTCACCACCATCCAGATCAGCGGGAAGGAGACGACGAGCACCAGAGTCCAGGCCAGGAGGCTGATGCCGATCGTCCTGATGGCTCGCCGCGCGCTCATGCCTGCCGCTCCCGCGCGCGATGCAGGTAGACCAGCATGAAGGCCAGCATGATCAGCATCATGGCGACCGCATAGGCGGCCGCCATGCCCATGCGGTTGAGGCCGAAGGCCTCCTGATAGACGATGAGCGGCAAGGTGCGGGTATTGTTCAGAGGCCCGCCGCCGGTCAGAAGGAAGATGAGGTCGAATTCCTTGAAGTCCCAGATGGCGCGCAGCAGGATCACGATGGTCAGCACGTCCCTGAGCTGCGGCAAGGTGATGTCGAAGAAGCGCCCGACGGGCCCCGCACCGTCCATGGTGGCGGCCTCGTAGAGCTGCTCGGGGATCGTCTGCAGCCGCGCCAGCACGGCGATGACGACGAAGGGGAAGAACTTCCAGGCGCCGACGGCGATGACGCTCGCCATGGCATTGGGCATGCTGCCCAGCCAGTCGAGCGGCATGTCGATGATGCCGATCCTGATCAGGAGATGGCTCAAAATGCCGTAGAGGTCGTTGAAGATCCAGCGCCAGGCCAGCACCGCCACCACGGTCGAGATGAAATAGGGAAACAGCACCAGGCTCCGCGCGAGCGAGCGCAGGAAGATGTTCTGGTTGAGGATCACGGCCATGGCCACGCCGACGACGATCTGCAGGACGAGCGTGCCCATGGTCCAGACCAGGGTGACGGCGAGCGAGAACCAGAAGGTGCCGGCGCCCAGGATCTGCGCGTAATTGTCGAGGCCGACCCAGCTGCCCTGGAGCGTCGGCGTGTAGATCGAGAACAGCGACAGATAGATGGCGAAGAACAACGGATAGACGATGACCGCGCTCAGGACCAGAACGGTCGGCGCGATCAGAAGAAGCCCCAGGAGGCTGTAGCGCCTGTCAAGGCTGATCCGGCTATGAGTCATCTCATCAAGACGATAGCACGCAATTCCGATGACTTTCCCCTCCTCCCGTTTGCGGGAGAAGGGGAAGTTGTTGATCAGCCCTTCATCAGGCCTTCGAGCTTCTTGGCGGTATCGCCCACCACCTGCTTCGCATCCTCGCCATTGAGTACCGCGCGCTGCACCAGCTCGGCGATGACGTTGCTGGCGATGATCTCGTTGGCCTTGAGATTGGGCTTGTGCGCCTCGGTCTCGAAGCCCAGGTTCTTGCCCGAAGCCGCGGCCTTGGCCATCAGCTCGACATCGGCCTTGTGCTTCTGGATGATCGGGTCGGCGAGATAGGCCGGGTCTTCGGCAATGGTCTTGAGCACCGGCAGCACATGCCCTGGAGCGGCATGGAGCTGCGGGATGTAGCCCTTGGGCTCGAACAGGAAGGCGGCGAAGGCCTTGCTCTCCGCCAGGTTGGCGACACCCTTGGGGATGAACACCGAGGGGAAGTCGTTGAAGGTCCAGCTCGCCACCTCCTTGGAGATGGTCGGATAGGTGACGCAGGTCACGTGATCCGCGATCTCGGGATTCTGCTTGGTGACATTGGCCAGCACGCGGCCGGCATAGATGCCGGTGGCGGTGGCGCCCGACACGAAGGCGGTGAGGCTCTCGCCCCAGCTGTAGCCGGTGGCGCCCGGCGGGCAGAATTCGCGCATCGATTTGTAGAATTCGAGCGCGTCATAGGTCGGCTTGGCGTCGATGGCGACGGCGAGATCGGGGGCGAAGACCTGGCCGCCGGCGCGGTGGATGAAGCCGATGAAGATCAGCGAGGTCATGCTGTTGAGGCCATAGGGCAAGGGCGCGCCATAGATGCCGCCGCCCTGCATCTTCTGGCAGGCGGCCCTGAGCTCGTCCCAGGTCTCGGGCGCCTTGTCGACGCCCGCCTTCTGCATGAGGTCGCGGCGCAGCCACAGCATGTCGGCCGCCGTGTTGCCGATCGGCGTGCCACAATAATGGCCGTCCGCCGTCTTGTAGACGTCATTGGCGCCCGGGAAATAATTGGCCGCGCCGACCGAGTTGATGACGTCGTCCATCGGCTCGAGCAGCCCTTGCCCGTAATAATTCTGGGCGGCGAAGGACGGCAGATGGGTCACGACGTTGGGCAGCTGCTTGGAGGAGAAGGCGGCGGCGAACTGCGCCGGATAGCCTTCATCGGACGTCGCCTCGAACAGGACTTTGACATTGGGATGCGCCGCTTCGAAGGTCGCGATCTGCGCCTGATACATCTTGAGCTGGTCGGGCGAGGCCTGCGGCGACCACCAGCGCAAGGTGATCGGATCGGCGGCCAGGGCGCCCTTCCCGAATGACGCGGCGCCCGCCGCCAGGGCGGCTCCGCCGACGGCTTTCAGCAGGCGGCGGCGCGAAACGGCGCGGCCGGCCGGATGGATCTGGGTCATGGCTGTTCCTCACCTGTCAAAGATTATTCGCAATTCGCACTAATGTTCGCAATCTTGCACCCGCTACCGGACATTGCAAGTGAAACCTGCGCGCGATCACGTCCGCACGGCGAAACGGTCGGGCGAATAAGGCGCGAGGTCTTCGTCCGGCCGGCGGCCGGTCATGACCTGGGCCACGAGCTGCGCCGAATAGGGCCCGAGCGTATAGCCGGCATCGCCCGGGATGGCGGTGAAGAGGCCGGGGATGCGCGCGACCGCGCCGAGCACGCCCTTGCCGTCGACGGCGGTGTTGACGCCGGCCCAGTTGCGGATGATGTGCAAGGACGCGAGGCGCGGCACGACATGCCGGGCGAGCGCCAGATTGCCGATGAGGCTCGTGAGATCCACCGTCGGATGCCGTCTGTCGCCGGCGAGATGCGCGGGCCAGCCGCCGCCGATGACGATCTGCCCCGTGGCGAACTGCTTGAGCGTGATCATGCGGTCGGCATGCTGCACCAGATGGCCGATCAAGGGCGCCGTCGCCTCGGTGATGTTCATATGGAGCGGCTCGGCCTCCGCCGGAATGTTCACCCCGAGCATCGCCGCGAGCGGCCTGCTGCCCGAAGCGGCGGCTATGGCCAGCCTGCCCGCCGTGACCGTGCCGCGTCCGGTCGCGACCGCGAAGCCGTTGCCTGCGCGCGCGATGCGCTCGACCGTTTCGCCCGCGATCACCGTGACGCCCGATGCCAGGAGCCAGCGCCGGATGGCGGCGTTGCACAGAAGCGGATTGAGCTTGCCTTCGTCGAAGCAGATCTCGGCGCCCACCACCGCCGGCCCGAAATAAGGCGCGATGCGGTCGAGGGCGGCGCGGTCGAGAATATCGACGGCGAGCCCCAGCGCGCTTTCGCGCCGCGCCTTGGCGGCGAGGAAGTCGAGCTGGTCGGCGCTTTCCGCGACCATCAGCCCGCCGGTGAGCTTGAGATCGAAATCGGCGCCGAGCTTGCGCTCGAAGGCCTGCCAGAAGGCGACCGCCCTGGGATAGAGCGGCAATTGCCGTTCCATGCCCGGCACATTCTGCGGGTAGAGCCGCATGAAACGGCTCTGCATCTGCACATGCAGGCTGCCGGCATTGGCATGGGTGCCGCCGATGCGACCGTCGTCGACGAGGGCGACGCCCAGGCCTTCCTCGGCCAGGAAGCCCGCCAGGCACGACCCGACGATGCCGCCGCCGATGACCGCGACATCCGCCTCATCGATCATGGGATGGCGCATGCCCGCCTCGCCCTTCGTCAGCCGACGAGATCAGCGATGCTGACCGGACGCGCCGGCGGCCGCGGGGCGAAGCCTGAGAATTCGTCGCGGGCGCGGCCACAGCGTTCGGCCAGCAAGGCATCGAGAACGGGCGCGCAATAGCGGCCCTGGCAGCGCCCCATGCCGAGGCGGGTGCGCCGCTTGACGGCGCCGATCGCCTCGAGCTCCTCGGCGAGCGCCGTTTCGATCTGACCGAAGCTCACCTCCTCGCAGCGGCAGATCAGCGTGTCGGACCGGGCGAGATCGGCGCGCCACGGAGCGGCGCGATAGAGCCTCCACAGAGCGCGCTGGAAGCGGCGATGGCGCGCGCGGTCGGCGGCGGCCTTACTGCGCTGTTCGGCGGCGCGCCCGGTCAGCGCATGGCCCAAGGAAGCCGCGGCAGCGAGCCCTGAGAGCGTGCCTTGCGCCAAGGCGATGCGGGCGCCGCCAAGGCCGGTGCAGTCGCCGAGCGCATAGACATGGCGCATGTCGGTGAGCCCGTCCGCATCGCAGCGCGTCACCAATTGCCGGCGCTCGGCATCATAGACGTGGCCGCAGCCCAGCATGCGCAGCAATTCATTCGCCGGCTCGAAGCCATAGCCGAGGCACAGGACGTCGACGTCGAAACTTTCTTCCGCGCCGTCCGACGCGGCGACGCGCACATGCAGGCCAGCCGCCCTTTTCTCGACGCCGGTGACCACCTTGCCATGGATCATCGGCACCTTCCCGGCGCGCCGCGTCAGATGATAGCGCAGACCGTCGCGCACCAGACCCGGCGCGTCCAGGAGCATGGCGAGGAACGCGCCGAGATCGCTCAAGGCCGGACGTGGCGCCGCCTCGACCACGGCCTTGACCTCGGCGCCGCCGGCCAGAAGCTCCGCCGCCAGTTGCAGATTGAGCGGACCGTTGCCGGCGATGAGCACACGCCGGCCCGGCAGCCTTCGCGCCATGCGCCACAAAGTCTGCACGGCGCCCGTGGTCATCACGCCGGGCAGCGTCCAGCCGGGGACCGGCCAGCCGCGCTCATAGGCGCCCGTGGCGATGATCGTCGCCTTGGGCTGGAAGCGGATGGTGCGGCCGGCGACAGTCGCGGCATAGTCGTTGGGCTGGAAGGCGCCCCAGACGGTGACGCCGCCGCGCAATTCGACGCCCAGTGCGCGCGCCGTCGCGATGAGATCGGCACCTTCGCGATGCTGCGCGTCGGGCACGGCGATGTCGCCGCCCGCGACCGCCACTTGCTTGAAATATTGCCCGCCGGCATGCGCCCGCTCGTCGACCACGGTGACCGCGGCGCCGGCGCTCTTCGCCGCGATCGCCGCGGCGAGCCCGCCCGGTCCCGCGCCGATGACCAGGATTTCCGGCCGCTCGACGGCGATGTCGTCGATGGTGACAGGACTTGCACCTTCGGGGAGCGCCGGCAGCGGGCGCGCATGCGCCTCGCGCTTCACCGTGAGCGGCCGGTCGATCAGCGTCATGCAGGCGCGCTGATTGGGTTTGCCGTCTACCTCGACGAGACAATCCTGGCACACGCCCATGCCGCAGAAGACGGAGCGCTCGGCGCCTTGGCGCGTGGTGCGGAAGGCCGTGACGCCATGCGCCAGGAGCGCCGCGGCCAGGCTTTCCCCGGCACGCGCTGCAATGGTCTCACCCTCGAAATCGATCGGAATCGTCTGGCTCATCGCGCCCCGGAAATGATCTTTTGTGTTCGTAACACGAACTTGTGTACACTATACAGCGGGAAATGGACTTCATCACGGGACATGACAATGACGGGGCTTCTCGACGGCCGAATTGCACTGATCACCGGTGGAACGCGCGGCCTCGGCCTCGCCATAGCCCGGCGTTTCGCCGCGGCGGGCTGCCGCGGCGCGCTGGTCGATCTCGTGGGCGCGCAGGCGGAAGGCGACGCGCCTTCCGGCTTCACCACGGTCGCCGGCGACGTCGGCGACGAAGCCTCGCTTGCCGCGGCGGTGAAGACGGCGGTCGACACATTCGGCGGACTCGACATCGTCATCGCCAATGCCGGCGTCGTGCCGCCCTGGCGCGAGACCGAAACGCTCGACATGGCGGAATGGGACCGCGTCATGGCGGTCAATGTGCGCGGCATCGCGCTCACCCTCAAGCACACGGTGCCGGCGCTCAAGCGCAAGGGCGGCGCCGTCGTCGCCATGGCCTCGATCAACGCCTTCACCGCCCATCCGCGCCAGATGCTCTACACCGCGAGCAAACATGCGGTCCTCGGCATCGTGAGGGCCGCGGCGCGCGATCTCGGCCGCTATGGCATCCGCGTCAATGCCGTGGCGCCCGGGCCGATCGCGACGGCGGCACTCGTCGAGCGCATCCGCACGCGCGCGCTCGCCGGCCCGGCGGAGGACGAAGCCTTCGCCGCGCTCGCCCGCGAGACGGCGCTCGGCCGGCTCGCCACCGCGGACGAGGTGGCCAAGGCGACGCTCTTCCTCGCCAGCGATCTCGCCAGCGGCATCAGCGGCGAACTGCTTCCGGTCGATGCGGGCCTCCCATAGACCTATCGATTTAAGTATGCACGATGTATACTCGATTTCACACGCACAGGGAACCCCGCTATGTTCGAACTCACCGACAGGACCGTCCTCGTCACCGGCGCCTCGAAGGGCATTGGCGCGGCGATCGTCGCGACGCTCGGCAAGGCCGGGGCCAATGTCATCGCCCATTATGGCAGCGACGCCGCGGGCGCCCGCGAAGCGGTGGCGGCCATCCCGCCCGCGCGGGTGAAGCTCATCGGCGCCGATCTCGGCAAGACGGGCGATGTCGACCGGCTGTGGGCGGAAGCGCTGGGCTGGACGGGCCGCGTCGACGTCGTGGTCAACAACGCCGCGGTCATGCGGCTTCAGGGCGGCATCGAGGATGACGAGGCCCTGTGGGACGAGGTCTGGGACGAGGCGCTCAAGGTCAATGTGCTCGCCCCTGCCCGCCTGATGCGCCATGCCGTCCGGCACTATCTCGACAGAGGCGGCGGCATCCTGGTGACCATCTCGAGCTGGGCGGCGCAGCGCGGCCCCGGCAATCCCGCCCTCATCGCCTATGCCGCCTCCAAGGGCGCGGTGCTCGCCGCCACCAAGACCATCGCGCGCAACTATGCCAGGCGGAATGTCCTCGCCTATGTCGTGGCCCCCGGCGTGGTGCGCACGCGGCTGTCCGAGCAGGCCGCGGCCGCAACCGGCGGCGAGGCCGCGTTCACCGCGACGCTCGCCATGGGCGAATGGGTGCCGCCTGCCGACATCGCGAGCCTGGTGACCTTCCTCGCCTCAGGTTCCGCGAAGCATCTGAGCGGCGCCACCCTCGACGTCAATGGCGCCAGCTACATCCGCTGAAGGCGGGATCCGGGTCACGTCGGCTAAACTTGACAATCTGTCATGTTTAACCTACATCACCTCGTGACTGAATTCATCCGAACCCAGGCGTTTGACGACTGGCTGGCGCGACTCAAGGGCCAGCAGGCCCGAACACGCATTGCTGCCCGCATATTTCGATTTGAAGAAACCGGTCACCCTGGCGATACCAAGGCAGTGGGTGAAGGCGTTCGTGAAATGCGCTTTGATTTCGGTCCTGGTTACCGGGTGTATTACATCGTGTTGAGGCGCACTGTCATTCTGCTGGGCGGCAGCAAGTCCACACAGGTTTCCGACATCGAGACGGCCAAGCAGTTTGCCGACTACTGGAAAGGTCAGGAGCTATGAGCACCACAAAGAGGGAAATGCCCGCCGGCGCGGCACTCTCACCCTTTGACGCCGCCGATTATCTCCACAGTCCCCAGGACGTCGCAATATTCCTAGAGGCTGTGCTTGAGGACTATGACGGCGATTCCCGTGTCATCGTGAAGGCGCTGGGTGTTGCCGCCCGGGCCCTCGGCATGCAGAAGATCGCGAAGGAAACCGGACTCAACCGTGAAGGGTTGTACCAAGCCCTGTCGGGCAAGGGTAATCCGAGCTTCGACACCGTGCTCAAGGTCATGCATGCGATCGGCGTCGAGCTCAGGCCTAAGGTCTTGCAACGCCGCCCGGCCGATGATCGCCGCAAAGCCAAACCTGGCCGGAAACGGCTCCAGACACGCCAACCGGCCGCCAAGAAGCGCTCTCAGTCCTCCAGCACCAAGGCGCGGCGCTCGAGATAGAAGCCATATTGCTTCGGCAGCACGGCATAGGGATCGGCGAGGCCGAGCGTCAGCGCCGCGTGATAGGGCCAGTTCGGATCGGCCAGCGCCGCGCGGCCGATGGCGATGAGATCGGCCTGTCCTCCCGCAAGGATGGCTTCGGCCTGCGGCGCATCGATGATGGCGCCGACCGCCATGGTCGGCATCGCGGCTGCGTGCCGGATCGCCTCGGCATAGGGAACCTGGAAGCCGCGCTTCAGCTTGCGCCCCGACAGGGTGACCGAGCCCGCAATGCCGCCCGATGAGCAGTCGATGACATCGACGCCCAGCGCCTTGAGCGCGTTGGCCAGCGCGATGCTGTCTTCGATCGCCAGCCCGCCTTCGACACCGTCGACGGCCGAGAGACGATAGAACAGTGGCCGGTCGTCCGGCCACGCCTGGCGCACCGCCTCCGCCACCGCGAGCGGCAGCCGCATCCGCTTGGCCAGGCTGCCGCCATAGGCATCGCCGCGCCGGTTGGACACGGGCGAGACGAAGGAATGGAGCAGATAGCCATGGGCGCCATGGAACACGAGGATCTCGAAGCCAGCTGCCAGTGCGCGCCGGGCCGCCGCCACGAAGGCGCCGATGACCTCCGTGATCTCGGCCGCCGTCAGTTCGCGCGGGACCGGATAGCCCTCCTTTTCGGGCACAGCGCTCGGCCCCACCGTGATCCAGGGCTTCTCCACGCCATCGGCCGGCAAAGGCTGCGCTCCGTCCCAGGGCCGCGCCATGCTGGCGCGCCGCCCGGCATGGCCGATCTGGATCGCCGGCACTGCCCCATGCGCGCGAAGCAGGTCACTCACCTGCTTGAGGCGGACAATCTGCCCGTCCTCCCAGATGCCGGTGCAGCCCGGTGTGATGCGGCCGTCGCGCAGGACCGCCGTCGCCTCGACGAAGACGCATCCGAATCCGCCGAGCGCGAAGCGGCTGTGATGGCCGAGATGCCAGTCCTGCATATAGCCGTCGCGCGCCATATATTGGCACATGGGCGAGACGACGATGCGGTTCCTGAGCACTGTGCGGCGGATGGCGAACGGCGTGAAGAGGCGAGGCGGCGTCAAGGCGGGCTGTCCGTCCGTCACTCGGCGGCGATGCCGGCCGGGCGCGTGCCGCCTTGAAGCTTGTCGACCAGCGCGTCCATCTCGCGGATGACGGCCATCACCTTGGCGACCCGCGCCGTGCCCTCCTCGCCGAGCTCGGCGAAGGTGGTGAGTGGTGCGCGCACGTCGCCCACCGGATAGCCCTGCGCCGCGGCCAGCGCCTTGGAATAGCACTGATGGCCATAGGTCGGATGGCCCTCCTGGATGATCGCATAGATGCGGTTGATCAGCCGCTCGATCTCTTTGGCGTCCTCCCAGCGCTTCGCGGCGCACCAGTCGCAGATGACGGTCGAGGCGCGCGGGATATAATTACCGTAGGGGTTCACATAGCCGACCGCGCCATAGAGATAGGATTCGACGATGCGCTGCCCGGCGAAGACGTTCATGACGCCCTTCGTCTCCTCGACGATGTCATAGACGCGCGCCATGTCCTGGCTCGCCTCCTTGATGTAGCGGATCTGCTCGAAGGCCCGCGTCAGCCGGCCGACCAGTTTCGCCGACATGTCGACATTGGACGTATAGGGATTGTTGTAGAGCATGATCGGGATCGAGACCTTCTCGCAGATCGCCTTGTAATAGGCGAAGATCTCGTCCTCGGTCGGCGTGTAGTAATAAGGCGGGATGATCATCAGCCCGTCGGCGCCAAGCTTCTCGGCCTCCATCGAGTAGCGCACGGCATTGGGCGTGTAGGCGTTCATCGAGCCCACCAGCACATGCATGCGCTTGTCGACATAGTTCACCGTCTCTTCGACGAACATGGTGCGCTCGTCGTCGGTGAGGGTGAGGAACTCGCCGGTGGTCCCTAGGATGATGATGCCGGGGACGCGCTCATCGAGCTGCCAGTCGAGGAACCGCCGCCAGGCGGGGATGTCGATCGCCTTGCCGCCGGGTGTGAACGGCGTCACCGTCACCCCGTAACTTCCGCGAAATTGCTGCGCCATCATTGGCCTCCGAATGCTGGATAAGGGCCGGAAATCCGGCGCATTTCCTGTTTCCTACGTGTCGACATGATGTTAACATGAAGTATACAAGATCGCAAAGCCGTTGCAGCAGCAAATCCACAACCCACCGGCCAAAACGGACGTCCTGGTCATCGGCGGCGGCATCGCCGGCACCGCATTGGCCTATTTCCTCGCCCGCGACGGGGCCGAAGTCACCCTGATCGAGGAGCATGACCTCGGCACCCTCGCCTCCGGCTCCAATGCCGGGAGCCTGCATGCGCAGATCCCGCATCATGAATTCGTGACCGAAGGCGCGCGATGGGCCGAGGGCTTCGCGCCGGTGATCCCGCTGATGCTCGAATCGATCGGCCTGTGGCAGGAGCTCGAAAAGGAGCTCGCTTGCGATTTCGAGCTGGCCCTTCCGGGCGGCCTGCTGGTGGCCGAGACCGAAGCGCAGCTCAATGACATTCGCCGCAAGGCGGCGCTCGAGGCCCGGCATGGGCTCGCGGTCGAAATCATAGGGCCGCAAGAGCTTGGCGCCGTCGCGCCCTATATTTCGCGGCGCATGGCGGGCGCGGCCTTCTGCGCCCGGGAAGGCAAGATCAACCCGCTCATCGCCGCCCCGGCTCTGGCGCGGGCGGCGGCCCAAGCCGGCGTCCTCATCCTCAGGCGCACGCGGCTCGACCGGCTCGCTGCCGAAGGCTCCCGCTTCATCGCGCAGACGAGCCGCGGCGAGATCACAGCGCGCCGCGTCGTCAATTGCGCCGGCGCCAATGCCGGCCGGATCGCCCAGATGCTGGGCTTCGATCTCGACATCCAGGGCTATCCGATCCAGGTCAATGTCACCGAGCCGGTGGCGCCCTTGGTCAAGCATCTCGTCTATTTCGCCGGCGGTAAGCTGACGCTCAAGCAGACCCGGCAGGGCAGCCTGCTCATCGGCGGCGGCTGGCCGGCCCAGTGGGATGCGCGACATCAGCGCCTGGCGGTGAATCCCGCATCGCTCTTCGCCAATCTCAAGACCGCCGCCGCCGTCGTGCCGGAGCTCATCCGCGTGCAGGTGCTGCGAACCTGGCCCGCGATGGTCAACGGCACGGCGGACTGGCGCCCGCTGCTGGGCCCGATGCCGAAGCTGCCGGGCTTCTTCATGTGCGTCTTCCCGTGGATGGGTCTCACCGCAGGGCCAGCCTCGGCGCGTCTCGTCGCCGACAGCGTCCTCGGCAAGACGCCGCCCCGGAGGTTTGCCCAATTCTTCGCGTGAGGCGGTTCCTTTGCCATCGGCCTTGCGATATGTGGTTTGAACAGTGATGGAGAAAGCGGTTGCAGAAGCGTGTTCCGACCAAGACGAAGCCCAAAGCCGCCGGCAAGCGCCGGGCGCGCCGGCCCCGCGGCACCGGGGCCACCTTCGTCTATGACAGCCTCAAGGCCAAGATCCTCAATCTCGAGCTGAAGCCCGGAACGCTGCTCGACGAGACGGAGCTCAGCCGGGAGTTCCATCTGTCGCGCTCGCCGGTGCGCGAATCCCTCATCCGCCTGTCGGCCGAGGGCCTGGTCGAGACGCCGCGCAACCGCACCTCGATGGTGTCGCAGTTCGATTTCGCGACGCTGCCCGCCTATTTCGACGCCATGCAGCTCCTCTATCGCCTGAGCGCCCGGCTCGCCGCTTTGCACCGCACGCCGGCGCAGCTCGGCCATCTCAAGGAGATCGAGCGCGCGCTCGAGACCGCGCATAAGGGCATGGACGTGATGGGCATCGTCAGGCTCAACCGCGAATTCCACGCGCTGATCGCCGAGATGGGCGGCAATCCCTTCATCGCGGGCTGGATGAAGAGCCTGCTCGACCAGGGCCAGCGTGTCTTCCGCATGTACCTGCACCATTTCCACGACCGCGTGCCGCTGCCCAAGCTCAACCAGCATCTCGCCATGATCTCGGCCATCGAGAAGGGCGATGCGGCGGCGGCGGAACAGGCCGGCAAGGCCGATGCCGACACGCTGATCGACGAGGTCGTGCAGATCCTGGGGCAACTGCCGACCTCGCAGCTGGCGCTCGACCTCGGGAGCGCGAAGCGGGGTTAGCGCGAGGGCGACTCGATGTAAAGCCATCGCGCTTTAATGCCTTAGTATCTTCCCGAAGAACTCACGCGCACGGTCGGTCTTCGGATGGTCGATGAGCTCGCGCGGGAGCCCGGTCTCGACGATCCGGCCCTTGTCCATCATCACCACCTTGGAGGCGACCTCGCGCACGAAGGCCATCTCGTGGCTGACGATGATCATGGTCATGCCTTCGGCGGCGAGGCCCCGGACTGCGTCCAGCACCTCGTTCACCAACTCGGGGTCGAGGGCGGACGTCACCTCGTCGAGCAGCAGGATTTCAGGCTTGAGCGCCAGAGCGCGGGCGATGGCGACGCGCTGCTGCTGACCACCGGAGAGCTGGTCGGGATATGAGGCCGCCTTGTCGGCGAGGCCCATACGGGCGAGGATGCGGCGCGCCTCGTCCTCCGCCTCGCGCTTGGGGCGGCCCTTGATCTCGACCGGGGCGATGGTGATGTTGCGCAGGACATTCATGTTCTGGAACAGATTGTATTGCTGGAAGACGATCGCCATGCGGTCGCGCGCGGCTCTCAGGCTCGCCTTGCTCGCATAGTCGATGGCGCGGCCGTCGACCTTCACGGTGCCCGCGCTCGGCGGGGTCAGCCCCATCAGCACGCGCAGCAGGGTCGACTTGCCCGAGCCCGACGGTCCCACCAGAGCGACGACCTCGCCCTTCTCGACGGCGAGGTCGATGCCCGCGAGAACCTTGAGATCAGCGTAGTCGGCGCTGAGATCGATGATGTCGAGATGCGGCAAGGCGTTTCTCCAGGAAGGCCCCGAGGCGGGTCAAGGGATAGGACATGAGGAAATAGAGAAGGGCGATCGTCCCGAAGACGAGTATGCCTGAGAAGCCCATATTGTTCAGCTCCTTGCCGCGAAAGGTCAGCTCGAAGACGCCGACCTGCGACACGAGCGAGGTGTCCTTGATGAAGCTGATCATGAAGGCGACCGCCGGCGGGATGATGACCGGCCAGGACTGCGGCATGACCACCCGGGTCAGCGTCTTCCAGCGGCTGAAATTCATCGCCGTCGCCGCCTCGATCTGCTGGCGCGGCACCGATTCGAAGCCGCCGCGGATGATGTCGGCGGTATAGGCGGTCGAATAGATGCAGATGGCGACGACGGCGATGAGGAAGAGCGAGGCGTTGTCGACGAAGACCGCGATGAAGAACAGCACCAGATAGGTGATGACCAGGAAGGGAATGCGGCGGAAGATCTCGACATAGACGATGGCCGCAAGCCGCAAGGGCGCCGCCCACCAGCCGGGCGTCTGGCGCGCATAGACCAGGAGGAAGGCGAGGAGGAAGCCGAGGACGCAGCCGATGAGGGTCAAGGCCAGCGTCGTCCACACGCCTTGCAGCAGCAGGGCCACGTTCTCGGGCGAGAAGAACCGCGGTATCTCCCGGGCGAGGCGCTCGAGCATCAGAACACCTTCGCCTTGACGCGGAAGGCCCAGCGCCCGATCAGCGCCAGCGACAGGCTGGCGATCAAGGTGAGCACCACATAGATGCAGGCCGCGACGATGAACATCTCGAGCCAGCGGTAATTCTCGGTGGAGAGATTGATCGCCTGGCCGGTGAGCTCGTTGACCCCGACCACGGCGCCGATCGAGGTGCCCATGACCAGGATGACGATGAAGAAATTGGCGATCGCCGGATAGATCGTCTTGGCGATATGCGGCACGATGACATAGCGGATCTGCTGGGGGAGCGAGAAGCCGAGCGTCTCGGCCGCCTCGAGCTCGGTCGCCCTGACCGACAGGAAGCCGGCGCGCATGATCTCGGTCAGATAGGCGCCGGCATTCAAGGTGAGCCCGATGAGCACGCAGGTGACGTTGCTCCAGCGGATGCCGAACTCCGGCAGGCCGAAATAGAGGAAATAGATCTGGATGAGCGCCGGCGTGTTGGTGAAGAAGACCACATAGGCCTGGGCCAGCCAGCGCACCGGCCGATTGCCGAAGGTCTTGAGCGCGGCGAAGAAGAGGCCGATCAGCGCGCCGCCCCAGAAGGTGATGACGCCGAGCTCGAAGGTGAGGAGCGCCCCCTGGAGGAGTTCCGGCAGGCGCTCGAGCGCCACGCCGAACTGGAATGTGTAGTTCATCGCCTATCGCCCATAATAGGAACGGCGGGCCTCCGGTCGTGGAAGCCCGCCGCCTCCTGTCCGTCCACCGCCTTTAGAAATACGGGTTCGGCGTGATCTTGACCAGCATCGGCGAGCCGTACCACTTCTCCCAGGCCTGGTTGACGGCGCCGCCGCTGTGCAGGCCGTAGAGCGCGATATTGAGTGCGTCGCGCAACGGATAGTTGCCGCGCTGCACTCCGATGGCGCAATAGGCGACGTCGATCGGGTTGGGCAGCACCTTCCACTTCACATCGGGAAAGCTCTTGGTATGTCCCATGAAGAAGTCGATGTTCTCGATGATGGCGTCGGCCCGCCCTTGCGCCACCAGACGGACGGTGTCGGCGATCGTGTCGACGAGCTCCATCTTGGCGTTGGGCAGCTCCTTCTTGAGATAGTCGACCGTCCAGTTGCCGCGCATGTTGGCGAGCGTGTATTTCTGGTCGTTGAAGCCCTTCCAGTCCTCGAGGGTGACGGCCTCGGTGGTCAGCACCGCCAGGACCTCGGTGTGCAGCGGCACGGTATATTCGATGAGCTTGGCGCGCTCGGAATTGCGGGTCAGCGCCCCCAGCGACAGGTCGATCTTGTCGGCGACGAGATACGGCACGCGCTGGGCCGTCTCGGTCGGCACCCATTCGACCTTGACCTTCAAGGCTTCCGCCAGCTTGTTGCCGATGTCGATGTCGAAGCCTTCCCATTCGCCGCTGGCGTTGCGCGTGCTCATCGGCGGGAAGTTCGGGTTGATCCCGATGCGGATCGTCCCTTCCTTGATGATGTCGTCGAGCGAGCGCGCCTGCGCCATGCCGAACATCGCGACAATGGCGAGAACCGCCGCCACGCAGCGCAAGATCATGCCCTTCAGCATTTCTGTCCCTCCCTGTTGAGATCGAGACGGGCTCGAGGCCCGCTCCTGACGGCGGCCGTCGATCGGGGTCAGCCGCGACGACACCGTCTCGAACTAATGTTCGCGCAACGCAGCGCTCCAGTCAATAGTATACTAATAGTATGCAAAGTTT
>JBFWNN010000016.1:22453-90619 GCA_050251035.1 Parvibaculaceae bacterium
GATGCGCCAGAAGCCCTGGAGCTCGCGGTCGAGGCCGGCGTCGCCCGTGTCGACCAGGAGACGCCGGTCGGGCAGAGCGAGGAGCTTCTCCTGGGCGGCGATGACGGTGACGGCCGCTTTGCCGGCCATGCGGATCACGGCCGGGGAGATCTCCTGATTGCCCCGGCCGAAGACATAGCCTTGCCCGCCGATGACGCCGACGACGATGCCGAGCGCCCTGCCCCCGGCCGCGGCGAGGATCGCCTGTTCATCGGCGTCCCTGGCGATCAGGCGTCCGCCGGCGATCAGGTCGGTGCCGAGCAGCGCGCCCTCGAGCCCAAGGGCTTCAAGGATCTTCTTCGTCGTCCGGCCGGGGCCTATGGCATAGAGTTTTTGCGGATCGAGCTTGCGGGCGAGCTCACGCGCCGCCTCGTCGACGGCCGCCTCGTTCAAGGACATGCTGCGCGCCTTGGCGTTCTGCAGCAGCCGCGGAACATGCGGCACCCTTGCATAGCCATGGAGACGCGGCGAGATCGCGCCCTGACGCCGCATATCTTCGTCCAAGTCCATGACCTCGGAGAGCCGGTACTGGATACGGCCCGGATTCGTCTCGGCCGCGAGCGCGCTCACGATCTCGCCCGCGGCTTCCGGCGCGGTGGCGAAGACGGCGGACTGCATCTTGACGCCGGCCGGTATGCCGAGCAGCGGCGTGCGGTCGCCCACCACGTCGAATATGTCGCGCGCCGTGCCGTCGCCGCCGGCGAAGAGGATGAGATCGACAGGCTTGCGCATCATCTCCAGAGCGGCGGCTCGGGTGTCGGCCGCATCGGTCGCTGTGCGCGGACAGACGGAGACGAGTTCCGCCAAAAACCCCAAGCGCGCGGCGGCCTCGTGTCCCATGGGACCGTGGCCGGTCAGCAACGCGACGAGCGGTTGCCGCTTCGCCGCGAGGCGGGCAAGAGCGCGCAGCGTCTTCGCGCCCGCGAGCGGAACGGCGCCGCGCTTCAATGCCTCCTCGGCGAGCCCGTCCGTTCCCTTGAGACCGACGCGGCCGCCAAGCCCCGCCACCGGATTGACGATAAGACCGAGGCTGAAGCGGCGCCTCACGCTTTGCGCTTCTCCCATCCAAGCCGGGCCAGGATGTCGTGGCTGGCGATGATGTCGCCGTCGGGATCATTGCCGGGCTGCATGGCATCGGTGATGATCTCGAGCACGGTGTAACCGTCATAGCCGATATCGGCGAGCGCCTTCGCCGCGGGTGCGGGATCGACGATGCCGGTGCCCAGCCGGTCATGCTTGAACTCGCCGAAGCCCGAATCGGAGATGTGGACGTTCTTCACCCGCGTGCCCAGCTTGCGGATGGCTGAGGCGTAGTCTTCCTTGATATAGGCGGAATTGCAGATGTCGAAGTTGATCCCGACCGAAGCGTCGATCGCGTCGGCGACCTCAAGCATGTCGTCGGCGGTCGGCAGGAAGGTGAAGGGCACGTTCTCGAGCACGATCTCGACGCCCGAGCCCTTGGCGAAGTGGACGAGTTCGCTCATGCCCTCGATGAACCAGTCGCGCATCCATTTGTAGGGCGGGTTGATCAGGCTGTTGACCGGCCCCGGTATGGCGCAGACATAGGGACAGCGCCAGTCGCTGGCGAGCTCGATCGCCTCGCGATAGCGGTCGAGCGTATAGCGGCGCATCAGCCGGTCGACGGAATTGGGATTGTTGTCGAGCAGCGGATAGCAGAAGGACGTGATCCTCAGACCGTCGCCGTCGAGGCGCGCGGCGATGTCCTTACGCTCCTTGGGCGTCAGGTCCGCCGGCCAGCAATGCGGCGGGAAGATCATCATCTCGATCGCCCGATAGCCGAGCGATGCGATGTGGTCGATCGCGCCCAAGCCCGAATGCGAATAGAGGAAGGGAAAGGTCGATACGGCGACTTTGAAATTGCTCACGGGCTTGGTCCCTGAAAGATATTCTATTCGGCGGCATGGACGGGCCGGGCGGAAGCGGCGTCTTTGCCGTACCCGTGCTTGCGCAGATAAGCGCGCCAAGTGATCGCCCATTTCGCCGGATCATCGAGCCAGTCGGACTTGATCTGGCGGATCGGCTGCTTGTGCGGCGCCGACTTCACCAGCTCCGCATCGGCATAGGCCTCCTCCGAGATCCTGGCGATGACGTCGATCCAGTAGTCGAGATCCTCCTTGGAATACATCTCGCCCGCCTCGGGAGTGAATGGCTCGGGCACCACCCAGGGCTCGTGGCTCATCCAATAGGGATCGATGCCGTAATCTGCCATGCGATTGGCGACCTCGACCGTCCCGACACCGGTGTCCTCCTTGAGCTTGCCGAGACTCCAGCGCGTCATCTCCATGCGGTGCGTCGTGATGCCGGGGTTGGAGCGCGTGAGGCCCGGGATCTTGGCCAGCCGGTGGTCCATGTAGTTGTTGGCGAGCACCGAGATGTCGGAAGCCTCGTCGATGCCGTCGCGGCCCATGGCGAGAAGCCAGGCATAGGCCTTGATGACCTGCGGCACATTGCCGAAGAACTCGCGAACCTTGCCGGCGCTCTTCCTGCTGCCATAGTCGAGCCGATAGCCCGTCCTGTCCTTCACCACCACGGGCTTCGGCAGGAAGGGGGCGAGCTTCGCCGAGCAGCCATAGGCGCCGACCGCCGGCCCGCCGCCGCCCTTCGGCGCGCCGAAGGTCTTGTGCAGCATGAACATGCAAGCGTCGAAGCCCAGCTCGCGCGCCCGGATCTTGCCCATCACACCGTTGAAATTGGCATGGTCGTAGAAGGCGAGGCCGCCCGCCTCGTGCACGATCCGCACCCAGTCCTTGATATGGGGATTGTAGATGCCCATGTCGTCGGGATTGTTGATGAACAGCGCCGCGGTGCGGTCGGACACCGCCGCCTGCAGCGCCTCGAGCGCCGGATAGCCGTCATCGTCGAGATTGAGCGTGATCACCTTGAAGCCGGCCGCCGCCGCCGTCGCGGCATTGCATGGATGCGCCTGGATCGAGGTGATGATCTCGTTGCGCCGGCCCAATTCGCCGCGCGACTGGTGATAGGCGCGCGTCACCACGCAGTTCGTATAGGCCGCATCGGCGCCGCCGCCCGCCTGGAAGATGAACTGATCCATGCCGGACAGGTCCCTGAGCCCCAGGTCGAAGTCGTGGATCGCCTGCAATATGCCCTGCATGCTGTCGTCGGGCTGCAGCGGATGCATCTCGGCGACGAACGGCCGCTGCGTCAGCGCCTCGCTGACCCGCGCATTGTATTTCATCGTGCAGGTGCCGAAGAGGCTGATATTGACCATGCCCTGGGTTTCCTGCGCCAGATGCAGGTAATGGCGCTGCACTTCGGGCTCGGAGAGCTCCGGCAGCGCCGGCGCCTTGCGGCGCGCGAGCTTCTTCGGCATCAGGCCCTTGGCCTCGCCCACCGCCTTGACCGCCACCGCATCGGGCTTGGCGAAGACCTGGCCGCGACGTCCGCGATAGCCGAGCTGCATGACCAAAGGCTCGTCCCAGCGCTGGGCGTGATAGTCCCTGAGCTCTCTTTCGTTCCGTCCTGACTTGGTCATGACTTCACCGCCCGTTCAATGGCTTCAGCCAGTCTCTCGATGTCGTCGACGCCGTGGACCTCGGTCACGCAATAGAGCGCGCTCTGACCCAGCCGCGGGATCTCCGCCGACAGGTCCTTGCCGCCAAAAATATTCTGCCGGCGCAGGGCCCGGTTGATCTGGGCGACCGTCTTTCCCGTCTTGGAGAAGTCGACGACGAATTCCTTGAAGAAGCCGCCCTGATAGGGAAGCCTGACGCCCTTGATGCGCGCCAAGCGCCTGGCGGCGAAATGCGCATTGGTGATGATGAGGTTGCCCAGTTCGCGGAAGCCTTCGGGGCCCAGCAGCGACATGTAGACCGCATTGGCGATGGCCCAGAGATAGACCGAATTGCCGGTCCAGTCCTTGCCCTTCTCGCGCATGCCGTAGGAGGTCTGATGCGCGCTGGCGAGGCCGAAGCCGAACTCGCCGGGCTTCAAGGTCTCGGTCAGGCTGATCAGGAAGCCGTTATATTCGCGCACATAGCGGGCCTCGTCGCGCGACGCGACGAAGCCGCCGACGCCACCGCCGCAATTCATGTGGACGCCGAGCGGCTGGCTCGGCCCCACGACGATGTCGGCGCCGAACTCGGCCGGCGGATCGACGATGCCGAGGGTGAGCGGATCGACGCCGACGATGGTCTCGGCGCCGTTGCGCCGCGCGAGGTCGGCGATCGCCGCCGCGTTGGTCTCGAACAGGCCGAGATAGGACGGGGTCTCGAAATAGACCGCCGCGGTCTCGCTCGAGATCTTGCGCTTGAGATCGGCGAGGTCGATGAGGCCGGTGGCCGGATCGACTTTCACGCGCACGATCTTGATATGGCCCGGCATGTCCACGGGCTCGCAGTAATTCTCGACCACCGAGAGGCGCTCGGGATCGAAGATGTCGGCGATGATCACCTGCCGGCGCCCGGTCATGCGCGCGGCCATGCGCAAGGCATGACCGGCGGCGCAGCCCCAGGAATAGACCGGCAGGCCCACCACATCCATGTTGAGCAATTCGCCGAGTTGGCTCGCATATTCGAACCAGGCCTGGTTGCGCCCGACGTCGGATTGCGGCGAGCCCCAGACATTGGTCAGGAACTCGTTGCGGCCGACGATCTCGTCCACCACTGCCGGCACGTGATGCTGCCAGCAGCCGGCGCCGAGGAAATTGAGATTGTCCTCGCAGCTCTCGTTCCTGGCGAGGATCGCGGTCAGGTGCCGGCGCAGGGCCGCCTCCGACTTGATGCCGGGCGGCAGCTTGAGCGGCTTCTTCAGCCGATGTTCCGCCGGAATCTGCTCGAACAGCTCGGCGATCGACTTGACCCCGATCTCGGCGAGCATCTCCTTCTTGATGGCAGCGACGGAGTTGCCCATCCATGGATGGCCGCCAGTCTCGCTCATATCGATCGTCCTCTCCCTGTTCGTCCCGTCAGGCGGCTTGCCACTGCCGCTCGCGCGTCAATTCGTCCTTCACTTCGTCGGCGGCCTTGCGCACGATGTCCACGCAGCGGTCGACCTGCGCCCTGGTCGTGACGAAAGGCGGCGAGAAGGAGATCGTGTCCGCCGCCGGCAGAGCGCGCACGATCACGCCCATGGCGAAAGCTTTCTTCGCGATCCGCGCCGCGACTTTCAATTGTGGAGCGAAAGCTCGCGGCGTGCCAGTGTTTTCGGCGACGAACTCGACCGCCGCCATGAGCCCCATGCCGCGCAGTTCGCCCAGCATCGGATGTCCGGTAAAGGCCTCGGCCAGCCTGGCGCGCATATGCTTGCCGAGTTCCGCCGCCCGCTTGATCAGCAGTTCGCGCTCGATCAGCGCCAGGTTCTCGAGCGCCACGGCGGCGGCGATCGGATGGGAGGAATAGGTGAAGCCATGGCCGAAGGCGCCGTATCTGGCGCTGCCCTCGACCAGCACGGTCCAGATCTTCTCCGAGACGAGGCAGCCTGACAGCGGCACATAGGCCGAGGTGATGCCCTTGGCGATGGTCATGAGATCGGGCTCGATGCCGAAAACCTCGCAGCCGAAATTCCGGCCCAGCCGGCCGAAGCCGCTGATGACCTCATCGGCGATGAGCAGCACGTCATGGCGCTTAAGGATCTTCTGGATGGCCGGGAAATAGCCCTCGGGCGGGACGATGACGCCGCCCGCCCCCTGCACCGGTTCGGCGATGAAGGCGCCTACGGTCTCAGGGCCCTCCGCGAGGATCGTCTGCTCGAGCTCCTGCGCCAGCTTGTGGACGAAGGCCGCATCATCCATGCCGGGCTCGGCCTCCCACAGCCGATGGGGCGGCGACACGTGGCGCACCATCGGCAAGGGCAGGTCGAAGCCCTTATGCAGGTTGTCGAAACCGGTGAGGCTCGCCGACATCACGGTGACGCCGTGATAGCCGCGCCGGCGCGAGATGATCTTCTTCTTGGCCGGCAGGCCGCGCAGGTTGTTGTAGTACCAGACCAGCTTGACCTGCGTGTCGTTGGCGTCCGAGCCGCTGTTGCCGAAGAACACCTTCGACATCCGTCCAGGCGCCATCTTGATCAGCTTCTCCGACAAGAGCGCCGGCGCCTCGGTGCCGAGGCCGGAGAAGGAATGATAATAGGACAGCTTCTCCGTCTGGGTTTTCATGCACTCGGCAAGCTCGCGCCGGCCATAGCCGACATTGGCGCACCAGAGGCCCGCCATGGCGTCGATATATTCCTTGCCGTGGCTGTCGCGCAGGACGGCTCCCTTGCCCTCGACGATGATGCCGGGCGAGGCCTGCTGATGATCGGCCAGCACCGTGAAGGGATGGAGCACGAAACGCCGGTCCAGCTCTTCCAGATGGGAGGCGTAGTCGATGTCGACCCTGTCCATGGTCCGTGCGGTCTCTGTGATGGCAGCCTGGCGCGGGCGGACTATACGATATTCGCACTAATGTTCGTCAAGGTGTTTCTAACGGCTCTGGAAGACCTCTGCGGAAATGCCGGTTTGACGGCACTGTTGGACAACCATCGGCGGCTGATTGCACGGTTTTCGAACAAATGTTAGATGACGAGGCAATCATTTGCACCAGTCGGTCCCCGCCAGGATCACGCGGTCCTGGCGAGAGGGGGATGTTGCAAGCCGATCCAGTTGAGCCTCGTCTCGGGGGTATAGGGAGCATCATGAAAGATCGCGAAAGCGCGGATCCTGACTATGTGCAATCCTTCGTCAGGGGACTCGACGTCATCCGCGCCTTCAGCCGCTTCCGGCCGCGCATGACGCTGAGCGAGGTGGCGGAAGAGACCCAGATGACGCGCGCCGCGGCGCGCCGTTTCCTGCTTACCCTGGTCAAGGAGAACTACGCCCAGACCGACGGGAAATATTTCGAGCTCAGGCCCAAGGTGCTCGATCTCGGCTTCGCCTATCTCGCCTCGATGACGCTGTGGGACATCGCCGAGCCGATCATGCGCAATGTCGTCGAGAAGACCCAGGAATCCTGCTCGATGGCGGTGCTCGACGAGCTCGAGATCGTCTATGTGGCGCGCGTGCCGACCAATCGCGTGATGACCATCGGCTTGAGCGTCGGCAGCCGCCTGCCGGCCTATTGCACCTCGATGGGCCGCGTCCTCCTCGCCGCTTTGCCGGAAGAGGCGCTGGCGAAGCAATTGAGCAAGATCACGCCGGAAAAGCTCACGCCGCAGACCATCACCAGCAAGGTCAAGCTGCGCGACGAATTGCGCGACGTGGCCCGGCAAGGCTGGTCGCTGGTCGATCAGGAGCTGGAGGCGGGCTTGCGCTCGCTCGCGGTGCCGATCCGCAGCCGGTCGGGCGCGGTGGCCGCCGCCATGAATCTCGGCTGCCATGCCGGCCGCGTCAGCGTGGAGACCATGACCCAGAAATTCCTGCCCATCCTCCAGGACGCCAGCGTGCGCATCACCTCCTCGCTGCCGGCCTGACGAAAATGGCCGCCGGGACTTCGCCCCCGCAGAGCATCGCCGTCATCGGCGCCGGCAGCATCGGGCTCGCCTGGGCCATCGCCTTCGCGCGCGGCGGGCATGATGTGCGCCTGTTCGATCCGCAGGACGACGCCCTGAGGCAGGCGCCGGACGCCATCGGCAAGCGCCTCGAACGCCTCGCCGACTTCGCGCTCATCGACGAGACACCCGCCACCATCGCGGCCCGCATCCGCATCTGCGGCTCGGAAGCGGAAGCGGTGCAGGCTGCGGCGCATGTGCAAGAGAACGCGCCGGAGAAGCTCGATCTCAAGCGCGACCTCATGCGGCGCCTCGACCGGCTGGCGGACGAGCGGGCGACGCTGGCAAGCTCGACCTCGGCCATCCCGGCCGCGCAATGGGCCCATGACCTGCCCGGCCGGCGGCGCTGCCTCGTCATCCACCCGGCCAACCCGCCCTATCTCATTCCGGTCGTCGAACTGGTCCCGGCGGAGTTCACCGAAGCGGCGGCGCTCGAGCGGGTACGCGGCCTCATGATCTCGGCCGGCCTCAAGCCGGTCGTGGTGCGCAAGGAGGTCGAAGGCTTCGTCTTCAACCGCCTGCAAGGTGCGATCCTGCGCGAGGCCTATTGCCTGGTCAGGGACGGCGTCGCCTCGGTCGAGGACATCGATACGATCATGCGCGAGGGCCTGGGCCTGCGCTGGTCCTTCATGGGTCCGTTCGAGACCGCCGAGCTCAACACCAAGGGCGGCATCGCCGCGCATGCCGAGCGCATGGGCCCCGCCTATCGCCGGATGGGCGCCGAACGGGGCCAGGACGATCCCTGGACGCCGGAGCTGGTGGCGAAGGTGGAAGCCGAGAGACGAGCGCTCCTGCCGCTCGCCCAATGGCAGGATCGCGTGCTCTGGCGCGACGAGATGCTGATGCGGCTCCTGGCCTGCAAGCGCCGAAAAGACCGCTGAGCGGTCCCACCGATCTCCGGCTTGTCATCCTTCCCAATTTGTTCGTATAACGCATAATTGTTCTAAGAAAAACCGAGCTGCCATGTCTTCGCCCTGCATCATCTCCGTCGCCATCACGGGATCGCTCCCGCGCAAGGAGAACAATCCGGCCGTGCCGATCAGCGTCGCCGAGCAAGTCGAATCCACCCACGCAGCCTATGAGGCGGGCGCCGCTCTCGTCCATCTGCATGTGCGCAATGACGACCAGACGCCGACCTCCAATCCTGAGCGCTTCGCCCAGGTCCAGGCCGGCATCGTCAAGCATTGCCCGGGGATGATCGTCCAGTTCTCGACCGGCGGCCGCTCCGGCAACGGCCTCGAACGCGGCGGCATGCTGCATCTCAAGCCCGACATGGCCTCGCTCGCGACGGGATCGTGCAACTTCCCGTCCATAATCTATGTGAACCCGCCCGATCTCATCCTCTATCTCGCCGAAGAGATGCGCAAACATGCGGTCAAGCCCGAGATCGAGGTCTTCGACCTGTCGATGCTCTACCAGGCGCTGCGCCTGGCCGATGAAGGCATCTTGCCCAAGCCTCTGCATGTGCAATTCGTCTTCGGCATCAAGAACGCCATGCCGGCCGTCCGGCAGGTGCTCGATTTCCAGGTGGCGGAGCTCAAACGCCTCATGCCGGACGCGACCTGGGCCGCCGCCGGCATCGGCCGGCACCAGCTCGAGCTCAACCGCTGGACGCTCGAGCTCCATGGCCATTGCCGCACCGGGCTCGAGGACAATGTGCGCTTCGACGCCGCGCGCCTCGCCGCCAGCAATGCCGAGCTGGTCGCGCGCGTCGCCGATCTCTGCGGCCAATATGGCCGGCACCCGGCGAGCCCCGGCGAAGCGCGGGCGCTGCTCGGTCTCAGGCCGGCTGTTTCATGACTGCGCTGCCGGTGGTGCCGCGATGAAACCCATTGACTTTGCGCCACGAACTATGCGATTTGGGAAATATCAGGATTGGATCATATGCGCCCGCGGCGGAAGCTTGCGGGCGCTTGTGTATCGCGGGCGAGGTGGTGCGCCTGTTAATTCCTAAAACTTTCACCGATGAAAAACTCCCTCGCCGGCGCCACACCAGGGTGAATTCCCTGCTCGAAAACCTAAGCCTTTGAAATCGCTGACGTGGGCATTTTTTTGCGAAAATTCCCTGATAATCCCTGATATTCCCTGATACCGGGGGCAGAATTGCCACGCGAAAGACCACACCCATGATCGTCGTCACAGGTGCCAGCGGCCATGTCGGCAGCGTAGCCGTCCATCGTCTTGCCGGGCTCGGACTGCCGGTGACCGCGATGGGGCGCGACATCGCGCGGCTCAGGCATAAGGTCCCGGACGGCGTTCCTGTCGCTATTGCCGACTATGACGACCCGGCGAGCCTCGATCGCGCCTTCGCCCGGGCGACGCAGCTTCTGTTCGTCGCGAGCGACGGCTTCGCCCGAGACATGATCCGTCAGCACGCCAATGTCATCGACGCCGCGAACCGAAGCGCCATCACGCATGTCGTCTTCACCGGCATCGTCGACGTTGACGATGGTTCACCCTTCTACTACGCCCCCGTCTATCGCGATGCGGAACGGCGGCTGAAGACCGCGCGCTTTGCCGCATCGATCGTCCGTTGCGGCCTCTATTGCGACTTCATCCTCCAGCATTGGCTACGGAGGTCGCCGATCTCGCTGCCGCTCGCCGATGCCCGCATCGCGCCGGTCGCACGAGACGACGTGGCCGCGGCGGCGGCCGAGGCCATGCTGCGCAAGCCCGGCGTGATCTGGAACCTGACCGGCGCCACGTCCTATTCCATGGCCGAGATCGCAGCGGCGGCGACCCGTGTCCTGGGCACGGCCTATGCGTATGAACCCTGCGCCCATGACGACTACGTCAAGCGGCTTAAGGCCGAGGTCGAGGATCCCTGGCCCGAGGCCTTTTCGTCGCTCTGCGCGTCCATCCGGCAGGGCCGGTACGCCGCGACCGCGACGGCCGTCACTGAGGCGCTGGCACGCCGCCCGGAGGATTTCGAGAGCTTCGTGAAGCGTTGCGCCGGGCAACGTTAATCGAGATCGCGGCCGGCGATTTTCGCCGCCAGGCGGGTGAAGACGAGACGGCCCGCTTGCCAGACGAGCACGAAGATCACGCTGGCGATGATCGACAGCACCGACACGGCCGGAACCATCGGGGCATAGTTGGTCGCCATGCGCGAATAGAGCCATTCCGGCAAAGTCGTGTCGACGCCCGTCGTGTAGGCGGAGAGCGGCATGTTGCTCCAGGACAGGAGGAAGGCGAACAAAGCGCCCGACGACAGGCCGGGCAAAATCTGCGGCAGGGTGATGCGCAGGAAAGCCTGCAGGCGGCTGGCGCCCAGATCGAAGGCCGCTTCTTCCTGGGCGCGGTCGAGGCCATAGACGCGGATCGAGACGATGAGCGTCACGATGGGCACGACCCACACGGCATGGGTGAAGACCGCCGTCTTCCAGCTCAGATTGGCGCCCAGGGCGCTCAGCGTGACGAGCGCCGCCAGTCCCAGGACCGATTGCGGGAAGAACACCGGCAGCAAAAGCAGCCTTTGATAGAGCTTGCGGCCCCGCCAGTCATAGCGGGCGAAAGCGAGCGCGCCCGGCACCGCGACGGCGACCGACAGCATCGCCACGCAGACCGCGATCTTGAGCGACGTCAACTGCAGGTCATAGGTCTGGTCGAGCCCCAGGGCCTGGCGATAGGGCTCGAGCGTCCAGGCGCTGTGCGGAAAGCGCAGATAGCGCGTGTTGGCGAGGGAGGCGAGGACGATGGACACGATCGGCAGATAGAGCAGGACGAGGACGGCCACCGTCCAGATCCTCCGCCCTCTCTCCGCCTGCTCCGGCCTCATCGTCGTCTCCTCATCGCGCGAACAACCGGTCGATGTTCAACCGGGAGATCAGGGGAAAGACGAGTGCGGCGGTGATGACGCAGAGCACGGTGGCGAGCGCCGAGCCGAGCGGCCAGTCCTGCGCGTAGTTGAAGCGCTGCTCGATGGCATGGACGGCCGGTACGGCCGATTGGCCGCCCAATATATGGGCCTCGGTGGTGGCGCCGAGCGCCAGGACGAAGACCAGGAGGCTGCCTATGACGATGCCGGGCGAGGCCACCGGCAGTTCCACATAGCGCACCTGCTGCCAGGGGCTGGCGCCCAGGTCCTGGGCCGCCTCGAGCTGGTCCTTGGGCACCAGCGACAGGCCGAGCACCATCGGGAACAGCGCAAAGGGCAGATAGATGTAGAACAGCCCGAGCAGCGTGGCGACCGGCGTGAACAGCACACTGCCGATATTGATGCCGAAGAGATACTGGACCGTGCCGGCGAGGATGCCGCCGCGCGGCATGAGGAAGAGATGGGCGCCGAACAGGCGCACGCTCTCGGCGATGAAGACCGGGACGGCGACGAGGACCGAGACCGTGACGGCGAAGCGCCGCGAGCCCCGGACCAGCGCCTTGGCCACCGGCCAGGAGATGAGGCCGGTCGCGATGGTGGTGGCCGCGGCGAAGAAGATCGACCAGGCGAAGGGCCGCCAATAGCTTTCGCGCACCGCCGTCACATAATTCTCGAGCGTCGGCGGATAGGCGAGCCCGAAGGAACGCGGCGGCATGAGGCTCGTATAGACGACGAAGAGCAGAGGCAGCAGGAAACCCGCGATCAGCAGCAGCGCCGGCGGCAGCATGAGAGCGAGGCCGGTTCTTTGCTCGCGCGTCATCACGGGGCTTCCCCTTCGACGCTCACGGCGTCGACCCAGTCGAATCCGATCCGCACCTTGGCGCCGGGCTGCGGCAGGACCACGTCCGGCGCCAGCTCGACGATGAAAGTCCGCTCGTCGCGGCGCAGATGGACATGGGTGCGCGAGCCCAGCAGATAGGTGTTGAAGCATACGGCCTCGAACTCGACATCGGCATGGCGGCCCTTGCCGAGCAACCGGAGGCGCTCGGGGCGCAGCATGATCCACAACCGCGGCGCCGCTGTGAAGCCCGGGGCGACCGGAACGCCTATGCCCTCGATCACACGGCTGCCGTCGCTGTCCGCGGTCACCGGCAGCAGGTTCACCTGTCCCATGAACTCGGCGACGAAGCGGGTCGCGGGCGCATTGTAGATCGCCAGCGGATCGCCAAGCTGGACGATCTCGCCGTCGCGCATGACGGCGATGCGGTCCGACATCACCATCGCCTCTTCCAGGCTGTGGGTGATGTAGACGAAGGTCTTGCCGGTCTCGCGGTTGAGATCCTTCATCTCCATCTCGAGGATCTTGCGCAGGCGATAGTCGATCGCCGACAAGGGCTCGTCGAAGAACAGGATGTCGGGGTCGGAGGCAAGCGCCCGCGCCAGGGCGACGCGCTGGCGCTCGCCGCCCGAGCAGCGCAGCACCGACTTGCCGTAGAAGTCTGGCGGCAGGCGCACCAGCGCCATGAGCTCACGGGCACGCTCGCGCCGCGCCTTGCGGTCGGCGCCACGCACGGTCAGGGCGAATTCGATGTTCTCGCCCACCGTCATGTGGTTGAAGAGCGCCAGCGACTGGAACACCATGCAGGTGGGCCGCCGGTTCGCCGGCATGTCGTTGATGCGCGCGCCACGCAGCAGAATGTCGCCCGAGCTCGGCGTCTCGAGCCCGGCGAGCATCCGGATGAGAGTGCTCTTGCCGCTGCCCGACGGCCCGACGATGGTGAAGAGCTCGCCTTCTCTGATGTCGAGCGTGACGTCCTTTACCGCAGTCTTCGCGCCGAAGGTGCGCGTGACGCCGCGTAGGGACAGGATGGTCTCGGTCTTCGTCATGCTTCAATACTTCCCCTCTCCCGCTGCAATGCAACGGGATAAGGGGAAGGACGAAAAGCACTTCACTGAGGCCGTCTCAGCCACGCGCCCTGACCGCCGCCGTATAGATGTCGTAGAGCTTGTCATATTGCGGCACGATGTCGAACTCGACCGCGGCGGCGAGCCGCTCTTCGAGCGTGTCGAACTGCATGGCGCTGAGCTGCTCCTTGGAGAATTTCGACAGCACCTCGGGCTGCGCCATCTGCGCCACCGGCTGGAGATTGCCGTTGCCGGACGCGATGATGTAGCTCTGCTCGGGCTTGACCATCCATTCCAGGAAATCGAGCGCCTTGGGATGCAGGTCGGGATTGTTGATGGCCGAATTGAGCTCGATCCAGTTGATGCCGCCCTTGCCGTCGGCGGGTCCCTTGGGCGGCGAGATGGCATAGAGGTTGTTGTTGCCTTCGGCGCGGGCCGAGGCGATCGAATAGGTGCCGCCGCAGAAATAGGCGTCGATCTCGCCGTTCAGCATCGCGAGATTGAGCTGCACGAAGTCGGTGGTGACCGTCTTCGCCTGCTTCAGGATGCGGTTCGCCGTCTCGGTGAACTTGGCGATCTCCGCCTCGCCCTTCTCCTTATAGGGATGGATGCCGGCGATCATGCACAGATGCATGACGTTCCAATCCTCATAGGCCAGGATGCCGAACTTGAAGTCCGCATTGTTGTAGATGTCCCAGCCTTCGTTCTTCGCCGTCTCCACCGAGATCTTGTCGGTGTTGATGGCGGAATCGAAGGTCTCCAGGCGCTGGATGACGCCGAGCAGCGCGTCGCCCTCGCGGCTCATCGCCCATTTGTAGGGCGGCTTGAACTTGGGGATCATCTTGTCATAGAGCGGCTCGAAGCGTTCGCGCGGCAGGTCCCTGATCAGCTTCTCGGGCCACATGTAGTTCTGCGCCCAGGGATTGTTCACATTGATGAAGTCCCAGTTCTTCGTCTCGCCCGCCCGCAGGCGGTTGAGCGATTGCGGATCGGAGATATGGATCTCGGTCTTGAGCTTGCTGCTCATGTCCTTGGTCCACAATTCGGCGAGCCGCGGATCGGCATAAGCGTCCCAACACAGGAGATTGAGCGTGCGCTCCTGCGCCAGAAGCTCACGGCCGGCGCCGCTCGCCAGGAAAGCGCTGGCGCCGCCCAGATAGGCCAGCAGCCGGCGGCGGGTGAGCTCGAAGCCTCGCTGGCCGGCATAGCGGACCGGATTGCGGCCCGCCAATCTCAACAGTGTTCCATGCTTGTCCATGTCAGTCCTCCCTCAGGTTTCTTGTTTGCTGTGTCAGACGCTGAATTCGACATTCTCCGGCCACTCGGGCAGCGTCATGCCGCCGTCGACAACGATCGACTGGCCGGTGATGTAACGGGCGTTCTCTCCCGAAAGGAATTCGACCGCTGCGGCCACGTCGTCGGGAGCCGCCAGCCGGCCCAGCGGGATGAGCGCCTTCATCTTGGCCTCGTTCTGCGGCCCGAGGCCCTTGAGCACCGGCTCGGTCCCGACCACGCCCGGCTCGACCGCGTTGATGGTGATCCCGTCCTTGGCGAATTCGAGCGCCATGGAGCGCATCATGCCGTTCATCGCCGCCTTGGACGCGCCATAGATCGCCAGTCCCGAGGCGCCGGTCTTGTTGCCGGTGATGGAGGAGGTGAGCACGATCGCCCCGCGCTTCGACTGGCGCAGGCCCGGCAGGAGCGCGCGAATGGCGAAATAGCAGGCGCGGGCATTGAGGCCGTGGACCAGGTCCCAGTCCGCGGGCGAAGAGTCGGCCACGGTCACCGTCGGATAGATGCCGGCATTGTAGGCGAGGACGTCGACGGCCCCGCCTTTGGCGAAGCCCGCGGCCAGCGTGCCCATGTGATCGAGATCGAGGACATTGGCGACACAGCATTCGAGTACCGCACCGCCGTTCGCGATCCTGGCGAGATTGGCGAGCTCGGCCTCGTTGCGATCGACGACGATGAGCCGGCCGCCGCGTTGCGCGAGCCGCTGCACAATTGCCCGGCCGATGCCGGTCGCCCCGCCGAAAACAACTTGCGTCAGCAAAACGTCGCTCCCTGGAAGTCCCGCAAAAGCTTCGCATATCGCACGTTCGTTCGCAACACGGTTAAATCGTGGAAGGCTGTGCCCGCCGCTCGGATACACTTTATATATGGGCGGAGGGGACGGTGAACTGAGGCAGAGGGCTGGATGGCAGTGAGGATCGGCATCGTCGGAACCGGCGTCATGGGCGCCGATCATGCCCGCACGCTCTGCGGGCATGTCCCTGGCGTCGTGCTCCGCGCCGTTTATGACGCAGATGCGGCGCGGGCCAGGAGCGTCGCTGAAGAGACCGGCGCCGAAACCGTTGCCGGGAGCCCGGCGGCGCTTATCGCGGACAGCGCTGTCGACGCAGTGCTCATCGCCTCGCCCGACAATACCCACAAGGAGCTGGTGCTCGCCTGTCTCGCGGCGCGCAAGCCGGTGCTCTGCGAGAAGCCCCTGGCCCCGACGCCGGCCGAGTGCCTCGATGTCATCGCGGCCGAAGCGAAGCTCGGGCGGCAGCTGGTGCGCGTCGGCTACATGCGGCGTTTCGATCCGTCCTATGTCGAGATGAAAGCGGCGCGCCTGGCGGGCCAATTGGGCAAGGCGCTCATGTTCCATTGCCTTCACCGCAACGTTTCGGCGCCGCCCTGGTTCGACGCCGGTATGGCGATCACCAATTCCGCCGTGCATGAGTTCGACATTGCGCGCTGGCTCCTCGACGATGAGCTGGCCGGCATCCAGGCTTTCGTTCCGGGCACATCGCAGGTCGCCGCGGGCTCGCCGGTCTTTCTGGTCCTGGCAAGCGCGGCCGGCCGCCTGGTCACCATCGAGGTCTTCAACAATGCGGGCTACGGCTATGACGTGCGCGGTGAGCTCGTCTGCGAAAAGGGCACGGTGTCCTTGCGCCAGCCCGCCGTGATCGCGGCGAATGCCACCCTCGCCCGGACGATAGCCTATCCCGCCGACTGGCGGCCGCGTTTCGCCGACGCCTATCGGCTGCAGCTCCTGGCCTGGGTCCGCGGCCTCGAGACGGGAACGGCGCAAGGTGCCGATGCCTGGGACGGCTATGTGGCGAGCGCCGTCGCCGAAGCCGGCGTCAGGTCGTTGGCGGAAGGCCGCCACCTCGGGATCGAGCTCGCCGAACGGCCCGGTCTCTATTCGTCCTCGAAATCGCCGAATATGTCCTGAAGCCGCGTCAGCTCATCGACGCGGCGGCTGACCTTGTCGCCGAGCACTACGATGATGTTGCTGATGAGGAGATCGAAGACTGCGACCATCATCGCCGCACCGTCCCAGAGCGGTCCGTGGGCGCCCGGCAGGATGATCGCAACGTCGCTCGCCTCCTCCGCCCAGGTGCAGAACTCGTCCGTCACCAGGATGACCTTCACGCCGGCTTTCCGCGCTTCGATGCCGAGCGGCCGCGCCTTGCTGGCGAAGCGGCGCACATCCATCAGGAACAGGCAGCGCCCGCTGGCCGCCTGGTCGAGGATTTCGCCATAGGTACCGTTGACGCCGTCGACGAACTGGACAGCGGGACGCGCATAAGAGAGCTGGCTGGCGAAATACTGCGCTACGCCGCGGACATTCTGATAGGCCGCGACATAGACCTCGCGCGCGCCGATCAGCGCCTTGATGGCGGCCTGCCAGTTGGCGGAGGTGGTCAGGTCGTAGATGCGCTCAAGATCTTCGATCTGCTGCTTGACCAGCGATGCCAGGAGCTTGCCTTCGCGGATGTCGCGCTGCAACGGCTCGACGCCGCCCTTGACCTCCCAGGCCGGATTCTGCGAGCCGCGGCGCAGTTCATGCTTGAGCTCGTCGAGGCCGTCATAACCCAGGCGCCGTAAATAGCGCCCGACGGTCATTGGGCTCACCTCGACGCGCGCCGCGATCGATTTCGCCGTCTCGAAGGGCAGGTCTAGGAGGTTGCGCTCCAGGAAATTGGCGATCCGGATGTCCGATTTCGTCTGCCGGAACTTCTGGCTGCGCAGCCTGGCAAGCACGCTGGTCACGGCCGCATCCCGCCACTCTGGCGACGGAACCGCCGGGACGATTGCCTCCCGGCGGCGCAGTGTCGTTGCGGCGTCATTGCGCCGTCTTGATTTTGGTCCACACCCGGTCGACCTGGCGGATGTCGCCGGCGAGATCGCGGAAGATCTGCAGCTTCTGCATCACGTCCGGCGGCGGGTTGATGGCCGTGTTGTTCTTGATGCGGTCGGGTGTCAGCGCGCGCGCCGGCACATTGGCGGTGCCGTTGGTCTGCTGCTCGACATTGAGGGCGGCCACTTCGGGGCGCGTGTAGAACTGCATGAACTTGACCGCGTTCTCCTTGTTGGGCGCCGTCTTGAGGACGCAGATGTCCTCCTGATACATAGTGGCGCCCTCTTCCGGGATGATGTAGTTCAGGTTCGCCTCGTCGCCGAAGACGTCGATCATGGCGCCGACGAAATAATGCGCGGCGGCGACGTCGCCCGACTTGACCATGGGCCGCGACTCATAGGTGAACGCCGCGACATAGGGCTTCATGTCGATGATGGTCTGCGCCGCCTGCTGCAGCTCCTCGGCATTGGTCGAGTTGACCGACTTGCCGTTGAGGATGAGGCCGACGCCGACGACCTCGCGCATATCGTCGAGCAGCGTGAATTTGAGGCCCTTGGCCTTCACCGTCTCGATCAAGTCCTTCCAGCCGGTCACCTCTTTGCCGAGGACCTTGCGGTTGTACATGATGCCGACGCTGCCCCAGGCATAGGGCAGGCAATATTCGCCCTTCGGGTCGGAAAGAGAGCGCAGGAAGGCGGGATCGATGTTCTTGAAACCTTCATACTGGTTGATGTCGGTCTTCTCGAGCAGATCGAGCTTGGCCATGATGTCGTGCATGTGCACGGACGGGAACACGATGTCGTAGCCGGTGGCGCCCGCCTGCACCTTGGCGAGCATCTCCTCGTTGGAGGCATAGGTCGCGAGATTGACCTTGATGCCGGTCTCTTCCTCGAACCTCTTCAGGACTTCCGGGTTTATGTATTCGCCCCAGTTGTAGATGTTGAGGACCTGCTGGGCGGCGGCGGGCGCCGGCTGCCCGATCAGGAGCAATCCCATGAGGCACAGGCCGATCGCCGACAGCAGTCGCGCGAGCGGCGGGACACGGCGTGTCCGAGCTTGTGATGATGTCATCTTTCTCTCCCTGGTCGTTGCGCGCCTCAGGCTTGGCCCGGAGGAGCGCAATTCTTGTCGTCAGCGCTTGCGCATTGACTTTTGCGCGCTCATGATATCAAGATAACAAAATTTCACAAGTGTGATCACGATAACATTTCGGGGCGGAGACCGGGAATGCCGGAAAGCATCGTCAGGCTGGAAGGCGCGCGCAAGACGTTCCCGTTGCCGGAAGGCGGCGTGGTGACGGCGCTCGCCGGCATCGACCTCGACGTCCGGCGCAACGAATTCCTCACCCTCCTCGGCCCTTCCGGCTGCGGCAAGACCACGCTGCTCCACGCCATCAGCGGCTTCGTCGAGCTCGACCGGGGCCGCATCCATGTCGACGGCCAGGACGTCACCGACTGGCCGCCGCACAAGCGGCCGGTGAACACCGTGTTCCAGAACTACGCTTTGTTCCCGCATATGTCGGTCGCCGAGAATGTCGGCTATGCACTGACCATCGCCGGTATCGGCAGGGAAGAGCGCGCCAAGCGCGTCGATTCGGCGCTCGCCATGGTCGGCCTCACGGGCCTCGGCAACCGCCAGCCGCGCCAGCTGTCCGGCGGCCAGCAGCAGCGCGTCGCCCTGGCGCGCGCCATCATCGCCCGGCCCAAGCTCCTGCTCCTCGACGAGCCCTTGTCGGCGCTCGACAAGAATCTCCGCGCCGCCATGCGCATCGAGCTCAAGAACCTGCAACACGAGCTCGGCATCTCCTTCGTCTTCGTGACCCACGACCAGGAAGAGGCGCTGACCATGTCGAACCGGATCGCCGTCCTCAATGGCGGCGCCGTCCAGCAGATCGACACGCCCGACCGGATCTATAACCATCCGGCCAACAGCTTCGTGGCGAGCTTCATCGGCGCCAGCAACCTGTTCGAGGGTCGGCTGGACCATGCCGCCGCGGGCGCCAGTCTGGTGACGGCGGACGGCGATGTCATCCACTGCTCGGCGCCCGCCGCGACAGCGGCGAAGGCCCAGCCGGTCGTAGCCCTGATCCGCCCGGAGCAGTTCTCGCTCACGGCCACCGGCGCCGCGAAGCAGGCGGGCCTCGATGTCGAGATCGACCAGGTCGTCTTCGTCGGCTCGGTCTTCGAGCTCTATTGCCGGTCGGCTTCGGGGCGGAAGATCATCGCAACGGTTCCGGCCAGCGAAGGCGCAGCGGTCAGCGAGGCCAGCCAGAGGAAGAAAGCGCGCCTCGGTTATGATCCGGCCGCCGTCCATCTCATCGCGGCACAGGACGGCGCGCCATGACCCGCGCGGCGCGGCGGATCGTCGAGCTCGCGATCCTTCTCGGACCGATCACGCTGTTCCTTGCCGTCTTCTTCCTCGGCCCCCTCGCCATCATGATGATCTACAGCGGGCTGGCGCCCGGCCTCTATGGCGGCGTCGACTGGCAGTTCTATCCGCATAATTTCGGGCGCATTCTCGGTTTCGCGGATCCCGCCTTCGAGGAGTTCGACCCGGTCTATCTGTCGATTTTCTTCCGCTCCTTGCAGATCGCGGTGATCACCACGCTCTGCACCCTCCTCGTCTGCTATCCGGCCGCCTTCCAGATCGCCCGGCTGCCGGACCGCTGGAAGGCTTTCTGCCTCTTCCTCATCACCCTTCCCTTCTTCACCAGCCTGATCGTGCGACTGTTCATCTGGGTCCTCATCCTGCGGCCGACCGGCATCATCAACGGCCTGTTCCTGTGGAGCGGCCTCATCACCCGGCCTTTCGAGCTCATCTATACCGACGGCGCGATCATCCTCGGCATGGTCTATGTGTTCATTCCCTTCATGTTCATGCCCATCTATGCCAGCGTCGAGAAGCTCGACTGGTCGCTGGTGCGGGCCTCGCAGGATCTCGGCGCCAACGGGCTCCAGACCTTCCTCAGGATCATCCTACCGCTCACATTGCCCGGCATCATCGCCGGCATGATCATCGTCTTCATCCCGGCGCTCGGCAATTTCATCGTGCCGGCGGTGCTCGGCGGTGCCAAGGTCATGATGATGGGCAACCTGATCGAGCAGCAGTTCCTCTATGCCCGCAACTGGCCGTTCGGCGCGGCGCTGGCCATGCTGGTGATGACGGCGGTGCTGGTGCTCCTGTGGTTCTACGTCCGTTATGAAATCCGCCGCGGCGGCGACGCCGCCGTGGCGCGCTGAAGGAGGAATCATGCGGCTCGCCAGGAAGATCGGCAATGGAGCGCTCGCCCTCTACACGCTCGCCTTCTTCGTCTTCATCTATTTGCCGCTGGCGCTGATCGTCGTCTATTCCTTCAACGCCGACCCGATCAACATGATGAACTGGTCGGGCTTCACCGTCGAATGGTATCTGCAGGTCCTGGGCTTCAAGACGACGGTCTCGGAATCGGCACTCTATCTCGAATCGACCGGTCAGCTTATCCAGGCGGTCAAGAACAGCCTGATGATCGCCGCGGCAACGACCGCGATCGCCACGGTCATCGGCACCGCGACCGCCCTCGCTCTGTACCGCTTCAACTTCCTCGGCAAGCAGTTCTATCGCGTGCTGCTCTTCGCACCCATGCTGATGCCCGACATCGTGCTCGGCATCGCGCTTTTGATCTTCTTCGTCGGCGGCGGCATCCAGCTCGGCCTCACGACCATCATCATCGGCCAGTGCACCTTCCTCATATCCTATGTCTTCATCGTGGTGTCGGCGCGGCTCGCCGGCATGGACCGCACGCTCGAGAACGCCTCGGCCGATCTCGGCGCCAATGAATGGACAACCTTCCTGAAAGTGGTCCTGCCGCAGCTCATGCCGGGGGTGATCGGCGGCGCGCTCCTCGCCTTCATCATCTCGATGGACGACCTCGTGATCACCTATTTCATCGCCGGGGCAGAGACCCAAACCCTGCCGATCTTCATCTTCGGTATGCTGCGGCGGGGTATCAAGCCCGAGATCAACGCGATCGCGGTCATGATGCTCCTGTTCTCCTTCGTCATTGCCTCGCTCGGCCTTTATCTGCGCAGCCGGCGGCGGTGACGACCTGCCAGAACGGCAGCATGACACAGGCGGCGGGATAGGGTCCGCCCGGCGCATCGATCTCGAAACGACCGTTCTCGATCCAGGCTTGATCCACGCCGCCGGCGTTGGAAATGAAGCCCAATGCCTCGGGCTTGCCGTCGAACGGTCCCCAGTGGCCCGATGTAACCTGGCCGACATGCCTGCCGTCGCGCAGAATTCCCTCACCGCCGTAAAGTGGAACGGCGCAAGATGCTGGCACCACCCTGACGAGCTTCGTCGTCACCGTCTCGTTCGCGGGAACCTGGTCATCGAGATCGCGCGGCCAGGCCGGCGTGCCCGCCCGGATCCTGAGCGCCTCGAGCGCATAATGGCCCGCGGGAGCGAGCGAGCCCGATGCCGCCTGCTCCAAGGCTTCGACCACATGGCCGGCGAACTCCGTCGATGCCGCGATGAGCCAGCCATCGATGCCGTAATGGTCGCAGCGCCAGACATGACAGGGCGCATAGCCGACATGACAGGCGCTGCGGTCCGCCATCGGATCATGGCCCGGCGCCGCCCGCGCAACGATGCTTGCGGCTTCCGGCCCGGCGATGAGCAGGACCGCAAGGCCGGCGGTCGCTTCCCTCGCCGTCGCATCGCGGTCCGGGGCGACGCGCTTGCGCAGCCAATGCAGATGCCGCCGCTCCGTTCCCGGCTCCGACAGGACGAGATGGCGCCCCGCCCCCAAGGCGGCGACCGTCACGACCGCCTCGATCGTGTCTTTGGCGGTCGGCCAGACGGCGCAGCCCAATCCCGTCTTCGGCTTCTGCGGCGACAGATCGGCAAGAGCCAGGTCGCTTTCGGGCCCTGAAATCTCGATCTTGGCCAGGGCCGAGAGGTCGAACAGCACGGCGGCATCGAGCGCCCGGCGACATTCCGCGCTCGCCCAGCCTTCCCAGTTCTGATGGCCATAGCTGCAGCGCAGATCCGCTTCCACGCCGGCAGGCGCATAGACGAGCGGCACTTCCCAACCCGCTCTTTCGCCCATGACGGCGTTCTTCACGGCATGCCAATGATGCAGCGGCGAACGCCTTGCCCCGCGGGCCGAGGCATATTCGCGGTTGGGCCAGCCAACACCATAGAGGACACCCAGCGCCTCGACGGTGCGGTCGTGCCTGAAGCTGCGGCTGATCTGGAAAGCGGGAGTCCGCGCCACATCATAAGCGCCGAGACCCGGGGGCCGTTCGCGCGTGGCGATCCATTCCGCCATCACCTTGCCGACACCGCCGCCCGTCATCACGCCCACAGTGTTCATGCCGCAGGCGACGAACAGGTTTTTCACTTCCGGCGTCTCGCCGAGCAGCGCATTGCCGTCCGGGGTAAAGCTTTCCGGGCCGTTGAAGAAGATCTTGATCTCCGCCGACTCGAGCAGCGGGAAGCGTTGGACCGCCGCGGCGAAGATCGGCTCGAAGTGATCGAGATCCTCAGGCAGCGCATCGAAGCAGAAGGACTCGGAAATACCATCGAGCGCCCAGGGCTTGGCGCGAGGCTCGAGGCAGCCGAACAGCAGCTTGCCGGTATCCTCCTTATAATACGTGCTTTCGTCCGGGACGCGAATGAAGGGAATATTGCGCCTGAGGTCGGCAATGGGCTGCGTCACCGCATAGAAATGCTCGGCCGCCTGCAGCGGCAAGGCGACGCCGTGGCCTTGCGCGAACTCACGGCCCCACATGCCGCCGGCGATCACCACCGCATCGGCGTGGATGACGCCCTCCTTGGTGAGCACGCCCGTCACCGCACCATTCTCGATGACGAGCTTCTCGACCGGCATGTCCTCGCGAATGGTGGCACCCCGCATCTTGGCGCCGCGCGCCAGCGCTTGGGTCGTGTCGACGGGATTGGTCCGGCCGTCGGTCGGTATATAGAGCCCGGCCAGCGCATCGTCGGTCTTGACATGCGGGCAGAGCCGTTGCACGTCGGCAATCGAGATCATCTGGGCCTCGGCGCCATAGGCGCGGGCCAGCGCGATCGTGCGCTGCATCTCCATGAGGCGTTCCTGGTTGAGCGCGAGCATGATCGAGCCCGATTTCTTGTAGCCCGTCGCCATGCCGGTCTCGGCCTCGAGCGAGCGGTAGAGCCCGACGCTGTATTTGGCGAGCTCGGTCAGGATGCGGCTGCCGCGGAACTCGGCGACGCTGCCCACCGAATGCCAGGTCGTGCCGCAGCACAATTGCCGGCGCTCCAGCAGGAGCGTGTCGGTGATGCCGCGCCTGGCCAGATGATAGGCGATGGAGCAGCCGATGATGCCCCCGCCAATGACGATCACATCGACTTTATCCACCATCATGCTTTTCCTGGATCCTTGAGCGCTCGCCACACGGCCTCGGGCATGGCGGGCATGTCTATGCGGTCATGACCGATCGCGTCGGCGATCGCATTCATGATCGCCGCCGGCGCGCCGATGCAGCCGATCTCGCCGGCGCCCTTCATGCCGAGGATGTTGTTGCCGGTCGGCAGGTCGGCTTCGCCCAGCGTGAACATCGGCATGTCATCGGCGCGCGGCAGGCCATAGTCCATGAGGCTGCCGGTCAGGAGCTGGCCCGTGGCGGGATCATAGAGGACACGCTCGGTCAGCGCCTGGCCGATGCCCTGCGCAATGCCGCCATGGATCTGCCCCGCCACGACCTGTGGATTGAGCCTTTTCCCGACATCATCCACACCCGAAAAATGTGTGATCGTCACGCCGCCCGTGTCGGGATCGATCTCGACCTCGCAAATATAGGCGCCATTGGGAATGGTGAGGATATTGCCATCGAGGGCCGCCTCGCCGCAGCACGACGCCTTGCCTTGCGCAGCGAGCGTGCTTGCGAGATCGAAAAGGCCGAGCATGCGGTCCGTGCCCTTCACCCTGAACTCGCCCTGGCCGTATTCAAGATCGAGGGCGTTGACCTCGAGTTCGTCGGCCGCATGCTCCCTCGCCTGGTCGAGAAGCCGGTCCATCGCCCGCAGCATGGTGGCGCCCCCCACTTGCAGCGACGACGACCCGGCCGTCGGCCCGCCGCTGTCGGCCAGTGCGCTGTCGCCCTGCACGATCTTCACGCTGGCGAAAGGAACGCCGAGCCTTTGCGACATCAACTGCGCAAAGGTCGTCTCATGGCCCTGGCCCGAGGACTGCAAGCCCGTCTCCACGATCACCAAGCCCTTGGGGTCGAGCCGGACGCGGGAGATTTCCTGCGAGGTGACCCCGGTCGTGTGGATATAGAGTCCGACGCCGCGGCCGCGCCGCAAACCTCTTTTCCCACTCGCCTCGCGGCGGCCTTCGAAGCCTTTCCAGTCGGCGAGCTCGAGCGCGGCATCGAGGACCTTGGCGAAATCGCCGCTGTCATAGATGACGCCATTGGCCGCTTTATAGGGCATTTCCGCCGCGGTGATGAGATTCAGCCGGCGGATCTCGATCGGTCCGAGGCCGGTCACGCGTCCAGCCCGGTCGACGAGCCGCTCCAGAAGATAAGTCGACTCCGGTTTGCCGGAGCCGCGATAGGCGTCGGTCGGCGCCATGTTGGTATAGACGCCGCGCGACAAGAGATGCAGCGCCGGTATGCGGTAAGGTCCGCAGGACGTCGCTGCGAAGCCGCTGGTGTGGGTCGACGGGCTGAGCGCCGACGCATAGGCTCCGAGATTGGCGAAGGTCTCTATGCGCAGGCCGAGCATGCGGCCTTGCCTGTCCAGCGCGAGCGCGCCGCGACTCACATGGTCGCGGCCGGCGATATCGGCGAGATGGCAGTCGAGCCTGGACGATATCCAGCGCACCGGACGGCCGAGGGTCTTCGCCGCGAAGAGGAGCGCCGTCTGTTCCGGGCTGTTCACCAGCTTGGACCCGAAGCTGCCGCCGACATCATTGGTGATGACCCGTAATTTCTCAGGGGCCACGCCGAGCGTCGGAGCCACCAGCCGGCGGATGAGATGGACGCCCTGCGAGGGCGTGTAGAGCGTGTAGGTGCCGGTCTCGCCATCATAGTCGGCCAAGGCGCCGCGCGGCTCGAGCGGGCTGATCAGGACACGGCCGTTGACGACTTCGATGTCGACGACCGTGCTCGCTTTGGCGAAGGCTGCTTCCGTCGCCTTGGCATCGCCCTTCTCCCAGAGAAAGGCACGCTCTTGGCTCTGCTTGACGTCGAGAATGGGTTCGCGCCCGTCACAATCAGCGAGGACGAGGCTCGCAGCCTGGGCTGCAATATCCTCCGTCTCGGCAATGACGATGGCGATCGTCTCGCCGACGAAACGCACCTCGTCCACGGCAAGCGCGTGCCGGACCGGGGCATAAAACGGCTCGCCGTCGACACTCTCGATCGGTCGCACGCAGGGCAGCGGCGCGATCCCGGCGGCGAGCAGATCCTTACCCGTGAAGGCGCCGATCACGCCCTTCACCTGCAACGCCTCGCCGACGTCGACCGACTTCAGGCCGGCATTGGCGTAGGGCGATCGCGCAAAGGCGGCGAAGGCCTGACCTTCAAGACCGATGTCGGCAATATAGCGGCCCGCTCCGGTGATGAAGCGGTGATCCTCGGTTCGTCCCGTTCTCGCCGCGCTCGACCGGGATCGGCGGGCCGGTGCGCCAACGTCCGCTTTCATGGCGAAAGTCCGCTCAATGCAGGAAGGAGGCCCCGACCACGTCGATCGTCGCGCCGGTCGAATAGCTGGCCTTGCCGCTGGCACAGAAGATCACGACATTGGCGACATCCTCGGGCGTGCCGAAGGCGCCGATCGGAATCTCGCGCAGCATCTCGTCGGCGCCGTAGATGGTCAGCATGTCGTCGGCCTGACGGCTGTTGATGACGCCGGCGCAGACGAGGAAGGTCGAGATATTGTCCTTGGCATAGAAGCGGGCGATGCCGCGCAGGAGCGAGTTCATGCCGCCCTTGGAGGCGCCGTCGTGGAAGAAATCCGGCCGGTCGCCGCGCACCGCGATGCGCGCCGTAATGCCGATGATGATGCCGCCGCCGACCTGCTTGTAGTGCTTGACCGCCATGCGGGAGAGATGCGCCGTCGACACCAGGTTGGTGCGCAGCGCATGTATCCAATGCTCGTCCCACTCCTCGCTGCCCGCATCCATGCTGACCGGCTGGCGGATCGCGGCGTTGTTGACCAGGACGTCGATGCGGCCCTTCCAGTCGACCGCCGTCTGCCACAGGCGATCGAGGTCCTGCCATTTTGCCATGTCGGCCTGAACAGGCAGGCAGCGGTCGCGGCCGATATCGTCGGCGATCTTCTCGGCGGCGCCCTTGCTGCCGAGGTAGTTGAGAACGACGGCAGCGCCCTGCTCGGCGAGGCCGCGCACGATGCCCTCCCCGATACCGCGCGAGCCGCCGGTGACGAGGATGGTCTTGCCCGTCAGATCGGTGAAATTCTTCATCCCTGTCCTCCCTCGGTCGGCGCCGGCGGCTTTTTCAGTTCACCCGAATGCCAGAGCGCCGCTTCGCTCGACATGGCCTCGACCAGCAGCTTGCCGAGCTTCTTGGAGATCGGCCCCGGCACGCCCTTGCCGATCGGCCGGCCCGAGATCTCGGTCACCGGCACGGCGAGCTCGAGCGTCGAGCAGATGAACACTTCATCGGCGGCAGCCAGCGTGAACGAGTCGAAGAGCGCTTCCTTCACCGCAAAACCTTCGCGCCGGGCGATCTCGATCAGGGCGGCGCGCGTGATTCCGGGCAGCAGGTCGCGGTCGGTCGGCGGCGTGACGATGGCACCATCGATGGCGGCGAAGACATTGTAGGCGATGCCTTCGGTGACGAAGCCTTCCCGGTCGGTGGCGATGCCGATATCGGCGTGAGCGGCGGTCACGTCGATGGCGCCGAGCACGCTGTTGAGATAGTTGCAATGCTTGGTGCCGGAGGGGAGCGCCGCCGAAGGGATGCGCGGGCGCGACAGCATCATCGCCTTGAGGCCCGTCTCCATCTTCTCGGCAATCAGGCCTTTGTAATAATCCTTGAAGCCCGGGATCGGAATGATGGTCACGTTCGGCTCGGGCTTGCGCAGCAGGCGGCGCTCCCATTTGATCGACGATATGCCCTCGCCGCGGCTGATCTGGATGCGCAGATAGCCGTCGGCCATCCCGTTCTCGGCAATGGTGCGGTCGATCAGATCGATCCACTCGCCGTCGCTATGCGGATTGTCGATGCGCAGATAGGCCAGTCCGCGCCGCATGCGCTCGAGATGCGGCCAAAAGCGAAAGGGCGCCCGGTCCCAGACCGCGATCCCTTCGAAGACCCCATCGCCATAGAGGAAGCAACGGTCGAACACCGAGACCTTCGCTTCGCCGTCATCCATGAATTGGCCGTTCAAATAGACTTTTGTCACATCCGCTCCATGAGGATCCGGACGGCGAACCTCATGCTCGAGGGGCGCCGATTTCGATCCAGAGATTGCCGTTCTCGCTCTTCTTCGCCGACGTGTCCGGGTAGAGCACGACGGTCGTCAGATTCTGGTCGATCAAAGCCGGACCGGCGACCGGCTGGCCGGTCTTCAGCGCTGATGCCTGATGCACCGGCAGATCGGCGACACCACCCAGCTCGCGCAGATAGACCGTGCGCGTCTCGCCGCTCGCTTTCTCCGCCGGGACGGCACGATCAGCGTTCTGCCAGCTCTTGGGCAGCATGCCGATCGCCATGGCCGACCATTCGGTGAATTCGATCGCGTCGCGGCTGCGGACGAAATAGACCTTCTCGTGCAACCGATGGAAGGCTTCCAGCACGTCCGCCAAAGCCGCCGCATCGGCGATCTCGCCCCTGGGCAGTGCCAACGACAACTGCCAGACCTGACCGCGGTAGCGCGCTTCGACCGAGAACTCGACCTGCCGGTCCTTCGCCGGCACGCGCATGCGCTCGAGATAGTCTTCCGCATCCTTAGCCAGCGCCGCGAGCGTGGCGTTCACGCCGGTGAAATCGAACCGGGCGCTGGACGCAGCGAAGCTGCGCGAGAAGCTCGATTTGATATCGCTCGCCAGGATGCCGAAGGCGGAGAGGACGCCCGCGACGGGTGACACGACGACATGTTTGATGCCGAGCTCGCGCGCCATCGGCACGGCATGAAGGCCGGCCGCCGCGCCGCCCACCATCATCGTGTATTCGCGCGGATCGATGCCCTGGCGGATGGTGATCTCCTCGATCGCCGCCACCATGTTCTGTTCGACGGTGAGGCCGATGAGGCTCGCGGCCTCCAGCACATCGATGCCGAGGGGCCGCGCGATCTTCTCCTCGATCGCAGCCTTCGCCTTCGCCGGCGACAAGGTCATGGTGCCGCCGGCGAACTTGTCGGCGCTCAGGAAGCCGCGCACCAGGTTGGAATCGGTGACCGTCGGCAGGACGCCGCCGCGGTTGTAGCAGGCAGGGCCCGGATAGGAGCCGCTGCTTTCCGGTCCGACATGGACGAAGCCGCCGGCGTCCACCCTGGCGATGCTGCCGCCACCCGCGCCAATGGTCTTGACCTCGACCGAGGGCACGCCGAAGACATGGCCCGCGATCACCCCTTCGCGGTGCATCGGAATGGTCCAGTCCGAAACGATGCTGATGTCGAAGCTCGTTCCGCCCATGTCGACGACGATGATGTTGCCATTGTCGCGGGGCTCGCGCCTCAACACCTGGTTGGCGGCCTCGGGCGCCGCCGAAGGGCCGGACAGGCAAAGGCTGATGGGGCGCGCCACGACCTCGCGCGCCGCGGTCTGGCCGCCGCTCGAAGTCACGAAGGTGAGAAGCCCCTTGAGCCCTGCGGCTCTCAGCTCATTCTCCAGCTCGTTGATGGCGCGTCCGGCGAGCGGCTTCAAGGACGCATCGATCGCGGTGGCCGAAGTGCGCCGATATTCCCGAAGCGTCGGGCTCGTCCTGTGGCTCAGGCTGTAGGGCAGACCGGGACAGATCTTCTCGATCAGGTTGCCGAGCTTGATCTCATGCTCCGGATTGGCGATCGACCACAGCAGCGCGACGGCGATCGCCTCGACGCCCCAGCCCTTGACCTCGTCCAAGGCCGCGCCGGCTTGGGCGATGGACAGCGGGATCTCGATGCCGCCCTCGCTGTTGACGCGCTCCTCGATGCCGATGGTCAGCCGGCGCGGAATATAAGGTGGTGGATAGTCGATGGCGATGTTGTAGGTGTCCTGCTTGCCGCCTTCGCGGATGAGGAGCGTATCGCGAAAGCCTTGGGTGCACAGCAGCGCGGTGCGGGCATATTTGCCCTCCAGAATAGCGTTGGTGGCGACGGTCGTGCCGCAAGCGAGCTTGCTGCAGGCGCCGAGCAGCTCCTCGCGCGTCTGGCCGAGAGTGTCGGCGATCAGCGAAAGCCCGTGCAGGATGCCACCGCTGATCTGGCCGGGCGTGGTCGGCGCCTTGAAGGAGCGCACGCGGCCGCCTCCGTCCTGCAGGACGAGATCGGTGAAGGTGCCCCCGACATCGACGGCGATCTGGTAGCTCATGAGGCCCTCCACTGTGCCTTGAGCTCCTGCCGGCGTTTCTGCGTGGCCGGCTCGTCGACCTCCTCGTCCTTCAGGAGCACTCCGAAGACGTCACGAGCGCGCTCGGGCGTGATGATCCCTTCGCGGACGTCGCGGCAGACGAAATCCGGCTTGCGGCGCAGCGGATCGCCGAAGCCGCCGCCACCGCAGCCTTGCGACAGGAACCGCTCGCCCGGCGCGATCACCGTGTCGACCGAGATCGGCAGCTCGGCGACGGCGCCATCCTTGCCGGCCTGCGCGATGCGCATGGCAGCCCCCGCCAGGCCGCCCGCCGTTCCCCGTGGCGGGTTCTGCCGCGACGCCGAATTGACGATGAAGCGCACCGGATTGGCGCGCGCCCTGATCGCGCAGTCGGCGCCCGGCGCTCCTTGCCATTCGCCGGCGCCGCCGGAATCGGGCCTGATTTCCAGTCTCTCGATGAGGATCGGCTGCTGTTGCTCGACCACTTCGACGCTCGACTGCCAGAGGATGCCTTGCGAGCAGCCGCTGCCATAGGTCAGCCAGCCGTCATGGCCGTGCATCGCAGGCCCGCCCCAATAGCCCATGATGAGCTGGTTGACGAAAGGCTGGCCATTGCGATGGTCGAGGCCGCTGATCACGGCGCACGAGCCCGGCATTCCGATCGTGCCATAGGCCGTGCCGAGATCGGACCGGAGCTCGGCGAACATCGACTGTATGTGGGGCACCAGGGCATGGCAGAGATTGGTCGTCGCGGCCGAGGTCGCGGCCGGGAATTTCGGCCGGCCGATGGCGCAGCCGTCCCTGAGCAGCAAGCGCACGCGCTTGAAGGAGCCGGTGCAGCGCGGAACGTCGGGTCCCAGAATGTTGAGCACGGCCGTCATGCAGGCGGCCGTCACGGTGCTTTCGGTGAGGTTGATGCCGAGCGGCAGGTTGTCGACATTGTCGGTGAGGTCGACCGTTATCGCCGCTTCCTCGGGATCGACGGTGAGCTTGGCGCGGATCGGAATGCCGTCCGGCAGGCCTGCATACTCGGAATCATACAGCATTTCCTTGCGCACGGTTCCGGCCGGAAGCTTGCTAATGGCATCGACCGCCATGCGTTCGGCATACTTCTGAAATTCCTCGAGGAAGGACTCGACCTTGGGGGAGCCATATTTCCTGCACAGCTCGACCAGCCGGTTCTCCCCGGTCCTGACGGCTGCGAGAACGGCGAGATAGTCGCCATAAAACTGGTCCGGCACCCTGATATTGGCGCGGCAGATATCGATGACCTCCGGAACGTCGGCATAATCCTTCTGGATGCGCACGCAGGGAAGGATCAGCCCTTCCTCATAGACGTCCTTTGCCGTCGGGCTGTAGGTGGTGGGCGTGGGAAAGCCCATATCGCCCAGATGGGCGCGGGCGATGACATAGAAGACGATCCGGTTCTCGAAGAAGACTGGAGCGCAGACGGTGAAATCGGCGCAATGGGTATTGCCCATGTAACCGCTGTTGTTGACGAAGCAGTCGCCCGGCCGGATGTCCTTGCCGAATTTCGCCACCACGGCCCGGGGAATGAGGTCGATGGCGCCGACATGGACCGGCAGCCCCTGCGCCAGACTGATGGAGCGGAACTGATGGTCGGTGAGGCTGCAGGAGAAATCCATCGCCGTGTTGAGCACGCCCGAACGGCCCGACTTGAACAGCGCGTTGATCATCTCGCGGATGATGGCCTCGAACCGGCGCCTGATCACGACCATGGTGAAGAGATCGATCGGCGGAGCTTCGATTTCGGGAGCAGGCTTGCGAAGCAATCGCTTCCTCCGCTTGTTCTTCGTTGGAGGGAGCCTCGCAGCGCCCATGATTGCGCGGATTCTTACGGCCAGCCGCCATGAGCGTCGACTAATATCTTTTGATCAGCCCTATCAAACGGGATGATAAACCATGCATTTACTGCAGGGATTTGAGCGCCGCCTCGATATAGCCGACGAAAAGCTGGGCCGGCGCCGAAAGGCTCTTCTGCCCGGGAAAAGCCGCGATGAGGGTGCGGTGGATCTCCGGCTCGATCAGATGGAAGCTTTTCAGCTCGCCGCGCTCCACGGCGCTCTTGACGGCGGCCGCCGGCAGGATGGAATGCCACCCGGCATCGCGGATGAGCCCGAACACCACCGCAAGTGAATCGACCTCCATCGTGGCCGTGAGCCGCAAGCCGGCGCGCTCCAGCTCGTTGTCGATCAATATGCGGGTGAGGTTCTGGGACGAGGGCAAGACCAGCTTCAGATCCTGGATATCGACGCATTTGACCTCAGGGCCGGAGATCGTGCTCGTCACATTGGTGACCAGCAGCAACTCCTCGGTGACGAGCCGCTGATAGCGCAGGCGCCGCTCCTCCTCGAACTCGCTCAGCACCGCGACATCGAGCTTGCCCTCGACCAGCCATTCCACCAGATGCGCGCTATAGCCTTCATGCACGGTAAGCTGCACGTCCGGGTTCTGGGCGCCGAATTCGGTCAGCACCGCCGGCAGGATGCCGATGGCCACCGAAGGCGGCACGCCGACCGAGAGATTGCCGATCAGGCGACCGGATATGCTGCGCAGCTCCTCTTTGACCGTTTCGAGCCGCTTGAGGATATCGACGCACAGGGGATAGAGGCGGGTCGCGGCAGCGTTGGGGATGACGCCCTGGGCCGAGCGCTCGAACAGGACAGCGCCATTGTCGACCTCGAGCCGGCGGATCTGCATGCTGACGGCGGGCTGCACCACATGCAGCCGGCGGGCCGCCTTGGTGATGCTCCTCTCTTCATAGAGAGCGACGAAATACTGGATTTGCCTGAAGTCCATTCTGCCTACCGTGACGTGACGACGAGGCGTCCCTGCCCGCGTCTGCCTGTCACGTCCCTCCCCTACTATTCTTGATGGCCGCCATCATCAGACTTTATTGGATTTCCGTTTGCAAATCATCAAAGTAGTTCGCGCTCTTATCACTACTGGTGCCTTGAATGGGCGATCGAGTTTCAGCGGGTAGAAGGCCCATTCGAGTGCTCATGGCCAAGGTCGGCCTCGATGGCCACGACGTCGGCGCGCGCGTAGTGGCGCGCGGACTGCTCGAAGCAGGCATGGAGGTCATCTATACCGGCATCAGGCGCACACCGCAGCAGATCGTCCGCACCGCCATCGATGAGGATGTCGACGTCGTCGGGGTGAGCATCCTGTCCGGCGCCCATGACGTCCTCCTGCCGCGCCTCAGGCAGCTTCTCGACGAGGCCGGCGCCCCGTCGATCGTTCTCATAGCCGGCGGCGTGATCCCGCAGGAAGACATCCCCGAGCTCATCCGCCAGGGCGTGACGCGCGTCTTTCTCTCGGGCACGTCGATCGCCGAGATCGCGGGCGCGATCAAGCATCTGGTGGCAGAGAGGACCGTGGTTCAGTGAGCATCGACGCGCCCGTGCAGAATGCCGTGCGGCACTTCGCCGGCCGCATCGCCTTGATCGACGGCGACCGCCGATGGACCTTCGCCGAGCTCGGGCGGCTCGCGAATGCCGTCGCCGGCGGCCTGAGCCGGAGGCTCACGCCCGGCAGCCGGGTCGGACTGTTCATGAAGAACCGCGCCGAATACCTCATCCTGCAGCTGGCACTCGAGCGCGCCGGCCTGGTCAGGGTTCCGATCAACGCACTCTATACGGCGCATGAGGTGGAGAAGATCATCGCCGACTGCGATGCGGCGGCGGTGTTCTGCGATGCGGCGGGCGAGGCCAAAGTCGGCGGACTCGACCGGTCCGGCATCTGGTTGTGCAATGTGGAAGGCTCCGCCGCGGGCGGGCCTGACTGGCGGGCGTTGACGCTCACCGAGGCCTCCAGTGTTGCGGGCCATGACGATCTCGATGCGCTGTGCTCGATCAACTATACCTCCGGCTCATCCGGCCAGCCCAAGGGCGTGATGCTGACGCATCGCAATTGGCGATCCGTCACCAAGAACATGCTCATCGACCGCGACGTTCGCGGCGACGACCGGTTGGCCCATGTCGGCCCTCTCAGCCATGCGAGCGGAACCTATTTCACGCCGTTCTTCCTGCGCGGCGCCGCCAACATCATCGTGAACGGCGCCTGGCAGCAGCTTCTCGCGACCATCGAGCGTGAGAGGGTGACAGCCTTCAGCTGCGTTCCGACGGTTCTGACCCGAATCCTCAACTCCCCCGATATCGAGCGCCACGATACCACGAGCCTTCGCTGGATCGGCTATGGGGCGGAAGCTATCCAGCCGACGACGCTCGACAAGGCCGTGCTGCGCTGGGGCTCCATCCTGACCCACAATTACGGGCTGACCGAGGCCATGATGACCTGCGTAAGACTCGGTCCCGAGGATCATTTCGCGGCCACGCCCGACGGCGGCCGCATGCTGCGGCATGGCTGCATCGGCTCGCCCTATACGTTCGTCGACATCGTCCTGCGCAGCCCCGACGGCACGCCGGTCGTGGACGGCGAGACCGGCGAGATCACCATCCGCGCCGAGCATGTCATGCAAGGCTATTGGAAGCGTCCGAAGGAAACGGCGGAGGTGCTGAAAGACGGCTGGCTGTGGTCGGGCGATCTCGCCAGGATTGGCGCCGATGGCCTCATCTATCTCGTCGGCCGCAGCAAGGAGATGCTGATCAGCGGCGGCTTCAACATCTATCCGCGCGAGATCGAGAGCTGCCTGTCGGGATGCCCGGGAGTCGAGGAGGCGGCCGTCATCGGCATGCCCGACCGGGAGTTCGGCGAGATCGCGGTCGCCTTCGTGGTCGCAAGCTCCGGCCACCGGGCGACGGCCGCCGCCTGCGAAGCCCATTGCAAGCCGATTCTCGGCTTCCGCACTCCAAAACGCTGGCATTTCCTTGCCGCATTGCCCCGCACCGGCAACGGCAAAGTCGACAAGACCGCATTGAGGAGCCATTTCAGCCGCGAGACGGTGAGCCCATGATCGACGACAGCCATGTCTATGTCGCAGCCGTGGCGCGCACGCCGTTCGGCCGGTTCGGCGGCAGGCTCAAGGATGTGAGCGGCCCCGAGCTCGGGGCTCTTGCGATGGACGAGACGATCGGCCGCTCGGGCGTCGATCCGCAAGCGATCGATGCGGTCTATGCCGGCGTCGGCATGATCGCAAGCGCCGTGCTGACGCCCGCGCGCCAGGCGGTATTGCGCTCCCGCAAGCTCAGGCCGTCCACTCCGTCGCTGACTATCGATCGCGCCTGCTGCTCGGGAATGACGGCGATCAGCCTCGGTTGGAAGGACATCCGTCTCGGTCTCGCCGATACCGTGCTGTGCGGCGGCTTCGAGAACCTGAGTCAGACGCCGTTTCTGTGGCCGCGCCAGCGCGGCGCCCGCCCCGGCACGGTCGACGTCACCGATCCCCTGCTACTGCGCGCCGAATTCCTCGACAAGGCGATCGCCGCCTATACCGGCGAAGAGGCGTCCCGCCTCGGCATAACGCGCGCCGATCAGGATGAATGGGCGCTGGCGAGCCACGAGAAGTATTTCAAGGCGAAGGCCGAGGATCATTTCACTTTCGAGTGCTTTGCGCTGACCGACAGTGAAGCACCTTTCGCGTCCGATGAATCGCCGCGAAGCGATACCTCGCTCGCCAAGCTCGCGAGCCTCAAGCCCGTCTATGGCAGCCCGACGGTCACGCCCGGCAACGCACCGGGCTTGAGCGATGGCGCCGCCTTCGTCCTGCTGGTGTCGGGGCGCTTCGCCCGTGCTCACGGCATCACGCCGCTGGCGCGGATCCTGGGTTACGCGCAGGTCGCTTCGGGACCGACCACCGGAAGCTACACGCCCGGCATCGCCATCGCCGAGCTCGTGACGCGGACGAATGTCGCGCTGCAGGACATCAGGCAGTTCGAGATCAACGAGGCCTTCGCGGCGACCCCGCTCGCCAGCACCCTGCATCTCGCCGATGGCGACCGCGGCGCTGCGGAGGAACTGCGTGAGCGCACGAATCCCTATGGCGGCGCCGTGGCGATCGGCCATCCGCTGGGCGCCAGCGGCGCGCGCCTCGCCATGACCGTCACCAACGGTCTCAGGCGGAATGGCGGAGGCATCGGCGCCGCGGCAATTTGCGGCGGCTACGGCCAGGGCGATGCGCTGCTGTTGGCGGTCGAATAGGAGGCGCCATGGAGCCTTCCGTCCGACAGCATCTGGCCCAGTCGCTCACCGCGGTCGAGAATCGCAGCGGCGACTGGCGCGGCGTGCTGGCCGAAAGCTATGGCGGCGCTCATGAGCTCACCATCATCGGCGTCACCGGGCCACCGGGGTCGGGCAAATCAACCCTTATCGACGCGCTCGCCGCGCATTGGGCGGAACAGGGCCTGACGGTCGGCGTCCTCGCCATCGATCCCTCGAGTCCCTTCTCCGGCGGGGCGATTCTCGGCGACCGGCTGCGCATGCGCCGGTCGGAAGATCTCGGTAATGTTTTCATCCGCAGCATGTCGGCACGGGGTCATGGCGGCGGACTCAATGCCGCGGCCCTCGATCTGTGCACCGTGATGGCGGCGCATGGGTGCTCGCATGTGCTGCTCGAAGCCGTGGGCTCGGGGCAAAGCGAAGTCGATATCGGCTTCGTCGCCGACTGCACCCTCGTCGTCGCCGTGCCGGGCCTCGGTGATTCCGTTCAGGCGGCCAAGGCCGGCCTCATGGAAATCGGCGATCTCTATATCGTCAACAAGAGCGACCTGCCGCAGGCAAGGTCGGTGCAACAGGACTTGGCCGCCATGCTCGCGGTGTCCTTTCACGGCAAGCCCGGCTGCAATGATCCCCTGAGGGCGAAGAATGCCCCGGCGCGACCCGTCGGCGCCATGCCGCGCTCCTTGAGCGAACGTCATGGCGATCCCGACGCGGGAGCGCCCTATTGGCATCCACCCGTCCTCGCCGCCGCGATCGAGCGACCCGATCTCATCGCCGGGATCACGCAGTCGATTGCAAACTTTCAGCAATGGCTCGACATTTCGCGGCATCGCCATAAGCGCAGGACGCAGGCCTTCGCCAGTCATGTCCTCGCCATCGCCAAAGACCGCCTGTTCAGCGACTGGACACGCGATCTGGAGCAGAAATTGGGCCAGCGCCTCGAAGACTGGGCCGCCGGCGCGCAGCTGGCCGGCGGCACCATGGACCCTTACCAGATTGCCGACAGGTTGATGGCGGGCGCTGAAGCCAAGGAACTTTCGGGCAAACACGGGAGCAGCCTATGAAAGGCCACGCCGCCAAGAGCGCATTGCCGCTCGATGCCGCACCATCCGACGCTCAATCACTGGCCGAAGAGCACGAGCGCTGGCGCAAGGAAGCCTATGATCCGGCGATCGCCGCGACCGGCGAGCATCGCAGCTTCAAGTCCGACAACGGCCTTGCGATCGAGCCTCTCTACTCTCCCGCCTCGCTCGCCGGGATCGGCTTCGACTATCTCAAGGACCTCGGCTTTCCCGGCGAGTATCCCTTCACCCGGGGCGACAGCGCCACCATGTACCGCGCGCAGCCCTTCGTCGTCTCGGCCTATACGGGCTATGGCGAAGCGAGCGACTGCAACCGGCGCCTCAAGAAGCTGATCGGGCTGGGCGTCGAGCAGATTTTGATGGCCTTCGACCTGCCGACCCAATGCGGCTATGATTCGGATGACGTGATGGCGACCGGCGAGGTCGGCCGCGTCGGCGTCTCGATCGACAGCCTCGCCGACATGGAGCTGCTGTTCGCCGACATTCCGCTCGACAGCATCAAGCGCGTCGGCACGCTCGGCAATTCGATCGGGCCTATCGTGCTCGCCCTCTTCGCCGCGCTGGGCGAGAAGCAAGGCTTGTCCAATCACCAATTCGTCGTCAACCTGCAGAATGATCCGCTCAAGGAATATCTGGCGCGCGGCACGCAGATCATCCCGGCGGCGCCCGCCGCCAAGCTCGCCGTCGATCCGGTCGAGTGGTGCGCCGAGCACGCGCCGAACTGGTCGCCGATCACCGTCTGCTACAACCATCTGAATGCCGGTGGCGCGGGCTCCACCTGGGGGGCCGCGCTGGCGCTCGCCAATGCGGTTCACTATCTCGATCTCCTGGTCGCAAGAGGCTGCCCGATCGACAGCGTGGCGCCGCTTTTCCACATGTTCCCGGACGAGCGGCATGACTTCTTCATTTCGGTCGCCAATCTGCGGGCCTTGCGCCGGGTATGGGCACGACTCCTCAACGAGCGCTACGGTGCCCGCGCGCCCGCGGCTTTGGCGCTCAAGACCACGGTCTATGGGCATGGCCAGGAAACACTGCAAGAGCCGCTCAACAACATCGCGCGCATCGCTTTCGGCACGCTGGCTTATGCGCTGGGCGGCGCCTCCTATGTCTACATCGCTTCCTATGACGAGGCGGTGGGGACGCCGACCGAGGAGACCGTCAAGGTCGCGGTCAGGACCCAGCAGATCATCGCCCATGAGCATGGCTTCACCGACACGATCGATCCCCTGGGCGGCTCCTACTTCGTGGAAAGCCTGACCAAGACGATCGCCGACCAGATCTGGGCCAATCTGCATGACGTCATCGAGCGCGGCGGTGCGCTCGGCACCATGGCGAGCGGCTACAGCCGCGAGATCATGAACCGCGGCGCCATGGGCCGGCAGCGGCGCATCGATTCAGGCGAACGCCCCTGGGTGACGGTGAACAAGTGGCCGTCCGTCCCGCAAGTGCCCAACACCGCCTTCCGGATGGACCAGTCGACGGCAAGCCGCCAGCACCAGCGTACCCAGGCGCTGCGGCAAAGCCGCGACAGTGCCGCAGTGCGGCACGCGCTCACGCAAGTACGGGAGGCTTGCGTCAATGGCACCAATCTCGTTCCACCGGTCATCGCGGCGGTCAAAGCCCATGCGACGGTCGGCGAGATCGTGCAGATCTGGCGCCAGCATTACGGCGAATTTCACCCTTCCGCATCGTTCTAAAGCAGCGATGGAAACGCCGGCCTCATCACCGTTCATGATGCGCCATATCAGCAATCCTAAATTGCCATTTGAGCAGGCAGGCCGTCTTATGCCTTCGCATGTGAATGCCGCCTGTCGAGGGGGATCGCCGGGCCTTTCAGGAATGAAGCGTGAATGAGCGCGATCGACCTCGACAAAGTCTCCAAGCTCTACGGATCGGTTCGCGCTGTCGATGATATTTCGCTCACGCTCAAGGCAGGTGAGCTGACGGCCGTTCTCGGACCCAGCGGATCGGGAAAATCCACCATCCTCGCGATGATCGCGGGCATCGACACGCCGACCAGGGGCAAGATTTCCATCGGCGGCGTCGATATGACCCATGCCGCGCCCGGCGAGCGCAATGTCGGCCTGGTGTTCCAGAGCTACGCCCTCTTCCCCAATCTTTCGGTGTTCGAGAACGTCGCCTTCCCGCTCCGGGTGCGACGCCTCCCCACGGCCGAAGTCACGCGCCGCGTCGAGGATGTACTGGCGCTCGTGCATCTCAGCGAATTCAAATCGCGCAAGCCCAGCCAACTGTCGGGCGGTCAGCAGCAGCGCGTCGCCATTGCGCGCGCCATCGTATTCAAGCCGACAGTGCTCCTGCTCGACGAGCCGCTCGCCGCCCTCGACCGGAAACTGCGTGAGGACGTGCGGCTGGAGCTGCGGCGCCTGCAGCGCTCGCTCGGCATCACGACGGTGCTGGTGACGCATGACCAGGACGAGGCCATGACCATGGCGGACCAGATCGTCGTCATCGCCGACGGCAAGGTGCAGCAGGTCGATGCACCGCTGAAGATCTATCAACAGCCGGTCAATCGCTTCGTCGCGAGTTTCCTCGGTATCGCCAATGTCTTCACCGGCATATTCGCCGCCAACGGCAAGGAGCATAGGATCATGCTGGCGAGCGGCGAAGGGATCGCCTGCACACAGCGGCCCAAGAGCGCCGGCAACGGCGGCGAAGTCTGCGGCATCCTGCGGCCCGAACAGATCGTCGTGCGCGAGCCGACCGGCGAAGCACGGATGAAGGCGCGTATCGAGGATGTTTTGTTCTTCGGTGAATCGGTCCGCTACATCCTCGTTTCCGAAGGCGGCCATCCGATGGTCGCGCAGGCTTCCAATCCAAAGACGACCTTCCGCCCGGGCGTCACCGTCTCGCTCGAATGGTCGCCGGACGACATCTGGATCCTGCCCAGGGGGCAGTCCACGCATTGACGACAAACTCGGCGGATCAAGCCGATCAACGAGACATCAAGAAAGGGAGATTGAAATGACCAGACCCATCCGTGCCAGCCTGCTCGGCCTCGTCGCCAGCCTCGCCTTCGGCGGGCAGGCCACGGCCGAACCTGCCAAGACCTTGCGCATCCTCACCGCCGGCGGCGAGTGGACAGATGCCGTCGCCAAGTGCGTCGATGCCCCATTCGAAAAGAAATATGGCATCAAGGTCGAACTCGACACGCCGGCAGGCTACGCCAAGCTGGCCGGCCTCGCGCAATCCGGCAATGTCAATGTCGCGCTGATGGATCTCGAGACCAGCGAACTCGAGCGGGCCAATGCCAATGGTCTTCTCGACAATATCGACTGGGACAAGGTCAAGCCCTTCGAGATGTTCGCGGATGCCAAGAAGCCCTACGGCTTCGCCAGCACATATTTCTCGACCATCATGGCTTGGCGGCCGGATGCGAAAGCCCCGTCGAACTGGGTCGAATTCTTCGACACCAAGGCCTTCCCCGGCAAGCGCGCTTTGCCTGACTATCCGGGCTACGTCCTGGCTTTCGCCGCCATCGCCGATGGCGTCGACCCGACCAAGGTCTTCCCGCTCGATCTCGACCGCGCCTTCAAGACACTGGAGCGCGTCAAGGGCGACGTCATCTGGTGGACGGCCGGCGGGCAGTCGGCGCAGCTCCTGCAAGACAATGAGGCGCAATATGCGATCGGCTGGTCGGGACGGATCGTCACCAAGACCGATCTCAAACACTCCTTCAACCAGGGCATGCTCGATACGTCATGGTGGGGCATGCCGAAGGGCGCGGATCCCGCCATGCAGGAGGCCGCCCATCTCTATCTCCACGAATACTCCGATCCCAAACAGCAGGCGTGCATCGCCCAGTATATCAGCTACACCGGCCCGAGCCCCGAGCTCGACCCGCTCCTGCCGCAGGACAAGCTGGAGCAATTCCCCAACTTCAAGAAGAACCGCGACGTGCAATATGTGACTGACGGCAAATGGTGGTACGACAATGCCGCCGACGTTGAGAAGCGCTGGCAGGAGTTCAAGCTGGCGCAGTGACGAATGCGGCTGGCGGGTCCTGGGCATTCGCGCATGAATGCCGTGGCCGGGCCAGCCGCTTCCACTGCACGGCGATTCCTCATGTCGGCGATGGCGACCCATACATCTGCAGTGCGGCGCGGCCGGCTTGCCACGAGCCTGCTCCTCGTCCTGCCGCTGGCACTGGTGATCGGGCTCGCCTTCGACCTGCCGCTGCTGATGACCGCGGTCTGGAGCATCACCGACTTCAAGACCGGCAGCCTGACGCCCGAATATTACCAGGCGTTCTTCGGCAGGCCGGTCTATCTCTCGGTCGTGTGGCGCACGCTGGAGATCGCTTTCGCGGTATCGTGCTGCTGCGCCCTGGTCGGCTACCCGCTGAGCTACTGGATGACGACCCTGTCGCCGCGCGGCCAGAAGCTCAGCCTCATCATCATCGTGATGTCCTTCTGGGTCAGCGTGCTGGTGCGGACCTATGCCTGGATCGTGATCCTCGGCAATGCCGGCCTGGTCAACCGGGCGCTGCAGCAGCTGGGCCTGGCCGACCGGCCGGTCCAATTCCTCTATGGCGAACTCGGCGTGTGCATCGGCATGGTCAATGTGCTCCTGCCGTTCCTGCTGCTGCCGCTCTACGCCGCCATGCTGCAGATCGACCCGCGCCTTCGGCAGATCGCCCTCACCATGGGCGCGACATCGGTACAATATTTCTGGCGGGTGTTCTTTCCCCTGACCTTGCCGGCTCTGGCGGCGACCTTCATCCTGGTCTTCATCCTGAGCCTCGGCTTCTACATCACTCCCGCCATCCTCGGCGGCGGCAAGGTGCCGATGATCGCCAACATGCTCGACATGCTGATCAATCAGTTCCCGCATTGGAGCCTGGCGGCCGCTATTTCCTGCGTGATGCTGGTCCTGACGCTGGGACTGTTCGCGGTCTACCAGTCGCTGCGGGCCAGGGTCGCCGCATGACTGTGGCCGTGGACGCGATCGAGGCACCTGCGGCGAACGGCACCGCGCTCAGGCGCGATTCCCGAATCAACCGCGCCGCCCTGGCCACGACCGCGATCCTCACCCTGCTCTTCCTGGCGTTGCCGATCATCATCGTGGTGCCCATGTCGTTCTCGAGCGCCGGGACCTTGCAATTCCCGCCGCCGGGCTTCTCGCTGCGCTGGTATCAATCCTTCTTCGGCGATCCACAATGGGTCGAGGCGGCGCTGAACTCGCTGGCGATCGGGGCCGTTGCCAGCACCATCTCCCTCATCTTCGGAACCTGCGCCGCCTATGCGCTGGTGCGCGGGTCCTTCATGTCGCGCCGGTCGCTGGAGGCGAATTTCATGGCGCCGATGGTCCTGCCGCCGGTCATCATCGCCGTCTCTCTTTACATATTCTATGCCAGGCTCGGGATTCTGGGCTCGTATTTGGGCGTCATCATCGCGCATGTGGTGCTGACGGCGCCTTATGTCGTTCTCCTGATGTCGCTCGCCATCCGCGCCTTCGATGTCCGGATCGAGCAGATCGCCATGACGCTCGGCGCCTCACGGCTCGAAATGATGGTGCGGATTCTCCTGCCCAACATAATGCCCAACGCAGCGGCAGCGTGGCTCTTCGCCTTCGTGATCAGCTTCGATGAGGTCGTCGTCACGCTTTTCGTGTCGGGCAGCCATCTCACTGTTCCCAAGCGCATGTTCAATCAGCTGGTGCTGCAGATCAACCCGACCATCACGGCCATCGCCACCATCCTCATCCTCCTGAGTCTCCTCTGCGTCGCCATCGCTCTGTGGCTGACTCGCGGCACGGGCATTTTCGGCAAGTCTCGGACCTGAATATAAGTCAAGAATTCAACTACTTACTTCTCCATTCTGATAAATTGATTCAACACAAGGGAAGCGGCGGGAACTTTTCCGGCGAATGTGGCGTTGCATGTGGCGAGGCAACCCGTCTGGGGCGGCGGGAGGAGAAGTCATGGCGCGCATCATCGTTTTCGCTGCGGCATTCGCGGCAACCCTGCTCATTGGCCTCTCTCCGGCACAAGCCAAAGTTACGATCTCGATCTCCTGCAGCTCGCTCGGCGTCGAGCTCGAGCTGTGCCAGGAAGGCGCTGACGCCTGGGCCAAGGAGACCGGCAATGCGGTGAAGCTGGTCGCGACCCCGCCCGATGCGCAGGAGCGCCTCGCCCTCTATCAGCAGCTCCTGGCCGCGGGCTCGGCCGACATCGACGTGTTCCAGATCGACGTCGTTTGGCCGGGGACGCTCGCCACCCATTTCATCGATCTCAAGCAATATCTCCCGGCCGAAGAGCTCACGGACCACTTCAACACCCTGATCGCCAATGACACGGTCGACGGCCGACTGGTGGCGGCGCCGTTCTTCGTCGACGCCGGCCTCCTCTATTATCGTCAGGACCTGCTCGACAAGCATGGGCGGAAGCCGCCGCGCGACTGGGCCGAGCTCACCGAGACGGCCACGGCCATCGTCGCGGCCGAACGGTCCGACAACGGCAAGCTGCAGGGCTTCGTCTGGCAGGGACGGGCCTATGAAGGGCTCACCTGCAACAGCATCGAATGGGTGGCGAGCTTCGGCGGCGGCGGCATCGTCGAGCCCGACGGCAAGATCTCCATCAACAATCCGCGGGCCGCAGCCGCCATCACCCTCGCCAGGAGCTGGATCGGCACGATCTCGCCCGAAGGTGTCCTGAACTATGCCGAGGAAGACGCGCGCGGCGTGTTCCAGTCGGGCAATGCGGTGTTCATGCGCAACTGGCCCTATGCCTGGGCGCTCGCCAATGCGCCGGACAGCCCGGTCAAGGGCAAGGTCGGCATCGCGCTCCTGCCGCAGGGCACGGGCCAAGGCGCCCGCCATGCCGCGGCGCTCGGCGGCCAGGATCTCGCGGTCTCCAAATATTCGGCGAACCCCAAGGAGGCGGCCGATCTCGTGCGTTATCTGACCAGCGCCAAAGAGCAGAAGCGCCGGGCCATCAAGGGGTCGTTCAATCCGACACGCAAGAGCCTCTATGGCGATGCGGAGCTGCTTGCGTCCTTGCCCTTCCTCAAGGACTTCGAAGCCGTCCTCGAAAGCGCCGTGGCACGCCCGTCCACCGTGACCGGCCTCAGCTATAACCGCGTGTCAAGCGAATATGTGCGCGCCGTCCACGCCACGCTCGCGGGCCAGGGCACGGCCGAGGAGAATCTGGCGAGGCTCGAAAAGACGCTCGAACGGGTGAGCCGCGGCGGCCGGTGGTAGGCGCCGATGGCGGCACGCGACGCGGCCCAGCCCCGGGGAACCATCAGACAACCGACACGGCGCAAAAGTCCGCCCGCTTTGCGCGAGAAAGTGCCTTTGGCCTGGCTCTTCCTCGCGCCGCTCGTCGCGACGCTCCTTGCCGTCGCCGCCTGGCCCTTGCTGCGCACCATGGTGTTCAGCCTGACCGACGCCAATCTGAGCGACCTCACCGCCTGGAAATTCGTCGGCATCGCCAACTATCTCTATCTCTTCCAGGATCCCTTGTGGTGGCGCGCCGTCGGCAATACGCTCCTCTTCACCCTTCTCTCGGTCGGGCTCGAAACCGTCCTCGGTCTCGTCATCGCGCTCACCCTCGATGCCCATCTCCCGGGACGCGGCCTCGTCCGGGCCGCCATCCTCATTCCCTGGGCCATACCGACCGTCGTCTCGGCCAAGATGTGGGCCTGGATGCTGCATGACCTTTATGGCGTGGTGAATGCCGTGCTGCTCGGCATCGGCCTCATCGACCGTCCCTATGCCTGGCTGGCCGATCCTTCGCTCGCCATGGCCGCCGTGGTCATGGTCGATGTCTGGAAGTCGACGCCCTTCATGGCGCTCCTCATCCTGGCGGCGCTGCAAGCGCTGCCGCAAGGCATCTATGAGGCGGCACGGGTCGACGGCATCCATCCCGTCCAGGCCTTCTTCCACATCACCTTGCCGCTCATCCGGCCCGCTCTCCTCGTCGCGGTTATTTTCAGAGGACTCGACGCCCTGCGCGTGTTCGACGTCATCTATGTGCTGACCGGCAACAACGAGAACACGGCGACCATGTCGGTCTATGCCCGCCAGCAGCTCGTCGATTTCCAGGACGTCGGATTCGGCTCGGCGGCGGCGACGGCGCTGTTCCTCATCGTCGCCATCACGACAGCGATCGTCGTGACCCTCGGGCGGGTCAATGTCAGCGCCAGCGGAGGCGACAGATGAAACTGGGCAGGCTCGCCGGACGTGCTGCCTTCTATGCGCTCCTGGCGCTCATCCTCTTCTATGCCGTCTTCCCCTTCTATTGGGCGGTCGTGTCGTCGCTGAAGACCGGCAGCGCCATCTTCCTCGTCGAGCTCATCCCATCCAAGGTGAGCCTGGAGAACTACCGGGCTTTGTTCGTCGAGCAATCCTTCGCCCGCAACATCCTCAATTCGCTCGTCGTCGCCGCTGTGGCGACGCTGGTGTCGCTCGCTCTCGCAGCGCTCGCGGCCTACGCGCTCGGCCGCATGACGTTCCGTGGACGGTCGAGCGTTCTCTTCGCCATACTGAGCATATCGATGTTCCCGCAGATTGCGGTGCTCTCCGGCCTGTTCGAGCTCATCCGGTCCCTCGGTCTCTATAACAGCCTCATCGGCCTCGTTTTCTCCTATCTCATCCTGACGCTGCCCTTCACCTGTTGGGTCCTGACCGCCTTCATGCGCGAGCTGCCGCGCGAGCTCGAGGAATCGGCCGCCATGGACGGCGCATCGGACCTGCGCATACTCACCGAGATCTTCTTGCCCCTGATGGCGCCGGCGCTGGCGGCCGCCGGCCTTCTCGCCTTCATCCTGGCCTGGAACGAGTTCCTGTTCGCGCTCACCTTCACGCTGTCGAACGAGCAACGCACCGTCCCCGTCGCCATCGCCCTCATTACGGGTGCGAGCGCCTATGAGCTGCCCTGGGGACGGGTCATGGCGGCCTCCGTGATCGTGACCGTGCCGCTGATCCTGCTGGTGCTCGTCCTGCAGCGCCATATCGTGTCGGGGCTGATCGCCGGCGCGGTTAAGGGCTAGGTTCGCGGGGCTGGCCGATGACGCCTCTATTGGCTATGAGTTCGGAAGCTTCCACGGAGACCTCATGGGCCAGCTCCCCAACTATAATGCGCCGCTCGAGACTAGCCTCACCAGCTTCGACCTGATCAACACGCCCATGCTTAACAAGGGCACGTCCTTCACCGACGCCGAGCGCGACGCGTTCCGCTTGCACGGGCTGCTGCCGCCGCATGTCGGCACGCTCGACCAGCAGGTCACCCGCCGGCTCAAGGTGCTGCGCGCCTTCGCCACAGATTTCGAGCGCTATGCGTTCCTGCGCGAATTGCAGGATGCCAACGAAACCCTGTTCTATGCCTTGACCGCGCGCAATCTCGAGGAAATCCTGCCCTTGGTCTACACGCCGACCGTCGGCGAGGGCTGCCAGCGCTTCAGCGAGATCTGGCGCAAGCCGCGCGGCCTGTTCCTGAGCTTCCCCAACAAGCACCGCATTCGCGAGATCCTGTCCAATCCCCATCTCGACCCGGTGCGCGTCATCGTCGTCAGCGACGGCGAGCGCATTTTGGGCCTGGGCGACCAGGGGGCGGGCGGCATGGGCATTCCGATCGGCAAGCTGTCACTCTATACCGCTTGTGCCGGCATCCATCCCGACGAGACCTTGCCCATCCTGCTCGATGTCGGCACCAGCAACGAGGAGCGGCTGCGTGATCCGCTCTATATCGGCTGGCGGCATGAGCGGATCAGGGGCGACGACTATGACGGCTTCATCGAGGAATTCGTCGCCGCGGTGTCCGAGCGCTGGCCGGACGTGCTGCTGCAATGGGAGGATTTCGCCGGCGCCAATGCCGGAAGGCTCCTGACGCGCTACCGCGACCGCCTGTGCAGCTTCAACGACGACATCCAGGGAACCGCCGCCATCGCTGCCGGCACGCTGCTGGCCGCGGTCAATGTCACGGGCATCCCCTTGACCCGACAGCGCATCGCCGTGCTGGGCGCGGGCTCGGCCGGCTGCGGCATCTCCTCGCTTCTGCTGCAGGCCATGATCGATGCCGGAGCGAGCCCGACCGACGCCCGCAGCCGCTTCTTCCTCATCGATAGGGACGGACTCCTGGTCGAGGGCATGCCCGGCGTCACGTCGGCCCAGACGCCCTTCCTGCAGAAGCCCGAAGCAGTGGCTGGCTGGCGGCGCGAGGCAGCGGGCCGCATCAGCCTTGTCGATGTCGTCGCCAATGCCTCGCCCAGCGTGCTGATCGGCGTGTCGGGCCAGGCACAGGCCTTCACCGAGCCCGTCATCCGCGCGATGGCCAAAGGCGTCGAGCGGCCGATCATCTTTCCCTTGTCCAATCCGACGTCACGCAGCGAAGCGACGCCGGAACAGCTCATGGCCTGGACGGAAGGCCGCGCTTTGATCGGCACCGGCAGCCCCTTCCCGCCGCTCCAGCTCGGCGGCAAGGCGGTGAAGGTCACCCAGACCAACAACTCCTATATCTTCCCGGGCGTCGGCCTCGGCGTGCTCGCGGCGAACGCCCGGCGCATCACCGATGCCATGTTCATGGCCGCAGGCAAGGCGGTCGCGTCCATATCGCCAACCGTCGCCGACCGGACCGCGGAGCTCCTGCCGCCGGTCGTCGAGCTGCGCCAGGTGGCCATGGTCGTCGCCCAGGCCGTCGCCCGTCAGGCGCAGGCCGACGGCGTCGCCGATCCCTGTACTGCGGCGGAGCTCGATCGGCGCATCGCCGCCCGGATGTGGGAGCCGCGCTATCGCCCCTATCACCGCATCGATTGAGGGACCGGTCACAGGAATGTGGTAAACGACAGTTAGAGCTCGGGACGTTGCGTAAGGCTTTGGATGTCGGCTATATCGGAACGACAGACGGCAACATCTCGAGAGGTAGCGGTACGCTTATGCGGGAGCGGATCGTTGTAAGGCTGTTGTCGTTTCTGCCAGGCGGAGAAGGCGTTCCATGAACGTCCACTCGGTCGCCAAGCTCTCGCCGCCACGCGCCACCCAGATCCTCCGGCGCGCCCGCGTCCTCAAGAAAATCGAACAGTCGCTGCGTGCCGGCATATGCTGGCTCGCCGCTCCCGCGGGCTATGGCAAGACGACGGCCTTCGTCGATTTCCTGCGCAGCACCTCGGCGAAGCATGTCTGGTTCAGGGCGGACGAAGGCGACCAGGACATAGCGCGCTTCTTCCAATATCTGGCGCTCTCGCTCGGCTCGGCGGAAGCGGCGGCGAACCTCCCGGTCTTCGGCTCGGAATATGCCGAACAGCCGAAAGCCTTCGCGCGCCGGTTCTTTCGCGCCTATTTCGCGCAGCTGAAGCCCGGCACGCTCATCGTGCTCGACGATCTCCATCACACCGACACGCCGGATTTCCGCGCCATGCTCGCCATCATGCTGCGCGAGCTGCCCGACACGCTGCGCTGCGCCTGCCTGTCGCGCACCCTGCCCCGGGAAGAGCTGGGCGATCTGGCGCTCAGCGGCGAAGTGTCGGTCATCGACCAGACGACGCTCGAATTCTCGGAAACCGAGGCGCGCAGCCTGGTCAAGCTCAGATTGAACCGCGCAGCGGCGACGGCGGATGTCACCGTCGCGCGCGGCTGGGCGGTGGGACTGGTGCTCCTCACCGAGCCCGGCTTCTCGCTGCCCCTCGCCGACGGCGATAACAGCTCCGCCGGCAAGCACGCGCTCTTCGACCTCCTGGGCCGGCACTTCTTCTACACCTTGCCGCCGGGCGATCAGGACATGCTGATGAAGCTCAACCTCCTGCCCGAGATCAGCGCCGATCTGGCCAACGCCATGATCGGCTCGGAAGAGGCCGGCAAGCTGCTCGACCGGCTCTATCAGCGGCAATTGCTGATCACCCGCACCCAGGCGAGCGGCAATCATTTCCAGCTGCACGACCTGCTGCGCGACTTCCTCGACACCAGGCTGGTGCAGCGCTTCGCGAAAGAAGAGCTTGCCGCCTTGCGCGAGCGTACCGCCATCATCCTGGCCGAAGCCGGCCGGCTCGATGAGGCCATCGCGCTCGCTCTGCAGGCGCAAGCCTGGCCCAGCGCCCGCGATCTCATCCTCAAGCGGGCTGAGCCTGTGCTGGCGCTGGGGCGGCGGGCGACCTTCATCGAATGGTGCGCGAAGCTGCCGACCGAAGAAGTGGACGCCTGGCTCTCCTATTGGCTCGGCGTCGCGCATATTCCCGACGATGCCGGCGCGGAGCGCTGGCTGTCGAAGGCCTGGGCAAGCTTCGAGGAGACGGGCGACCTGCGCGGCCAGGTCCTCACCGTCGCGCGCGCCGTGCTGGTCAAGACCGACAGCTGGCGCACTTATGAAGGCCTGTCGGCGTGGACGCAGCGCGCCGCGCTGCTGCTCGAACGCGGCCTGCCGGATCTGCCGGCGGAGGAGGATCTCCTGGTGCGCGTGGGCATGATGCGCGCCGTCAACTTCTCCGAGGACTATTACCGAGGCAGCCCCGCCGGGAAAGCACTGGAGCGCCATCTGCTCGAGCGGCTCGCCGTTCCGCGCAAGGGCGATCCGAGCGGCCTGCGTCTCCTCGCCTCCGCCTCGCTGATCGAGCATTCGATCACGGTCATGAGCGCCGATCTCTTTTCCCAGGCCGTCGACAGCGTCATCGAGGACTTGCGCAATCCAGATGTCCTGCCCTGGATCCTGGGCATGTGGCTGGTCGAGTTCGGCGGCAAGAGCGGCCGCTATTTCCCCTATTCGCGGCGCGACTTTCCCTATCCCTCGGCCGAAGAGGCGCTGCGCGCGGCGATCGCCATCGGCGAGCGGGAAGCGCTGCGCGGGGTCGAATTCGGCGGGCTCTATCATTTGCAGATGCAGATGAAGTTCCGCAACGACTTTGCGGAATTCGCCGATATCGTCGGCCGCCTCGCCGCCATCGCCGACAGCCGGTTCAGCACCCAGGTCGCCGTCGTCGACGACTGCCATGCCGCCCTGCATGCCCGCCAGGGAAGCTTTATCGAAGCCTATCGCGATTGCGACCGGTTCATGGCGTCGATCGAGGCGGCGAACGAGCCGATGGTGGAGCGCTGGCCGCATTACATCACGAAGTACCAGGTGCTGCTGGCCGACCGCAAGCCGAAGGAGGCGGCAGCACTTCTGGCCGACCTCTTGCCGCGCATCGACGGCGGCGCCGCCAAGCGCACCGAGCTCTGCATCCTCGCCGCCGATACGCTCGCGGCCAAATGGGCGGGCGATGAGCAGTATGGCGATCGCTTGCGCACCTTCCTCGCGGCGCAGCGTTCGGTCAACTGGCCGATGATCCTCCTGAATCTGCCCGAGCTTCTGGCCGAGCTCCTCGCCGACGCGCTCGATCTCGGCATCGAGCCCGATTATTGCCAGTCGCTCATCCGCCTGCGCCGGCTCAACCCGCCGGCACGCCGGCCGGAAACCTGGCCCTGGCCCTTGAGAGTGCATGTGCTCGGCGGCTTCCGGCTGGAGCGCGACGGCGCTCCGCTCGATCTCGGCGCCAAGCCGCCGACACGCGCCCTCGATATCCTGCGGGTGCTCGCGATCTCCAAGGATTGCGCCTGCTCGCTCGAGACGCTGCAGGACTGGCTGTGGCCCGATCTCGACGGCGATCAGGCCAAAGCCGCCTGCGAGCAGGCGCTGCACCGCTTGCGCAAATTGCTGGGCCAGGCGGAGTTCATCGCCCAGCGTGAGGGCCGGCTGCGGCTCGCGCCGGAAAAGGTCTGGGTCGATGCCGCCGAATGGGAATCCCGCCTCAGGAAGGCTCTCGGCGCGAGAACGGAGGTCAGGCCCGATCACATCGAGCTGCAACGGCTGCATCTCGACTTCCCTGGCCCGCTGCTGCTCAATGATCGCCTGCCCTCCTGGCTGCAGCCGGCGGCGGAGCGGTTGCGCGAGCAGTTCGTCGATCTCGCCGATCGGATCGGCCAGCAGCGCGAGGCCGCGGGCGATGCCGCCGGCGCGCGCGACAACTATCTGCGCGCCCTCGACTTCTATCCCGACGCGGCGCGCATCCACAAGGGCCTGATCCAGGGCCGCCTGGCGCAGAAGGACGTCGCGGGCGCGCTCGCCGACTATTCGCGCTATGAGCGCACCGTCAAGGCCGCCGCCGACGGCGAACCCTCGCCCGGAATCCGCGCACTGATCCAGCCCTTCCTGGCCGCCGCCGGTCCTGCCTCTACCCGCCGCGCCGGCGATCCGTGAAACGATCGAGGCTGAAAGGGGCGAGAAGCTCGGAACGTCCTTCCGTGACGAGACGCGCCACTTCCTCCCCGACGCCGGCGCCGAGCTTGAAGCCATGGCCGCTCGAGCCGCAAATGGCGAAGAGCCCGTCGATGCCGGGCACCGGACCGATCAGCGGATTGTCGTCCGGACTCATGTCGTAGAGGCCGGCATAACCCGGCCGCACACCAAGCTCGGCGAGTCTGGGAAAGCGCGGCAACAGGAAGCTCAGTGCATCGATACATTCGCTCTCGTCCGTATCGGCGCGGTAGTGGTCGGGATCGGCAATGATCTCTGGGCGCGCGATGGTCTGATGCCTGATGCCGGTGCCGCCGCCCGCCCACACGCCGCAGAGGATGACGCGATCGCCGTCGGGCCTGGCATAGTTGCAGAGGAGATCGTCGCACCAGGAGAAAGGCATGACGTCATGCGCGCGCCCCTGCCCGTCGAGGACCGCCATGATATGGCGCTCGACATGGATCGGCAGGTCATAGCCCAATGCGCCGATGAGCGGCTTGGTCCACACGCCCGCCGCCGACACGACGACCGGCGCGGCGAGCCTGCCTTGCCGCGCCGTCTCCACGCCGGCGATGCGTCCCGACGACTGGACCAGACGGTCGACCTTGCTGTTGAGATAGACCGTGGCGCCGCGCTGGCGGGCGCCCTTCACCAAAGCCTGGGTCGCGCCATAGGGATCGCCATAGCCATAGTCCTCTTCCCACAGCGCCAGGGCGATGCCGTCGAGATCGATGCCCGGCGCGCGGCGGGCGAGATCGTCCGGCGCGAGCGCCTCGATCTTCGATCCTTCCCCGGTGATGCGTTCCGCTATGGCGCGCCAGGCGGGAGCGGCATCGGCGCCGCAGGCCCACATCATGCCGCATTCGGTATGGACCTTGGCCTCGCCGGTGAGCTCGGGCAACCGCCGCAGCGTGGATACTCCGGCGATGGCGAGGCGCGACAACTCGCTTTGCAGATAGAAGGCATGGGTCACGGCCGAGGATCGCCCGGTCGGTCCCGAGGCCGGATGCTCCATCTCGACCAGCCCCACATCGACGCCGCGCTCGGCCAGGAAGAAGGCCGTGGACGCTCCGGCGATGCCGGCGCCGACGACGATGACATCATGCTTGGTCATGGGACTGCTCACACATTGGGATAGATGCGGCGCGCATTCGTCTGCGCGACGAGCCCCACAAACTCGTCGGCATCCCGGGCGGTCATGAAGCCGTCGGCGATCCAGCCGTCGAGGATACGGGCAAAAGCGCGGCGGAACAGGATGGCGCCGAGATAATAGAGCTCGGCAAGCCCGAAGGCGTCGGTCGAGAACAGGAACTTCTGGAATTTGCCGAGCTGCAGCGCCTCGCGCAGGATGCGCTCCGATTCCGTCGCCCCATAGTTCAGGATCACGCCGGCGTCGTAATAGACATTGGCGAAGATCTCCGACAGCCACTGCGCCTCCTTGAGGAAGGGCCAGTTGTGCAGGAGAGTGATCGGCACGTCCCATTTGTCCATTGCGGCGATGAAGTCGGTGAAATGCGTTGGATCGCAGGCATGCATGTAGATATCGGGATCGCCGAAGCCGACATGGAGCTGGAGCGGCAGCCTCTTCGCCCGGCAGATCTCGGCGCCGACCCACAGCCCATGCCGGATGATGGTCGGATCGCTGACGCGGAAGCGCCCGGCTGCCGTCGCGTCCGTCATCCAGGCGCCGACAGCGCTCGTGACCTCGCCCGCTTCCGGCGCCGTCTGCGGAATGTTGAAGGTGCAGCGATAGGCGACGATGGATTTGAGGCCGACCGCCTTGGCGGTCCGCTCGGCCAGCCGGTCGGCGAAGGCCCTGGCGAAATTCTGCGCCGTCACGCCGGAAGCCGCCACCTCCTCGAGAATGGCCTCGATGCGCACCACTTCGTGAGCCGGACGGCCGGCCAAGGCACCCGTCTCCTCGAATGTATGGATGGCGCTGGAGCGGTGGCCGGTATCGACGATGAGGCAGTCGAGATTCGCGGCGCGCATCAGCCGCCGGTTGACCTCGCCGGCGCCCAGCGCCAGGCGCCGCTCGACATAGGCCTCGCCCGTGGCATGCGGCTCGAGATCGAGCAGCGGCGCGCACAAGGCGCGTATGGCGAGACCGAGCGGCTTCTGGAACTCGTTGGTGCCGGGCGGCGGCGGGCGATAACTCTCCGAGAACAAGGCCTGGAACTGTTTCCAGTCGAGTTCCGCGGGCGATATGCCATGGCAGTGATGATCGATCAGCGGCAGGTTCGCCGCGCTCTCAGTAGGCATCGTGATACCTCTTGCACATGGCCTCGGGCGTGGCCTCGACGAACATCTCGATCTCCTTGCGTTTCACCGCCACATAGGATTCGCGCATGAGGTCGGGCAGCCAGCCCGAGACGACGGCGCTCTTCTCCATGAGATCGAGCGCTTCGCCGAGCGAGGACGGTAGTGTGCGCACGCCGAGCGCCGCCCGCTCCGTTTCGGAATAATCTGCGGGATCGCGCTCGAGGATTGGCGGCAAGGGCAGCTTCTGCCGGATGCCTTCGAGGCCGGCGCGCACCAGGGCGCCAAGCACCATATAGGGGCTTGCCGTCGCATCGGGCGGGCGCAATTCGAGATTGAAGGCCTGCGCGTTCTTCCTGGGATCAGGCGACGGGCAGGAGCGGATCGTCGCCTCGCGGTTCTGGACGCCGAAGCCGGCATAGCCGCAGGACCAGTGATGCGGCCCGAGGCGCAGATAGGAGACCGGCGACGGCGCCACCAGAGCGCAGAATTCCGGCATGTAGCGCACCACGCCGGCGGTGAAATGCTGGGCGGCGCGCGACAGCGTCGCCGGCTCCTTCGCGTCGAAGGTGCGGTTGACGCCCCTGCCGTCGACGAGGCTGAAATGCACATGGGCGCCATTGCCGACGCTCGTGGGCGTGGGCTTCGGCGTGAAGCTTGCGCGGAAGCCCCGGCGGCGCGCCGCCTCGCGAATGACCTCGCGGGTGATGACGGCGCGGTCGGCGCCGGCCATGCCGATGGCGGGTCCGCAAGAGATCTCATACTGGCAGACGCCATATTCGGGCTCGACCGTCTCGAGCCCGACATTGGCGGCAAGGAGCGCCCGGGTGAGATCGGCGGTGAACGGCGCCACCACCCGCATCTGCTCCACCGAGAAGGGCACGATCCACGGCAGGTCATTGCCGGAGAGCAGGAATTCATGTTCGAAAGCGGCGGCGATGCCGAGGCCGGCCTCGCGCTCGAGATCGGCGAGCGCCTTCTTGAGGAAGCCGCGCACGCAGCACTCCCAGCTCTCGCCGGCAATGAGCGAATCGCACAGCGCGAAATGGAAGGCCGGGGCATCGTCCCAGATGGCGACGCGCGTCTCGGTGGCGAGTACCGGCGTCTGGCGCACTTCCGTCATCGGGCCCCAGGGATTGGAGGCGATGTCCTCGAAGGGTGTCAGGGCCTGGCCGGCGACGGCCCAGCCCAGGCCATGCGCATGGCGGTCCTTGAATTGAGCGGCGGGCACGCCGCGGCAGCGGGCAAGGCCGACATAGTCGGTCCAGACGAGAAGGACGGTCTCGCCGTCCGGACCGGCATTCAGCCGGCCTTTCGCCGCCGGCTTCGCGGACTTGCTTCTTCTTGCCATTCATATCCCTCCCTCAGGATTTCGAGATCCTGTATTCTTTCGCGGCCTCTCTTGCCGGCGCGCACCGTGAGCTCGGCGATCAGGGCTTCGGTCAGCGCGCAGGCCGGCAGCATGGAATCGAAGGGCGATAGAGACTCGACCTCGGCGGCGAGCACCGCATTGGCGTAGCGCGCGGCCGGTGAATTCCATGGATCGGTGATGACGATCACCGTGGCGCCGCGCTTCTTGGCGCGGCGGACGATGTCGACCGTCTCCGCTTCGTAGCGGCGGAAATCATAGGCGACGAGGACGCTGCGCGGGCCGAGCTCGAGAAGCTGATCGGCGCGTGACTGGAGGCCCGGCAGCAAGGTCGAAACATTGGGGCGTATCTGGAACAGATGCAGATGCAGCATCTCGGCAAGGAGGCGGGTAAAGCGGCCGCCGGTGATGAAGATGCGATTGCGCGGCTCCGACAGGGCCGCCACCGCGAACTCGAAATCGGCAACCGGAAGCCGGCGGAAGGTCTCGGTCATGCAGGCCGCGAAGGCGGCGGCGGATTCGCGCAGCAGCGTGCCGGGGCGCGCCTCGGCGCGGTGATAGAGCGACAAAGGCGAGGTGCTGCGCGCTTCCATCTCGCTCAGCAGCTCCTTCTGGAAATCGGTGTAGCTCTCGAATCCCAGCCTGGCGATGAAGCGCACCACCGTCGGTCCCGAAACGCCGGCGCGTTCGGCAAGTGCCGCCACCGTCTCGAACCCCGCCAGCATGCCGCTCGTCGTCAGCTCGCGCGCCACTTTCTGCTCGGCCGGCGTGATATCGGCGACGACAGCCTCGATGCGCTCGGCAATGGCGTGAAAATCGGCTCCCGCAGGCATGAATGATTTGTTACAGGTTCTGAATCATGTGTCAATTAAGTAATGAATATTGACAAAGCTCTTTCACGCCCCATAGAGTTGACGACGGGAAGGGAGCAACGGCCGGATGACTTTCACGACGGCGCTGTCACGGGCGATCGCGATCGACGCCATTCCGGGCGCGGTGCTCCTCGCCGCCATCGTGGCGCTGCCCTGTCTCGTCATCGCCTTCACCGGCTCGGGCGCGGTGACGCTCACCGCGACCAATTTCCTCGTCATGCTCGTCGCGGTGCTCGGCCTCTCGGTGTTCAGCGGCAATTCCGGCATCATCAGCTTCGGCAATGTCGCCTTCATGGCCGTCGGCGCGCAGGTCTCGGCGACGCTCACTCTCCCGCCGGCGATCAAGACCCCCAACATGCCGCTGCTGCCGAGCTTCATTCACGCGCTGCAGCTCGATCTGTGGAGCGCCACGGCTATAACCCTCGTCGTCGTGCTCGTCGTCGCGCTGATCAGCGGCCTGGCGCTGGTGCGGATGAGCCCGACCTCGGCCTCGATCGCGACGCTCGGCTTCCTCATCATCGTCAATTCGATCATCGTCGGCGCGCAAGGCTTCACCCGCGGCAGCCAGGCCATGTATGGCGTGCCGAAGCTCGTCGGCCTGCCGGTCGCCATCCTGCTGGCGGTCGTGGCGATCATCATCGCTCGCCTCTACCGGGATTCGACCGCGGGCGTCCGGCTCAGGGCCGGCCGCGACAATGACGCCGCGGCGCGCGCCTGCGGCATCGATGTGCCGGCCGAAAGGCTCAGGGCCTGGGTGGTGGGCGCCCTCCTCTCCGGCCTTGCCGGCATCATGTTCGCCCATGTGCTCACCGTCTTCTCGGCCAAGGGCTTCTATTTCGAGCTCACCTTCTCGATCATCGCCATGATGGTGGTGGGCGGCATGGCGAGCGTCACCGGCGCCGTCTCGGGCGCGGTGGTGGTGACCTTGCTGATCGAGATCCTGCGCCGGCTGGAGAATGGCTTCGCCCTGGGTCCGCTCCAGGTGCCGCAATTCTTCGGCCTGACCCAGATCGGCTTGAGCATCGCCATTCTCGCCATCCTCTATACCGGCCAGACCGGCCTTCTCGGCTTCCGCGAGATCGATGCCTTCCTGCCCAAGGCCTGGCGTCGCCGGCGGCACGCGGCAGCAGCCGAGGCGATCAGGACGCGGCCCGAGGACGGCGCCGACAGCCTCGCCGTCGAGACCTTGAGCAAAAGCTATGGCGGGCTCGTCGCCGTGGACAAGGTGAGCCTGAGCGTGCGGCGCGGCGAGATCCTGGGCCTCATCGGCCCCAACGGCTCGGGCAAGACCACGCTCTTGGGCTGCATCGCCGGCACGCATGAAGCAACCGCGGGGCGCGTTCGCCTGGGCAACCGCGATCTGACCGGCCGCGCCCCGCATGAGATCGCGCGGCTCGGCGTCGGGCGGACGTTCCAGACCGTGCGCCTCTTCGCCAACATGACCGTGCTCGAGAACGTCATGGCGGCGCTGGCCGATGCCGAGCGCGCCAGCAGCCTCGACGATCTCGCCCGAAAGGCCGTGGCGCTCCTCGATGAGATCGGCATCGCGCCGCTGGCTGGAGCCGTCACCGGCACGCTCGCCTATGGCCAGCAAAGGCGGGTCGAGATCGCCCGCGCCGTCGCGGTGGCGCCCGCCTTCCTGCTGCTCGACGAGCCGACCGCCGGCATGAATGACGCCGAGACCCAGGTCATACTCGACACGCTCAAGCGCCTCATCACCGAGCGCCAGATCGGGCTGCTCATCGTCGATCACGACATGAAGCTCATCATGTCGCTCTGCGACCGGATCGCGGTCCTCAACAAGGGCCAGCTCATCGCCGAAGGAACGCCCGAAGCGATCCAGGGCAACACGAACGTGCAGGAAGCCTATCTCGGCCGACGCCATGCGCGCCGCGCCGAAAAGATGCGTCAGACATAACAACGGAGGAAACGATGTTCAGCAAACGACTAAGCTTCGGTATCGCCGCTCTGGCCCTCACCGCGGTCTTCGCGGGCGGGGCGCAGGCGCAAGAAGCCTTCAAGCTCGGCTTCATCGGCGGCCTCACCGGCTATCTCGCCCCCTATGACCAGCCCTCACTCGACGGCCTGCAGTTCGGCGTCGACGAAGCCAACAAGGCGGGCGGCTTCATGGGCAAGATGAAGATCGAGCTCGTCTCGCGCGACGCGCGTTCGGACACCGCGGAAGCCGCCGTCATCGCGCAGGAGCTGGCGGGCCAAGGCGTCAATTTCCTGATCGTCCCCTGCGACGTCGACCCCGCCGTCGCCGCCGGCCAGATCGCGGTCGCCGCCGGCATCCCGGCGATGTCGTCCTGCGCCTCGACGCCGACGCTGCCCGGCATCGTCGGCGAATACATGTTCTCCAACTACACGGCCGACAACCTCCAGGCCGCGGCGCTCGTCGACTACGCGATGCGGCAAGGCTACAAGAACGCCTTCATCATGCTGTCGAAGGACACGCCCTACACCCAGAAGCTGCCGGAATATTTCGGCCAGGCCTTCCAGAAGAAAGGCGGCGCCGTCGCCGGCACGATTGAATACAAGATGGGCCAGCAGGACTTCGCCGCCGAGGTGACGAAGATCAAGGCGCTGTCGCCGGCACCCGACGTGATCATGACAGCGGCCTATGAGCCCGACTTCCCGGCCTTCATCAAGGCGCTGCGCGCCGCCGGCATCACCACGCCGGTGCTGGGCGCGGACGCGATCGATTCTCCCACCACGCTGGCGCTCGGCGATGTGGCGGAAGGCGTCGTCTTCTCCAATGCCGGCTTCGCCGCGGAGGGCTCGCCACTCGCCAAGTTCTATGCCGACTACAAGGCGGCCAAGGGCAAGGAGCCGGAGACGGTCTATGTCGCGACGGGCTATGACATGGTCAAGATCCTGGATGCGGCGCTGGCCGCGACCCAGGGCAAGACCGACGGCAAGTCGCTGCGCGACGCCATCGACGGTCTCGAGAATGTCACGGTGTCGACCGGCAGCATGACCTACAAGGGCATGAACCGCGTGCCCTTGCGCAGCGTCGCCCTCAACAAGGTGGCGGGCGGCAAGAAGGAGCTGGTCGAAATGGTGACGCCCAAGCCCGAGGACGTGCCGCCGGCGCAGTGACGGCACCCATGCTCGACGTCCACGATCTTCGCGTTTCCTACGGGCCCATCCAGGCGGTCAGGGGCGTCAGCCTCAGCGTGGCGAAAGGCGAGATCGTGGCGTTGCTCGGCGCCAATGGCGCCGGCAAGAGCTCCATACTCAAGGCCCTGATGGGCATAGCACCGCGCAGCGGCGGACGTATCGGCTTCGATGGGGCCGCGGTCGAGCGCGCCGACACGGCGAGCATCGTCAAACGCGGGCTCACCCTGGTGCCGGAGGGCCGGCGCGTCTTCGGCCAGCTCACTGTGCTCGAGAACCTGAAGATCGGTGCCGCGGCGAACCAGACCTTGCGCAGCCGCACCCAGAAGAACTGCGAGCGCATGTATGCGCTCTTCCCCAAGCTCGCCGAACGGCGCGATCAGCTCGCGGGCTCACTCTCGGGCGGCGAGCAGCAGATGCTCGCCATCGCCCGCGCCCTCATGTCGGAGCCGCGCATGCTCCTGCTCGACGAGCCTTCGCTCGGCTTGGCGCCCAATGTGGTCGACCAGATCTTCGACTTCCTGAAGCTCCTGCAGAAGGACGGCATCACCCTCCTCATCGTCGAGCAGAATGCCGAGATCGCGCTCGACATTGCCGAGCGCGGCCTCGTGCTCGCCCAGGGGCGCATCGGCAAAGAGGGCTCGTCGGCGGCGCTCAGGGCCGATGAAGAGCTCGAACGGCTTTACCTCGGAGTGGCCTGAAGCCCATGGACATCATCCTGCAGCAGCTTCTCAACGCGGTGGCGCTCGGCGGCACCTATGCGCTGCTGGCGCTCGGCCTCGCCATCGTCTTCTCGGTCATGGGCCTCATCAATTTTGCCCATGGCGAGCTGATGACGGCGACGGGCTACGGCATCTTCTTCAGCCTCGCCGCCGGCTTCCCGTTCATCGGCGCGCTTCTCGTCGGCATCGCCCTCGCCACGGTGCTCGCCGTGTCGATGGAACGCGTTGCCTTCCGGCCGGTCAGACGGGCCTCGCCCACCATCATGCTGCTGTCGAGCTTCGCGGTCAGCACGATCCTCCACATCCTCATGCAGAACCTGATCTCGGCGCGGCCGAAAGCCATTCCGATCCCCGACATGCTGGCGGGCGCCGTGTCGATCGGCTCGCATCAGATCGGCACCATCCAGCTTCTGTCGATCTTCATCACCGCGGCCTCGCTCGCGGGCCTCCTCATCTTCTTCCGCACCACCCTGCTCGGCATCGGCATGCGGGCGGCGGCGGAGGATTTCGACGTCTCGCGCCTCATGGGCCTCAATGCCAACCGGATCATCGCCGTCGCCTTCGCCGTGTCGGGCCTCCTCGCCGGAGTGGCGGGCATACTGTGGCTGTTCCAGCGCGGCTCGGTCGACCCGTTGATGGGCTTCGTGCCGGTGCTCAAGGCCTTCATCGCCGTCGTCCTCGGTGGCATGGGGAGCCTCGCCGGCGCGGTTGCCGGCGGCTTCATCCTCGGCGTCGTCGAGGTGCTGCTCAGAGCCTTCCTGCCCGATGCGCTCCTTTCCTATCGCGACGCCATCTCCCTCTCCATCGTGATCGCCATCCTCTATTTCTATCCGGACGGGCTGATCCCCCGCCGCGAGAATGTCAGATGAACTGGACCGTGCCTTTCGACATCGTCAATCCCGACGGCAGGGGAACAGTTGTCATCGTCTGCGATCATGCGAGCAATGCCGTGCCGCCTGCGGTCGGCGATCTCGGCGTGACACCTGACGACATGCGGCGCCATATCGCCTGGGATATCGGCGCCATGCCGATCGCCCGGCAGCTCGCAGAGGTCTTCGACGCTCCGGCGGTCATGTGCGGGACGTCGCGACTCGTCATCGACTGCAACAGGAAACTGCATGATCCTACCCTCATCCCCGCGACCAGCGATGGAACCGTCATTCCCGGCAATCAGGGGCTGACCGCGGCGCAGCGGGTCCACCGCATCGATGCTTATTTCAAGACCTATCACGACGCCTGCCGGCGGGTCGTGGCGGACAGGCTCGGCCGCGGCGAGCGCCCGCTCTTCCTCTCCGTCCACTCGATGACCGACCGGATCAATGGCGGTCACCGCCCCTGGGAGATATCGCTTTCCTCCAACGAGGACCGCAGGGCGACCGGTCCGGTGCTCGCCGCCCTGAAGCGCATGCCGGACCTCGTCGTCGGCGACAACGAGCCCTATGACATGGACCCGTTTGCCGACTATTCGACGCCCGAGCATGCGCTGACGCATGGGCTCTACTATCTGCAAGTCGAGTTCCGCCAGGACTGCGTCACGACGGCCGAAGGCCAGGACCGTTTCGCCATGATCCTGGCGCAAGCTATCCGGGAGTCGGGAATCATCAGGTGAAGCCGCAATACATGATGTGAAGGCCGACGCGGCCGAGGCGCGGATGGTCGAAGCCGCCGGGGATCGTGCCGATGATCGCGAAGCCATGCCGCTCATAGAACCTGATGGCCGCGCCGTTGGATGCGGCCACGGCGTTGAACTGCATGCCGGCATAGCAGCGCTCGCGGGCCCAGCCCAGCGCGTGGATCAGGAGCGCCGTGCCCACGCCCGCCCCTCGCGCCTTGGCCGCGACCATGAAGCTTGCCGTCGCTATATGGGCGCCAGGCCCTTGCCTGTTCGGTCCCATCTTGGCCGTGCCGAGAACGCGTGTGCCCGCGACGGCGACGACGGTCAGCCCGGGCGGCCGCTCGATCCAGAGATCGCGCGCTGCTTCTTCCGTCATCGCCGGATCATAGGTGAAGCTGTCCCGCGCCGCGACGACGCTCCGCAGGATCGGCCAGACCTGCGGCCAATCATCCGCGACGAAGGCGCGAATATGCATCACTCCGCTGCTCATGAGTCATGGCATAAGAAGGCCGCAGCGGCTTGGCAATCCCTATGAGACTGCTCTTTGAGAAGCGGCCTCGCGATCCGACGGCGGCCATTCGGCCCGGATGGCGAGCTCGTCGAGGGTGAGATGGCAGCGCAGGCGAAGGCCGGCCTGCGTCTCGCGCCAGGGCGGCGCGTCCGTGTCGCAGACCGGCCCCTTCTTCCAGGCGCAGCGGCCGGCATAGACGCAGCCTGCGCCGCCCTGCGCGGCCGTCGCCAGGGCCCGGCGCACAACGGCGGGCTTGCGTCGCTTGCGCGGGCTCGGCACCGCCATCAGCAGGCTATGGGTGTAGGGATGGAAGGGCGCCGCGAAGACCTGGTCGCGGTGGCCGATCTCCATGATCTCGCCGCGGAAGAGGACGCAGACCCGGTCGGCCAGCATGCGCACGACCGCCAGATCATGCGAGATGAACAGCATGGTGATGCCATGCTCGGCCTTGAGCCGCTGCAGCAGCGCCAGGATATTGGCCTGGACCGAGACATCGAGGGCCGAAAGGACCTCGTCGCAGAGCAGCAAGGACGGCTCGGCGACCAGAGCACGCGCGATCGCCACGCGCTGGCGTTCGCCGCCCGACAATTGATCGGCGAAGCGGCCGGCATATATCTGATCGAGCCGCACGTCGCCGAGCGCCTGCGCGACCCGCTCCGCTTGGATGCCGGCCCTCGCATGGAAGAAGAATGCGATCACGCGGGCCAGTATGCCGCCGATCCGGGCCCGCGGATTGAGCGAGGCATCGGGGTTTTGGAAGATATATTGAATGCGCCGGCGTTGATCCTGGCTGCGGTCCTTGACATGAGGCGGCAGCGTCTCGCCCGAAAGCGTGATCTCGCCGGCCGCCGGCGGGACGAGGCCCGCTATGGCGCGCGCCAGGGTGGATTTGCCACTGCCCGACTCGCCCACGAGCGCAAAGGTCTCGCCCTCGGCGACGCTGAACGTTATGTCATGCAAGGCCTGGAAGCGCCGCGCGCCCTTGCCATAGACGATATCGAGATCGCGGATGTCGAGAAGCGCCTTGGCCGCGCCCGCGCGCGCCGGCAGCGGTGCGATGTTTCCCAAACGGCGCGGCGGGATATCGCGCCAGCGCCAGCACGCCACCACCCGGCCATCGCCGTCATCGGCAAGCTCCTGGCGCGTCGCGAAACACGGCGACTGCGCATGGTCGCAGCGCGGCGCGAAGGGGCAGCCGGGCGGCAGCGCCTGGCGCTCGAGCAGGCCTCGCATCGGCGCCGCCGGCGCGCCGGAGCGGTCTTCGATGCGCGGAATGGAGCCGATCAGCCCCTGCGTGTAGGGATGCTTGGGATCAGCGAAAAGCCTGTCGCTCGGCGCGATCTCGACCAGGCGGCCGGCATACATGACCCCGATGCGGTCGGCGATCTGCGCCAGGAGGCCCAGGTCATGCGTCACATAGAGCATGGACATGCCGAGCCTGGCCCTCAGATCGACCAGCAGCGAAACGATCTGCTCCTGGGTCGTCACATCGAGCCCGGTCGTCGGCTCGTCGAGCACGACGAAGCCCGGATCGCAGGCGAGCGCCATGGCGATGCAGACGCGCTGCTGCTGGCCGCCGGAGAGCTGATGTGGATAGCGCCGGGCGAAGGCTTCGGTGCCCGGCAGACCGACGAGATCGAGAAGCTCGAGCACGCGCCTGACCGCCGCGCCGCCGCCCCGGAACTTGCCGTGCGCGGCGAGGACTTCAGCGACCTGCTCGCCGATGAGGATGCCGGGATTGAGCGCCGTCGTCGGATTCTGCGGCACGAAGCTCACCTCGACGCCGCGCAGCCGGTCGAGGGCCGGCCGGGCCAGGTCGAGGATGTTCACGCCGTTCAGCCTGACCTCGCCCGCGTCGATCCGCGTCGCCGCGTGGCGATAGCCCAGGAGCTGCAGGGCCACAGTGGACTTGCCGCAGCCCGATTCACCGACCAGGCCGAAGACCTCGCCCTTGGCCACGGTGAAATTCACATCGTCGACGACGCGCAGCCAGCCATTGCCCTGGCGATAGGCGACCGAGAGATGCGCGACTTCGAGGGGATGTTTGTCGGGCGGACCGGTCATTGGTTGCCGAGCTTCACGGTGCGCCCGAGGATGCGGGCAAGCCCCTCGGTGAAGAGATTGAGGCCGACGACGAGCGAGGCGAGCGATAGGCCGGGGCCCAGAACGGTCGCCGGCGACACGATGAGCAGAGCGCGGTTCTCGCTGATCATCAGCCCCCATTCGGGCGTCGGCGGCCTGAGGCCGAAGCCGAGGAATCCCAGAGAGCCGATCAGGACCGGCGCATAACCGGCTCTCAGTGCGAATTCCACCAGGAGGACGCTCGTGGCGTTGGGCAAAAGCTCGCGGCGCATGACCGACCAGGCGCTTTCGCCGCGCAGCCGCGCCACGGTGACGAAATCGCGCGTCGCGATGTCGATGGCGGCGGCGCGCGCCATGCGGGCGATGCGCGGCGCATAGACGAGCGCCACCACCAGCACGACCAGGAGCGGATTGCCCGACGCCTCGCTCCCGGCCGCCGAGATGGCGATGAGCGCCAGGACCAGGAAGGGAATGCTGATCAGCGCTTCGAGGAAACGCTGGATGACCTCGTCGATCCAGCCGCCGACATAGCCCGAGAACAGGCCGACGACGGCGCCGACGAAGAGGCCGAGCAGCGTACCAGAGAGCGAAAGGAGAATGACGATATGGCTGCCATGGACGACGCGGCTGAAGACGTCGCGGCCGAGCTGGTCGATACCGAAGGGATGGAGCCAGGTGGCCCCCGACAAGGGAATGCCGGCGCCCATCTGGGAATAGCCGTATGGCGCCCAATAGGGGCCGGTGACGGCGATGAGAAGATGGACGAGGAGGATCACCGCACCGATGCGGAAGCTCACCGGCGTCTGGCGCCACAGGGAAAGCCAGCGCCTGGAGGGCTTCGCCGATGCGGGAGCGGGAAGGTCCTGCGCGGTCATGGTCAGCCCGTCCGCAGTCGCGGATTGAGGAGGATCGCGGCGATGTCGGCGATGAGATTGGCGGCCACATAGACCAGGGCCGAGATCATCACCGTCGCCTCGATGACCGGTAGGTCGCGCAATTGCAGGGAATCGACCAGCAGGCTGCCGAAGCCCGGATAGCTGAAGACCTTCTCCACCACCACCACGCCGCCGATGAGGTAAGCGAGATTGAGCGCCGTGACATTGAGTGTCGGCACCAGCGCGTTGGGCAAAGCATGGCGCAGCAGCACGCGACGGGCGGAGAGGCCCTTGAGCTCGGCGGTGCGGATATAGTCGGAATCGAGCACCTCGATGAGATTGTCGCGCAGCATCCGCACCGCATAGACGGCCATCACGATGGCCAGCGTCACCGCCGGAAGCGTCATGGCGACGATATATTCCGCAGCACTCGATGTGTCGTCGACCAGCGAGATCGCCGGCAGCAGCGGCATGGCGACGACGAAAGCGAGGAGCAGGATGGTGGCGAGCAGGAAATCCGGCAGCGACAGGAGCACGAGGGTCACGATCGAAAGTGCGTGATCGGCCGGCCGGTCGCGCCGCAGGGCCTGGATGGTGGCGGGAATGACCGTCAACGGCAGATAGAGCAGGAAAGCATAGAGCGACAACAGCACCGTGTTGAAGATGCGCGGCGCCAGTATCTCGGTGACCGAGCGGCTGCTGACCAGCGATTTGCCGAGATCGCCGGTAACGAGGCCGCCGAGCCAACCGAGATAGCGGATGACGGCGGGCCGGTCGAGACCGAGCTCGGTGCGCAAGGTGGTGAGCGCCTCCGGCGTCGCGTCGCGGCCCAGGATGCGGCTGGCGACGTCGCCGGGCAGGATCTCGAGGATGGAGAAGACGACGAGCGAGACCAGAAGCAGCGTCACGATCGAAAGCGCGATGCGTCTCAGGACCAGTGCGACCATGGCCTCACGCTCCCCCTTCCCGTTTCGCGATCATGCCCGGATGCGCCGGCAAGCGCATCCGGGCGAAGGTCCCCCCGGACCCGTCCTACTTGCAGCTCAGATCCTCGAAATTGAGATTGAAGTTCTGCGCCCGCGGCGTGTAGCCCTCACAGCCCTTGCGGATGGCGAGGACCTGATGCACGAACATCGGCAAGATCAGTCCGCCTTCCTTGGCGAGGAGCTCGCCCACCTGCTGGAACAGCTTGGTCCGCTCGGCGGTGTCGACCGTGGTGTTGGCCTTGAGCAGGAGCGCGTCATAGTCAGGCCGCTCCCAATGCGTCTCCTTCCACTTGGCGTTCTGCGTATAGGCGACGGCCAGGCCTTCGCCCGGCGGGCGCATCGACCAGGCCGAGGTCACGATCGGCTTCTTGAGCCACACGTCGTCCCAGAAGCTGTCGGCCGGCGTCACCACGACATTGATGTCGATGCCGGCGGCCTTGGCCATCTCGGCATAGACTTGCGCCATGCGCACCATGCCGGGCACGCCTTCAGCGGTGTAGAGATCGAATTTGAGCCCGTCCTTGTAACCCGCTTCGGCGAGGAGCTTCTTGGCCAGCTCGATATCCTGCTTAGGCGCCTCGTTGGTGAAGGAGGCCGGCGAGCCCACGGGCACCGGACTGTCGGCGCCGGTCTGGCCGAAGCCGAGCAGGACCGTGTTGACCATGGCCTGGCGGTCGACCACGGCCTTGAGCGCCTGGCGCACGCGCGGATCGTCGAAGGGCTTGGTGTCGACCCACATGGAGACGGTCATCGAGTTGGATGCCGAGGTTTCCAGAAGCTGGACCGAAGGATCGTCCTTGAGCGAGGGGATGACCGATGGATCGACATTCAGCATGAGGTCGACCTGGCCGGCCTTGATCGCCGAGACCGCCGCGACCGGCTCCTGGGCGACGGTGATCCGGATACAGTCGGACTTGGGCTGGCCCTTGTTCCAGTAATTCGGGTTCTTGCGCAGGATGCGCACCGGATTGTTGGGAACGAACTGCTCCTGCATGAAGGGGCCAGTGCCGTCGGCCTTCAGGCGCAGCTCCTCCTTTTTGGCGCCGTCGGGCACGATATTGGTGAACTTGTTGGTGATGAGCACCGGCAGCTCGACGACCGGCTTCGGCGTGGTGAAGCTCACCGTATATTTATCGACCGCCTTGATGCCCTTGGGATCGAGGAATTCGAGGACGGCCTTGGCGCCCGATCCGATCTTCTCGTCGAGCAGGCGCTGGAAGGAATAGACGACGTCGGCCGAGGTAAAATCCTTGCCGCTGTGGAACTTGACGCCTTCGCGCAATTTGAAGGTCCAGGTGAGGCCGTCATCCGACACCTTCCATTCGGTGGCGAGCTCGGGCAGCACGCTGAAATTGTCGTCGATGTCGACGAGACGGTTATAGACGGCGAAAGTGTGATAGGCGTCGTCGCCCGAATGCATGTCGGCCGGGTCCATGGACTGCTTCTCGCCGCTCCATTCGTAGCCCAGCACCTTGACGCATTCGTCGCCGGCCGCGGCATGGCCCGCGCCGGTGAACCCCACCAGCGCCAGGGCGGACAAGGCCGCGCCTAAAACTCCCTTGGATAGCTTCATGACGTCCCTCCTCTGGAAATTATCATCTATTGGCCGGTCGCGAGCCGGCGGTTCCGAAATGTCGGACTTCAGTTCATTAATCTAGAAACAATAACGGCGCGGGCCTGCGAGTCAAGAAATGGCGGAGCCGGGCGCAACGCGGCCGGCTTGCGCCGGTGCGCAGGTGCAACCGCCGGGAACAGCTCTTTCGGCTTCCACGGACGGCGTCCATGTTGACACCGAGCCCGCCCGGACTTTCCAGCTTGCAATCCGACGGGATGCACGCTCCGATGGTCCGTCCGGATAAGGAGAACCCTGATCATGTCCGCCAAGATCGTCGTCACTGGTTTCGAACCCTGGGCGCATGGGGCCGAGAATCCGACGCTCGAAGTTCTGACGCATCTCGAGGCCGCCAATGACGTCGAGGGCGACCTGACGCTGGTCAGGCTGCCGGTCGATTCGAACCGGCTCGCCGACATCACGGCGAAGACCCTGGACCAGGTGAAGCCCGATCTGTGGATCAGCCTCGGACTGGCGCCCGGCCTCGCGGTGATCGCGGTCGAGCGCATCGCCGCCAATGTCATGGACTTTCCGATCCCCGACAATGTCGGGACGCAGCATGGCGGCGCGCCGGTCTTCGCCGACGGCCCCGCCGCCCACATGGCGACATTGCCGGTCAAGCTCATCTCCGAGCAGCTGCGCCGCACCGGCATTCCCGCCAAGATCTCCAACTCGCCCTCGACCTATCTGTGCAATCAGATGATGTATACGGTGCTGCATCTCATCGAGAAGAAAGGCATGAAGACGCGCGCCGGCTTCATCCATGTACCGGCGCATCCGAGCCTCGCCGCGCTGCAGGCCTATCCC
>JBFWNN010000017.1:0-73849 GCA_050251035.1 Parvibaculaceae bacterium
GTAGAGACGCTCATCGTCGGCGCGGGCCAGGCCGGCGTCGCCATGAGCGAGCACCTGAGCAATTGCGGCGTGCCTCATCTCATTCTCGAGCGCCACCGCATCGCCGAACGCTGGCGCTCGGCGCGCTGGGACTCGCTGGTCGCCAACGGCCCCGCCTGGCATGACCGGTTTCCGGGCATGGAGTTTCCGGGCACCGACCCCGACGCCTTTCCCGGCAAGGAAACCGTCGCCGACTACTTCGTCGCCTATGCGCAGAAGATCGGCGCGCCCATCCGCTGCGGCGTCGAGGTCAAGGAAGTGCGCCGGAACACCGGCCGCCCCGGCTTCCGTGTCGAAACCTCGAAGGGCGTGATCGAGGCCGGCGCCGTCGTCGCCGCCACCGGACCCTTCCAGCGTCCCATCATGCCGGCCCTCGTTCCTGCCGATGCCGGCCCCATGCAGCTTCATTCCAATGCGTACCGCAATCCCGGCCAGCTGCCCCAAGGTGCGGTGCTGGTGGTCGGCGCCGGCTCCTCGGGGGTGCAGATCGCGGACGAGCTCGTTCGCGCGGGCCGGCAAGTCTATCTGTCTGTCGGTCCGCATGATCGCCCGCCACGCGCCTATCGCCAACGCGACTTCTGCTGGTGGCTGGGGGTCCTCGGCAAATGGGACGCCGAAACGCCGGGACCCGGCACCGAACATGTCACGATCGCGGTCAGCGGCGCGCGCGGCGGCGAGACGATCGACTTCCGGCGCCTCGCCGCGCAGGGCATGACGCTCGTCGGCCGGACGGAGTCCTACAAGGAGGGCACGATGATCTTCGCGCCCGACCTCAGGGACAATCTCGCGCGGGGCGACGCCAACTACATGGCGCTCCTGGACGAGGCCGACGCCTATGTGGCGCGCAACGGCCTCGATCTTCCAAAAGATCCGGCGGCGCGCAGGATCGAGCCGGACCCGCCTTGCGTGACCGATCCCATTCTCACGCTCGACCTGGCCGAGGCCGGGATCACCTCGATCATCTGGGCGACGGGCTATGCCGTCGATTACAGCTGGCTGAAGGTCGACGCCTTCGACGAGAAGGGCCGGCCGAAGCATCAGCGCGGCGTGTCGGCCGAGCCCGGGATCTATTTCCTGGGGTTGCCCTGGCAGTCGCGCCGGGGGTCGAGCTTCATCTGGGGCGTCTGGCATGACGCCAAGCATCTGGCCGACCGCATCTCCACGCAGCGCAAATATCTGGCGTACCATGCCGGCGCGGCGGCGACCGCTTCCGGTTCTTAGTGGAAATAAATACCGCCGCACACATTGAGGGACTGGCCGGTGATGAAGGCCGATTCGTCCGACGCGAAGAAGCGGACCGGTCCCACAATATCCTCCGGGCGGCCCAGACGCTTCAGCGCCGCGACATTTTCCCAGTGACGGATGGCGTCCTCGCTGCCCAGATTGTTCTTGCCCATCTCGGTCAGGATGATGCCGGGGCAGATGGCGTTGACGGTGATCCCGTCCATGCCCACTTCCTGGGCCAGCACGCGAGTCAAGGTGATGACCGTCGCCTTGGTTGCGGCATAATGGCCCTGGGTCGCGACGCCCTGCCGCCCGGCAATGGAGGCGATGTTGACGATGCGCCCGGAATTACGCGCGCGCATCTGCGGCAGCACCGCCTGGCAGACCAGCAGCACGCCCCTGGCATTCACGTCGAAATGGCGGTCCCAGCTGTCGACGGTCAGATCCTGAAGCAGTGACGGAACCAGGATGCCGGCATTGTTGACGAGAATATCGATCCGTCCCGCCGCGCCCAGGATCGCGTCGACCGCCTTATGCACGCTCTCGGGGCTCGCCACATCCATGGCGCCGACATAGGCCCGCCGGCCCTTCGCCTCGATGTCGCGGGCGACCTCCGCCAGCAGGGACGCCTGCGACGGCAGATCCACGATGGCGACGTCACAGCCCATCTCGGCCAGGCCGACCGCGATGGCGCGGCCGATGCCGCGGCTGGCGCCGGTGACCAGCGCCACTTTCGTCACTTCGTCCGTCATCCTCTTCTCCGTCAAGTCCGCCTGATAGGGAGGCTGTTCATCGCCGCCATGGTATCGTCGAAAGACACGAGCTTGCCGACCGAGCCCAGTCCCATGGCGACTTTGGCGGCGACCGCATTGGCGAAGCGCGCCGCGAAGCCCAGGTCCCAGCCCTTGATGATGCCGGTGATGATGCCGGCGGTGAAGCTGTCGCCGCAGCCGGTCGTGTCCGACACCTTTATGTCGAAGGCCGGAACATGGAAGTCCGCGCCCGTCTCCGGCGAGACGAACACGCCGTCCGCCGCCAGCGTGATGACGCAGTTCTTCACCCCCTTGCCCTTGAAGAAGCGCGCCACGGCGGCGGGCTCCTCCACGCCCGCCATCTCGCGGGCCTCATCGATGCTCGGCACGAAATAATCGATATAGGGAAGGCACGGCGTCACCAGCGCGATCGTCTCCGGATTGGCCTGGATGAGGTCGAAAGTGGTGATGCGGCCCAACGCCTTCGCCTCCTTGAGCAGACGGACCGTCGGCGCGCCGTCGAAGGCCTTGAGCAGGCCGGTGCCGCCCATATGGACGACGCGCGCGTCGAGGGCCGAGTCGAGGTCTTCCGGGGCGAGCGCGAAGACGGCGGCGGTGCCCGGCACATGTAAGGCCGGCCGCTCGCCATTAGGCCGCACGGGGAGGATGGTGGCGGAGGTCGGCACGCCCTGGGCGCGGCGGACCAGCCCGCAGTCGATGCCGAACTTTTCCATCTTGGCGACCATGAAGTCACCCATGTCGTCATCGCCGACCGTGGTGACGGCGCGGGTCCTGAGACCCAATAGCGCACAGTCGACCGCGGTCCCGCCGGCAGTGCCGGCGACGGTCATGGCGATCTCCTCGATGAAGTCGGCCCGCCCGCCGGGCGGTATGCGGGTCACCGGGCGGCCGAGAATATCGAGCACGTAAAAGCCGATCGAACTCACATCGAAGGTCATCTCATCTCCGCGAATGGGGTCAGTTCAGGTGACGGCGCAGGCCGAAGCTCACGGCCAGCACCAGGAAGACCAGCACGCCGACGCCGACCTGCTGCCAATAGAAGTTCCAGCCGATGAGCAGCAGGCCGTTCTTCACCACCGCGAGCAGGACGACGCCCAGCAAGGTGCCGAGGACGGACGGACGGCGTTCGCGGCTGAGCGTCGTGCCGATGAAGGTCGCGCCGATCGCATCGAGCAGGAACGCATTGCCGGAGAGCGGCACATAGGACTTGACCGTGGCCGACAGGATGATCCCGGTGATCCCGGCGAGCAAGGCGCAGCCGATATAGACCCAGGATATGTGCCTGGCGACGCGAAGGCCGGAATACCAGGCGACGCCCGGCTGGACGCCGAGCGCCAGGACATAGCGTCCGAACATCGAGCGATGCAGCGCCACATAGACGGCCACGATGCACAGGATGAGGATGATGACCGGCGTCGGAACGCCGGCAAGCGAAGTGCGGGCGATGAGGTTGAACTGCTCGGCGGGGTAGCCCGACGTCATGTAGATCGGCAATCCACCGCCGGTCGAGAGCTGCTGGGTGCTCTGGCCGATGAACAGGACGCCGAGCGTCGCCAGGAAGGGGCTGATCTTGAGGCGCGTCACCAGGATGCTGTTGAGCGCGCCGACGGCAACAGCGGCGGTGAGGCCGAGGGCGACGCCGGCCGGTCCGGCGAAGCCCGCCGCCAGCAGCATGACGAGGACCATGCTCGCCATGTCGACGGCGACGCCGACCGAAAGATCGATGCCACCCGACGACACAACGAGCGTCATGCCGAGCGCCACGATCGCCAGCATCACGACGTTGTTGACGAGGACGTTGTAGAGGTTGGCGAAGGTCAGGAAGGTCGGCGTCGACAGCGAGAAGAAGACCACCACCGCGAGAAAGGCGATAATCACGCTGTAGCTCGCGGCGAAGCCTGCGAGACGGGAGAACGTGTCGGACCGGGACAAGGACTTCTCCATCGTCATGCCTCCTGGCCGCGCGCAAAGGAGGTCGCGGCCACGACGAGAAGAATGAGGGCGCCCTGCACGCCATTGACCCAATAGCTCGAGACGTTGAGCAACTGGAAGCCGTTGGACAGGAAGCCGATGAAGAGCACGCTGAGCAGCGTGCCGCCGACCGTCGGCACGAAACGCCGGGAGAACACCGTGCCGAGAAGGGCTGCGGCGAGGATCGACAGCAGCATCTCGTTGGCGCCGGGCGTGCTGGCGCTGAGGCGCGAGACGGTGAGCACGGCGGCGACCGCCGCGCACAGGCCGGCAAAGACATAGGTGAGCGACACATAGCGCCGGACGCTGACGCCCGCGGCGCGGGCCGCCTCGGGATGGCCGCCGACGGCATAGAGCCTGAGGCCCATGCCGGTCGCGTGGACCGCCACCGCCATGAGGCCCGAGAACAGGATCAGGAACCAGGCGAGCGCCGAGATGTCGAGGAACCGGCCGGTCATGAGGAAGGTCAGCAGCGGCGAGGTTGCCGGCACCACCGTGTTCTCGGTCAGCGTCAGCTCGGCGCCGCCGGCGACATTCATGACGGCAAGCGTGGCGAGGAGCGGCAGGATGCCGAGCGCCACGACCGCCAGCGCATTGAGAGCACCGACGCCTGCCCCGACGAGAAGCACCGCCGCGACGGCCGCGGGATCGGAATATCCCGCCTTCAGGAGGCTCGCATAGATGGCGGCGCACAGACCCATATTGGCCGCCATCGACAGATCGATGCCGCCTTCGGTGATGTTCGAGCCGCCGCCGATGATGACGATCGCCATGCCGAAGGCCAGGACGCCCAGGATCGCCGATTGCTCGACCACGTTGAAGATGTTGAAGGGCGAGGTGAAGCCCGGCGCGAAGGCGATGAAATAGGTGATCACGGCGATGAAGGCGCCGAGCGCGCCCAGCCGCACGGCGAAGGTTGCGATGCGGCGGGAGGCAGCGCCCGCAGCGTCCGGTGACGAGGCCGACAGCGCGGTCATGCGGCCTCCCTGCCGGAGGGCTGCGACGCGCCGGACGAGGCCGCGAGCAAGCGGTCGCTGTCGAGCCTTTCGCCTGAGAATTCACCGGCGAGCGCGCCGCGATAGACCACCAGAACCCGGTCGCACATGCCGGTGAGCTCGAGGAGGTCGGATGACAGCATCAGGATGGCGGCCCCGCCTTCGGCCAGGCGGTTCAGCAGGTTGTAGATCTCGACCTTGGCGGCGATGTCCACCGCCACGGTCGGCTCATCCAGCACATAGACGCGCGACTGGCAGCTCAGCCATTTGGCGATCGACACCTTCTGCTGATTGCCGCCCGACAGCTGGCGCACGAGAACGTCCTTGCCGGGCGTCTTGATCGTGAGCTCGCGGATGAGCGCATCCACTGCGCGGCCCTCCTTTGTCCTGTCGACCAGGCCGTTGCGGCTGTAGCGGCCAAGACTCGCAAGACTGATATTCTCGCGCACCGTCAGGTCGAGCGCTATGCCATGGGCGCGCCGGTCCTCGGGCAGAAGGGCGAGGCCAGCGGCCACCGCGTCATAGGGCGCGGACGGACGCACGGGCTTGCCTTCGACGGCGATCGAGCCGGCATCCGCGGTCGCGAGACCGAACAGGCAATTGACGATGTCCTTGGCGCCCGAACCCAGAAGCCCGGTGAGGCCGACGATCTCGCCTTGGCGGACAGTGAAGCTGACGTCGGCGAACCGGCCGGTGAGGCCCAGCCGCGCGACTTCCAGCACCGGCGCGCCGATCGCGGCATTACGTTGCGGGAACATGGCGCCGACATCGCGCGCGATCATCATGGCGATGATCTTGTCGATGGAGGTCTCGGCGGGACGGACGGTCCCGACATTGGCGCCGTTGCGCATCACGGTCACGACGTCGCAGAGGTGGTCGATCTCCTGCATGTAATGCGAGATGAAGATGATGGCGATGCCCTCGGCCTTGAGGCGGCGCAGCACGGCGAACAGGCTGTCGACCTCGGTCTTGACCAGCGACGCCGTGGGCTCGTCGAGCACCAGCACGGCGGCCTTCTGCGCCAAGGCCCGGGTGATCTGCACGATCTTCTGCTGGGCCGTCGTCAAGTCCTTGATCAGGGCGCCGGCCGGAAGCTCGATGCCGAAATATGTCTTCAGGAGCTCATTGGCGCGCGCCGCCATGCGCCGGCGACTGATGAAGGGCCCGCGGCCGATCTCGTGGCGCAGGAAGACGGCTTCGCCCACCGTCGCGGTAGGCACCAGAAGCCGGTCCTGGTGAATGAAATGGATCCCGAGCTTCTCGACCGCGGCCGGCGTCAGGCGCCCGGCCGGATGCCCGCCGATCTCGATCGTTCCCGCATCCGGCGTGACGATGCCGGCCAGCACCTTGATGATCGTCGACTTGCCCGCGCCGTTCTGGCCGACCAGCCCGTGAATGGTTCCGGGCATGACTTCGAGATCGGCGGCCACCAGCGCCTTGACGGGGCCAAAGGCCTTTGAGATGCCCTTCATACGCAAAGACGGTGTCGTCATGGACCGGCCTTCCGAAACGTGGGAGCAGGATCGCCGCCAAGCGAGCGGCGATCCCGCCAGCTCTGCGTTTACTTCGCGCCCGCCGCCTCGGCGGCATCAAGGAAGGGCTTGCCCTTCTCGGCGGCGTTCTCCTTGTTGATGAGAACCGCCGGCACCATGGTGAAGGGCGGCACCACCTGGCCAGCCAGATGCTTGGCGACATTCTGGACGGCCGTCCTGCCGATCTCATAGGGCTGCTGGGCGGCCACGGCGGCGGCCGTCGATTTCGGGTCCATGACCATCTTGATCACTTCCGGGCTGCCGTCGATGCCGTAGGTCCTGACCTCGGTGCGACCGGCCGCTTCCGCCGCCTGCGATGCGCCGATCTGCGGCACGTCCCAGCAGGCCCAGACCGCCTTGACCGAATCCTTCTCCGGCATCTTGGTCAGCATGTCGGTGACGTCCGAATAGGCCTTCTGGACCGTGTTCGGGATCACGTCGCGCAGCTCCGGCTCGATGATCTTGACCTCCGGGAATGAAGTCAGCACATATTTGAGCTGATCATAGCGGATCTTGCAGACCGGCACGCTGTAGAAGCCGTTGAACACCAGCACATTGCCCTTGCCGCCCATGTCGGCCACCATCTGCAGCGCGATCTCGGCGCCGATATTGTAGTTGTTCGACGTGGTGTTGTTCAAAGCGTGCGGCGTCACGGTGTCGACCGTGAACAGCGGAATGCCCGCCTCCTTGATCTTCTGCAGCCACGGATTGAGAACCTCGATATTGCCGAGCACCTCGACCACGGCATCGGGCTTCTGGGCCAGGAGCGTCTGCAGATGCGCGATCTGCTGCTGGTCCTTGCGGCCGGCATCGAGGGCGATGGCTTCGCCGCCCAGCTTCTGGATTTCCTCGGTGATGCCCCTGAAGGCCATCAGGTCCCAATAGTGATCGGTGCCGACGATCGACACGCCGATCTTCTTGCCCTTGAGCGAAAGCTCTTCCGCCCGGGCATCGCCCGCCGTGTAGGCGACGCCCAGCAAGGCGCATGCGGCGACCGCCAGCTTCAGCATGGTCCGGCCGCGCCCAAACAATTCCTTCATCGATAGTCCTCCCTTTTGCGGTTTCATGTCCCCTTCTGCGGGACAGCATGCCGCGCTTTGACGCGGCAATCTCGAATGCGGATCAGGCCGCGGCGGTCGTCTCCTTGGCGCCGTAGCCCGCTGCGGCGATGCGGTTGATGACGTTCTGGATTTCGTCCTCCGACAAAAGCGGCACCTTCCCGAGCTGCAGGCAGCCATGATACTGGCGCGCCAGGGTCTCGACCTCGACGGCGAGCCACATGGCCTTGTCCAGTGTCTTGCCGCAGGCGATCAGGCCGTGATGCTGGAGCAGGCAGGCCAGCCGCCCGTCCAGCGCCTGGACCGCGTTCGCCGACAGCTCGGCGGTGCCGAAGGTCGCATAGGGCGCGCAGCGGATGGTGCTGCCGCCCGCGACCGCGATCATGTAGTGGAGCGGCGGGATGTCGTGGCCCATGATGGCGATCGTCGTGCAATAGAGCGGATGGGCGTGCACGACGGCATTCACGTCGGGACGCGCCTTCAATATGTCGAGATGGAAGCGCCATTCGCTCGACGGCCGCAGCGGCCCTTCCCAGGTGCCGTCCCAGCGCATGAACACGATGTCGTCCGGCTTCAGCGACTTGTAGGGAACGCTCGTCGGCGTCAGCAGCAGGCCCTCGCCATGGCGCAGGCTGATATTGCCGGAGGTGCCCTGATTGATGCCCACGGCGTTCATCTCGAGGCAGGCCTCTATGATCGACTGTCTCTTCCGGCGCTCGTCACTGCTCATCGGTCTCTGCTTCTCCATGTCGGTGTCACCACGCCGTATATCCGCCGTCGATCGAAAGGATGGACCCGGTGATGTATGAGGATGCGGCGGAGGCCAGGAACAGGGCGGCGGCGGCGATCTCCGAAGGCTCGCCGCAGCGGCCCATGGGCGTCATGTCCAGCCACACATTGAACAGCTCCGGCCGTTCACGCATCTTGAGCGTCATGTCGGTCGCGACATAGCCGGGCGCCAGGGCATTCACGCGCACGCCGGATTTCGCCCATTCGGCGCCGAGCGCCTTGGTCAGCTGATGGACCGCGCCTTTGCTCGCCATGTAGGACGGCGCCGTCTGCGGGCGGTTGACGATGAGGCCCGACATCGATCCGAGATTGACGATGCTGCCCTTGCGGCGCGCCACCATGTGGCGGCCGAAGGCCCGGCAGCACCAGAATGTGCCGTTCACATTCACGTCCATGACCAGGCGCCATTCGTCGTCGGGCGTATCGAGGCCACCGTTCAGCCGGGCGATGCCGGCGCTGTTGACGAGGACGTCGACGGCGCCGAACTCTTCGCTCAGCCGGTCGGCCATCGCCGTGACGGCGGCGGGGTCGGTAACGTCGAGGCGGCGAACGGCGCCCACCGCGACGCCCGCGTCGCGCAAGGCTGCCTCGGCCTGCGTCAGGCTGTCTTCGTCACGATCGAGAAGGATGATGGTCGAGCCGCAGACGGCCAAGGCGCGTGCCGTCTCGAGCCCGATGCCGCTCGCTCCGCCGGTGACGACCGAAACGGTGTCCGTCATGTCGAGCAGGTCGCGATATCCCACGCAGTCCTCCCACCGGCCTGCCGTTCCCCGGCGGCTTCCACTCACGGATATCTGATCATAACCATATTGTCAATCTGGTTATGATCAGAATACGGAAACTTCAGGAATCAGCCTTGATCGCGGACGGGCCCACCGCCATGTGGATGCGGGCGAGCGACGAATTGTAGACCGCCTCGTAATATTCGAGCGGCATCTCGTCGGTGTCATAGGCGAGGGATTCGATCGCGATCAGCGGCGTGTGGGCCGACACGCCCATCTGCTCGACATGCTCCGGCTTGGGCAGCGTCGCCGTCAGCCAGCGATCGGCGCGCGACAGGGTTATGCCATAGAACTCGCGCAGGGTCTGGAAGACGGACTTGTTCTCGAGGTCGCGCGTCTCGAGCCCGGGCACGCGATGCCCGGGCAAGGAGATATGCGTCATGGTGATCGGGACGCCGTCTGACATGTACACCCGCCCGATGCGCACGACGTCGCCTTCCGGCGGAAGCCCGAATATGCGGCGCTCCTTCTCGGACGGCTTCGTCCGCGCGAATTCGAACGTCCTGGTCGAGACCGTGTGGCCTTTGGCGGTCAGATCTCCGAACACGCCGAGATTGGTGGCCATGAAGTCGACATGCTCGCGCGGCGGCGCGACGAACATGCCCTTGCGCGGCATCTTGATGATCCGCCCGTCGACCGAGAGCGCCCCCAAGGCCGCGCGCACCACCGGCTTGGAGACGCCGAAGATCTCGCAGAAGGCCTGTTCGGACGGGATCCGCGAATTGGCCGCGAGGACGCCCTTGTTCATCGCGTCCTCGATGCGATTGCGCAGCTGCACCCACAGCGGCGCCATGTCGTCGCGCTCGAGCGTCGTCCTGGCGCCGAGCTTGCGCAGCGCCGCCGCGGCCTTGGCATCCTCCCGGTCATAGCTGGGTCTCCCCCGGCCTCGCGATTTGGCTTTTGTCACGGCACGTCTTCCCATGGCCATCCCAGCGCGCAGATTATTGGTTATGAGTAGAATTGCAAGGGACGTCGTCGCGGCGGGCCTGGGCCGGGACGCCTTTCACCGGCTTGGAGTATCAGATCGCCAGGTACTTCTTGGCGATCTTCGGGTCCTTCAGCGCGGCGGGCTCGATCTCGGCGGTGATGGCGCCCTTGTCCATCACCAGGCAGCGGTCCGCCGCGGCCTCGATCAGCTCGAGATTCTGCTCGACGATCACCACCGTCAGCTTCTCCTCGCTGCTCAGCCTGACGATGATGCGGCCGATCTCCTGGATGATATTGGGCTGGATGCCTTCCGAGGGCTCGTCGAGCAGGACCAGCTTGGGCTCGCCGATGAGAATCCGCCCGATCGCCAGCTGCTGCTGCTCGCCGCCGCTCATCGTCCCGGCCTTCTGCGCCAGGCGCTCGCGCAGGCGCGGAAAGAACCGGAACACGCGGTCGTAATTCGCGCGCGTCGAGCCGGCGGCGGATCCGACGGTTTCCCCGGCCGCCAGGTTCTCGCCCACCGTCATCCGCCCGAAAATGCCGCGGCCCTGCGGCACATAGCCGATGCCGTGGCGCGCCCGGCGGGCGGCCGTGAACGGCGTGATCGTCTCCCCATCGAGCTCGATCGCGCCCGACATGACCGGCAGGAGTCCGATGAGCGTCTTCATCAGCGTCGTCTTGCCGACGCCGTTGCGGCCGATGACGGCCAGGACCTCGCCGCGCTTCGCCTGGAAATCCATTCCATTCAGGACGCGCGTGCGGCCATAGCCGGATGTGAGGTTGGAGACCTGCAGAAGCATGCGCTGTCCTCGCTATCTCTTTCCCAGGTAGATCTGGCGGACGGCGTCGTTCTCCTCGATCTCGCCGAAGCTGCCCTGGGCGAAAAGCCGGCCGAGATGGAAGACGCTGGTCCGCGCATTGAGGCTGCGCACGAATTCCATGTCATGCTCGATCAGGACGACGGTGACGCCGTTGCTGTTGAGATTGCGGATGATGTCTCCCGTCTTCTCGGTCTCGCCGTCCGACATGCCGGCGACCGGCTCGTCGAGCAAGAGCACCTCGGGCTGCGTCGCGAGCGCCATGGCGATGGACAGCCATTGCTGCTGGCCGTGCGACAGGTTCCGCACCATGATCTCCTCGGCGCCATCCAGCTGGATGAGAGACAGCAAGGCTTCGGCCTGGGCGGGGATCTGCGCCGACGCGACGTGGCGGCGCAGCGGGATGAAGAGATTCTGATAGACCGTCAGGTCGGGAAACACCCTTATATTCTGGTATTTGATCGACAGTCCCAGCCGGGCGCGCAGGAACGGCGGCGCTGTGGTGATGTCACGGCCTTTCAGCACGATCTCGCCGGAGGTCGGGCGCTCGAGCCCCATCAGGAGGCGGAACAGCGTGCTCTTGCCGGCCCCGTTCGGCCCGACGATGCAATGGACCTCGCCCTTGGTCACATGGAAGTCCAGGCCGTCCAGCGCCTTCACGCCGCCGAAATAGCGGCAAAGCCGGCGTACGCCCAGAACCTCGGCTTTCGTCGCGGCCGCCGCGCTTCCGGTCTCAGACCGCATGACGGCGCTCCTTGTCCGGCGCGCGGACGGGCGCAGTGCGGCCGCGCAGGCGCCCGAACCGTTTCTCGATCGCCTTTCCCAGCGTGTAGAAAACGCCGTCAGGTGCCACGAGCATCGAGGCGATCAGGATGGCCCCCAGCACGAACATCGAATATTCGCCATACTGGGTCAGCCACAGAGAAAGCCAGTTGAGAACGAAAGCGCCCAACAGGGCCGAGCCCAGGTCCTTGCGGCCGCCCACCGCCACCCAGATGACGACGAGAATATTGGGCGCGACGCTGAAACCGTCCGGATGGATAAAGGTGCCCCAGGCCGTGTAGAGCGTTCCGGAAAGGCCGGCGAGCGCCGCGCTGATCGCAAAGGCGACGAGCTGAACCAGCCGCACGTCGTAGCCGAAGGCCTCGGTCCTCTCGGGATCCTCGCGGACGCCCAGGAACACATAGCCCCAGGTCGAATTGACGAACCAGCGCAGCGCCAGGAACACCACGACCACGACCGCCAGCATGAAATAGTAGAAGGCGACGCTGCGCCCATCGAGCTCGAGCACATTGCCGCCGAAACCGAAGATGAGGCTGGGCAGCAGCGGGTCGCTGGGCGATGCCGGCCGCAAGCCGTTCATTCCGCCGAGCGCAGCCGCGCCGATCGTATAGAAGGGATCGGCCGTCTGGCGCATGAACAGCCCGAGGAGCAGCGACAGCACCAGCATCAATATGGCGATCGTCACCCCGCGGATGCGGCTGTAGAAGAGGACGGCGCCGATGACGATGGCCGCGAGGCAGGGCACGAGTATCCCGCCGAGCAAGGCGACATGGGTGTTGCCCTGCGTGCTGATCAGGTTGATCGCCAGGACGCCATAGGCATAGCCGCCGATGCAGAAGAACGCCGACTGGCCGAGGCTCAGGATACCGCAATAGCCCCAGATCAGGCAGAGGCTGAGCGCGAGAAGCCCGGAGATGAGAAAGTTGCTGAACGAGATCAGCTGATAGCGCGAGACAAACTCGGGCACCAGCGCCATGAGGGCCACGAGGCCCGCGACACAGATCCAGAAGAGAGGACCGCGTCCGAGTGTCTGGGGTCCGTCGAAGCAGGCGGTGATCGAACGTGCGGCGCGCGGCCGAGGTGGGGCGGCCATCTATTTCGTCCTCCGCAGCGTTCCGAGGTAGCCCGATATCCCGGTGGGGAACAGGACGAGGGCCAGCATCGCCGCCGCCATGATCGAAACATAGCCGACATACTGGTTGAAGAGGTTGACCGTGATCGTCTGGACGCCCGACAGATAGACCGCGCTGGAGAGCAGGCCCGCCAGGGCGCTGGCGCCGCCGCCCACGACGACGGTGATGAAGGCGAGCGGCGTGTAGTTCATGCCGAAGAAGGGAGAGATCGTGGAGGTCATCGCGAACATGCCGCCGGCAATGCCGGCGAGGGCGGAGCCCAGGCCGAAGGTCGCAGAATAGACGAAGCGCGTGTCGATGCCGAGCGCCTCCGCCATGTCCGGGCGCTCCATGGTGGCGCGCGCCCGGCGGCCGAAGGAGGTGCGGGTGAAGATCAGCCATACGCCGACGATGAGCAGCAGCGCGACCAGGAACAGCACAAGGCGGAACCATCCGAAGGACAGGTCGCCGACCCGGAAGCTGCCGAGCGGCGTCGGGACGTTGAGCACCGAGGGACCGAAGATCAACAGGAAGCCCTGGCTCAGCACCAGGCTCAATCCCCAGGTCACCACCAGCGAGGAGAGCAACTGGCCGTAGAACCGCCGGATGATCAGCCGCTCGAGGACCACGCCGACGATCGCGGCTCCAGCGCCTGCCAGCAAGACCGCCAGCACGATCGGCGCGCCGGCATGGTAAGTGTAGGCGGTTATATAGGCGCCGATCATCATGAGCTCGCCATGCGCCATGTTGATCACGCCCATCATGCCGAAAATGAGAATGAGGCCGATCGAGGCCAGGATCAGGAGCGCCGCATTGTCGGCATACTGGTAGACAAAGCTGAAAATCGTCTCGACGAACTCCATGCCCTTCCTCGTGTGAAATGGGGCGCACCCTGGCCGGATGCGCCGCCCTTGGCAGTGTCTATTTGAAGAAGTCCGCCCATTTCGGATTGTCGGGCGGCAGGAACTGACGGTTCGGCGCCGACTTGCGCATGTCCACGCCGATTTCCCTCAGGAAGGTCGGTTCCGTCAGGCCGAGATCGGTGATCAGCGCCAGGCTGTGATCGTCGCCCACCTTGAACAGATAGGAGCGCATCGCGGCATGATGCTGGTCGCCGCGCAAGGTCCATGGGCCGCCCGGCGCATCAGGCACCTCGATGTCGCTTTCGAGCGCCTGGATGGTCGCCTCCGTCTCGGTGGTGCCGGCCTTCTCCCAGGCCTTCGCCATGGCCTTGACCGCGACATAGCCGAAGCCCGCATGCTCGTTGACATAGGGCACGTCCGGGAACATCGCGCGGATGGCGGCGGCGAACTTCTTGCTGGCATCGCCCGGGACATCTTCGATATAGCCTGGGGAGACATGCATGTTGGCGAGCGTCGGCGGCGCGAAACGCTTGTGCTCATAGCCGTCCGAGATCGTGACGTTCGACCACACCGGCGTCTTCAGCCCGGCGGCCTGCGCCTGCGGATAGAACTGGACCTGCTCGGCGCCGACAAGACAATGGACCTGGAAGTCCGGCTTGATCTTCTGGATCTTGTCGATGGTCGCCTGCCATTGCGAGACGCCGAAGGGGAAATACTCGTCCATTTCGAGCTTACCGCCATAGAGGCCGGCGGCGGTGCGTGTCCACTGACCGATGGCGCGGCAGAAATTGTAGTCGGCGCCGATATAGATGAGGCGCTTGCCGTAATTGTCGATCATCCATTTCAGCGCCGGGAGCACCTGCTGCTCGGGCGTCGGGCCGGAAAAGAAGGAATAGTGGTCGGCGATGCCGCCCTCGCCCTGGTTGTTGTGCCAGAAGATGACCTTGTTGCGCGTAACTTCGCGGCGGGCCGCCTCTCTTTCGGCGCCGGTATAGCCGGCCATGACCACATCGGCCTCGTCGTCGAAGATGCACTTCTGGGCCAGCTCCTGATAGCGCTTGATGTCCGACTGCCCATCATAGGTCACCAGCTTGATGAGCTTCTTGCCGTCCTTGAGCTGCACGCCGCCGGCGTCGTTGATCTCCTTGACGGCAAGCTGATAGCCGTAGGTCTTCGGCGTCGCCATGATCGAGAAGTCACCGGACAGATCGTCGATCGTGCAGACGACGACCTGCTCCTTCGCGTGAACACCGGTGGCTCCGGCGAAAGCGGCCGCGAGCAGGCCGAATGCGAGGCCTGCAAGACTCCTGAACGGCCGAGACAGCACTGTAGACATGGTCGGCACCCTCCCTGTTGAAATTGGGACCCGCCAAGGGTCCGGGCACACGGCAAGCGCCTGTGTGTCCCCAGATTGGTGCCAAATTGCGGGAATCGGAATCACCTCAGCGGGGCTACCCAAAAGGGGTATTTCGTCCGCGTCCTTCAGTTGTAAGCTCGGCCTGCCTGGATGCTGAAATCGGCGATTATCCCCAGCTGCGAGGCCTTGGCGATCGCATGGTTCCGGTTGCTCGCATTCAGCTTCAGGATGGCCTTCTTGATGTGAAGGCGGACCGTTTCCATGGATATGTTCAATATGCTCGATATTTCGTAGGAGGTCTTGCCGGCCGCCGCCCAGCTCAGGCATTCCAGCTCGCGCGACGTCAGCCGTGTCGGACTGGCGTGATCGACCTGGCTTTCGAAATGCTTCTCATGGATCGTCTGGTGGAACAGATGTGTGAGATGGAACATCCGCTCGCGCGCTTCCGACAGTATTTTCTGATGATCGGCCGTCGAGCGGTCGATGATGGCGCTGACCACCGCAAACCGGCCGAAGGGTAAATGGACGGGTATGGTCATGCCGCGACTTAAGCCGAAATCCGCGAGATATTTCCAGGCCGCCCGCTGGCCGGAGCTCAGCCGCTCGGAATCCTGAACGTCGCTCCACAGGAACGGCAAGGTGCCGTCGAAGCAGGCATGATAATAGGGGTCGATCGACATATATTGCAGCCAGCCCCTTTCCCAGCCGCGCGGAAAATTCCGGACATTCAGTTTCAGCGGCAACCACTCGCCGCCCGGCAATTGCGGCGGCGAGGACTGATAGGCATAGAGAACTTGGGTGAAGCCGAACCCGCTGGCGATTTCGAACAGCTTGTCGAGCGCCTGCTGAAAATCAGTCGCGTGATCGAGCTTCGCGCGATAGTCACGGAGTTCAGCGACCATCCTGTGCCTCCCAGGCATATTTTTCTTATGGGAAATATTCTACATGGAATAACCCAGAGCACAAGCGTCAGTCGCAGTTGCTTCGGTTCAGAGTGACGCATGCTCCGCATCGGCCGCGCGTCAGACGATATGCAGCCTACGGAAGAAATTCTACCTGACGAGGTTGCATAATTTTTGGCCCATGTGTCGCCTCAACAGGCACATGACAGCAAAGCGGGCCACACCTGGAGAGAGCCAGGCCGATCATCCTGTCAGATGAATTTCAAAAATAAACTGGCCCTGCGCGTCGCGCGCGAAGCGCCAATTCAGCATTTGTTGATCCGCCTGGCCGATTTTCCACACAGCAGTGGCCGCGTGACGCGCCACACGGAGAAGATCGCGTCCTGCGCCTGCCAGGTTTCTTCCGCGAGGATACGCACCACGATCAGCCCGCCGATGCGCGAGGCGCCGACCGTGACCCCCTGGATCTCATCGACCTGGGTCTCGAGTGACCGCTCGATGTCGGCCGGCCATTCCGCGCCGTAGCAGAACACCGTCGCCATATGCCGGGCGCCGGCCCAAAGCTCCTTCAGTTCCTCCACCTCCTCCGCATTGGCCATGAGGAGGCGGTCGGAGATGATCGGCTTGCCATCGACGACGATGGTGAACTCGGAACGCAGCTCGGAGAACATGAACTCCTCCCCGGCGCCGAAATGAACCCGCCCGGCCGAGATCATATCGGTGGCGAAGAGCCGGGAATCGGGCGCGAGCTCGATGGTCGTGTGCCGCCGGATGCGGCTTTTCGCGAAGGGAATGGCCTCATCGGGCAGGTATTCGAGCACCGCGCCGGGGCCGACGGTGAAGTCGACCGTCTCCTCGCAACTTCCGCCGCTCAGGCATTTGTAATATTTACTCGCCGCCGTCGTCGTCACCAAGGTCCTTGTGCCGGCGTCCAGCATGCCGTTGAAATAGGACGCATCGCCTTCGACGAAGCCCCCGCCGCTGTTGATGAGCAGCAGGAAGGGCTGATCATCATGATCCTGATAGTGGCAGCCCTGCCATTGAAAAGGTATCCGCCACGCATGCGGATCGATTTCGGTGCGCCCGTTGCGCAGCTTGGCGTGGACATTCAGCAGGGCATGCTTGCCGATGACCCATTGCGGGTCGGGATGACGGATATCAGGCACGGAGCTTCACTCCCTCGTTTTCCGGCGCGTCCAGGAAAAGGACGTCCTCCTCGATCCATCTCGCCACTTTTGCCGCGTCGGCGCTGTCGCGCATATCGGTGAAATGGAACGGGCGCTGCCCGCGCTGGCGGCGGGCGTCGCGCTCCATGACGGCGAGATCGGCGCCCACATGCGGCGCCAGGTCCTTCTTGTTGATGACGAGCAGCGGCGATTTGGTTATGCCCGGGCCGCCCTTGCGCGGGATCTTCTCGCCGCCGGCCACGTCGATCACGTAGATATAGGTGTCGACCAGCTCCGGGCTGAAGGTCGCCGCCAGGTTGTCCCCGCCGCTTTCGATGAACACGATGTCGAGGCCGGGAAACCGCCGGATCAGGTCCTGCACCGCCGCTTCGTTCATCGACACGTCCTCGCGAATGGCGGTGTGCGGGCAGCCGCCGGTCTCCACCCCGACGATCCGCTCCGCCGCCACGGCGCCACTGCGCGTCACGAACTCCGCGTCCTCGCTGGTGAAGATGTCGTTGGTGATGGCGGCCACCGAATGGCGCGCCCCAAGCTCGCGCAATAGCGCCACGAGCGTCGCGGTCTTGCCGGCGCCGACGGGACCGGCGATGCCGATGCGCACTGGGCGTCTCATGATGCGATGACCTCCTGTTTCACGACATGCATAATCTCGCCTCCTGCCGTTCGTGCTGCATCGAGGCGATCTCGAGCTGGGTTGCCGCGGCGCTCATCTGGTCGAGACTCCGGCTCTGGCAGATGCGGGCGCAATCGACGATGAGGTCGCGCGCCCGCGTCAGGATGGCCTGGACCTCGCTTTGGCCGAGCGGCACCAGCCGCGCCCCCACGCCGACCAGCGAGGTGAACGACGTCTGCAGGAACATGGCGACGCCCTCATCTTCGTCGAGGCCGGCGGCGGCCATCAGGGCGCCGAAGATCACCGGCTGCTGGCAGCCTTCCGCCGACCCGTCCGCATAGGCCCTGAACTCAGCCAGGACCGGCGAGGCGATGACGGAGGACGCGGCCGTGGCCAAGGCGCGTCCGGTCAGCAGCGAGGCCTGGCGCGCCTCCCGCGTCAACCGCATGCAGGCGATGCGCCGATTGATGTCGGCGAGACGCGCCACATCGCCGGTGCGCGCCACGCGATAGGCATGCGCGGCGGCGACGCCGTCCAGCGTGCACAGGCTGAAGCGCAGCCAGGCGCGGCATATCTTCTCGACCGCCGCCGCATCGCTTGCGACACCCGCGGCGATGAGCTTCTCGAGCCCATAGGAATGGCAGAACGAGCCCGTGGGAAAGGACGAGGTGACGATCTGACAGGTGGTGAGCAGAGCGTCCAGCCGGGCGGAGTTGGAGAGCGCCTTCATCGGCGGGGTGTAGGCTCGCCTGGCGGCCGGGCGTTCAAGGATGTCCGGCATGATGATGCCCGGTATGGTGGTGGCCGGCCACCGATCCGAGCTTGCGGCCGGTGAAGGGCCGGCGCTCGCGCTGGAAGCTGGCACCGAGCTTCGTCAGGAATGCCTCGACCTGCGCATCCCGAGGCGTCAGGATCTCCTCGCCAGCGACCCTGAGGGGCCGATGGAGATTGCCGAGCTGATAGCACAGGGTGGCCCAGTCGAGGGCCTTCTCGCCCGGGTGGATCGTTATGAGATCCTCCTCGGCCGCGATCACCGCGACCGCATAGCCATCGGCAGCGGTCAGGATGTCGCGATCTTCGAGCTCGGTCCCCCGCGGCAGCGAAACATGCACCTTCCGCCCCGCTTCGGTGACGGCGGTGAAATGCGGGCTCGCCCGCTGATCGAGATCGAGCGCCAGCCGGTCTTCCGGCGGGCGCGCCACGGGGGCATTCTGTCCGTGCTTCACGAGGCCGGTGATGACGATCGCCTGCGCGGGCCGGTGCATCGCGGTCACCGGAAATAGAACAGCTGCGTCAGCGGCAGCGTCTTCGCCGGCTTCACCGTCACGCGCTTGCCGTCGATATAGACATTGTAGGTCTCGGGATCGATCTCGATGTTGGGCATCGTCGAATTATGGACGAGATCGCGCTTCGAGATGGTCCGGGTCCGCTTGACCGGCATCAACGTCTGGTGCGACCGGAGCCTGCCGGCGAGGCCGTTGTCGATCGCCGCCTGGGTGACGAAGGAATAGCTGAGGCGGGCCGGATTGGCGCCCAAGGAGCCATATTGCGGGCGGTATTTCAGCGGTTGGCCGGTCATCAGCGAACCCGCCGGATCGCCCATGACGGCATGCGAGATGAAGCCGCCCTTCACCGTGACCTCGGGCTTCGCGATGAAGAATTTGGGGCGCCAGAAGACGAGATCGGCCAGCTTGCCCGGCGTGATCGATCCGACATAGGAATCGACGCCGAAGCAGATGGCGGGATTGATGGTGACCTTGGCCAGATAGCGCCGGATGCGGAAATTGTCGTTGCCCTTCCCATCTTCCGGCAGGCGGCCGAAGCGGACCTTGTTGACCGCCGCGAGCTGGAAGGAGCGTTGCGCGCTTTCCGCCGCCCGGCCGACGCCCTGGCTGTCCGAGCCGATGATGCTGATGGCGCCGATGTCATGCAGCACGTCCTCGGCGCGCATGGTTTCGGCGCGCGCCCGGCCCTGGATGAAGGCCATGTCGGTCGGAACCTGCTTGTTGAGATTGTGACATGTGATCAGCATGTCGATCTCTTCATCGTAGGTATTGATCGAGAACGGATTGGTGGGATTGGTCGAGCTCGGCATGATGTTCGGTTCCATCACGCAGCGCATGATGTCGGGCGCGTTGCCGCCGCCGGCGCCCTCGCAGTGATAGACATGCATCACGCGGCCGTTGATCGCGGCGAGCGTGTCCTCGTAATAGCCGGTTTCGTTCAAGGTGTCGGCGTGGATCTGAACCTGGAAGTCGAGCTCGTCGGCCAGATCCATGGTCGCTTCGATCGCGGCCGGCGACGACGACCAGTCTTCGTGGATCTTGAGGCCGGTCGCGCCGCCGATGATGACCTGCTCGGCCAGCGCCCCCTTGGTGGCGCCGTTGCCCTTGCCGAAATTGCCGAAGTTCAACGGGATGTCCGCCATCGCTTCCAGCATGCGGTGCAGGTTGAACACGCCGGGGCACTCGATCCCGACGGTCTTGGGCCCCGAGCCGCCGCCGATCACGGTCGTGAACCCGGCATTCTGGTATTCATAGAGTTGCTGGACGGAGTCGAAATGCGGATGGATGTCGAGGAAGCCGGGCGTCACGATCATGCCCTCGACCGAGAGGATATCGGTGTTGGGCGAGACGATCAGGCCGGGCGTGATGTTCATCGTATCGGGATTGCCCGACTTGCCGACGCCGACGATCATGCCGTCCTTGATTCCGATGTCGCCCTTCACGACGCCGAGAATGGGGTCGATGATGACGGCGTTCGTCACCACGAGGTCGAGCGCGCCGTCGCTGGCCTTCCATTTCGAGGCCTGGCCCATGCCGTCGCGGATCGTCTTGCCGCCGCCGAAGACCAGCTCGTCGCCATAGGTGGTGTAGTCATGCTCGATCTCGGCCACGAGGCCGGTGTCGGCGAGATGAATGCGGTCACCTGTCGTCGGTCCATATTGCGCGGCATAGTCCTGCCGGCTGATCTTCATGCTCATGGGAAGACTTCCTATTTCCGCGTCGATTTGGCCTTGGGGTTCGCGTATTTGCTGTCCGGCGCATCGCTTACCCGGTAGCGCTCGCCTTCGAAGCAGAAACCGTTGGCGCGCAGCCTCTGCATCGTCTGCTGCTTGATGATCTCGGAGCGCACCGTGCCGTTGGTCATGTTGTTCATGCCGAAGGCGACCTGGCGGCCGACCAGCGTCGTGACCTGGATTTTCCGGCTCTGGCCGGGCTCGAAGCGGACCGCCGTTCCGCTCGGTATGTCGAGCCGCATGCCGAAGGCCGCCTCGCGGTCGAAGGCCATGGCCCGGTTGCATTCGGCCAGATGATAGTGGGCGCCGATCTGGATGGGCCGGTCCCCGGTATTGACGAGGACCAGTTCCTTGACCGGACGCCCGTCATTGATGACGATGTCGCCCTCGGCGAAATCGATGGCGCCGCATTTCGCGGGCTCGCCCACATCGAAGGCTTCGGCCGGAATGACGGATTTGGGTAGTGCGGGGCGGGACCACTTGCCACTCATGGCTTCATTTTCCTCTTGTTTCGCGCCGTGGGTCAGTCGCGTATCGGGTTCATGACCGTGACGAGCTTCGTCCCGTCCGGAAACAGCGCTTCGACCTGCAGGATGGTCATCATATCGGCGACGCCGTCCATGACGTGCTTGCGCTGCAGGATGGTCGCGCCATACTCCATCATGTCGGTCAGCATCGGGATGCTGCCTTCACGCGCGCGCTCGAGAATCTCGTCCACGATCACCGCCGTCGCTTCCGGGTAGTTGAGCTTGATCCCCCGTTCGAGGCGTCTGCGGCTCATTTCGGCGGCCGCCCAGAGTTGGATGCGCTCCTCTTCCCTCAGTGTCAGGTGCATCGTTACGATCCCTTTCCTTGGGCCCGCGAGGACCGGCGTTGTCTTGGGAAAATGTCCGAAACATCCCCAGAGGCCCGGAAGTGAACAACTTCCGCGCTGCCCGGATAAGTCCCTTAATGGGGCTACCGGAAAGGGTTATGGCGTCGAACCGGAATCCATTGCCCAATTCCGCAATGGAGTCCGGAATGCACCAGCCTCAAACAGGAGTTGTGTCGCGAATTCCCTTCATGTCCCTCGCCGGGACAATGGAGCCCGCCCCTTGACCGCCAGCTCGACCAAGTCGCTGCTCCTGGCCATCGGACTGCAGAGCCGCGTCATGCCGCATGTCGAGGACGGCAAGAGCATCGTGACGAAGTGCCTGTTCCTGCTGAAGGCGGCGCGTCTCCTGCGCAAGCCGGCGTTGTTCTCGGAACTGGCGAGCGGCGAGCTGGGCGAGACCGTCGCTCCCCTGGCCTGCTACGCGCAGGCACGACTGCAGACGGACAATTACGACACGACGCGGACGGAACGATTCATCGAGCACGTGCCTGACGACGTCTCTAAAGTCGTGATCGTCGGCGCGGAAGCCCATGGCTGCATCATGCAGACGGGGCTCAGCCTTCTCGAAATGGGAAAGCCCGTGGCCATCGTCGCCGATGCGGTCGGTTCGCGGCATGCCGCGGAAAAGGGCTCCGCCCTTCGCCGGCTGGCTCAGCGCGGGGCCGAAATCGTCACGGCGGAGATGACCGTGCTCGAATGGCTGGGATCGCGGACGGCCCCCTATTCCGGCGAGCTGTTGAACCTCGTGGAGCGCTTTCGCGACGGTACTTGGCGGCATGAAAGAAAGCCGCCGCCTGCGGATCTGGACTTCATCCGGGTGAAGCCCGCAGACAAGACAAAGGACATCATGATCGGCACGCTGCTGCGCGAGGCCAGATTGGGTCGCGAGCTCACTTTGGCGAAGCTTGCCACACAGGCCGAATGCTCGCTCAGCCAGCTGTCCAAGATCGAGAACAACAAGACGGTTCCGTCCTTGCCGTTGCTCTACCGGCTTGGCGAAGCGCTGGGCAAGGACGTCGAGAGTTTTTTGACAAGCGCCCTCAAGGGCGCGCTGCAGGAGCAAAGGAGCGGCAAATGAAGACGTGTTGGACTTGGGCGGGCGTTTTCCTGGCGTTGTCGGCGAGCATGGCCGAAGCCCATACGGGTGTCGGCGGCACGGCGGGCCTTGCGCATGGTTTCGTTCACCCCTTCAGCGGTCTCGACCACATCCTGGCGATGGTCGCGGTCGGCCTGTTCGCGGCCAATCTCGGCGGGCGCGCCTTGTGGCTGGTCCCGGCGAGCTTCGTCGGCATGATGGCCGTCGGCGGCGTGCTGGGCATCACCGGCATCACCGTGCCCTTCGTAGAAATCGGCATCGCGCTGTCGGTCGTCGTGCTCGGCGCGGCGGTCGCGCTGAACTGGAACGTGCCGGTCGCGGCGGCGATGGCGCTGGTCGGCTTCTTCGCCATCTTCCATGGCCATGCCCATGGCGCGGAGATGCCGAGCGATGCTTCGGGCTTCTCCTATGCGATCGGTTTCATGCTGGCGACCGCGATCCTGCATGCGGTGGGCATCGGACTGGGCCTGGGCTTCGGCGCCTGGGCGCGCAGCCATTCGCAGCGCATAACGCAACTGGGCGGCAGCGCCATGGCGCTGGCCGGCGTCGGCATCCTCACCGGCTGGCTGTAACAGGACTTGCGGCGCCGCGGCTTTATCGCCGGGCCAGCCACGACAATCGACGGCTCCGATGTCGAAGAGGCATCGGGGCCGACACGCCTCAGCGGCGGCTGCGTGTCGAAGCCAGTGGCTTCCCTGCCGGCGCTCTCCGCGCGGGCGCGGCATCGCCGATCTCGACCCACACTGGCGCGTGATCGCTGGCCTTCTCCCAGCCCCGGACCTCACGGTCGACGCCGCCCGCCCTGAGGCGCTTGGCCAGCGCGCGGCTCAAGAGCACATGGTCGATGCGCAAACCGGCGTCGCGGGCGAAGGCGTTCCGGAAATAATCCCAGAAGGTATAGATGCGCTCCTCCGGATGAAGCTCGCGCAGGGCATCGGTCCAGCCTTGCGCGACCAGGCGGTGGAAGGCGGCGCGCACTTCCGGACGGAAGAGCGCGTCATCCATCCAACGCTCCGGCTTGTAGACGTCGAGATCCGTCGGCATGACATTGTAATCACCGATGAGGACCGCCGGGAGCTTCGCCACCTGCAATTCCCCGGCGTGGGCGATGAGGCGCTCGAACCATTTGAGCTTGTAGTCGAACTTCGCGCTGGGCGCCGGATTGCCGTTGGGCAGATAGAGGCAGCCGAACAATATCCCGTCGATCGCCGCCTCGATATAACGGCTGTGGCCGTCATCGGGATCGCCGGGAAGGCCGCGACGCGTTTCCAAAGGTTGCGCATCGCGGGCCAGGATCGCGACGCCGTTCCAGCCTTTCTGCCCCTGCCAGATGGCGCCATAGCCTGCCTTCTCGATGGCCTCATGCGGAAACCTGTCGTCGGGCGCCTTCAATTCCTGCAGGCACACGACATCCGGCGCGGCCCGCGCCAGCCAGCGCAGCAACAGCGGGAGGCGGCCATTGATGCCGTTCACGTTGAATGTCGCGATCTTCATTGCCATCATCCGGTTCCCGGACACTTCTATAATAATGTGCAGGTGCGGCCATGACGATATTTTTTGACCAAACAGTCAAAATTATTGCCTGAACCTTGACGAGCCTTCACATCTTATAAAAGGTCGGGCCTTAGTCTCGTCGGCTCGTCAGTTGGGAGTGAGTAACCGTCATGGCACCTGCAGGCCGCCCCTATTGGAAAGGCTTCATCCGCCTCTCGCTCGTCCAGGTCGGCGTCCAGATCTTCAGCGCCGTCGAGCCGTCGAGCACCGGTCTCAACCAGATCCACAAGCCGTCCGGCAAGCGGGTGAGCTACACCAAGACCGTGCCCGGCATCGGCCCGGTGGAGGAAGCCGACATCGTCAAGGGCTACCAGGTGAGCGAGGACGTCTATATCGTGCTCGAGCCGGACGAGCTCGACGCGGTGCGCCTCGACAGCAAGAAGACGCTCGATCTGCAGGAGTTCGTGGCGGTCGAGGATATCGATCCGCGCTATTTCGAGGCGCCCTATTATCTCATCCCCGAAGACGAGTTCCAGACCGAAGGCTATCGCGTGATCCAGGCGGCGCTGGCCGAAAAGCGCAAGCTCGGCCTGGGCCAGATCACCATGGGGGGCCGGGAATATCTGGCGGCGGTCGGCGCGCTCGAACAGGGCCTCGCCCTCTATATCCTGCGCTATGCCAATGAGATCCGGGCGGCCGACAAATATTTCGCCGACATCCCGGAAGCGAAGGTCGATCCCGAGATGGTCGACCTTGCCACCAAGCTGATCGCCGACAACACGTCGCAGTTCAATCCCGGCCAGTTCCGCAACACCTATTCGGCGCGGCTGAACGAACTCGTCCAGCAGAAGGCCAAGGGCAAGAAGCTCGTCGTCAAGGCCGAGGAAGACCGCCCCAAGGGCTCGAATGTCGTCGACCTCATGGATGCGCTGCGCAAGAGCGTGAAGGGCGACAAATCCGGCGATAAGCCGTCGCCGGCCAAAAAGGGCGGCGGCCGCAAGAAATAATATCTGCGATCGCTTAGGCCGTTCCGTGAGCCTCCAACGCCTTCCGGCGGAGAAGGTCGGCGATGTCGCTCCACAGCCGCGTCTCGCTGATCAGACCGGCGCGGATGCGGAAGCGATAGGCGAAGCGGACCTCCGAGAATTCGAGCCCGCCGGCCAGTTCGCCCGCCAGCGTGCCGGTGACATAGATCACACCATCCGCCTCCGTGCCCAGCATGTCGCAATGCTCGATCTCGTGCCGCACCCAGCGATGCCGCTCCTTGGCCCAGCGGAACAGCGCGGCCGGCGACTCGAAGCGCGTCGCGCCTGGATATTCGAGGAGCGCGTCCGCGGCGCTCATGCTTTGAACCGCGGCGGCATCGCTGGCCTGCATGGCGCCGAGATACGCTTCGATGAGCTGGCGCGGCTTGTCTCCTTCGATCATGTCGACCTGTCCTTGTAGGTTAGAGCCGCGCGCCGTCCGGGACATCGAGCCCGAGCAGGATGCGGCCATAGATCTCGGCGCTCAAGTCCGGCTGGATGAGGAAATGCGTCGTCATCGCATGGATATCGCGAAACGACCGCTCGAGGGCGGTTCCTGCGGGAAGAAGGCCGCCGCCCGCCAGACGATAGGCGGCTTCAGCCGCGGCCAGCATGGTGCCGGCGATCTGACTGCAATGCGCCCGGTAGCGCGCCCGGTCGGCCATGGAGAAGGCCGCGCCCGTCGCGACGACGTCGTACATTTCGTCCGCATCGGCGATGAGCAGCGAAAAGGCCATGTCGGCCGCCGCTCGCGCCTGGCCGAGTTGGATCTGGGCGTAGGTCTCGTGCTTCGGTGCAGCGCCATTGCCCACTTTCGCCCTGGCGGCGAGGATTTCCGACACGAGGTCCAGCGCCCCGAAGCCCGCGCCGACGACCGGCGCCACCACCGACATCGCAAAAAGCGGATTGAGCGGCATGCTGTACATCGGATCCTGATGGAGCGGCGTGCCCGGCGCTATGCCGTTCTGCGCATCCGTCCATGAAATCGACCGATGAAGCGGCACGAAGGCGCGCTCCACATGGACGTCCTTGCTGCCGGTGCCGCGCATGCCGAGCACCTTCCAGCTCTCCTCGTCGACGGCAAGGCTTTGCCTCGGCAGGAGGAACAATCGCACATCAACCGACGTCGCGGCGTCGACCGGCGCCATGGCGATCGCCCAGGAGCACAGATCGACGCCCGAGCCATAACGCCAGCAGCCGCTCACCTCGAAGCCCTCAGGCCGCGCGACCGCTTTGAGATTCCGTCCGGCGCCGCCCGTCATGACCGGCACGATGGGGTTGCCGCTTGCGAAGACCTCCTCCTGGGCGCGCGCCTCGAACAGGCCGACGATCCACGGCGATATGCCCATCAGGCCGAGAATCCACCCGGTCGAAGCGCAGGCGCGGCCGATCTGGCGGGCTACGCGCCAGAGATCGCCATGGCGAAGACCATAGCCGCCGAACCGCTTCGGCATGACGATGTTGAAGAAGCCGGCATCGATCAGGCGGCGCGCCGTCTCATCCGAAATCCTCCGGTTCCGCTCCGCGGCCTCGGCTTGCGCCTTGAGATAAGGCATCAAGCCATCGGCCCGGGCGATCAGCTCTTCTGCGGTCGGTGGCATTTTCAGCGCCCTGTTGTGTTGCGTGCTCAGTCGGCCTTCGCGGCGACGGCGTCGACCTCGATCAGCCATCCGGGGGCCGCGAGCGCCGAGACGACGACTGTCGTCATTGCCGGCCGCGCTCCCGCCAGATGACGCGCGCGGATGCCGGCGAAGACCGGAATGTGCTCGACCTTGAGAAAATAGGCATTGAGCTTGACGAGATCGGCGAAGCTCATGCCGGCCTCGGCCAGCACCGCCGCCATGTTCGTCATGACGAGCTCGGACTGGCTTTCGATGTCCGCCGGTATCGATCCGTCCGGCGCCACGCCGAGCTGGCCCGACAGATGGAGCGTGCGCGACGTCGCCGCTATTTCCACCGCGTGCGAATAGATGTTCTTGTAGGGCGGGGCGATCCGCGTGGGATTGAAGGTCTTGTTCATCGATCAGCCTTTCATGCTGTGGTGGGAAGGGGTTTGGCCGAAGGCTGACAGGCCGTAACGGCCGGCGTAATAGATCAAGGGTGCGGGCGCTTCTCCGGCTCCGTCCATGTCGAGAACGCGTCCGAGCACGATCGTGTGGTCGCCCGCCGGATGAAGCGCCGACAGCCGGCAGGCAAAGGAGGCGGTGCAGCCCTGCAGGATCGGGCAATCCTCCAGGGCCCGCCAGTCGACCGGAAGGCCTTCGATCACGGCGCCGGCGAAATGCCGCGACACGTCTTCCTGCCCGCTCGCCAGAATGTTCACCGAGAAGCGCCTCGCCCGCTTCAGATGTCCGAGCGACCGACCGCGCTTGCGCACGCAGAAGAGCAGGAGAAGCGGATCGAGACTGACGGAGGTCAGGGAGTTCACCGTCATCCCGAGAGGGCCGTCCGGCCCGCTGAAGCCGATGACGGCGACACCGGTGACGAACCGTCCCATCAGCTTGCGGTATGTCAGCTGGTCCTCGCTCATTGCGATCTCTCCCATGTGCGAAGCGGACGGTAGCGAAAGGATCGGCGACGGGCTGTATCCAGCGATACGAAGGACGAAAAAGCCTTCTGCCGAAAGCCGCAGAGCTGTCGCGACAAGCGTCGCGCGTTTCGCTAAGACTGTCGCCCGCGAGTGCCATGATGAGAAAACTCTACGAGACCTGGCGGCCCTGGGGCCCGATCACGAAGGAGCTGACCGAAGCCGCGCGCTTCGGCAGCCGGATGCAGTTTCCGGCCGAAGCCCAGCTCTACCGGCAGGGCGATGTATCACCCTATTTCTTCTTCATCCTGTCCGGCCGGGTGCGGATTTCGATGACCGACCGCGAGGGCAATGAATTTCTCATGGAGATCATGGGGCCGGATTCGATCTGCGGCGAAGGTGCCGCCTTCGACGGCCTGCCCCGATTTTCCTCGGCCACGGCGATCGAGGCGACGGAAGCGGTCCGTTTCGACACGCGGTCGTTGACCTCGGCCTTCGCGGACCGTCCGGCCCTGGCGATGGAGCTTCTGCGCATCACCAGCTTCAAGCAGAGGATCCTGGCGCTCAAGCTGCAAGGTCTCTCCTCCAACGATCCCAAGGAAAGAGTGTCGGAGCTGCTGGGCCGGCTGGCCCGGCTCTTCGCCACCAGGGACGGCGAACGCTGGGTGCTCAAGATCAGCCTGACCCATGACGAGATCGGCGGCATGACCGGTCTGTCGCGCGTGACCGTCACCCGGACGCTGAAATCCCTGCGCGCGGCCGGAAAATTGCAGATCGATGGCGACACCATCGTCCTCAATGATCCTAGCTGGGTGGACGGGGAGTAGGCCCGGCGCGCCACCTTCAACGCGCCTGACGGCGCTGTCGGTTCTCGTGAACGACCGCGCCGCGGATGACCGTCAGCTCGACGCCGCAGGACTCGAGCTCATCCGGCGCGCAGTGCAAGGGATCACGGTCGAGCACCGCCAGATCGGCACATGCACCGCGCTTCAGGACTCCGCGCTCGGCGCGATGGCCGAGAACCGCCGCGGCGCCCCGTGTATAGATCTCAAACCCCTGCTCGATCGTCAGGCTCTCGCCTTCGTTCAGCGGCAGCCCGCCGTCGCTCGCGCGCCGATGCGCGGCGGCTATCCCATAGAAGGGCGAGAGGGGCGTTGCCGGGGCATCGGAACTGCCCGCCACGGTGAAGCCGCGGTCGATCAGGCTTCGTCCGGGATAAAGTCCTCGCGCCCGGTCCTCGCCGATCGCATCGACAAAGCTGTCGCCCATGGCGCGCAGGAAGCCATATTGCGTCACGATGGCGGCCCGGCAGCGCAGCAGGCCGGCAAGCGCCCGCTCATTCGGCATGGCCAGATGCTCGATGCGGGGCCGGCCGCATCCGGGCCGGTCTGCCGCGATCGCCTCGAGGGCGGCGGCGGCGGCGTAGATGCCCGCATCGCCAATGGCATGAACCGCGATCTCCCAGCCCGATGCCCGCGCCGCGCGGAATTCGGCGATGAGGCGCTCAGCCGGCTGCAGGAGAAGCCCGCGCCAATCCGATACGCCCTGATAGGGCCGTCCAAGTGCGGCCGTGCGGTTGCCGAGCGTGCCGTCGGCGAAGAACTTCAGCGTCCTGAGCTGCCAATCCAGATCTTCGACTGGCGTGATATCGGCGGCCGACGCCAGCTCGGCGGTGAGGCCCAGCATGAAATCCATCCGCAAGGGGAATGAGCCCCGTGCTCGGACGGCGGTCCAGGCCGACCACTCGCGATCGAAGCCGGCCGTGAAGCCGACGGCGGCTTCCGAAACGCCCGTCACACCGCGCGACACATAGTCTTTCGCAACCGCCGCGAGCGAATCGGCCATCTCACCGCCCGGCGGGCCAGGCAGGAGCGCAAACAGCATGTCGGCCGCGCGCTCCCTGAGGACGCCGGTGGGCCGGCCATTGTCGGTCTCGACGATGCCGCCCGTCACCTGCGGCATGGGCCGATCGAAGCCCAGCCGGGCGAGCGCTGCGGAATTGGCGACCGCCGTATGGCCGCACAGGCGCTTGAGCGCCGTGGGACGGCCGCCGCTGACGCGATCGAGCTCGTCGCGCGTCGGCAGCCGGCGCTCCGCCAGCCGGCGCTCATTGACGCCGATCGCCACGATCCACTCCGCATCGCCGGCCGCATCGCGCAGCACGTCCAGGAGATCGGCGATCCGGCCGATGCCGAGCTTCGCGACGTCCAGGCGCAAGCGATCGTCAGCCATCCAATAGAGATGTGCATGCGCGTCGATGAGGCCCGGAATGACGGTGCGCCCACCGAGATCGATCACCCTGTCGGCCGGCGCCTCGGCCGCATCGTCCGCGAGCGAGACGATCCTGCCGGCCCGGCAATGCAGCGACCGGGCCAAGGGCCGATCCGGATCGAAGGTCAGGATGCGGCCGTTCTTCAGGGTCAGCGAGTTCACGGGCGGCGAGCTCAGCGCATGGCTTCGACATCGACCTCGATGAGATATTCAGGGCGTCCGAGGGCCGCCACGACCAGGAGCGTCCAGGGGGGCGCCGCTTCTCCGACCCGCCGCTTGTGGACCTCGACATAGTCGCGGATGTTCTGCGTGCCCACGATGTAGCTGGTGACCTTGGTGATGTCCGCGATGCTCATGCCGGCCTCGGCCAGGATCGCCTCGATATTCGCCCAGGCAAGCTCGGCCTGGGCCACGGCCTCGCCCGGGACGGCGCCGCTCTTGTCGACACCCAGCTGTCCCGACATGCGCAGGATGGTCTGGGGCGAGTCGATCGCCACCGCATGAACATAGCTGTTGACCGGCGAATAGATATCTGGCGGGTTGATGATGCGGCGCATGTCTGCCTCGAGTTCACGTGTGGCGGCGGCGGGCTTTGTCATTCCTCTATTTCAGCCACCAGCGCGAATACAACCTGAATCCGTCCACCTCGTAATTCGGTGCGATCGGCCCATGCCCGAGCTTGGTCGAATGGGCGGTCACATAGTTGTTGAACATGATGTTGATGAAGCCGCCGTCGTCGTGGATGAGCTGCTGCATCTCGGCATACATGCGGGCGCGTACCGCCGCGTCGGTCTCATCGCGCGCATCGGCCAAGAGCTCGTTGAATCGCGGATTGCGCCAGGACGTCTCGTTCCACGGCGCATCGGCGGCATAGACATAGCTCAGCGCCAGATCACAAGTCGGACGTCCCGCCCAATAGGTGGCGCAGAAATCCTTCTTGAGCCAGACATTGTCCCAGTAGCCGTCATTGGCTTCACGGACGACATTGACATCTATATTGGCGGCGGCCGCGCTTGCCTTGAAGAGCAGCGCAGCTTCCACCGCGCCCGAGAATGCCGTCTCCGATGTCGAGAGATCGAGCTTCAGACTGTCGAGGCCGGCCGACTTCAGGATATGACGGGCCTGGTCGGGATCGTAGCTGTGGACCGGTTGCGGATTGACGGCGAAGGGCACGCTGGGCGCGATCGGATTGTCATTGCCCACGGAGCCATAGCCATAGAGCACCTTCTGGAGGATGTCGTTGCGGTCGATGGCGAGCTTGAGCGCCCGGCGCACCTCCGGCCGGTCGAAGGGCGGGCGGGTCACGTTCATGGCGAAGCCGTAATGGCCATAGCCCGCGACGGCGTCGATGGCGATCGCCGGATTGCGCTTGAGCAAGGCCAGGGTCTTGAGATCCACCCGGTCGATATAATCGACTTCTCCCGTCTGGAGGGCATTGAGCCGCGCCGTCGTGTCCTGGATGGCGAGGACCTCGACCGAATCGAACCAGACATCGCGATGATAGCGTTCGTTGCGCTTCAGTTTGGCGCCTATCCCATATTGGATGTGATCGAGCGCGAACGGCCCGGTGCGGTTGCCCGATTGCCAATCGGCATCGCCAGTGTCCGAGCGCGGCATGATCGGCAGCCGATAGTCGCCGACGATATAAGGGAAATCCGCATGGCCCGCCTTCAGCTCGAAGATCACATTCGCCCCGTCGGCCTTGATGTCGGCAATATGGGTCAGGAGCGTCCAGGCCGAGGATTTGGAGCCCTCCTTCATGTGATGCCGGAAGGAGGCGATCACATCCGCGGGCTCGAGGTCGCGGCCATCGTGAAACACGATCCCCTTGCGCAGTCTGAATATCCATTTACGCGCATTGTCGGCCGACTCGAAGGATTGGGCGATGTCGGGCACGACGGCACCCAGGGCATCGACCTCGGTCAGGCTGTTGCTGAGCCCGCCCCAGCCGACCGTCTGCATGAAACGGTCGCTGTAGGTCCCGGGGTCGAGGCTGTCGGTGGTCGATCCCGCCGCAAGCCCGACGCGCAGATGGCCGCCCTTCTTCGGCTGTGACGCAGCCTCCTCGGCCGCAAGCCGTCCGCCGCCCGCCAGGGTCAGGCCCGCCGCGGCCATGCCGGCCAGGAGCTTTCGCCGGTCCATGATCGGACCTTGCCCTTGAGTTTTTCCCGCGAATGATCCCGACGCCATGCTCGATCCCTCCTGAACAGGACCGACTGTGGCCAAATATGCCGCCGGCGTCAGTATCGCCGGATACAGGCCTGGAGGAATTTCAGGATCAGCGCCACCCCAGCGTTCGACGGCGACTTCCCGCTTGCGGCAAGGCCGTGCGGGCGATACGAAATGTCGCCTTCAAAAGCCGTGCAAGCCATGGCCTTTTCCGGGATGATTGGGGGCAATCGAAGGAGATTTTCGTATGAGCAATGACTTCCGCACCTTGAGCGAACTCTTCGGGTGCGGCCCCGGCGGTGCTCCGGCCATTCTGGCATCCGGCCGCCCGGCGCTGACCTATGACGGGTTGCGTCGCCTCGCGGCCACAACGACCACGGACTTGAACCGGCTGGGCATCGGCCGCAACGACCGGGTCGCCATCGTGCTGCCCAACGGTCCCGAAATGGCGACGGCCTTTCTCGCGATCGGCGCCGGCGCCACGACCGCGCCGCTCAACCCCGCCTACAAGGTCGAGGAGTTCGATTTCTACCTGAAGGATCTGTCCGCCAAAGCGCTCGTCGTAGACGCGCAAGGCCATGCGGCGGCCGAGCAGGCGGCCCGGCAGCTCGGCGTTCCGATCTTCCGGCTCGTCACCGCCAAGGACGCCGCCGCCGGCGAGTTCCGCATCGAGGGCGAAAGCCTCGGCCCGGCCAGGCTCGAGGGCCCCGCCCAGCCCGACGACATCGCGCTCATCCTCCACACCTCCGGCACGACGTCGCGCCCGAAGATCGTTCCCTTGAGCCAGGTCAACGTGACCGCCTCGGCACGGCATATCCGCGCCTCGCTCGCTTTGACCGACGGCGACCGCTGCCTCAATGTCATGCCGCTGTTCCATATCCACGGGCTCATCGCCGCGGTGCTCTCCTCGCTCGCCGCGGGCGGCTCGATCTTCTGCACCACGGGCTTCAACGCCCTCAATTTCTTCAGCCTGCTCGACGAGGCGAAGCCGAGCTGGTACACCGCCGTGCCGACGATGCATCAGGCGATCCTGGCGCGCGCGGCGCGCAATGCCGAGGGCATCGCCCGGGCCAAACTGCGCTTCATCCGCTCGTCCTCGTCTTCGCTCCCGCCGCAAGTGATGGCGGAGCTCGAAAGCGTCTTCGGCTGCCCGGTGATTGAAGCCTATGGCATGACCGAGGCGGCGCATCAGATGGCGTCCAACCCCTTGCCGCCGTCGAAGCGCATCGCCGGCAGCGTCGGGCGCGCGGCCGGGCCGGACGTCGCCATCATGGATGGCGAGGGAAAACTGCTGACGCCCGGCATGGTGGGCGAGATCGTCATCCGCGGTCCCAATGTCACGCAAGGCTACGAGAACAATCCCAAGGCCAATGCGGAAGCCTTCGCCCATGGCTGGTTCCATACCGGCGATCAGGGCACGATGGATGCCGAAGGCTATGTGCGCATCACCGGACGGCTCAAGGAGATCATCAATCGCGGCGGCGAGAAGGTCTCGCCGCGCGAGGTGGACGAGGTCCTGATGGACCACCCGGCGGTGCAACAGGTCGTGACCTTCGCCATGCCGCATGACAAGCTCGGTGAGGAGGTCGCCGCCGCGATCGTGCTGCGCGAAGGTGCTGCGGCGAGCGAGCGCGAGATCCGCGACTTCGCCGCGAGCCGCCTCGCCCAGTTCAAAGTGCCGCGCAAGCTCGTCTTCCTCGAAGAGATTCCGAAAGGCGCCACCGGCAAGCTGCAGCGCATCGGCTTGGCCGAGAAACTGGGACTGGGCTGACATGCGCGTCTGCATATTCGGCGCGGGCGCCATCGGCGGGCTCGTCGGGGCGAAGCTCGCTCGGCAAGGCGAGGCCGAAGTGAGCCTCATCGCGCGCGGCGCGCATCTCGCCGCCATGCGCGACAAGGGCTTGACGCTCAAGGACGAAACCGGCGAGGCGACGGTCAAAGTACGCGCCACCGACCAGCCGGCCGAGCTCGGTCCCCAGGACTATGTGATCCTGGCCCTCAAGGCCCATTCGCTGCCCGGCATCCTGGCCGGCCTGAAGCCGCTGCTCGGCCCCGAGACGGCGGTCGTCACCGCGCAGAACGGCGTCCCCTGGTGGTATTTCTACAAGCATGGCGGCGTGCATGAGGGCCGACGCATCGAAGCCGTCGATCCCGGCGGGAGATTGTGGGACGCGATCGGCCCGGAGCGCGTGATCGGCTGCGTCGTACATCCGGCGGCCGAGATCGAAGCGCCCGGCATCATCCGCCATACCGAAGGCGACCGCCTGCCGCTGGGCGAGCCTTCGGGCGAGAAGACCCAGCGCACCGCCGATCTCGCCAAGCTCTTGGTCGCAGCCGGCCTGCGCGCGCCCATTCGCCCGCAGATCCGCAATGAGATCTGGGTGAAGCTGTGGGGCAATCTTTCGCTCAACCCGGTGTCGGCGCTCACCGGCGGGACGCTCGAGCAGATCTGCCGGGATCCCGGCACCCGCGCGGTCATCCGCGCCATGATGGTCGAAGCCCAGGCGATCGGTGAGAAGCTCGGCGTCAGCTTCGGCGTCGATGTCGACCGCCGCATCGCCGGCGCCGAGGCGGTCGGCGCGCACAAGACATCGATGCTGCAGGATCTTGAACTCGGGCGGCCGATGGAGATCGACGCGCTGGTGACGGCGGTCCGGGAGCTCGGACGCCTCACCGAAACGGCGACGCCGACCATCGATGTCGTCGAGGCGCTCGTCCGGCAGCGCGCCAAGCTCGCCGGCTGCCTGTGATAAGCTCCGCTCGCGCTTCTTCGGCGCAAGCAATCTGTGGCTGGCGAAATCCGTACGCTGGGTAATTCACCCCGGCGGCACCCGCATGATTTTATGTCTGCGTGGGAACATTTCCCTTACCGCTCCGTTAACGTTCTGCCATGAGTGGAACTCGGCTGATGGAGTGAGTGAATGGACAGAAGAGCGGTTCTCACAGGTTTGTTCGGCGTAGCCGGCGCAGCGACTCTCGCTGCTGTATTGCCGTCGCAAACCGAGGCGTTGGCGGGAGTTCCCGCTGACGAACTCGGCACCGGCGCGAATGTGCTTCCCGATCTCGAACAGTTGAAGGCGGATCCCGAGGGCAGCAACGCGACTCCCGTCAGCGACGACGGCTTCGAGGAGCTTGCCTGGCACCGAGGCCGACGGCATCGCCGGCGGCGGCGGCGCCGGCGCTGGCGGCGCGTTTGCCGGCGTTATTGGTGGCGCGGACGTTACCGTCGCCGTTGCCGCAGACGGCCATACTGGATCTGGATCAGCATCGGTTAGTCTTCGCGGACTATGGAACGGTTGACCGGCGCTGCATTCAACGCCGGTCAATTTCCTGTTGCATGGCGCGCCAGATGCGCTCCGGGGTGGCCGGCATGTCGATCGTCGTCACGCCGAACGACCGCAGCGCATCGAGAATGGCGGAGATCACCGCGGGCGGCGCGCCGACGGTGCCGGATTCGCCCGCGCCTTTGCTGCCGAGCGGGTTGGTCAGGCAGGGCCAGCGCTCGTCGGTCAGCGAACGGATCATCGGCAGGTCCAGGGCTCTCGGCATCGCATAATCCTGGAACGTCGCCGTCAGCAGCTGGCCGGTCTCCGGATCATGGACGACCGCCTCCCAGAGCGCCTGCCCGACACCCTGCGCCACCCCGCCCTGGATTTGTCCTTCGACAATCATCGGGTTGATCACCACGCCGACATCGTCGACGCACAGATATCTGTCGAGCCGGACGAAGCCCGTCTCGGGATCGATCTCCACCTCGCACACATGCGCTCCGTTGGGCCAGCTCCCGCTCGCCACCTCGTTGGTGAAGCCGAGGCTTAGTCGGCGTTTGGGCAATGTCGCCATGAGCTCGAACAATCCGACCGTGCGATCCGTCCCGACGACGCGGAACTGCGCTTTCTCATACAGCAGGTCATCCGCCGCGACTTCGAGATGCTCGGCTGCCGTCTTGCGGCAGGCGTCGAGCGCCGCTTCGGCCCCCAGCGCCACGGCGCTGCCGCCGACGAAGAGCGAGCGGGATCCGAAACTGCCGAAACCGCTGGCGCGATCGGTGTCTCCGGTTACGATCTTGACCGAGGCCGGATCAACCCCGAAGACCGCGGCGGCCATCTGGGCGAAGGTCGTCTCGAGGCCCTGCCCCATCGGGATGGTCGCCGACACCACGGTGATGCGCCCATCCGCCGCGACCGTGACGTCGACGGTCTCCTTGAAGGCCTGCGCGCCCGTCCATTCGACGAACAGCGAAAGACCGCGGCCGCGCAAGAGTCCGGCGGCGCCGGAATCGCGCTGGCGCTCTTCGAAGCCGTGCCAGTCGCTCTCGGCGAGGGCGCGCTCGAGAAGCTCGGGGAAATCGCCGGAATCATAGACCTCTCCGGTCGCGGCTCGATACGGCATCTGCTCCGGCCTGACGAGGTTCCGCCGCCGCAGCTCGACGCGGTCGATGCCCGTCTGGACCGCGGCGGCATCGACAAGGCGCTCGATCAGATAGATCGCCTCGGGCCGGCCCGCGCCGCGATAGGGCGCCGTGGCCTGCATGTTGGTCAAGACGCCCACAGCCTCGATGTCGATTTCGGGGATGGCATAGACATTGGTCGCCACCTTGGCGCCGAGGACGAGCGCGACGAGAGGTCCCGACGGAGCGGGATAGGCGCCGAGATTGGCGCGCAGGCGCACCCGCAGGGCCGTGATCCTGCCCTCCGCGTCGAGCGCCAGGACGGCATCCGCTTCCTGGTCGCGCGCATGAGTCGAGCCGAGGAAATCCTCGCTGCGCGTCGCCATCCAGCGCACCGGGCGCTGGAGGCTGAAGGCGAGATAGGCCACCAGCGCGTCCTCGGGGTAGAGATAGCCCTTCATGCCGAAGCCGCCGCCGATGTCGGCCACCATGATGCGCAAGCGCTCCGCCGGCCAGCCGAGGACATGCTCGGCGAGATAATGATGCACCGCGGTCGGATTCTGGCTCGCGGCGTGAAGGACGACCCTGCCCGTCTCCGTCTCGAACACGGCGGAGGCGCCGCGCGGCTCGAGCGGTGCCGCGAAGAGCCGCTGGTTGCGCACCGACAGAGCGACCCTGTGCGCGGCGTGGGCAAAAGCGGCATCGACCTTCGTCGATGAGCCAAAGCGCTCCATCACCACGCTGTTCGATCCGGCCGGCGGCCAGATCAGGGGCGCTCCGTCCGCCAGAGCCGCGCCGATGCCGGCCAGATGCGGCAGGAGCTCGAAATCGATCGCGATGAGAGTGAGCGCGCTCTCGGCCTGGTGCCGCGACATGGCGACGACGGCCACGACCGGCTCGCCGACATGCCGCACGCGCTCGCGCGCCAGGAGCCATCTGGGCGGCGTCGCCATGGCGGAGCCGTCAGGCGCCCGATAATGCCGCAGGATAGGGATGGGCCTGACGCCGCTCGCGGCGAGATCGTCTCCGGTGAGGACGGCGACGACGCCATCGGCGGCCCGTGCCGCCGCGACATCGATCGACAGGATCCGCGCATGGGCATGCGGCGAGCGCAGGATCGCCAGATGGAGCTCGCCCACATGCTTGACGTCGTCGACGAAGGTCGCGCGGCCGGTGATCAGTCGCTCATCCTCCAGGCGCGGCAGAGAATGGCCCGCGCCAAATCTGACACTTTCGCCGGCCGCCATGCGACGCGCCTCAGCGGCTGGCGGTGACGGCGATGGCGACGAAATGGGCCGGCGTCACCAGCTTCGCCTCGAAGGCGGTGCGCGTCGGGATGGCCTCCGGGCTCACCCATGCGTCCCACACGGCATTGACCTCGTCATAGTGCCTGAGATCGGCGAATATGACGGTGGCGGTCAGGAGCTTCGACTTGTCGGAGCCGCATTGGCCGAGATAGTCGTCGATCTGGGCCAGGACCTGCCGCGTCTGCTCGCCCGCGGTGGGCAGCGGATCGACGGCCACCTGACCCGCGAGATAGACGGTGTCGCCGTGGATCACGGCCTTGTTGTAGAGCGGGCTCTTTCCCGGCCGCATGCCGGTGCGGATGATCGACATCAGTTCCTGCTTCCTCTCGTTCAAATCCATGCCGCATCGCTGATCACGGGCGGACATGGCGTTCCAGTCATGGCTCTAAGCGCGGGCAACTTTCGCCTCCAGGCGGCCGGCAAGGCGTGACAGCGGCACCGAGATCGCGATGTAGACGGCAATGATGAGGGCGGTGATGAAGCCCATCTGCCCGGTCAGCTGCATCAGGCTCTGGCCGCGATAGAGAATCTCGGGCGAGCCCACCGCCGCGGCGAGCGTCGCGAGCTTCAAGAGGCTGATGAAGGAATTGAGCAGCGGGGCCATCGCATAGGGCAAGGCCTGCGGCAGGACGACCAGGCGGAACACCCTCAAGGGCGTGAGGCCGAGGCTCGTGCCGGCCTCGCGCTGGGTGGGCGGCACCGTCATCAAGGCGGCGCGATAATACTCCGCGGCGAAGGCAGATTCGGTGATGCCGAGCGCCAGGATCGCCGCCACCACGCCCGGCACGTCGAGCCCCCAGGCGCCGATCCCGAAATAGAGCAGGTAAAGCATCACGAGCTGGGGCATGGAGCGCAGCAGCGTCACCAGGATGCGGGCCAGCCAGCGCAGCGCCGTCGATCCCATGTCCTCCATGGCGCCGAGGACTATCCCGAGCACGACCGACAGGATCCAGGCGCCGACGGCGATCTCGAGCGTGACGCCCAGCCCCTTGAGCAAGGTCATGACGATTTCGCCCGCCGACATCATGCCGGCTCCGCAACGGCCTTCGCGGCGCGCGGCGCTGCAAGCCCGAGCCGGCGCGCGAGGAAGGTCTCCACTTTGCCGGACAGCAAGGTCAAAGGCACGATGAGGGCGAGATACATGACCGCCAGCAGCGTGAAGACCTCGAAGGGCTTGAACGTCTCGGAGACCAGAATGGTCGCCGACATCGACACCTCGTTGACGGCGATGAGCGAGGCCAGCGCGCTGTTCTTGATGAGCTGGATCAGCATATTGAGGGTGGCCGGCATCGCCGGCGGCAGCGCCTGGGGAAGGATGACGCGCGTGAAGACGCCCCACCAGCCGAGGCCCAAGCTGGTGCCCGCTTCCCACTGCATGTCGGGAACCGAGCGCAGGCCGGCGCGATAGATCTCGCTCACATAGGCGGCCTCGTTGAGCGCGAGGCCGAGCACCGCCAAGGCGAAGGATGAAAGGCCCAAGGTCTCGGTGTAGCGGCCGAGCACATAATAGAGAAAGAACAGCAGAGCCAGCAGCGGGATGCTTCTGAAGATGTCGACATAGAGACGGGCGATGGCGCGCACAAAGCGGTGCGGGCTGATGAACATGACCGACAGCGCGGCGCCGAGCAGGACGGAGATGAGGCCCGCGAGCGCGACCAGCTCCAGCGTGACCCAGAGGCCCGCCGCCATCACGCCTGCCCAGCCCATCACCGTGCTCACGTCATCACCTTGCCCTTGACCCGGCGCTCAGTTCTCATTCGATCTCGCCCATTCGTGAAGATAGGTCACGGTGTATTTGGCGAGCAAGGCGACGGCGTCCCGGCAGATATATTCATCGGGCTGATGCAGGCGCTCGCCATGGCCCAGGCCGACGATGCTGACCGGAATGTCGAGGTTGATGCGCCCGAAGACCTCGGCCGGACAGGCCCAGCTGGCCCAGGGCAGCTCGAGCGTCGGCACGCCATGATGATGCGCCGCCCGGATGCCGGCCTGCACCACCGATTGCCGGCCGGCATTGCGCCAGGCGGCATAGCCGCGCGGCTCCTCGATTGTCACCTCATGGAAGCCGCGCGCATCGAGGTGCTTGCGCACCAAGTCGAGCACGGCGTCGGGCCTGAGGCCCGGCGGCAGTCCGAAGCCGATCTTGGCCAGGGCCTGCTGCGGCAGGATGCTGCAATAGGACGGTCCGGTATAGCCGCCGGAAATGCCCATCACATTGCCGCGCACATTGGCATAGAGATCGTCCAGGTAGTCGCCCATCGGACGGCCTTTGCGGAAGCGCTTGACGCCGAGGATCGCCTTCCACTGCGCCTCGGTCTCGGGCGTGAAGCCCGCCCGCAGCAGGTCGAGCTGCTTGCGGTCCTCCGGCGCCAGCGGCGCCAGGCATTCGCGCAGGCCGTCGACGGCAACCTTGTCGTCACGATCGAAGAGCGAGCCCGTGGCATGGATGAGCCGCATCAAAGGCGCATCCACCCACGCCACATGGGCGGGACCGATATAACGGCCGTCGACCGTGCCGCCCCAGTCGCCGCCGCGGCAGGCGAGCTCGAACCACAGCAGCCCCAGATAGCCGTTGGGAACCATCATGCTGCCCTGCATGCTCTGGCGCATGCCGGGCACCCACATGCCCTGGCAGCGCGTGAGCCTGTCGCGGTGCCGGTCGACGAAGACATGCAGATTGGGGCTGCCGATCTCCTCCTCGCCCTCCCAGCACCAGACGATGTTCACCGGGATGTCGCCCTCGACCTCGCGCATGGCCCTTATGCCCTGGATCGCGGCCAGCATCGGCCCGCGCTGGTTGATGGCGGCGCGGTTGCAGATGAGCGGTCCGATCTGCGACGGCAGGCCGAGACGCTCGGGCGTCACGATCTCGGCGCCCAGGGGATCGACCGTCCAATCCGCCGGATCGACCGGCACCTGGTCATAGAGGCTGTAGATCAAGAGCCACTTGGCGTCGGGCCGCTTGGAGCGCGAGACGCCGGTGACCACCGGCCAGCCGCCCGTGTCGACGATCTCCGTCGCTTCCGCTCCGACCGCGTCGAGGTGCCCGAGGCAGGCCCGGGCGCTGTCCATGATGCCCTCGCCCGTGGTGGAAAAGCCCGGAATGCGCAGGAAGTCCCTGACCTCCTCGACCAACTTCCCCTCCGCGGCGTCGATGCGTTCGTGGACGCGCCGATAGGGTGCCAGGGCCTGGGCGTCGGGTTTGCTTTCATAGCCTGATATGCTTGCCATCGGTGCTCTTCGACTTCCCTCGGGATGGATGGACGGACGCTCACCCGCGCGAGGCGAGCCGGTGATGCAGGAGATCGCGCGTGCGCTGGTGACGGGGCTCATCGAACATGCGGCGCGTCGGACCGTCCTCGACGATCACGCCCTTGTCCATGATGACGATCCGGTCGGCGACCTTGCGCGCGAAGCCGATCTCATGGGTCACGATCACCATGGTCGTGCCCTCGGCCGCAAGCACCGTCATCAAATCGAGGACCTCGCCCACCATCTCGGCATCCAAGGCCGAGGTGGGCTCGTCGAAGAGAACGAGCTCCGGCTGCATCGCCAGCGCCCGGGCGATGGCGACGCGCTGCTTCTGCCCGCCCGACAGAGTGCGCGGAAAGGCATCGGCGAATTCGGCCAGCCCGACCTTGCGCAGCAGAGCGAGGCCGCGCTCGCGGCAGACATCGAAAGCCTCGCCGCGGGCATGGCGTGGGCCGAGCGTGACATTGGCGAGCGCGGTGAGATGGGGGAAAAGCTCGAACTGCTGGAACACCATGCCGATGCGGCTGCGGAACGCGCACAGATCTCGGGTCGGAACCGGCTTGGCCAGCGGCCATGTGCCGATCGGCTGGCCCTGGAATTCCAGGCTGCCGCGCGTCGGCTCGATCAAGAGATTGAGGCAGCGCAGGAAGGTCGTCTTGCCGGAGCCGCTCGAGCCCAGGACGCACACTTTCTCGCCGGCGGCGATCGAGAAGTCGACGCCCTTGAGGGCCTGATAGGCGCCGAAGGATTTGTGCAATCCCGCCACCTTCAGCACCTCGATGCCGGAGCCGGCAGCGGAACCCCGCTGCTCGGCCCCGGCGGCAGCCGCTGGACGTCGTGCGCTCATGTCCATGCCCCGCCGCGCCCGACGTCACTCGCACATCTGCTTCGGCGGGTCGGTCGGCGCCAGGCTCTCTTCGGTGAGACCGTTCTTCTTCAGGATCTCCTGCCACTGACCGCCCTCATGCAGCGACTTCATTTCCGCATCGAGCGCCGCGGCCAGCGCCGTGTTGCCGCAGGCGACGAAGTTGAAATCGAGCGCGCCCGCTATGTTCTGCGGCAGGCCGAGATCGCCGACCTTGAGGATCACCCCTTTGACCTTGTCGTTGCCGGTGAAGGGCGGCTCGTCGATGACGAAGGAGCTGTCGACATAGGCGTCCACCTGGCCGTTCAGGAGCGCGGTGCGCGCCGCGATGCCGTCCGGATAGAGCTTGGCGCCGTCGCCGAAGGCCTTCTGCACATAGGGCGCGAAGGAATGGCCGACCACGGCGGCGACACGCTTGCCGGCGAGGCTGTCCAGGCCCTTGTAGTCGAAACTATCCATGGTGAAGACGGACGCCGTCTCGCGCAGATAGGGCAAGGTGTACCTGATCTGCTTGGCGCGCTCCTCGGTGTAATAGAACCAGGTGCCGATATCGGCCTTGCCCTGCTTCACCGCCAGGATGGTCGAGGCGAAAGTGGTCTTGTACAGCTTGATCTTGAGGCCATGACGGCCGGCGAAGCTTTCCAGGAAAGCGCCGTCGACGCCAAGCATCTTGTCCTCGCTGTCATAGCCGATGACCGGCGGCGCATTCGCGAACACGGCCACGGTGAGTACGCCGTCCTCGGCCAGGCCGAACGTGTTCTCAGCCGCCGCCGGAGCGGTGAGACCCGCACTGGCGGCAATGAACGCAAGCGCCAGCATGGCCCCGCGTAGACTCTGCTTGGTCATTCTTCTCCTCCCATTTTTTGGACTGTCTAGTTCTTGTCGCCCCTGCCTTTGCGGGTGATGCGGATGTCGACCGGGCTCAGGCGGCCGTCCGGCCCGTTGACGGGCACGATATCCATGGGGCAGCACGAAAAGGCCATGTAGCAATCGATCTCCGCCCGCAGCGTCACGGCGGCGCCCGCCGGCGCCTCGCATGCCTTCAACTCGATGTTCATGCTGTTGGTGATCGGCACGTTCATGAACAGATTGATCGGCCCTGGGACGAATGGCAGCGACAGGCCGAACTCCGCCAGCGCCTCGGCGAGATTGCCGGCGCAGGAGCGGTGCTCGGCGCAGCCGAGCTTCTCATAGGTGGCGGGGTCGCAGGCGGTGATGAGCGTGTCGTGCATGCCGTCCGACGTGTCGGCGATGAGCGTCAGGATGGGATTGCGGTAGTTGGTGTAGAGCTTGTCGCCCACCGACGGCCGCAGCTTCAGCAGATACCGTCTCGTCAGTTCCATCGACAGGCGGTGATGGATGTCCTTCACGTCGAAGGCCCAGGTGTCGACCACCTGGTGGCCTTCGGTGTTGACGATGCTGATCTCATCGCCGGCCGACAGCCGGAAGGCTTTTCCATGGGCGGCGGGGATGCGGTGTTCGGTGACGGTCATTCCGGTTGTCTCTGCACTGCTGAACGATCTCGACCGCGGTCAGCCTAGGTCAAGCCTCCCTGCGGTCATATCGAATTATTGTCATGACTTGATTAGATCAGCTAATGACATGTGGTCGCGAATGGCCGGCTGGAGGCATGCCCCTTGAAACGCGGATCGATACCATCGCTGCACGCGCTCCTGGTGTTCGAATGCGCCGGACGCCATGCGAGCTTCTCGCGCGCCGCCGCCGAGTTGAACCTGACCCAGGGCGCGATCAGCCAGCAGGTGAAGCAGCTCGAGGATCATCTGGGCTTCCCGCTGTTCGAGCGCATCCGGCAGCGCGTCGTGCTCACCGCGCAGGGGCGCGCCTACATGGCCTCCATCCGGCATACGCTGGCGGAGCTCGCCGAGACGACGCATCGCGCCCGGGCGCTCGCCGGCTCGCCGACGATCAATCTCGCCGTGGTGCCGACCTTCTCGACCTACTGGCTCATGCCGCGGCTGCCCGAATTCCTGGCGCAGCATGCCGATTTCACCATCATCTTCCAGACCCGGCTCGCCTCGTTCGATTTTCGCGGCCAGGGGGTGGATGCGGCGATCCACAATGGCGAGCCGACCTGGTCGGGCGCCGCCGCCGATTATCTCATGACGGAAGAAGTCCTGCCGGTCTGCAGCCCCGAATTCAGGCGCCGGCACAGACTCGAGGAGCCGGCGGACGCCAACCGCGTCCGCCTCCTGCACCTGTCGACGCGCTTCGCCGCCTGGAACGACTGGTTCGAGCGCGCCGGCATCAGCGACAAGAAGGCCTTCCGCATCCGCGGCCTCGCCTTCGATCAGTTCGGCATCATGGCGCGGGCCGCGGCCGCCGGCGCCGGCATCGCCCTCCTGCCACGCTTCCTGGTGGAGGCGGAAGTGGCCGCCGGCCATCTGGAGATCCTGTTCAAGGATGTCCCGCCGCCCTCGCATTCCTACTATTTCGTCTATTCCGCCGGCCTGCCCTTGACGCCTGCCCTGGCGGAATTCCGCGTGTGGCTCCTGGACCAGATCGGCGCGGACATGACTCCCCGCAAGCGCAGCGCCTGAAACGTTGATCTTTGGGTGAAACAAGGAAATGATCCCGAGACGATCATCCCCGGGCGACAGGCAGCGAAAGGATTTCCATGAGTGACAGGGTTCCGGATTCGGCCGCCCATCTCCTTTCCGGCATAGAGGGCCAGCGCGTGGTGATCACCGCCGGCGCCTCCGGCATCGGCTTCGCCATCGCCGGCACCCTGTCCGCGCTGGGCGCGCGCATCCTGATCTGCGACGTCGCGGAGGACGCGATCGCGCAAGCCAGGCGCGCTCTGCCGAACATCACAGCCTGCAAGGCCGATGTCGCCGATGACGGCGATGTCGAAGCGCTGTTCGAGCGCGTCGCGCGCGAGCTCGGCGGGCTCGACGCCCTCATCAACAATGCCGGCATCGCCGGACCGACCGCCGGCGTGGACGAGATCACGCCGGCCGACTGGCGGCGCTGCCTCGAGGTCTGCCTCACCGGGCAGTTCCTGTGCGCCAGGCTGGCGGTGCCGATGCTGAAGGCGGCCGGCGGCGGCGCCATCGTCAACATGTCCTCGGCCGCCGGCCGGCATGGCTATGCGTTCCGAACACCCTATTCCGCCGCCAAGTTCGGCGTCGTCGGCTTCACCCAGAGCCTCGCCAAGGAGCTCGGCCCCGCGCGCATCCGCGTCAACGCCATACTGCCCGGCATCGTCGCGGGGCCGCGCATCGAAAGAGTGATCGCCGACCGCGCCCGCCAGCTCGGCATCAGCCACGAGGCGATGACCGAGCGCTATCTCGAGCGCGTGTCGCTCCGGCGCATGGTGAGCCCCTATGACGTCGCAAGCATGGTGGCGTTCCTCCTGTCGGACGCCGGCATCAATGTGTCCGGACAATCACTCGGGATAGACGGCAATGTCGAGACCCTCTGACCACCCAACGACCGCGATCATCGGCACAGGCTTCGTCGGCCGGGCCTGGGCGATCAGCTTCGCCCGCGCGGGCTCGCGCGTGCGGCTGTGGGACCAGGCGGACGGCGCCGCCGCGACGGCGCTCGATTATATCTCGGGCGTGCTCGACGATCTCGCCCGCCATGACCTCCTGAACGGTGCTGCACCCCAAGCCGTGCTCGCCCGCATCAACCCGGCCGCCACGCTGGAGGAGGCGGTGGCGGACGCCCGCCATGTCCAGGAGAACACGCCGGAAGTGCTCGCCACCAAGATCGACGTGTTCGCCAAGCTCGATCGGGCGGCGCGGCCCGATGCGGTGCTGGCGAGCTCGACCTCGGCGCTGCTCCCGTCGCGCTTCACCGAGGCGCTCGCGGGCCGGCACCGCTGCCTCGTCGTCCATCCGATCAACCCGCCCTATCTGATCCCCGCCGCCGAAGTGGTGCCGGCGCCCTGGACGTCGGCCGAGACGATCGCGCGCACCAGGGCGTTCCTCACCGCCGCCGGCCATGCGCCTCTGGTGATGAATAAGGAGCTCGACGGCTTCATCATGAACCGCATGCAAGGCGCGCTGCTCGAAGAGGCCTTCCGCCTCGTCGCCGACGGCTATGCCAGCGTCGAGGACGTCGATATCGGCATCCGCGACGGCTTGGCTTTGCGCTGGTCCTTCATGGGTCCGTTCGAGACCATCGATCTCAACGCGCCGGGCGGCGTGCGCGACTATGCCGAGCGCTATCAGGGCATCTATGTGAACTTGTTCCCGCAGATGCAGCGGCGCGTCGACTGGACCGGCCCGGTTATGGACGTGATCGAGCCCGAGCGGCGCAAGCACATACCGGCGGAAGGGCTGCAGGAGCGCCAGATGTGGCGCGACAAGCGCCTGATGGCGCTGGCCGCGCACAAGAAGCGGGCGGCGAAGGAGATCGGCTGAGAGCCGGCGTCAGCCCGCCACCGTCTTGCGCCGCGCCGATCTTTCGACAGCTTCGTCGTCGAGCTCATATCCGGCCCCGATGTCGCCCGGCGCGGCGAGCCGGCCGTTCTTCACGCGCGCGAAGGCGTCATGCCGGATGAGCTCATGGGTCCGGTCGAACGGCCGATCCGACGGGATCATTTCGACATGATCCGAAGCGCCCCAGCCGAACACGCAATGCTGGTGAATCTGCGGATAGAAATGCGGGGAAACGGCGCAGCCGCGCTTTTTTGCGGCGGCGGCAAGCTCGCCGAAGGCCGTCACGCCGCCGATCGAAAGGGCGTCCAGCCTCAGCACGTCCACCGGCGCCTCCATCAGCGCCTCGACATCACGGAAGTAAGTCAGGTCGTCGCCGGCGCCGACGGGAACAACGCGCTCGAAACGCTGAAACTGCCGGTAGCAGTCGATCAGCTCGACGGGAAAGGGATCCTCGATCCAGTCGATATCGAAGGCGCGCAGATGGGCCAGATACCGCGCCGCCTCCTGCGAGGTTTTCCAGCGCCAGAGCCCGTCGAGGATGATCCGCGGCGCGGCGGATTGCCGCCGAAAGCTCTCCAGCACCTGTACGAGCTTCTCCGGACGATCGTAGCTGCCGGCCTCGATCTTGAGGCGCCTGTAGCCCTGCTCGACGCGGCCAAGGAGCCGATCGACCAGACTGCCCTCCGGCTCGTTCGCGATCCGATATCCCTCGACGATCATCACCTCCACGGGATCGGGAGATCCGCCCAGCAGCCGCCACAGGGGAAGCGCCGCCGACCGGGCCCGGATATCGTGCAGCGCGATGTCGACAAGCGAGCGCGCCCGCCCGACGATCCCCGACCGGCCCATTCCGTCGGTAACCCGATCCATTGCCGCGAGGCAGGCCGTAAGGTGCAGCGCGTCCTTGCCGATCAGGACCGGCGCCAGGACCTCCGCCACGGCCATGTCGACCGGCGCCCGCCGCGAAAGCCCAATGGCGGCGCCCGTCAGCCCTCCCGACGTCACGACCTTCACGACCGCATAGTCGCGCGCGGCGACGAGATATGTGCCGAGGTCCAGCGGCTGGTCCAGCGGCAGGGAACAGGCAAAAGCTTCGATGCGCTCAATCGTCGTCGTAGACATTCTTGTTTCTCTCAGCCCAGATGGGTTTCAATTGACCGCGCTTCGTCTCGTCTTCCCGGCTTCAACGCGTGTCGGCGGACACGACCTGCACGAGCTCGATCGTGAAGCCGTCGGGATCGCGCAGATAGAGGGCGAGCACCTCGCCGGCGGCGCCGCCGGTGAAGGAGACAGGCTCCGACACGATGGTGACGCCGGCGCGGCTCAGCCGCTCATGATCCTCGCGGATGGTGGTGGTTTCGAGCGCCAGATGGGCCGAGCCCGTGTCGCAGGTCCTGACATCGAGCTTCAGCCCTTTGGGATGGCGGTATTCGATCAGCTCGAGGTGATGTCCCGAAATGCCCACCGGGGCTCCCGGCAGGCGCAGGAAGGCGATGCGCAGATCGGCCCTGGCAAAGCCAGTGACGGTCTCGATCGCCGTTCCTTGCCGCTCGCGCTGGCCTACGAGCTCGAAGCCCAGGAGATCGCGGTAGAAGGCGATGGAGCGGTCGAGATCGTCGACCGTCCAGGACGTGTGGAAGACGCTTTTCAGCATGCGATGATCCTTCAGATGACCAGATAGCCGCCGTCGACGGGCAGCGTCACGCCATTGACGAAGCTCGCGGCGGGGGAAACGAGGAATACCACCGGTCCGCCGATCTCCTCCGGGCGTCCGAAGCGCTTCATCGGGCAATGCCAGTCGAGCCATTCGACATATTCGCGCTCGCTCGGCCCGCTCATGGCGGTCGCGATGTAACCCGGCGCGATGGCGTTGACGCGGATGCCGAAAGGCGCCAGCTCGCGGCACATTTTCTGGGTCAGTGACCGCACGCCGCCCTTGGAGGCGACATAGCCCGCATCGGCAAAACCGCTGGTGAAGGCCACGACGGACGAGATATTGACGATCGATCCCCTGGTCTCCTTGAGCGCCGGCAGGAAGGCGCGGGAGACGTTGAATACGCCGGTCAGGTTGACGGCGATCGTGTCGTCCCACACCTTGGGCGCCGCGTCATCGGCGAGCGGCATGTTGAGGCCGATGCCGGCATTGTTCACCAGGATCGAGATCGGCCCGACGTCACGCGCGACGCGTGCGGCAAAGGCTTCGACTCCGGCGCGGTCGGTGACGTCGAGCTCCTCGCCGATGCAATCATGGCCCTTGCCGGCGAGCGCTTGGGCGGCGTCCCGCGCCCGCTCGGCATGGATATCGGCGATGATGACCCTGGCGCCTTCATCCGCCAAGGCCTCGGCGATGGCGGCGCCGATTCCTTGCGCGGCGCCCGTCACCAGGGCCAGTTGTCCTTTCAACATCATGAGTTCCCCTCGCGGTTAGCGGACCTTCCCATGCCGGCGCGCAATGTCGTCCAAGGCGGTGCCGACGATCCCGACCATCTCGTCGATCTCCGCTTCGGTGACCGTGAGCGGCGGCGCGATAAAGAGAATGTTGCCGGGATGGAGTATGAGCGTGATGAGACCGAGCTCGTGGCAGCGGAGCCTGAGCTCGTTGCCGACCGCGGCGCGGTCCTTGAAGTCCTCGCCGGTGCGCGCGTCCGCGACAAACTCGAGGCCGGCCAGCAGGCCGCGGCCACGGGCGTCCCAGTAAAGCGGATTTCCGGACAGTCCCTTCAGTCCGGAGAGGAGCCGATTGCCGAGGACCTCGGCCCGTTCCCAGAGCCGGTCGCGTTCGAGGCGCGCCAGCACGGCAAGGGCGGCGGCGGCGCCCATCGGATGGCCCGAATAGGTGTGGCCATGCCGGAATACCGATTTCTTCTCCTTGAAGAGGTCGGAAACATGCGGGGCGACCAGGCACGCGGCGATCGGGAAATATCCGGTGCTGAGGCCCTTGGAGATGGTGATGAAATCAGCCTGGATCCCGGCATGTTCCGTCGCGAACAGCCGACCGGTCCGGCCCATGCCGGCAATGACCTCGTCGCAGATCAGCAGCACGCCATGCCGATCGCAGACCGAGCGCAGCTCTCTCTGGTAGTCATCAGGCGGAACGCCGACGGCCATGGCGGTCGCCATCGGATCGACGACGACGGCGGCCACCGTCTCGGGCCCCTCCGCGATGATCACGGACTCGATGCTGTCGACAGAGGGCACATGTCTTCCCGCCTTGCCGAGATAGGCCGGATAGGGCTTGTGGACGCCGACCGTCCGGCCCCAGCTCAGGCCGCCATCGTAGACATCGTTGGACGAAGCGAAATAGCGCCCGTCGAGGCCCATGGCTCCATATGTCACGCCGTGAAAGGAACCTTGCCGGGTCAGCACTTTCTTGCGGTAGGGCTGGCCTCTCAGGTGATGATATTGGCGCGCGATCTTGATCGCGATCTCGTCCGCCTCGGCACCACCCGGGGCGAACACGGCATACTGCATGCCCGGCGCCAAGCGGGTGAGTTCACTGGCGAGCTCGGCTTGTACCGGCGCGGCGAAGCGAAACAGGTCGAAGAACGCCAGGTTCTGCCCCTGCCTCCTGATGGCATCGAGGACTTCCTCATCCCCGTGACCGAGGATCGCGGCCTCGAGCGCCGAGATGCCATCGAGATACTGGTTGCCGTGAGAATCCCACAGCCGGCACCCCTCGCCTTTGACCAGGAAGCGGATGTCGGCCTGAGCCGCACCCTGGGTTCCGGGCGAAGAGTACGGCATCCAAAGATGATCGCGCGCCTGCTGCGCGGCAGTGTGCTTGGTTCCGGTTGAAGTATCTGCCATTTTCTTCTCCAATCTTGAAAGCGACCGGTTCAGTCGCCATGAGGTATCAACACTGCATCCTTCGGATCGAAGCTCAGCCGGACCTTCTCCTTCAGCTCGATCGGCCGCGCGCTGCGCGTGCGGGCCTCCTTGAGGGTCAAGGCGGCTCCCGACGGCAGCTCCGCGACATAGCGAATGACGTCGCCGAGGAAGGCGAGCTCCCGCACCACGGCCTCAAAGACGATGTGGTCGGGGTTTTCGCCGTTCCGGACGCGGTTGAGCTTTTCCGGTCGGATGGACAGCAGGCATCCGGAGGCCGGACAGGCACCCGGTGCCCCGAACGGGAGGTTCATTTCGGCAATCTGGAGCGCGCCACGTCCTTCGCCGTCCGGCACCACGCGCAGAATATTCGTTTCGCCGACGAACTCGGCGGCGAACCGTGTTTGTGGGAGATCATAGATCTGGCTCGGCGTGCCGATCTGCACGATGCGTCCGCGATTCATGATCACGATCCGATCGGACAGGGTCAAAGCCTCGCTCTGGTCGTGCGTGACGTAGACGACCGTGCAGCCGATCTGCGCTTGATAGTGCTTGATCTCGAGCTGCATGTGCTCCCTGAGCTTGAGATCGAGCGCGCCGAGCGGTTCGTCCATCAGGAGGACTTTCGGCTCGAAGACGACGGCTCTGGCGAAGGCAACCCGCTGGCGCTGTCCGCCCGAAAGCTCGTGCGGCATCCTTGCGCCATATTCCGGCAGCTTCACCAGCCGAAGCGCGTGCTGCACTTTCTCCTCGATCACGTTTCGAGGGGCCTTGCGCATGCGCAAGGGAAAGGCGACGTTCTCGGCGACCGTCATATGCGGGAACAGCGAGTAGCTCTGGAAGACCATTCCGACATTGCGCTTCTCGGTCGGAAGAGACTTGATCGACCGATCTCCGATCAGGATGTCGCCGGACGTCGGGTTGATGAACCCGGCGATCATGTTCAGGGCCGTCGTCTTGCCCGACCCGCTGGGACCGAGCAGTGTCAGGAACTCCCCCGCCGCCACCGTCAGATTGAGATTCTGAACGGCCTCGGTACTTCCGAAGGTCATCCCGATATCCCGGAACTCGACGCGTGCTCCCCTTTCTCCGGCAGACTGATTCATGGATCACGACACCTCTTATATGCTCGTATTATGGGGCGGCTTGCCGCGTGGCGCGCCGGCGAAGCGCTTCGGCGAGGAGAACGCCGATCAGGGTTATGACGATGAGCAGGGATGCGACCGCGGCGATCGTCGGATCGATCTCGAGCCTGAGATCGCTCCATATGCGCTTGGGAAGCGTGTCCCAGCGGCCGGTGATGAACAGCGCGATGACCAGTTCATCGAAGGAAACGAAGAACGAGAATATCCCCGAAGCCAGCATCGCCGGCATGAGATGGGGCAGCGTGACGTGGCGAAACACCTGCAGTGGACTTCCGCCGAGAACCCGTCCCGCCCGCTCCAGCGTAATATCGAACTGCTGCAGGGCGGCGGAGACAATGAGGACGGGGAACGGGAGGGCCAGCACCACATGCGCGCCGATCAGTCCCACGACGCTCCCGGTGAGGCCAAGCTTGTGGAAGAGAATGAACAGCGCCAGCGCGAAGATGATGATCGGGACGATGAGCGGCGCGATGATCATGCCGTAGATGATGCCTTTGCCGGCGAGCCGGGACCGCGTCATGCCGATCGCGGTGAACGTCCCCAGAGCGGTGGCGATGACGGACACGGTCCCCGCCACCCAGAAGCTGGTGATGGTGGCCTGCACGAACCGCTCGTCGGACAGGAAACTGCGATACCACCGCAGGGACAGGCTCTCCGGGGGAAAGCGCAGCCACTGATCGTCGTTGAAGGAAACCGGGATGACGACCAGCAACGGGAGCATCAGGAACAGGATGACCAAGCCGAAGAAGACGGCGAGCGCGATGCCATGGGCACGTGGCCAGGTGGAGCTCATGACTGCGGCAGCCCTCGTTGGAACCTTGCCGTCGAAACCTTGAACAGCATGACGAATGCGATCGTTATGGCGAGTAGGATGACCGAGAGGGCGGACGCAAAGCCCCAGTTCACCATCTGATTGACCTGGATCTCGATGAGATTGCCGGCCATGAGGTCCTGCCGCCCACCGAGAAGCGCCGGCGTTACGAAGAAGCCCATCGACAGGATGAAAATGATGATCGCCCCGGTCGTCACGCCGTTGAAGCTGAGGGGAAAATAAACCTCGACGAATGCCCGCCACCGTGTCGCGCCCAGGACCCTGGCGGCGCGAACGAGCCCCTGGTCGATCTCGACCATTACCGCGAAGCAGGTGAGGATCATGATCGGAACGAGGATCTGGACCATGGCCACATAGACCACCCCGCTCGTATAGAGCATCGGAAGCGGCTCGGAGATTATCCCGGCCTGCAGCAGCATGGTATTGATGACGCCCTGCCGGCCGAGCAGCGCGATCCACGAATATGTCCGGATCAGCAGGCTCATCCAGAATGGAACGAGGATGAGAGACAGGAGGTAGACCTGTGTCCGCTTGCGGCAATGCGCCAGGAAGTAGGCCGTCGGATAGCCCACCAGGAAACAGAGCCAGGTCACGATGAGGGCCACATATACGGTCCGCAGGAAGACCTTCGGATAGATGGGAGTCTGGAAGAAGCGCTGAAAGTGGCCGATGGTGAAACTCGGATCGAAGAGGCTGGTGCGAACTACATCCGCGATCGGGATCACGAACAGAAACACGAGAATGATCCCCGCCGGCAACAGCATCAGCCGGTAGCCCGAACTCTTGAAATATGTTCTCAGCGAATACACGGCCTGGAGACCCACCTTTGAGGTTCGACATCCGCAGGCGAAATATCCGCCTGCGGATGCGCGCCGGAGCGTCATGCGAGTTTTCGGCTACTCGAGCAGCCAGGCGTTCCAACGTTCGGTCAGAGCATCACGGCGACTATCCCAAACCTCGGCGTTTGCCGTCAACTGCACGTCGGTGTGGCTGCTTGAAAGCTGCGCAGCCTGCTCGGGCTTGAGATAATCGTTCACGCCGGGGAGAAGGTTCGAGTAGGACATGATCTCCGCGAACTTCGCGATGCGCTCCGGATGGCCCCAGGCCGTGAAGTACTTCATCGCTTCCTTGGCGAGCGGATTGCCTTTGGGAACGGACAGGATACCCACATCCATGACGCCCTGGTTCCAAACCGCCTGCACCGGGCGCGTTTTCGCCAGATCGAATATCCGGCCGTTCCATGCCTGCCCCATGGAGACTTCACCATCGGCGAGAAGCTGAACGGATTCAGCCCCGGTGTTCCACCATTTTGTGACATGCGGCTTGATCTCGTCGAGCTTACGGAAGGCGCGATCGACACCCTCGTCGGTGGCGAGCACTTCGTAGACCTTGTCCTTCGGCACGCCGTCCGCCATCAGCGCGATCTCCAGGTTCGGCGCAAACGCGTTCTGCATGCTGCGCTTGCCCGGAAACTTCGCCACATCCCAGAAGTCGGCCCATGACTGCGGGCCCTTTCCTTCCGGAAACTTGTCGGTCCTGTAGCCGATGATCGTCGAGAAGGTCGCGAACACCATCCCGAACTTTTTCTTCGCTTCGGGCGGATGCCTGTTCTGCGGGTCGGCCAGACCGTAGTCGATCTCCTCGATCCAGCCGTTCTTCGCGGCGGTCACGTACTCCGCTCCGTTCAGCTCTATGGCCTCATAAATCATGTTGCCGCTGTCGACCATCGCCTTGAGCTGCGCGAGGTTCGGCTGTGTCGTGTTGACGATCTTCACTCCCGTTTCCGCCGTGTACGGAGCGTGAATGTACTTATCGATCGTTTCCCAGACGGCCCCGCCATATCCGTTGATGGTCAGCGTCGTTTCCGCGCGGACATTCCCCACGGTGACGAAGCCCGCCAAAGCGATTGCCGCCAGAGCGGCGGGGAAAATCCGGCGCCAGCGCATGCCACTCATCATTGCGATACCTCCCTTTTATTTGTGTGGACTTGAGAATGGTCATCGGGGCCGCATCTCGTGCGCGGCTCCCGAGAAAACCATAAGCGACTGGACAAAATTGTCAAATAGATTTATGATCGTCAATATATGATGAATTATAATGGTCATTATTTTAAAACATCATATTCTGATCATCATATACATATTTGACATCCCTGGAGTCAATCAGTACGGTCCGCTGACTCACTCAAAGAGGTGCAATTATGCAACACGAGGTACGCTCGGCAGCCGGCGAAGTTGGATTGCCGCCCGGGGAAGCGCCTTTCGCAAAGAAGATGCTTGCCCGGATAGGATTCATCCGGGCCTTCGAGGCGAAGGCGCTCGAGCTCTCGCAGATGAAGACGCCCCCTGCGGCGGGATCGATGCACCTCTGCGCTGGCCAGGAGGTCGTTCCGCTTGCGGCAGTCGCGGCGCTCAGGGACGGGGACAAGGTCCTCGCCACCTATAGAGGCCATGGCTGGGCGCTCGCGGCGGGCCTCGATCCCTTCGAGCTGATGGCGGAGATCTGTCATCGCCAGGCCGGCGTGAATGGGGGGCGCAGCGGGTCCGCCTACATCATGGCCCCGCACACCAGATTCATCGGCGAGAACTCGATCGTTGGTGCCGGGACGACCATCGCCTGCGGGCTGGCGATCGCCGGCGACCTGCTCGGCAGAGACGAGATCGTCGTCGTTTCGATCGGCGACGGAGCAATGAACCAGGGCTCCGTGCATGAAGCCCTGGCGCTCGCTGCCGTGCGGAAGCTGCCCGTCATCTTCGTGTGCGAGAACAACGGCTGGTCCGAGCTCACCGCGACGAAGGACATGTTCCAGGTCGAGCGCCTCGCCCAGCGCGCCTCGGGCTACGGAATCCAGGGCGTGACCATCGACGGCACCGACCCTTTCGCGGTCCGCGATACGTTCGCATTGGCCGCACAACGATGCCGCGACAATGAAGGCCCGGTTCTCATCGAGTGCCGCGTGCCCAGGCTTTGGGGCCACTACAACCGCGACATAGAGCATTATCGCTCGAAGGCGGACAAGCAGCAGGCATCCGACGCGGATCCCCTGGCAAGGCTGGCCGAACGTCTGATCGGCGCGGGCGCGCTGACCGCGGCGGATGTCGCGGCGACCTATGCCGATCAAGTCGCCATGGTCGAACGCCTGACCGAGCAGGCGCTCGCGGCCCAGACGCCCGATCCCTCGAGCGTGCTTCAGCACGTCGTGGCCGAACGGCAGGCGCGGCCCGCCGCGGATCCGGGTGGGGTCGAGGAGGTCCGTGAAATGACTTATCTCGAGGCGATCAACGCTGCGCTTCGCGCCGAGCTCGAATCCGATGCGAGGACGATCGTCTATGGCGAGGATGTCGGCAAAGCCGGCGGAATCTTCGGGGCGACCCGCTATCTGCAACGGGATTTTGGTTCCGGCAGGGTCTTCGACACGCCGATCGCGGAGAATGCTATCCTCGGTTCCGCGGTCGGCGCCGCCCTGGGCGGATTGAAGCCGATCGTCGAGATCATGTGGGCGGACTTCCTGTTTGTCGCCGTGGACCAGTTGGTCAACCAGGCCTCGAACGTCCGGTATTCGACCCAAGGACGCAGCTCGGCGCCGCTGGTGGTGCGAACTCAGCAGGGCGCGACACCGGGATCCTGCGCGCAGCACTCTCAGTCGATCGAGGCCATGCTGGCGCACATTCCGGGCCTGAACGTCGCCCTGGCGGCCACCCCGCAAGACGCATATTCATTGCTGCGGGCGGCGGCGGCGGACCCCGATCCCTGTATCGTCATCGAGGCGCGTTCCCTCTACCAGTCGCGAGGCGAAGTGCGGATGTCGCGGGTTCCCGAACCCGTCGGTGTCGCAAAGCGTCATCGCAGCGGCGCAGACGCGGCGATCGTCACCTGGGGAACGATGCTCGCCCGATCGCTCGCCGCCGCCGAAGAGCTCTCACGGTCCGGAATCGAGGTCTCGGTTCTGGATCTGCGATGGCTTTCGCCTCTCGACGAAGAAGCCCTCGCGCAGGTCGTGCGGCAGTCGGGCGGGCGGGTCGCCGTCGTGCATGAGGCAGTCAAGACGGGCGGGTTCGGCGCCGAGGTCGCCATGCGGATAAACGAGCTCTGCGGCGGTGCGCTCACGGCGCCCGTGCGGAGGATCGCGACGCCCGACGTCAGAATTCCGGCCTCGCCGGTCCTGCAGTCGGCGATCATTCCGAACGCGGACACGATCGCACGCGCCGTGAGAGGACTTGTTGAGGATCGCAATCTAAGGCATCAATAGAGCCGGGCAATGAGCGACAGTTTTATCGGCAAGACCATCTGTATGAACGGCCTGTCAGGCAAAGGCGGACGATCGTGAAAGACACGGAAACAGCGCAAGGAGATGCGCAGAACGCGCCAAAGCCCCGCGTTCAGACCGCCGTCCGAACGATATCCATCCTCCTCGCCATTTCGCGAAGCGGCCACGGACTGAAAGCCAGGGAGCTGAGCGAGCAGCTCAAGCTTCCGCGCCAGGTCACCTATCACCTGCTGCACACCCTGCTCTCGACCGGGATCATTCTGAAGAATGACCAGAACCGCTATGTTCTCGGCCTCGCGGCGGCTTCGATCGCCGAGGGATTCCGCCGTCAGCTCGCTCCGCCGGAGCACCTTTCGCCCCGCGTCAGGGCCGCCGTCACCGCCACCCGCGAGACCGCTTTCGCCAGCGGATGGATGGGAGGACAGATCGTCGTGCTGGCGACCGCAAAGGGTCTGTCGGCCGTGCAGGCCGCGGAGGTGCCGCACGGCTATAGCGGGCATGCCCATGCACGAGCTTCCGGCAAGCTGCTTCTGGCTTTGTCGAATGAAACGAAGCGCGATGAGTACCTGGCCGCGAATCCGCTCGTTGCGATGACCAGCCGGACCATCACCGACCAGCGCGCGCTGGTGAAGGAGCTGCAGGAGATCGCTCAGCGCGGCTACGCCGTCGACAATGAGGAGTTTTCCGAGGGCCTGTGCTGCCTGGCGGTCCCGGTCGAGGGGCTTGAGGGGCAATATGCGCTCAGCATCTCGGTGCCGGCCGAGCGCTTTCACGCCAATTTCGACCGCTATCTTCAAACTCTTCGACGCCTGGCGGGCGTTACGCTCGACCAGGGCGCGAAGAGCCTGGCCGTCGGCGCCTGACCCCCGACGCTATGCCACGTGCTCCGGCTGGAGAATCGTCGTGGATATTCCTCCGTCTACGAACAAAGTATGCCCGTTGACGAAGCTCGACGCCTTGGAGGCGAGAAAGACGATCGCGCCTTTCAGCTCGTCGGGCGTGCCCCAGCGTTTCAGCGGTGTCCGGTCGCAGACGAGCTTGTAGAAGACTTTGTCGTCCATCACGCTGCGGTTTATCTCGGTGAGCATATAGCCGGGGGCGATGGCGTTGCAGCAGATATTCTTCGGTCCCAGCTCGGCCGCGAGAGCCTTGGTGAGGCCGATGACTCCATGCTTGGCCGCGACGTAGGAAATGACGCCCGCCCTGGCTATGACGCCGGCGATCGAGGTCAGATTGATGATGCGGCCGTCACGCGCTTCCACCATGTGCACGGCGACGATGCGGGACAGCTGATAGGCAGCCTTCAGGTTCACATCGATGACCCGGTCCCAATCGGCCTCCTCGAGCTCGAACAAGCGCTTGCGGGCGACGATGCCAGCATTGTTCACCAGAATATCGATATGACCGTGCTCGGCGCATATCTTGTCGACCGCGGACTGCGCCGCGCCGGCATCGGTGACGTCGAATGCCAGCGGCACGACTTTCAGGCCTTTCTTGCATAAGGCATCGGCCTTCTTCTCGGCTTCACTCGCCTGGACGTCGTTCAACGCCACCACCGCGCCCGCTTCGGCCAGGGCTTCGGCCATCGACAATCCCAAACCTTGCGCGGCGCCCGTGATCAGCGCAACACGTCCATCCAGTGAGAAAAGCGAATTCATTTCATAGTCCCCTGTTTAGGTGAAGCAGTATCGGTGAAACTCCAGGCGCGCCGGACGTTCTATTTCGAGCTTCCAAGCGGCGATGCGGAGGAAGGCTTGCGCTTGCCGAGCCGTTCATAGACCTCGGCCGGAACATCGCGCGGGTCTCTGTAGATCGTCCAACTGCAGACCGCCGGCTTGCCCGAGCCATGGACGGGCGGCTCGACGACTCTCACGGGATAGCCGAAATGCTCCATGGGCAGCTTCTCGAGGATGACGCAGCAATGCGCGCAGTAGGCGCAAATGCCGGCCGTGTTCCAGGCAAAATCATGCGGCCGCTCGAGCACGCCGAAGTCGAAAGGCGGCTCCATCAGGGGCGCGCGCCCGGTCAGCGGGTCTCCGCCCACCGTGCGCCCACCGCTTCCGCATGGGTGGAAGCGCAAAGTCACCCGATCGGCGAACTCCTCGAAGTCCACCGATCCATCGCGATTTGGGCCTGCAAGATGGGCATGCATCGATTCGAAGCTGAGGAAGACGAGCTCCTCGAATATCTCGGCCCAGGAATGCTTGGCCGTGTCGAACTTGGCGTAACGCTTTTCAAACCAGTCGCCGATGACCCAGCCTTCGTACATCTCTCCGATGGCTTCTTCACCGAAATGGCGGATGACGACATCCATGAGGCCGGCAATATAGTCGACATCGGAATCATGCAGCTCGCGCCACTTGTCCCGCAAGCGCGCCAGGATGGCCGTGGCCTGCTCGTCTCCGGACGTTCGCAACAGCTCGAGATCTTGCTCGATGAACTGCCAGGCTTGCCCACGGTCGCTGCTGAAGTGCGGATAGCGGAGCACGATCAGATCGGTCAGGCGCGCTTCCTCCCGTGCCAATGCTTCCGCCGTCAGGCCTTTATCCGCCAGGCACTTGCGAATGCTGGGAAGCCATTGGTTATAGATCCCGAAGATGACGCGCGCTTCCTCGACAAAATAAGCGGCGGCCTCCAGGGCTTCCTCTCGCCGCCCTTTCTCCAGTTCCTGCACGGCAAGCGCGTAGGTTCCTGTCCGGAGGCTGTCCCACTTGTCCGTGCGGACTTTCCGGTTGTAGCGAGGATCAAAAGCTATGAGGGGCATAAAGCGTGTCTGACCACTGTTGACTGAGCAGACGCTAACAGCGGCACGTCATTAATGTCAATATATGATTATTATATCAATATATGATGTTTTTTGACACGCTCAAGAGGATGGCCATGACGTCGAGGCGCTGAGCAATGGCCGGGCCTGGATAAGGAATGGACGAGTAAGGACGTTCCTGGGATGCCGAGCCCGCCGCCAGATCAGACATAGCCCAGGACGATGTTCCGCAGCCGGCCCGTCGATGATTGAGAATTGCTCAAGCCGCGCACAAACAAATCTACGGTCCGCGCTTTTGGCCAGTGGTCTACCGTGCTCATGCGCTCGTCCCCAACGCATCCGGCGCCGCGGTCGGTCGGCGCGCTCGCCTATTGTTTCGGTGACCTATGACGATCCGTGTGAAGACCCCCGTGGACCTCGCCCATGATGCATCCTCCCTGCGCGACGCGATGCGGCATGTCGCCGAAAGTGTGAGCGTCGTCACCGCGGGCGTGGGTGATGATCGCACCGGCCTGACCGTCACCTCGGCGACATCGCTCTCGATCGAGCCGCCGACGATGATCCTTTGTGTCAATCGCAAAGCGTCGTCTTGGCCGGTCATCCGGAAGCATCGTCACTTCTGCGTCAATTATCTCGAGCGCACACAGCGGGACGTCGCCGAGCGCTTTGCCGGCCGGGGCGGCATCAAAGGCGTGGAACGCTATGCGAAAGCAGCCTGGACCACATTGGTGACCAACGCGCCTGTGCTCGCCGGGTCGGTAACATCGATCGATTGCCGGGTCGACGAATTCATCGAGCGTCATACGCATGTGATCGTCATAGGCCGGGTCGAGGCGGTGCAGGTGAATGGCGGTGATCCCCTGGTCTATGGCCACGGCCGCTTCGGGTCCTTTGCATAACGCGAGTCTTCCGATCCGCCACCACCCGCGCCGACGCACATGGCGCAGATGACGCTGCGCCATCCCGTGGATTACTCTTGTAAATCTGATTTTACATTTGTAATAATACAGCGACATACCGATAAATCCTCAAAAACCGATCACCATGGGAGGCTCGACATGAAAAAACTGCTCCAGGCCGCGGTCTGCTCGCTGGCGCTTCTCGCCGCGGTCGCGGCCGGGCCGACGACCGCCAAGGCCGACTGGCTCGAAACCGCCGCCGCCCCGCTCAAGGGCACCGAGATCAACGGCATCTTCCTCGACCGCCCGGGCTACCGCGCCATCATCAAGCTCCTGCCCGAATTCGAAAAGAAGACCGGGATCAAGGTGAAATACGAGATCGTGCCCTATGAGAACACCCGCGAGAAGGAAGTGCTCAACTTCACCTCGAGCGGCGAGCTCACCATGGCGCTGGTCGATCTCGTCTGGATCGGCGAGTTCGCCGAGAACGGCTGGATCGTGCCGGTCGAGGAGTTCACCAAGGACGCGTCGATCACCGATCCCAATCTCAACCTCAAGGGCTTCTTCCCGCTGCTGCTCGATGCCTTCGGCTCGTGGGGCGGCAAGGTCTACGGGCTCCCCTTCGACAATTATTCGGGCCTGCTCTTCTACAATTCCTGCAAGCTCAAGGATGCGGGCTTCGACAAGCCGCCCGAGACCTGGGACGAGCTCCTCAAGACCTATGCACCCAAACTCACCAATGCCGACAAGAAGGAATATGCCTTCGCGCTCCAGTCGCTGCGCGGCGAGACGCAGTCGGCCGACAGCTTCATGCGCGTGCTGTGGCCGTTCGGCGGCTCGCTCCTCACCAAGGAGTTCAAGTCGAACCTGGGCAGCGCCGAAAGCCAGGCCGGCCTCAAATTCCGCCAGGAGCTGATGAAATACATGCCGCCCGGCATCGTCAGCTTCGATCATGCCGAGGCGGTCAACGCGCTGGCGCAGAACCAGGTGGCGATGATCACCGAATGGTCGGCCTTCTACGGCACGCTCACCGATCCGGCCTCGTCCAAGCTCGGCGACTGCCTGGCGGTGGCGCCCGAGCCCGCGGGTCCCGCCGGCCGGTTGCCGGCGCTCGGCGGCTTCTCGCTCGCGGTCGCCGCCCAGGCTACCCCAGAGCAGCAGAAGGCATCCTGGCTCTTCATCCAATGGGCGACCTCGGAAGAGATCGCGCGCGCCTATGTCGAGGCGGGTGGCGTATCGGGCCGCATGGCCATCTACGAACAGGCGGACATCAAGGCGAAATACAAGTTCGTCGAGCCGATGGTCGCCTCCTGGCAGAAGGGCGTGCCGGAATTCCGCCCGCGCTTCCCGGCCTGGCCGGCGATCTCCGAGATCATCGCCGAATTCGGCAGCAAGATGATGCTGGGCGAAGTCTCGACCGAAGACGGCGCCAAGGAGATCGGCGCCCGCATGGAGCCGATCCTCGAGAAGGAAGGCTATTACGACGGCAAGAAGCCCTTGCTGCAGTGATCGACACGTGATGGCGCGCCCGCGACCGGGCGCGCGCCCCATCCGGAGTCCTGAACGTGGCTGACGATCTGTATCAGGCAGCGCTGGCGGAGATCGGCGACGTCTTCCGGCGCGTCGACGACGCGAATGTCGAGGCGGCGATCGCCATGATCGCCGACGCCCGACGCATCGCGATCCATGGCGTCGGGCGCGAGGGCCTGCAGATGAAGGGCTTCGCCATGCGGCTCTTCCATCTCGGCCTCGATGTCGCGGTGGTGGGCGACATGACGACGCCCCCTGTCGGACAGGACGACCTGCTCTTCGTCTCGGCCGGGCCCGGCTATTTCTCGACCATCGCCGGGCTCATGGGCGTCGCCCGCGCGGCCGGCGCCCGCACCTTGCTCGTCACCGCCCAGCCCCAAGCCAGATGCGCCGAGCTCGCCGATCTGGTGCTGCATCTGCCGGCCCAGACCATGGCCGACGACCGCTCGGGACGCGTCTCGGTGCTGCCGATGGGATCGCTCTATGAGGGCGCGCAATATATCCTCTTCGAGGCGATGATCCTTCGACTGCGCGACCGGCTCGGCGTGGCCCCCGAGAAGATGCGGGCCAATCACACCAATCTCGAATAACATGGCCTCGATGACGACTCCGCGGCCCAAGCTCGATCCCGGCTACAGCTCCTGGACACCGTTCCGGTTCCTCGCCCCGGCGGTGCTGGCGCTCCTCGCCATCGGCATCTATCCGACCCTATTCGCCATCGTCACCTCCTTCCGCGAATACCAGCTGACGCGCCCGCGCAGCGGCTTTCCCTTCATCGGCCTCGACAACTACAAGACCATCCTGTTCGACAGCACGTTCCGCGAGTCGCTTTTCCTCACCTTCAAGTTCTTCCTGTTCTCGATGCCCTGCCAGCTGGTGCTCGGTCTCGCCATCGCGCTCCTCCTGCATCAGCCGGGGGCGGGCCTCTTGCGCTCGGTCGCGCGGGTGGCGCTGGTGGTGCCGCTCGCCACCACCTATGCCGTGGTCGGGCTCATCGGGCGGCTGATGTTCAACCGCGACTTCGGCGTCGCCAACGAGGTCCTGTCCTGGTTCGGCATCGCCGGCATCGACTGGCTGGGCTCGCCCAACGGCGCCTTCGCCGCCGTCGTCGCCATGGATGTCTGGCAGTGGACGCCCTTCTGCGCGCTCATCTTCCTCGCCGGACTGTCGATGGTGCCGGTCGAGATCGAGGAGGCGGCGCGGCTCGAGACGTCGAGCAAATGGCAGTTGCTCAAGCGGGTGCAGGCGCCCTATCTCCTGCCGGGACTGACGGCGCTGCTGATCCTGCGCTCGGCCGACATGCTCAAGCTCTTCGACATGGTCTTCGTCATGACCCGCGGCGGGCCCGGTGCCGCCACCGACCTCATCTCCGTCTATATCCAGCGGGTCGGCTTCAAGATCTTCGACATGGGCCTCGCCTCGGCCCAGGCGGTCGTGCTCATGATCCTCGCCGTCATCCTGAGCCGGCTCTATATCCGCCTCATCTACAGGGAGATCGAGGGATGAGCGTGAAGCCGAGCCGCATCCTCCATGCACTGGGCCTTGTCGCCGTCATCCTGATGACGCTCTTCCCCTTCTATTGGATGCTGGCGAGCAGCCTCAAGACGCAGACCGACCTGCTGGCCAGCCCGCCTCTGTGGTGGTTCACCCCGACCTTCGCCAACTACCTCGAAGTCTACAATGACGGCATGCTCTTGGGCGCCGTCGCCAACTCGCTCATCGTCGCGGTCTTCGCCACGCTGCTGTCGGTGGGCCTCGGCACGCCCGCGGCCTTCGCCCTGGCGCGTTACGACTTCCGCGGCAAGTCGGACCTGTGGTTCTGGTTCATCTCCAACCGCATGATCACGCCGGTGGCGCTGGCGCTGCCCATCTACATCATCGCGCGCTCGCTCGGCCTCCTCGACAGCTATCTGGTGCTGGTGCTGGTCTACATCACCTTCAACCTGCCGATCGTCGTGTGGATCTGCACCGACCAGTTCAAGTCCATCCCGCCCGAGATCGAGCAGGCGGCGCGCCTCGACGGCGCCGGCCAGTGGACCATCTTCCGGCGCATCTATCTGCCGCTCGGCCTGCCGGGGGTCGCGGTGTCGGCGATCTTCAGCTTCATCTTTTCCTGGAACGAGCTGCTCTACGCCCTGGTGCTGATCAACAAGACGGAGCGCAAGACCGCCGCGGTCGTGGCGACGAACTACATGTCGGGCTATGAGCTGCCGTGGGGCAAGATCATGGCGACCGGCTCGATCATCGTGCTGCCGGTCATCATCTTCGCGCTCATCGTCTCGCGCCACATGGTGCGCGGGCTCACCATGGGCGCCACGAAATAGGACGGCGGGACCCGAGCATGGCCAGCGACACGCGCAGCACCGACCTCGGCGACTATCTCGCCAATGCCGAGCCCGAGCATATTCGCGCGCGCGTCGCCTATCTCTATTTCGTCGCCGGCCAGACCCAGCAGGACATCGCCAACAGTCTCGGCATCACCCGCCTGCGCGTCAACGGCATCGTCGGGCAATGCCGCATCGACGGCTCGGTGAGCGTCGACGTGCGCATCCCGATCGCCGACTGCGTCGTCCTCGAGGAGCGGCTGAAGGCGCGCTTCGGGCTCGCCTCGGCCACCGTCGTCCCCAGCATCGACGACATCGACGTGCTGCAGCGCATGATCGGCGAGGCGGCCGGCGCCCTGCTCGACCGGCTGATCGGCAATGGCATGGGCCTCGGCGTCGGCTGGGGCCGGACCTTGAGCTGGGCCACCAACCGGATGACGCGCCGGCGCTATGCCGAGAGCTGGGTGGCGACGCTGATGGGCGGGCTCACCCGCGGATCGGGCACCAACACCTTCGAGGTCGCCACCCATTTCGCCCAGGCGCTCGGTGCCGAGTGCTACTATCTGGCGGCGCCGCTCTATTGCCCGAGCGTCGAGAGCCGCGAGATGCTGCTCACCCATCACGGCCTCGCCGATGTGATGCGGCGGGCGCGCAGCGTCGACATCGCGCTCGTCTCGAGCGGCGATTTCTCCAAGCGCTCGCAGCTCGCGGTCACCCCCTCCGTCAAGGAGAACCTCGCCGGCCTCAGCGCCGCGGGCGCCATCGGCGACCTGCTCGGCTCGTTCCTGACCGCCGAGGGCGAACTCGCCGACCATCCGCTCAACGAGCGGGTCATGGCCCTCAATATCCGCGATCTCGCCCGGATCAAGACCTCGATCCTCGTTTCCGGCGGGCTCTACAAATTCGACATCGTCCGGGCGGCGCTGGTCTCGGCCTGCGTGAACGGCATCGTCACCGACGAGGCCCTCGCCCGCGCCATATTGGAAAAATCATGACGACACCGGGAAACGCGCCCTTCCTCAGCCTCAAGAACGTGGTCAAGACCTTCGCCGGCCATACCGCCGTCAGGGGTGTCAGCTTCGATGCCGAGCCGTCCGAATTCATCGTCTTCGTCGGCCCGTCGGGCTGCGGCAAGTCGACCCTGCTCAGGATCATCGCCGGCCTCGAGGAGGCGAGCGAGGGCAGCGTCTTCATCGCGGGCCGCGACGTCACCCATATTGCGCCGGCAGAGCGCCAGGTCTCGATGGTGTTCCAGTCCTATGCGCTCTATCCGCATATGACGGTGTTCGACAACATGGCCTTCGGGCTCGAGATGATCAAGACGCCGCGGGCCGAGATCGAGCGCCAGGTGCGCGAGACGGCGCGCATATTGCAGATCGAGCCGCTGCTCGAACGCAGGCCGCGCCAGCTGTCCGGCGGCCAGCGCCAGCGCGTCGCCATCGGCCGGGCGATCGTGCGCAAGCCGAAGCTCTTCCTGTTCGACGAGCCCTTGTCCAATCTCGACGCCGAGCTCCGGACGCAGATGCGCGTCGAGATCGCCAAGCTGCATCGCGATCTCGGCGTGACCATGGTCTATGTCACGCATGACCAGATCGAAGCCATGACGCTGGCCGACCGCATCGTCGTGCTCAGGGACGGGCTGGTGGAGCAGGTCGGCTCGCCGGCCGACCTCTATGACAACCCCGCCAATGTCTTCGTCGCGGGCTTCATCGGCTCGCCCAAGATGAATTTCCTCACCGCCGAGGTGGCCGGCTGCGACGGCCGGCAGATGACGCTCGCCGGCCACGGCCTCGTCGCGGGGGGCTTGCGCGTCGCGCAGCCTCAGGCGGCGCTCAAGCCGGGTGACAGGATCACGCTCGGCATCCGTCCATCCTCCCTCGCGCAGGACGAGGCGCAAGGCACGATCGCGCTGACCGTGGATGTGACGGAGAATCTCGGCGGCGAGACCCAGATCTACGGCAAGACCGGCGCCGGCGATCCGATCGTGTGGCTGGCGCAGGGACGCCCGCAGGTGAAGGCCGGCGACACGGTGCGTCTTGCCGCCGGCAAGGTCTATCTGTTCGATCAGGCCGGCAAGGCGCTCTGAACGCTGGGATCCGCAATTCTGCGCGTATCCGACAGCCTCGCCAGCAAACGCCGCACCAGCGGATTTTCCGCAGCCCCTCTCTGGCTCACCGCATAGAAGGTCGAATCGTAGCTCAGCCGCGCATCGCACAGGCGGCGCAATGCGCCGCGCGCTACCCAGGTCGCGGCATAATGAGCCGGCAGATAGCCGATGAAGCCGCCCGACAATATGAGGATGAGCTGCGCCTCCATCATCTCGACCGTAGCGTCCGCCTGGCGATGGCCGAGGCGCTTCAAATCCTGGCTGTGCAGATAGCCGCGCGCGACGATGGCATGGCGCGGCAGATGGCGCTCGGCCGTGTCGTCGTCCTTGTCGAACAAGGGATGGCTGCTGGCGCAATAGAGCGACTGGCGCTCGGTGGCGAGCGGCACATAAGCCAGCTCGGAGCGCTTGGTGAGGCTCGGCACGATGATGATGTCGCGGGCGCCCGAGACGAGCTGCGCCTCGAGCTCCTCCGGCCCCGCCACCATGAAGTCGATCAGGATCGCGGGCGCGCCCTGGCGGAAATCGCCCAGGATCTTCGCCAGGCCGATCCCGTCATTGGTCGACAGCGCATCGACGGCGCCGAGCTTCACCACCCGCTTCAGGTTGAGCGACACGGTGCCGGCGGTGTTGCAGAAGCGGTCGACCGCCTCGAACAGATCATGCGATGCTTCATAGACGTTGCGCCCGGCTTCGGTCAGCGCGAAGCCGGCGCGGCCGCGCCGGCACAGGCGCACGCCCAGGCGCGCCTCGAGCTCGGCCAGGCTGGTCGAGATGCGCGACTGGCTGAGATCGAGGACGAGCTGCGCGCCGGCCAGGCCCTGCGCTTCCACGATGACGCGAAAGATGCGGATGAGCCGCAAGTCGATGTCGAGGAGCTGGCGCATCGATACTTCCGTTTTCCCAATGTAACCATCTTATCTTGCCTCTTTTCCGGGTGTTTCGGAAGCCCATAAGATGCCGGGCAAAGAGAGGGCGGCCCGGAATCCGGACCACCGCCCCCATGTCTATGCCGATGTGTAGAGAAACCAGGCGCGCCACCGAGCGCGTCGGACAGGGAGGACGACAATGCCGAAGATTCTCAAGACGTTGTTCATGTGCCTGACGGCCGCCATGGCGGTCGCGGGGCTGGCCGGCGCGGCCCAGGCCGCGGTCGGCAACCCGACCAAGGTCACCTGCATGTATCCGGTCTGGGTGGGCTTCGGGCCCGTCCATCTCGCCAATGAGCTCGGCTACTTCAAGGAAGAGGGCATCGAGGTCGAGGAGATCCTCGACGACGACATGCCCAATGCGGTCGCCGCCATGGAGCGCGGCGACATCGACTGCTATCTGCGCACCGTCGGCGAATATCAGGGCCTCGGCCGGCGCAAGGAGACGCAGGGCATCATCATCGGCACGATCGATCTGTCGACCGGCGGCGACGGCTGGGCGGCCGATCAGTCGATCAAGTCGGTCTGCGACCTCAAGGGCAAGTCCATCGCGGTCGAGCCGAACCTGCCGGCGCGCCTCATCATGCAGATGGCGCTCAAGAAGGAGTGCAACCTGTCGATCAAGGACACGACCCTCGCCGACATCGCGGCGGCCGACGCCATCGGCATCTTCAGCGATCCCAAGGTGGCGGCGGTCGGCACCTATGAGCCGGTGCTGAGCCAGGTGGTCGCGGCGCACAAGGAGCGCGGCGCCCATGTGCTCGTCTCTTCCAAGGACCAGAAGGACCTGATCCTCGACATCGTCATGGCGCATACGGGCGAGCTCAAGGCGAACCCGGATAAATATGTGAAGTTCCTGCGCGCTATCTATCGCGCCGTCGACTATTTCAACAGCAACCAGGAGGCGGCGATCCCGATCATCGCCAAGCATTTCTCGATCACCGCCGACGACTTCAAGGGGACGCTGCCGAACTTCCGCTACACGCCGCTGGCCGAGTCCAAGGACTTCATCGGCACGGTCGACAAGGAAGGCCGCATCTATCCGATCTTCGAGGAGACCATGGAGCTCAATCTCGAATTCGGCTCGTCCGACGTGAAGTTGATTCCTCAGGACCATATCGACCGGACCATCATCAACAAGCTGCAATGAAGCTTTCCCCGGGATGACGGACGCGCAGAGACCAGCGATTTCGGATGCTATGGTCTTCTAGCATGGCCACGACACGTAGCGACGCCAAACCGAAGACGGAAGACCACGCCGCCGCGCCGGCGAGGGCCCGGGACAAACGCGGCGCGGCCTGGCGGGAGCTCTTCGCCTTCCGCGCCGCGGCGCAGCCCCGGCCTGAGCTGTGGCTCAGCATCGGCGCCTTTCTCCTGGTGCTCGTTCTGTGGACGCTGGTGGCCGAACTGGGCCTGGTCCAGCCGCAGTTCCTACCGTCGCCGCGCGCCGTCGTCGCCGCCTGGGCAAGGCTCTTCACCGAGGCCGGCTATGTCGGCGACATCGGCATCAGCATCGGGCGCGTCTGGGCCGCCTTCCTCGCGTCCGCCGTCATCGCCATCCCGCTCGGCATCTTGATGAGCGGCTATCGCGTCATCACCGCGGTGACCGAGCCCCTCATCGACTTCATCCGCTATCTGCCGGTGCCGGCGCTGGTGCCCCTGACCCTCATCTGGCTCGGCATCGGCGAAGGCTCGAAGATCACACTCCTGTGGATCGGCACCTTCTTCCAGCTCATCCTCCTCATCGCCGATGATGCGCGGCGGGTGCCCAAGGAATTCATCGAGACCGGGCGCACGCTCGGCGCCTCCGATACCGCGCTCATGAAGGACGTGCTGCTCCGGGCGATGCTGCCCAACATGGTCGACAGCCTGAGAGTCACGCTCGGCTGGTGCTGGACCTATCTGCTGGTCGCGGAGATCGTCGCCTCGAGCTCCGGCATCGGCTATGAATTGTGGACGGCGCGGCGCTACGGCAAGACGCCCGAGGTCTTCGCCGGCATCCTCACCATCGGCATCATCGGCCTCGCCTCCGACCAGGCGATCCGCATGCTGCACCGGCGCTGGTTCAGGTATCTGCAATGAGCGCCGCCATGCCGAAGGAGAGCTTCATCCGCATCAGCGATGTCGCCAAGGAATTCGCCGCACCCGACGGCGGCGTCATCCCGGTCGTCCAGCCGCTGTCGATCGACATCAAGGACGGCGAGTTCGTCGTCTTCGTCGGGCCCTCGGGCTGCGGCAAGACGACGGTGATGCGCATGGTCGGCGGCCTCGAAAGGCCGACGTCGGGCGAAATTCATCTCAATGGCCGGCGCGTCGAGGGGCCGAGCCGCGACAAGGGCATGGTGTTCCAGTCCTATTCGTCCTTCCCCTGGCTCACCGTGCTGGGCAATATCCGCTTCGGGCTCAAATATCGCGACGACGTCTCCGCGCCGGAGAAAGAGCGCATCGCCCGGCACTATCTCGACCTCGTCGGCCTCACCCCCTTCGCCGACTACACGATCAACCGCATATCGGGCGGCATGCGCCAGCGCGTGGCGATCGCCCGCACGCTCGCCGCCAATCCGCTGGTGCTCCTGATGGACGAGCCTTTCGGCGCGCTCGACGCCTTGAGCCGCGAGCGCCTGCAGATCCAGCTCATGGCTCTCCGACGCGCCGAGCGCAAGACCGTCATCTTCGTCACCCATGACGTCGACGAGGCGGTGCTGCTCGCCGACCGCATCGTCGTCTTCTCGGCCCGCCCGGCGCGCATCCTCGCCGACATCCCGGTCAGCGCCACGCTGCCCGAGAAGCGTGGCCTCGACATTCTCGACATGGCGGAATTCCGCAAGATCCGCCGCGACGTGCTGGCGCTGATCCGCAACGAGGAAAACGACCTGGAGGCGGCAGAATAATGGGAGCATTCGACTTCACCCAAAAGCGCGTCCTGGTCACGGGGGCGAGCCACGGCATCGGCTATGCGGTGGCGGAAGGCTTCGTCCGCGCCGGCGCCGAAGTAGCTATCCTGTCGAGCACGGCCGACATCGAGGCGGCGGCGGCGAAGCTGTCGGCCGCGACCGGCCACAAGATCAAAGGCCTCGTTTGCGACATCACCGACCGCGAGCAGGTGCGCCGGGCGGTGGGTGGGCTCGGCGCCCTCGACGTCCTCGTCAACAATGCCGGGCTCGAGCGCCTGACGCCGATGCATGAAGAGGGCGATGAGGTCGAGCGGCTCTTCGCCCGCATCATCGAGATCAATCTCATCGGCACCTATTATGTGACGCGCGAGGCTCTGAGGCAGATGCCGGAGGGCGCCAACATCATCATCACCGCCTCGATCTGGTCGAAGAGCGCCGCGGCCGATTTCGCCGCCTATGTCACCTCGAAGCACGGCAATCTCGGCTTCATGCGGGTGCTCGCCAAGGAACTGGGCCCGCGCCGGATCCGGGTCAATGCCGTCTGCCCCGGCTGGGTCAGGACGCGCGCCGCCTTGCGCTCGCTCACCGAGGTCTCGGCCCGCGCCAGGGTGAGTGAAGACGACATGCTCGACCAGATTCTCGCCGGGCAAGCCCTGCCCGGCCTCATGGAGCCTGAAGACGTGGCCAATCTCTATCTGTTCCTCGCCTCCGACCTCGCCAAGAACATCACCGGCCAGGCCGTCAATGTCGACCGCGGCGAGGTGATGGCATGACCCGGGCTCTCGCCGGCAAGCGGGCCGTCGTCACCGGCGGCGCCAGCGGCATCGGGCTCGCCATCGCCAAGGCTTTCGCCACCGAGGGCGCCCAGGTGACGATCGCCGACCGTGCCGGCACAAGGATCCTAGGCATCGAGTCTGTGAGCGTCGATGTCGCCAACGAGATCGAGGTCAGAAGCCTGTTCGACAAGCTCACGCAGCAAGGCGGCGTCGACATCCTGGTCAATTGCGCCGGCATATTGATCGAGAGGCCGCTGCTCGACACCAGCGTCGCGGATTTCGACCGGCTGATGGGCGTCAATCTCAAGGGCGTGTTCCTCGCCGGTCGCGAGGCGATCCGGCTCATGGTGGCGCAGGAACGCGGCGGACGGGTCATCAACATCGCCTCCGAGCTCGCTTATCTCGGGCGCGAGAACTGCTCGCTCTACTGCGCCTCGAAAGGCGGCGTCGTGTCGCTGACGCGCGCCTGGGCGCGCGAATTCGCGCCGCACATACTGGTCAACTCGATCGCGCCCGGCCCCACCGACACGCCGATGCTCGGCATCGACTCCACCTCGCCCGAGACGCTCGCCAAGGAATCGCAGAATCCCCTGGGCCGCCTCGGGCGGCCGGAGGAGATCGCCGCCGTCGCGGTCTTTCTCGCCGGACCCGGCGCGACCTTCATGACCGGCCAATGCGTCAGCCCCAATGGCGGCGCGGCAATGTTCTGATGTTCCCCTTATTCGTCATGGCCGGGCCCCGACCCGGCCATCCAGACTCGACACCACGCAGCTTTTGCACGGATCGACTGGATGGCCGCCTCGAGGGCGGCCATGACGGGTCAGAGGACAGGGGTCTCAGGGTTGTCGGGCGGCCACTCATCCGCAAATGGAGCCACACATGAACAACAAGGCAAACAACGCCGACTTCCAGCCGCTCGATTCAGGCACCGTGCCGCGCTTCGCCGGCTTCCCGACCTTCATGCGGCTGCCCATCGCCGAGCCCGACCAGGTCGACATCGCCCTCGTCGGCGTGCCCTTCGACGGCGGCACGACCAACCGCACCGGCGCCCGCCACGGGCCGCGCGAGATCCGCAGCCAGTCGAGCCTGGTGCGCCGCGTCCATCATGTCACCGGCCTCTCGCCCTTCGACCGGGCCAGATGCGGCGATTGCGGCGATGCACCGGTCAACCCGCTCGACCTCATGGCGAGCCTCGCCGGCATCGAGGCGTTCTTCACCCGCATCCACAGAGCGCGCGCCCGGCCGCTGACGGCGGGCGGCGATCATCTCGTCACCTTGCCGATCCTCAGGGCGCTGGCGGCGAAGGGGCCGGTCGGCCTCATCCATTTCGACGCCCATTCCGACACCTATGACAGCTTCTTCGGCAATCGCTACAATCACGGCACGCCCTTCCGCCGCGCCATCGAGGAAGGCCTGCTCGATCCCAGGCGCATGATCCAGATCGGCATCAGGGGCGCCATCTCCGATGCCGGCAATTACGACTACGCCCGCGACCAGGGCGTGCGCATCGTCTTCATCGAGGAATTCGCCGAGCGCGGCGTGAAGGCGGTGATGGCGGAAGCGCGCCAGCTCGTCGGCGACCGGCCGACCTATGTCTCCTTCGACATCGATGCGCTCGATCCCTCGATCGCGCCCGGCACCGGCACGCCCGAGATCGGCGGCATCACCACGCGCGAGGCGCAGGCGCTGGTGCGCCTGCTCGACGGCGTCGACATCATCGGCGCTGACCTCGTCGAAGTCTCCCCGCCGCTCGATCCGACCGGCGCCACGGCGCTCGCCGGCGCCACGATGATGTTCGAATTGCTGTGCGTGATGGCGAGCGCCGGCGCGCGCTGATTGCGGCTTTCGGGAATCGGCGCTTTATTGGCCTCAAAGGGACTGGCCTGGAGAACAGCATGACGAGCTTGGCGAGACGCGCCTGGGTGGGCGGCGACGTGGAGGACTATGTCGGGGACCTGGCCCGATGGACCGCGACGGAAACGGCGGAGACCATAACGGGGCGCATCCAGGCGCTCGCCGCCGAGAACAGGCAAATCCACGAGCGCCAATGCGTCAATCTCAATCCCGCCACCAACACGATGAACCCCAGGGCCGAGGCGCTCCTCGCGCAGGGCCTGGGCTCGCGCCCCTCGCTCGGCTATCCCTCGCAGAAATACGAGATGGGCCTCGAGGCCATCGAGAAGATCGAGGTCATCGCGGCGGCGCTCGCGGCCGAGATCTTCCAGGCGCGCTTCGCCGAGATCAGGGTCGGCTCGGGCGCGCTCGCCAATCTCTATGCCTTCATGGCGACGACGAAGCCCGGCGATGCGATCATCGTGCCGCCGGCTGCGATCGGCGGCCATGTGACCCATCACGGCGCCGGCGCCGCCGGCCTCTATGGCTTGCGCATCCATGAGACGCCCGTCGATGCCGCGACCTATGCGATCGACATCGCGAAGCTCAAGGCGATGGCGCGCGCCGTCCGCCCGAAGCTCATCACGCTGGGCGGCAGCCTCAATCTCTTCCCCTGGGACGTCAAGGCCGTGCGCGCCATCGCCGACGAGGTCGGCGCCCGCATCCTGTTCGATGCGGCGCATCTCTGCGGCATGATCGCCGGGCGCATATGGGCCAATCCCCTCGCCGAGGGCGCCGATCTCATGACCATGAGCACCTATAAGAGCCTCGGCGGCCCGGCCGGCGGGCTGGTGCTGACCAATGACGCGAAGCTCGCCGAGGCGCTCGACCATATCGCCTTTCCCGGCCTCACCGCCAATTTCGACGTGGCGAAATCGGCGGCGCTGGCGGTGACGCTGCTCGACTGGCGCGACTATGGGCCCCGCTATGCGCAGGCCATGGCCGACACCGCGCAAGCCCTGGCCGCGGCGCTCGCCGCGCGCGGCATTCCGGTGTTCGGGACCGATGCCGGCTTCACCCGCTCGCACCAATTCGCCATCCGGGCGCGGGGCTTCGGCGGCGGCCAGACGGTGTCGGCGAAATTGCGCTTGGCCAATATCCTCGCCTGCGGCATCGGCCTGCCGGAAGCGGAGGTTGTGGGCGACATGAACGGCCTGCGCCTCGGCACACCGGAGATCGTGCGCTGGGGCATGGGGCCGGAACACATGCAAGAGCTCGCGCAGCTGATCGCCGAAGCGCTCGCC
>JBFWNN010000017.1:73949-88192 GCA_050251035.1 Parvibaculaceae bacterium
GACCCCGCCAGGCGGCGCACCACGTCGAGCAGCACATTGGCGCCCGCCACCAGATCCATCTCGGGCGTGAACTCCTTCGGATTGTGGCTGATGCCGCCGAGGCTCGGCACGAAGATCATGGCGGCGGGTGCTACCCGCGCCATCATCTGGGCGTCGTGGCCGGCGCCCGAGGTCATGCGCCGCGCGCTGAGGCCGCGGGCATCGGCGGCGGCTTCGATATGCGCGACGAGCCCGGAATCGAACGTCACCGGCGCGAAACGCGCCAGCCGCTCGGCCGACACCGTAACGCCCTGCTCCGCGGCAACCTTGTCGAGATAGACGGCGAGCGCCTGCTCTTCCTCCTGGAGACGCGCCTCGTCCGGATCGCGCAGGTCGACCGTGAAACTCGCCCGCGCCGGGATGACATTGATGGCATCGGGCGCGAAGGCGATTGTGCCGACCGTCGCCACCGTTCCCGAAGTCGAAGCGGACGCGCGCTCATGGAGGAAGGCGATGACGCGCGCCGCGGCGAGACCTGCATCCCGGCGCAAGGCCATGGGCGTCGTGCCGGCATGGTTGGCGACACCCTCGATGGTGACGCGCTGCCAGGAAATGCCCTGCAGGGTCTCGACCGCGCCGATGGCGAGGCCCTCGCGCTCGAGCACCGGGCCCTGCTCGATATGGAGCTCGAGATAGGCGTGCGGCGTGAGGAAGCCCGGCTCCTCCGGTCCGGCATAGCCGATGCGCGCCAGTTCGTCGCCCAGCCGGCTGCCGTCCGTGCCGATGACGGAGAGCGCCGCATCGGCCGCGAGCCCGCCCGCATGGACGAGCGATCCCATCATGTCGGGGGCATAGCGCACGCCCTCCTCGTTGGTGAAGGCCGCGACCGCGATGGGCCGGCGCGGCGTGAAGCCCGCCTGCCGCAAGGTCTCGACCACCGCGAGGCCGGCCAGCACGCCATAGCAGCCGTCATAGATGCCGGCATCGATCACCGTGTCGATATGGGAGCCGAGCATCAGCGGCGCGGCCGTGCGGTCCTCCGCCTCGGTCCACAGCGCGAAGATATTGCCGATGCGGTCGATCCTGATCGCGAGCCCCGCCGCCTTCGCCCACTCGACGAAGCGGTCGCGGCCGAGCTTGTCGGCCTCTGAGGCGGCGAGCCGCGTCAGCCGGCCGTCGGCGCCGCGGCCGATCTCGCCCAATTCGCGCAGGCGTGACAGCAGGCGCTCGCCGTCGACCGCGAGATTGGTCACCGGATCACCGGCAGCTCGCGCGGCGCCCGCCTGGTGAGGAGGCGCGGACCGTCCTTCGTCACCGCGATATTCTCCTCATGCACGATCATCTTGCCCGGCGCATATTCCATGCCGGGCTCGATGGTGAGCACCATGTTCTCCTCGATGACCGTGCCGTCGCCCGGGCGATGCGAGGGCGGCTCGGTGAGCTGCAGGCCGAGGCCGTGGCCGAGCCTCCCGACATTGTTGCCGATGGCGCCCGCATCCTCGATGATCCGCGCCATGGCGCGGAAGACGTCGTCGGTCCTGGCCCCCGGCACCGCGGCGGCCATGCCGGCCTCGGTCGCAAGCCACAGCGCCTCATGCACGCGATGCGCCGCGTCCGCGACCTTGCCCACGGCATAGTTGCGGTCGAAGTCGCAGAAATAGCCGTCGAAGGTCGAGCCGGTGTCGATGAACAGGATGTCGCCCTCTGCGATCTTGCGGTCATGCGGGCCGCAGACGATCTGCGCCACGCCGCCCGGGCCCGCTATGGCCGGCAGGAAGGGGGTCGCATCGGCGCCGCGGCGGGCGATGTCGATGCGCAATTTGCGCGCCACCTCGCGCGCGCTCTCGCCGATCGCGATCCGTCCCGGCAGCGCCTCATAGGCGGCGCTGGCGATCTGGCAGATGTGATGGATGTGGTCGATCTCGGCCGGGGTCTTCACCATGCGGATCTCCCACAGGCACGGCGCGCCGTCGTCGATGGCCGAGGAGAGGCCGTCGCGCAGCCTGAGGAACTCGACGACCGGCATGCGCAGCGCCATCTCGCGGCCGAGTTCGGCGCCGATGCGGCCGAATTTGCGGCTAAGCCCTGAGATCGTCGCGGCGAGCAGCGACAGGCCGTCGTCCTCGGGCACCGGCGCCGGCCAGGTGCGAATGTCCCTGACCCAGGTCAGCGCCATTTCCGGCCCGCCGATCTCGGGGATGACCGCGATCGGATCGCGGTCGCGCGGCACCACGACGAACCAGGGCCGCGTCGGGCTTTCCCAGAACTGCGTGTCGAAGCCGGTGAAATAGCGGACATTGGGGGGCGAGGTGACGAGGAGCGCGTCGAAGCCATGACGGTCCATGATCGTCTGCGCCCGCGCCATGCGGCGCTCGAATTCGGCCGGGGTGAAGCCGCGCCGCGGTATCTTCAGGTCAGCCACGCGAATCATCCTTTCGCCCGTTCATCCAGGAGAGCCAATCCTGCCCATGGATTCGCAGGGAAATTCAGTAAAAGCCACAGAAAAGTGAAACAGCTCTGCGTCCGGCACCAGCATCGGCAATGCCGTCTGCAACGAAAGCGCCGGACGCGCGTTTGCTGTCCGGTGAGGTTCACGTGAAAAAGCTGCTCGGCGCCCTTTTCGTCCTGGTCTTGGTCTGCATCGCCGCCGGCGGGGCGGTGTTCCTGTTTTCCCGCGAGCAGGCGACAGTCCCTATCGAGCAAGGCTATGGGCCCGATCCGACCTTGCCCGAGCCCAATCCCACTCTGATCCCCACCGTGCACGTCGCCAAGGCCACGCCGTGGCCCGAGGGGACGATGCCGACCGCCGCTCCCGGCTTGAAAGTCAACGAGTTCGCCAAGGGGCTGGATCATCCGCGCTGGCTTCACGTCCTGCCGAATGGCGACGTGCTGGTGGCGGAGAGCAACGCTCCGCCGAAGCCCGACCAGGGATTCAGCTTGCGCGGCTGGTTCGTGGACCTGTTCCAGAGCCAGGCGGGCGCGGAAACGCCGAGCGCCAACCGGATCTCGCTGTTGCGCGACCGTGACGGTGATGGCGTCGCAGAAACAAAGACGCTGTTTCTCACCGGCCTCAATTCGCCTTTCGGCATGGCGCTGCTCGACGGCAGGCTCTATGTCGCGAATGCCGACGCCATCGTGGCCTTTCCCTATGCCGACGGCGCGGACGAGATAACCGCCAAGGCGGAAAAAATCGTCGACCTGCCCGCCGGCCGCAATCACCATTGGACGAAGGATGTCATCGCCAGCCGGGATCGGACCAAGCTCTACGCGACCGTCGGCTCCAATTCGAATGTCGGCGAGAATGGCATGGCCGAGGAAGAGAATCGCGCCGCGGTGCATGAGATCGATCTGGCGACGCGCCGGATGCGCTTGTTCGCCTCGGGCTTGCGCAATCCCAACGGTCTGTCGTGGAATCCGGAAAGCGGCGCGCTTTGGGTGGTCGTCAATGAGCGTGACGAGATCGGCAGCGATCTGGTTCCGGACTACATGACCTCGGTCCAAGACGGCGGCTTCTATGGCTGGCCCTACAGCTATTTCGGCCAGCATGTCGATGTGCGCGTCGAGCCGCAGAAGCCCGAGCTGGTCGCCCGGGCGATCAAGCCCGATTATGCGCTCGGTCCGCACACGGCCTCGCTCGGCCTCACCTTCAATACCGGCGACCGGTTCGGCGCGGCGTTCAAGAACGGCGCCTTTATCGGCCAGCACGGCTCATGGAACCGCATGCCGCGCAGCGGCTACAAGGTGATTTTCGTCCCCTTCACGGCGGGCAAGCCGTCCGGTCCGCCGCAGGACATCCTGACCGGTTTCCTCGGTCCCGATGACACGGCATTCGGCAGGCCGGTCGGCGTCGCCCTGGACCGCGGCGGCGCATTGCTGGTGGCTGACGACGTCGGCAACCGAATCTGGCGGGTCGCACCGGCGCAATAAGGCCGCGAGCATGCGCCGAGCTCAGCCCCGTCGTGCCGCCTCGATCTTCGCGACGTCGATCTTCTGCATGGTCATCATCGCGTCGAAAGCGCGCTTGGCCTCACCACCGCCGGCGGCCATCGCATCCAACAGGACCCGCGGCGTGATCTGCCAGGAGATGCCCCATTTGTCCTTGCACCAGCCGCAGTCGCTCTCCTTCCCGCCATTGCCGACGATGGCGTTCCAGTAGCGATCGGTCTCCTCCTGGTCATCGGTCGCGATCATGAAGGAGAAGGCTTCGCTGTGCTTGAAGGCCGTGCCGCCATTGAGGCCGACGCAGGCCACGCCGCAGACCGTGAAGTCCACCACCAGGACGTCGCCCGCCTTGCTGCTCGGATTGTCGCTCGGGGCGCGGTGGATGGCTCCAACCGCACTGTCGGGAAAGGTCTTGGCGTAGAAACGCGCCGCATCCTCGGCGTCCTTGTCGTACCACAGGCAAATCGTGTTCTTCGCCATTGCCATTGCCATTGCTTGCCCTTCCTTTATGTCATGTGATGATTTCGGCCGCCATCGCCGGAGAACGCGCCCATGGTGCAGGAAGTTCCCGCGAACGATCAAGAGGACGCGATATTGATATTACGACCAGACCGTGATAGTTGGGAAATATCAGGATCGGAACAGACGCGCCCGCAAGCGACAGCTCGCGGGCGCTTGTGTTCAGTTCCGGGATTTCAATCTCATTCTATTCACCGGTGAATAATCCGCGCCGGATTCCTGCTTGAGACTTTGAAATTCCCTGCTCGAAAACCTAAGTCTTTGAAATCGCTGAGTCAGAGACTTTTCGCGAAATTCCCTGATAATCCCTGATATTCCCTGATACCGCCGCCTCACGCGATGTCGAAATGCCAGACCTTGGCGATGATCCGCCAGTCGCTGTCGATATGGACGAGGGTCAGATCGTCGGTGAAGTGTTTCGGCAGATAGGCGTTCCTCAGCCGGGCATGGGCCGTGGTCGGGCTCGCCCGAACCAGGGAGACGACCTCGTCCTGGCGCGGATCCCGGCGCGCGGCCGGCGAGGGCCGGCCCTTCACGATCTCCATATACTGGTCGAGATCGAGGGCGGTCAGTGTGCCGCCCGTCGCCGAGAACAATCGCGCCTGCGGATGGAACACCTTGCGGAAGAGCTCCACGTCGCCATGATAGAGGGCGTCCAGATAGGACTGGACGACGGCCTGCAAATCCTTCGTGCTCATCGTCTCCTCCGTCACGCCGCGGCCCGCGCGTATTCCCGGTCGGCGAGTTCGAGCCCGTGATCGAGGGCCTGCAGCAATTCGTCGATCTCCTGGTCGGACGTCACCATGGGCGGGCACAGGAAGAGCGAGGTCTCCTCGCCGCTGGTGCCGATCACGGCGCCCGCCTCCAAAGCGCGCGCCGCGACGCGCGACGCGATCGGCGGCTCGACCGTGTCGGCATACCAGTCGCGCCAGTCGGGACCGTGCAGCTCGATGGTCCAATGCAGGCCGAAGCCGTCGACGCGCGCGACGCTCGGATGCCTCTGGGCGATGGCGACGAGGCCCTCCTCGAGCTTCCGCGCCATGTCGCGCGCGCGCGCCATGAGGTTATCGCGCTTGACGACGCGCAGATAGGCGCGGATGCAGGCCACCGCAACCGGATGGGCGCGGAAGGTGCTGTAGGTCTGCCAGCTCTTGTCCTTGAGCTCATCGACCAGGGCCTGGGACAGGACGACGGCGCCGGCGGGCGACGACCCGCCCGCGAGGCACTTGCCGAGCGTCACCATGTCGGGACGCTCGGCGCCGCCCTGGAAGGCGAACCAGCGGCCGCTGCGGCCGAGCCCGGTCACCACTTCGTCGGCGATCCACAGGGAGCCCGCCTTGCGCGCCGCCCTGGCGACGAAGTCCTGATAGGCCGCGTCGTAATAGATGCCGCCCTGGGTGTAGTCGATGAGTGTCGCCGCAGTGTCGGAGAGTGTCGCCTCCACGCGTTTCAGCCGCTCGGCCAAAGGCCGCTTGTCGTCGATGACGCCATATTTGGCGCCGAGGGGTGCCGGAATGACGCGCACCGGCACCGGATTGGGCACCGGCCGTGTGCCGCCGCCCTGGACGGCGAGGCCGCCATGCCAATGCGGCTGCACCGTCATCTGGCGCGCGAGGCCCGCCATGCCGTGATAGGCGCGCTCGCGCGTGGCGAGCGCCGTACGCCCGGTCAAGGCCTGCGACAAGGTCAGAGCGAGATCATTGGCCTCGCTGCCCGACAGGAAGAAACGCACCGCGCCCACCCACTTACCTTCGCCGGCGAAAGCGATGTCGATCAGATCGTCCGCCGCCTGCTCGCGCTCGGCCCAGAACCAGCCTTCGTTGATGACCGGCGTCTCGGCCGCCTTGTGCAGCGCCTCGACCATGTCGGGATGGCGATGGCCGAGCGGCCCGCCGGTGGTGCTGCCGTCGATCACCTTGCGGCCGTCGGCGAGGATGAAGCGCACGCCTTCGCCGCCCACCACCTTGACCAAGGGGTCCTTGCCGGCATTGAGTCCGGTCTGAAGAAGTCTGCTCATGAGTTCGATCCTTTCACTGTTTTGGCGAGGAGACGCCGCAGACGCGCATGATGAGGCGGGTCCAGATGCGGCAGGTCTCGATCAGGTCGTCGATGCGGATATGCTCGTCGGGCGTATGCGCCCATTTCTCGTTGCCGGGGCCCAGGCCGACCGTCGGAATGCCGGCCCGGCACATGAAGGTGCCGTTGACGCCGAAACGCCAGGCGCCGGGCTCGCCGCTCTCGCCGAGCGCGTCCTGGCGCGCCGCCAAGGCGGCGGCGACGACGGGATTGTCGGGCGCCACATACATCAGGGGATAATGGGTCATGAGGCGGTAATCGCATCGGAAGCCCGCCACGCTCGCTTCGAGCCCCGCGATCAGCGCCCGCACTTCCTGTTCGCAGCTGTCCGCCGTCTCGCCCCTGACATAGCGGCGGTCGACACGCACCACGCAGCGGTCCGGCACCACCGCCGTGCCGTTGTCCGGGCTGGTGCGCACCGAGATGACGGTGACGGTGGCGGGCCCGAGCAGCGGATCATCGCGCAAGCCCTCGGCGTAGCGGCGCAGCGCCTCGAGCAGCGGCACCGCCTGATAGGCGGCATTGAGGCCGTTGCCGGGCTCGGAGGCATGCGACGTGCGGCCATGCACCTCGAGCTCGCAGTCGATCTTGCCGCGATGGCCGATATGGACGTGGCCCCGCGTCGATTCCGTGTTGAGTCCGTAATCGGCGCGGATGCCGCGCGCGATGACCGATATGACGCCGGTCGGCGAATCGACCTCCTCGGCGACGTCGGCGACGAAGACGACATCGCCATTGAGCGTAAGGCCGGCGCGTTTGATGGCGGCGACCGCATAGGCGCTTGCCATGACATTGCATTTCATGTCGCAGGTGCCGCGGCCATAGATGGCCCGGCCCGTCTCGCCCCAGCGCGCCGCGTCGACGATCGCGCCCGAATAGGGATCGGCCATCTCGCCCGGCGGCACATGGTCGATATGGCCGTTGATCATGAGCGACGGGCCGTTGCCGGCGCCGCGCAGGCGCCCGACAACATTGCCGTTCGGATCGATCTCGACCTCGTCGAAGCCGAGCTTGCGCAGATGATCGGCATAGAGTCGCCCGACCGAGCCCTCCTCATAGGAGAGGCTCGGCACGCGGATGACCGCCTGGCAGGCGGCGATCATGCCGTCGACGTCGAGCGCCCTGTCGACCAGAGCTTCATGGTCGCCGGTGGTGGACATATCCATGGTCATTCCTTCGTGTTCGCGACACGCGTCGCCGCGTTGCGTCGCCGGATCATCTCGGCGAAGAGCAAGAGAAGGAACGACGCGAAGATGAGGAGGCTCGCCGCTGCCAGGATGGTCGGGCTCAATTGCTCGCGGATGCCGCTCCACATCTGGCGCGGCACGGTGCGCTGGTCGACGCTCGCCAGGAACATGACCACCACCACCTCGTCGAGCGAGGTGATGAAGGCGAAAAGCCCGCCCGAGATGACGCCGGGGGCGATGGCGGGCAAGGTCACCCGCCGGAAAGTGCGGACGGGTCCCGCTCCCAGGCTCGCCGCGGCGCGCACCAGGTTCCAGTCGAAACCCGACAAAGTGGCGAGCACCGTGGTCACGACGAAGGGCGCGCCCAGCATCGCATGCGCCAGGATGAGGCCGGTCAGGGTCTGCGCCAAGCCGATGGCCGTGAAGAAGAAATAGAGCGCCGCGGCGACGATGACGATCGGGATGATCATCGGTGACAGGAGCACGATCATCACCGAGGCGCGCAAAGCCGGCTTGAGCTTGGCGAGGCCCAGGGCGGCGAGCGTGCCGAGCGTCGTGGCGATGACGGTGGCGCCCAATGCGACGAGCAGGCTGTTGCGGAAAGCCGTCGCCCATTGCGGGTTGGTGAAGAGCTCACGGTACCAGCGCAGCGAAAAGGCTTCCGGCGAGAAGGCCAGCATCTCGCGGGTGAAGGTGAAATAGGCTTCCGCGTTGAAGGAGAGCGGCACCACGATGACGAGCGGCAGGATGAGGAAGGCGAAGATCGCCAGGCACAGGCCGGAAAAGATCACATGCCACAGTTTCTCGAGCGGACCCGCGGTGGGCGAGAGCGTCAGGAACATGGCCTCACCGCCCATCGCGCACGATGCGCGTATAGATGAAATAGACGATGCCGATGAGCACCAGGAGGAGCGTGCTCAAGGCGGCGGCGAGGCCCCAGTTCAGCGATTGCTGCATGTGATAGGCGATGATGTTGCTGATGAGCTGGCCGTTCTGGCCGCCGACCAGCGCCGGGGTGATGAAATAGCCGGTGCACAGGATGAAGACGAGGCTCGAGCCGGCGAAAATGCCCGGCACCGTCAGCGGAAAATAGACGCGCCGGAAAGCGGTGAAGGGGCTGGCGCCCAGCGAGGTCGCGGCGCGCACCAGATTGGGATTGACCGTCTTCATCACGCTGTAGAGCGGCAGGATGAAGAAGGGCAGCAATATATGGGTGCCGACGACGACGGTGCCCGTCATGTTGTACATCAAGGCGAGCCGGCCCGCCTCGTCGATCACGCCCAGGGTGGCCAGCGTGTCGTTGACGACGCCCTGCTTCTGCAGGAGCGCGATCCAGCTGGTGATGCGCACCAGGATCGAGGTCCAGAAGGGCAGGAGCACGATGATCATCAGGAGATTGGCGCGCCGCTCCGGCAGATGCGCCAGCAGATAGGCGATCGGATAAGCGAGCAGGAAGCAAACGAAGGCGGTGAGCGCGCTCACCCACATCGTGCGCGTGAAGAGATTGACATGCAGCCGCTGCCCCTCGGGCTTGGCGATGATGTCGCCGTCGACGCCGCGGGTGAGGTCGAGCGCGTTCAGATAATAATTGCCGGTGAGGCGGCTGCCGGCATTGCGGATGGCGGCGAAGACCTGCGGCTCGCCCCAGCGCTTGTCGATGGCGAGGAACAGGTCCTTCGCCGGTCCGCCCGTCGCCGTCTTGAGCTTGCGCGCGGTCGTCTGCAGCAGGCTGCGGGCGCCGGGATAATCCTGGTTGAGCCTGGCGCCGATCGTGCCGAGGCTGCCCTCGCCTTGCGCTTTCTCGATATCCGCCTTGAGCGCCGCATAGGCGGATTCGGCCGGCGGGCCGTCTTCCGACGACCAGCCGTCGAGCTGCCGCAAGGTCTGCGGCAGGCCGTCGGCGATCACCGGATTGTCGACGCTCTTGAACAGCAGAAGGCCGACGGGAACGAGGAAGGCGAAGGCGATGAGGACGATGAGCGGCAGGATGAGCAAGGAAGCTTCGAGGCCCTGGCGGCGCTCGACCTTGCGGGCCGCGGCCTCGAGATCGGCCGGCATCGGTATCTCGCTCGCCGCATGCTCGGCCGCGGCGGACCAGGGCGCCGTCACGTCAGGCATCCGCCTGGTCGAGCGCCAGGCAGTCGGACGACGCCCAGCCGATCGCGACATGCGCCCCGGCCCTGAGCTTGCCGGCGGCGCCATTGGCATTGGGCAGCTTGATGACGAAGGTGGAGGGACCGATGCCCTTCAGATGCGCGCGGATATGGTCGCCATGATAGAGGACGGTCTCGACCTCGCCGTCGATCACGGTATCGACCTCGCCCCGCTGCGGCGACAGTCTCACCCTTTCGGGACGAATGGAGAGCGTCGTCACATCTTTCGGGGCCGAGACGCCGACCTTACGGGCCTTGACCACGCGGCCGGGCGCGATCTCGACCAGGCATTCGTCGGCGATGATCTTCTGCACCACGCCCGGAAGGCGGTTGTTCTCCCCGATGAAGCCCGCCACGAAGGAATTGGCCGGGCTCTCATAGAGCTCCTTGGGCGGGCAGATCTGCTGGATGACGCCGTCATTGAAGACCGCGACCCGGTCGGACATGGTCAGCGCTTCCGACTGGTCATGGGTGACATAGACGACGGTGACGCCCAGCCGCTCATGGATCTGCTTGATCTCATACTGCATCTGCTCGCGCAGGTTCTTGTCGAGGGCGCCCAAGGGCTCGTCCATCAAAACCAGGCGCGGCTCGAAGATGAGGGCGCGGGCGAGCGCCACGCGCTGCTGCTGGCCGCCCGACAATTGCGCCGGCTTGCGATCGGCAAACGGCGTCAGGCGCACCATGGCGAGCGACGTCTCGACGCGGGCACGGATGTCGGCGGCCGCGAGCTTGCGCACCTCGAGCGGAAAGCCCAGATTCTCGGCGACCGTCATGTTGGGGAAGAGCGCATAGTTCTGGAACACCATGCCGATGCCGCGCCGTTGCGGCGGCAGGCGGGTTACCGGCTCGCCGGCCAGCACGATCTCGCCCGCGGTCGGCGTCTCGAAGCCCGCCAGCATCATCAGAACGGTGGTCTTGCCCGAACCCGAAGGCCCGAGCAGCGTGAGGAACTCGCCTTCGCTGACCTCGAGATCGAGCGCCTTCACGACCAGCTGTTTGCCGTCATAGGTCTTCTGGATGTTGCGGAGCGAGACGAGCGAAGTCATGAAATGGCGAAATCCGATGAGCAGCGGTATGGCCGCGGCAGGACGGATCCCGCCGCGGCATGGTCCTATTGCGCGAGCCAGGCGTTGAAGCGTTCCTTGAGGTCGTCGAGGTTGTCGGCCCAGAACTGCGCGTCGATGGCGGTGGCATTCTTCTGGTTGTCGGGGTTGGTGAGCATGAACTGCTTCATGTCGACGCCCGCCGTCGGGTGCTTGCCGACCAGCGCGATCGCCGACACGCGGACAGGGGCGTGGCCGGCAAAAGTCGCGAGCTCCGCCTGGCGGTCGGGGGCGCTGGCGAACTTGATGAAGTCCTCCGCTTCCTTCTTGTGCGGCGAGCCCTTGGGAATCATCCAGGTGTCGAGGTCGTTGAGCATGCCGTCGTAGAGAATGCCGAAGGGCTTCTTGTCCTCGAGGACCGGCCCGACGAGACGCGAGGCGAAAGAGACCGCCATGGCGACCTCGCCGTCATTCAGAAGCTGCGGCGGCTGGGCGCCCGCTTCCCACCACACGACCTCGCTCTTGATCGTGTCGAGCTTCTTGAAGGCGCGCTCGACGCCTTCGGGCGTCGCCAGCACGCTATAGACGTCCTTGGCGGCGACGCCGTCGGCCATCAGGGCAAATTCGAGCGTCGATTCCGGCCGTTTCGGCAGAGCGCGCTTGCCGGGATATTTCTGGAGGTCGAAGAAATCGGCGACCGAGCCCGGCTTCGACGTCACCTTGCGCTCGTCATAGCCGATGACATAGCCCCAGACGACGCTGGCGACGCCGCATTCGGTGATGCTGCCGGGAAGGAAGTCGGCGGCGGCATCCTGAGTGACGGCGGGATCGATCTTTTCGAGGAAGCCCTCTTCGCAGCCTTTCTTGGCGAAAGCCGAATCGCCGATCACCACGTCCCAGGTCACGTTCTTGGCGTCGACCTGGGCGCGGATCTGGCCGAGATTGCCGTTCCAATCTTCCGACTTCACCGCAATGCCGGTCGCCTTGCTGAAGGGCTCGTAGAAGGAGGTTTTCTGCGTCTGGGTGTAGAGACCGCCCCAGGACACCACCGTGATGCTGCCTTCGGCCTGGGCCGTGCCGATGAGCGCCGCCATCGCCAGCGAGCCCAAAAGCGCTTGATCGAGAATTCTCATGTCAGTCCTCCTGTCCGTCCAAAGTTGTTCTTATAATTCCGATTTTCGGAATTATCTTTCATTTATTGGCAGTTTGGTCTAGGGAGCGATCGATGTCAACCGCCTCCCTCGGGAGGCGGCGCAAACCGGGTCAAATCGCAGGGAGATGCCGAAGCCGTGGCGGTCCACACTTTTGGCGAGAAGAATAGTATGGCAGATGCTGAGCACGCAGGGAGTCTCATCACGATGTCAGGCCAGACCTCAACTCCGCTCCAGCGCGCGGCGCGCATCCTCGAGATCATCGCCGCCGCGCCGGAAGGCCTGTCCTTGAGCGATGTCGCCGAGCGCGTCGGCCTGCCCATGCCGTCGGCGCTCCGGCTCCTGCGCAACCTTGTCGACATCGGCTTCGTCGCGACCGAAGGTCGGCGCGCGCGCTACCGCCTCGGCGGGCGCCTGCAGCGCATGTTCCAGATGAGCATCAGCACCGAGAGGCTGCGCAGCATCTGCGAGCCCGAGATTCAGGCGCTCGCCGACCGGCTCGATCTCACCGCCTATCTCGCGCGCTATGCCGATGAGCGCGTCGATCTGTGCTGCGCCTTCATGCCGCGCGAGCCGGCGCGCACCTCGGTCCATCCCGGGCAGAATTTCCCGATCAATGCCACGGCCGTCGGGCGCATCCTCTTCGCGCATCAGCCGGACGAGGTCATCACCCGTGTCCTGGCGCAGCCGGTGCGCAAGTTCCGGCCGCGCACGCCGACGAAGCCCGCCGATATCCGCCGCGCCCTGGCGGACGCGCGCGCCAAGGGCTATGCGCTTTCCGACGACGAGCTCGACGAGGCGACGCTCGCGGTGGCGGTTCCGATCCAGACGGGCGATGCCGGCGTCGTCTTCAGCCTGGGCCTTCTCGGCCTGCGCGATGCTTTCGTCGCCACGCTGTCGATCGCCAATGCCGTGACGCTGCTCAACGACATCGCCGGCCGGTTGGGGCCGCAGCTCGCCAGCCTGGGCAACGGTCGGAGCTGATTTTTCCACGTCCGGCTTTCGCGGATTGACAGGGCGCCCGCGCTCGTACATTTTATATTTCGGAATATACTTTCGATAATCGGAATAAAGAAAGACTCCTCAGTGAAAAACGACCCGCGCTTCCAGCCCCCCGATTCCGCCAAGACCCCGCGCTTCGCCGATGTCGCCACCTTCCTGCGCACGCCGCGGCTGCCCGTCGGACCCGAGATCGACATCGCCATCGCCGGCGTCCCCTTCGACATGGGCGTGAACTTCCGCTCCGGCGCGCGTCACGGTCCGGCCGCGGTGCGCGAGGCCTCGCGCATCATCCGGCAAATTCATCCGACGAGCGGCATCGCCCCCTTCCGCCTGTGCAATGTCGCCGATGTCGGCGACGCCACGGTGAACGCGCTCGACCCCGCGGCCAGCATCGGCCTCATCGAGGAATTCTTCCGCGACATCCAAAAAGCGGGCGCCACACCGATCGCCATCGGCGGTGACCACACGGTGCCCTTGCCGATCCTGCGCGTCATCGCGCGCGACAATCCGGTGGGCGTCGTCCATTTCGATTCGCATGCCGATACGCTCGATGAGCTGCTCGGCACCAAGATCAACCACGCCACCACCTTCCGGCGCGCCGTCGAGGAAGGCCTCGTCGATCCCAAGCGCGTCATCCAGATCGGCCTGCGCGGCAGCCGCTTCAGCGAGAACGACGTGCAATGGGGCGCCGATGCCGGCTTCCGCCTGATCACCATGGATGAGTTCGAGACGATCGGGCGCGAGCAGGTGATCCGCGAGATCGACCGCGTCACCGGAACGGGGCGCACCTACATCACCTTCGACATCGACGGCCTCGACGCCGCCTATGCGATGGGCACCGGCGTTCCGGAAGTCGGCGGCTTCTCGGTGCGCGACGCGCAGGTGATGATCCGCAGCCTGCAGGGCAAGCATCTGGTCGGCGCCGATATCTGCGAAGTGGCGCCGGTCTTCGACCCGACCGGCCAGACGGCGCTCAACGCCGCCAATCTCCTGTTCGAGATGCTGTGCGTCATCGCCGACAGCCGCGCCAAGCGGAGCTGAACCCTTCTCTATCCTACTCGGATGCTCTCTACCCTCGCCCCCAACGGGGGAGAGGGAGGGACCCATTGCGCAGCAATGGGAGGGTGAGGGGGAACAGACGACAATCGTTCCGGCATTGCATCGGAATCTCTGCTCCGGGGGGGGGGG
>JBFWNN010000018.1:0-87515 GCA_050251035.1 Parvibaculaceae bacterium
TCAACACCGGCGGGCGCGGGTCGATGGACCTCCTGACCCCCAACAAGGATTTCCAGCGCGCCATCCTCGCCTCCAAGGTCGAGCTGTTCCAGCCCCTCGACATGAGCCGCATCCCGAGCGCGCAAGGCCTCTTTCCCGCCTTCAAGGACGCGCCCTGGCTCACCCGCGACGGCAAGACCTATGGCATTCCGATGATCTGGGGCGACGAACCCTGCGTCTATAATCCCGCGAAATGGGATGCAATGCCGGAGAAATATACCGACTTCGCCGACCCCAAATACAAGGGCGAGCTGGTGCTGCTCGACGATCCCTTCGGCAATATCTGGCTCTTCGCCACATCGCTCGGCTTCAAGGAGCCGAGCCGACTGACGCAGGCTCAACTCGACCAGACGGTCGAGGCCATGCTCAAGGTGAAGCCCAATGTCGTGACCATCGGTGCCTCGCATGGCGACATGGCGGACGTCATGGTGCGCGGCGACGCCTCGCTCGGCATCGGCGGCTGGGCCTATCAGACGCTCATCGCCAAGGAGAAAGGCGTCAAGCTCGTGGTCGGCTCGCCTTCCAAGGACGGCACCTTCTTCTGGTCGGACGCCTATGCCATCGCCGTCGATGCCCCCAATATCGACAACGCCTATGCCTTCATCGACTTCATCACCCAGGCGGACTCGAATGCGGCGCTGGCCAAGGAGCTGGGCTCGGGCTGCACGGTGGAAAAAGCCTTCGACATCCTCGACCCTTCGGTGCGCGACATCTATCCTTATGAGAATGTGCGTCAGCCGGGCGGCGGCATTCTCGGCACCCAGGTCGTGGTCCCGCCGCAGAATGCCGAGGGCGACATCGTCGGCGCCCCCGCTTGGGTCGAGGCCTGGCAGAAATACAAGGTCGCCTGAGGTTCAGATCGAAGAATGGCGGTCGATGCCGCGGCGGTAAGGCTCGAGGCCCAGGGTCTCGGGCGATGGAGCGAAGCGGGCGCCCTGGCGCGTCCGCTCCTGCCCGCGTCCGCCTTCTACGTGATCTTCTTCGCCCTGCCGATGCTGGCGCTTTTCACTTTAAGCTTCTGGCGGGCCGAAGGCTTCGTGATGATCCCCGACTTCACCTTCGCCAACTACCAGAAGATCGCGACCTCGGCGCTCTATCGCGTCCTCCTCTATCGCACCATCGCCGTCGGCTTCGTCACCGCCCTCATCGTGGTGCCCATCGCCTTCACGCTCGCCTATGTGATGCGCTTCGTCCTGGAAAAGCGCGGCGCGCTCATCCTGCAGCTCGTGCTCTTGTCGCTGTTCAGCGGCTATCTGGTGCGCATCTATGCCTGGCGCACCATTCTCGGCAAGCAGGGCCTGCTCAATTCGACGCTGCAGTGGCTCGGCCTCATCGACCGGCCGCTCGAATTCCTGATCTACAGCAATTTCGCCATCGTCGTCACCCTGACCGGACTTCTGCTGCCGCTCTGCGTGCTGCCGATCTATTCGGCGATGGCCAATATCTCGCGCGACTATCTCGAGGCGGCGCGCGACCTGGGCGCGCGCGGCACCACCCTCATCCGCACCATTCTGGTGCCGATGGCGATGCCGGGGCTCAGCACCGCTTTCGCCTTTGCCTTCCTGCTCTCGGCCGGCGATTTCGTGACCCCGACGCTGGTCGGCGGCACCCAGAGCCTGCTCATCGGCAATGTCATCGCCGATCAGTTCCGCGGCATCGGCTCCAACTGGCCCTTGGGGGCGGCGCTGGCCTTCGTGACCATCACCGCGGTGCTCGTCATCTATGCGCTCGTCCTGCGCGTCATCCGCAAGGTGACGGTATGGTGAGCGTGCGCGCATCGGGACTTGTCGCGCGCGGCTTCGTGGCACTCGTGCTGCTTTATCTCTATGCGCCGGTGGCGGTGATCGTCATCTTCTCCTTCACCACCTCGCCCCGGCTCTCGATGCCGATCGAGGGCCTCACCCTGGCCTGGTATCATAACGCTCTGGCCAATCCGCTCATCACCGCGGCGCTTGCCAACAGCCTCATCCTGGCCGGGGTGTCGGCCATAGTCGCGGGCCTCCTCGGCGCCGCCTTCGCCTTCGGCGTAATGAAGCTCGCCCAGCATCGCCTGAGGCGCGCCCTTCTCGGCCTGAGCCTCCTGCCCGCCGTCGTGCCGCTCCTCGTCATCGGCATCTCGCTCGCCGTCGTCTTTCATGCGCTCGGCCTCGCGCAGGGCCTGCGCAACGCCGCTATCGGCCATGTCCTGGTCAGCCTGCCCTTCGTCGTGCTCACCATGAATGCGCGCCTCGAAACCTTCGATTTCGCCACCCTCGAGGCGGCACGCGATCTCGGCGCCTCGCCGTTCCAGACCTTCCGCGACATCACCTTCCCGCAGATCCGTTCCTCGGTCGTGGGCGCGGCCCTCCTCGCGGCGGCGCTCTCGCTCGATGAGTTCGTCGTCACCTGGTTCAACATCGGCAATGGGCAGTCGGTCCCGGTCCTGGTCTGGGGGCTCATGCGCCGCGGCGTCGATCCCTCGATCAACGCGCTCGCCGCCCTCCTCTTCGCCCTCCTCGTCTGCCTGGTGTTCCTCTCCAACCTCATCGGCCGGAAGCACAGCACATGACCAACGCCCCGCGCCTCTCCGTCGATCTCGTGATCCGGCATGCCTATGTCATCACCATGGACGACGAGAGCCGCATCTTCCAGCATGGCGCCGTCGCCATCGACAAGGGCCGCATCATCGCCGTCGGCGATGACGCGGATATCGCGGCGCGCTACACCGGCAGGCGCAGCATCGATGCCGCGGGGGCGCCGGTCCATCCGGGCTTCATCGAATGCCACCTGCATGCCTCCTTCCAGCTGTTCCGCGGCGCGCTGCCCGACCACATGGCCGAGACCGACGCCTTCGACACTTTCGAGAGCGTCTTCTACAACACGGTCAATGACGAGGAGGAGTATCTGGCGGTGGCGCTCGCCGCGCTGGAGATGATCCGCAACGGCACCACCTGCTTCATGGAGGCAGGCACCGTGCTGACGCCCGACGCCGCGGCGCGCGCGGCGGAGGATGTCGGCATCCGCGCCATGATCGGCGATGCCTTCATCTGGGACCAGCCGCAGGGTTTCGCGCAAGGCATGGTCGAGTCGGGCTGCAGCGCCTGCGCCACCCAGGCACGGCTTCATCCCGAGCTCAAGCGCGCCCCCAAGGACCGCGCCGAGGCACTCGCCATGATGGGGCGCGAGCTGCACCGCAACGCAGATCCCGATGCGCTGGTCACCGGCCATGTCGCGGTGCTGGGCCTCGGCACCGCGAGCGAGGAACTGATGGTCGAGGCCAAGCGCCGCGCCGATGCGGCCGGCGTCGTCCTCAACCTGCACCAGTCCTACAGCCCCGCCGACACCGAAGCCGACCGCAAGCGCTTCGGCACCGATCCCCTGCTCCATCTCGACAAGATCGGCTTCCTCGACCGCAATGTCACCTTCGGCCATGCCAATCATCTGAGCGATGCCGAATGCGAGGCGCTGCTCGGCAAGGGCACGAGCATCGCCTGGGCGCCCGCCGCCTCGATGATGTGGGGTCACGGCGGCTGCTTCCACGGCCGGCACGCGGAGCTGTGGCGGCGCGGCGCCAATGTCGCGCTCGGCTCCGACTCCGCCAACTGGTCGAACGATTTCGACCTGTGGCGGCAGGCGAGCCTCGCCGTGCTGACCGCGCGCGAGGCGCATGGCGACAGGAGCTACCTGGTGGCCGAGGACGGTCTCGGCATGGCGACGCGCGCCGGCGCCCGGGCCTGCGGCATGGACGACCGTATCGGCTCGATCGAAGTCGGCAAGCGCGCCGATCTCGTGATCCACACGCTCGACCGGCCGGAGCTGATCCCCACCACCGACATGATCCGTGCCCTGTTCTATTCGGCGCGCTCGAAATCGGTCCACTGGGTGATCGTGAACGGCCGCGTCGTGCTGGAGGAAGGCCGCTTCGTGACGGTGGACGAGCGCCGGCTGCTCAAGGAATGCAATGCGGCCTCGGCCGCGCTCCTCGCCCGCATGGGCCTCAGGGCCGAGCCCAACAGGCTTGCGCGACTCCCGCGAAAGACGGCATGATCCCTGGGCCCACCTGGTAGCAGATCACCTCATGCCTCGCGATCCCGTCACCGTCACCTTGCGGCCAGAGCACTTCACGCCGGCGCGTCACGTGCTTGCCACCCATGGCGGCCTGACCGCCGCATGTTTCCGCTATGCGAGCGGGGTTCCCGGCCTCGCCATCGCCAATGAGGCCGGCCATATCGAGCTCCTGCCCTTCCACGGCCAGCAGATTTGGGACGCCTTGTTCTTCGGGCGCAGGCTCACCATGGGCTCGATGTTCGACGAGCCGGTCGCCACCCAGGACTATCTCGCCAATTATGGCGCCTTCTTCATCCATTGCGGCGTCACCGCCATGGGCAATCCGGGGCCGGACGACACTCATCCGCTGCATGGCGAATTGCCGAACGCGCTCTATCAGGAGGCGCGGCTCGTCATCGGCGAGGACGAGAGCGGTCCCTTTATGGGCCTCGCCGGCACCTACCGCCATCGCGTCGCCTTCACCCATCACTATGTGGCCGAGCCCTTCGTCAAGCTCGGGCAGCGCGGCGGGCGCATCCGCGCCGCGCTCACCATCCGCAACCTCAAGCGAGAGGCGCCGATGGAGCTCATGTATCTGGCGCATATCAATTTCCGCCCCATCGACAATGCCCGGCTCGTCGACACCGCGCCCGACGATCCGCGCCACATGCGGGTGCGCGCGGCATTGCCCATGGGCTTCACGCCGTCTGAGGCGCATCGCGCGCTCCTCGCTGAAATGCTCGAAGATCCGCGCCGGCACCGCCGGATCGTCGCGGGCCGGGCCATCGATCCCGAGCTCGTCCTCTCGCTCGATTGCCGGGTCGATGAGGCGGGCTTCGCGCACAGCCTGCAGCTCCTGCCCGACGGCAGCGCGGATTTCGTCAGCCACCGCCCGGACGAGCTCGATCACGGCGTGCGCTGGCTGAGTCGCGGCGGCGATCAGGACGCGCTGGGACTGATGCTGCCGGCCACCGCCGATCCCAATGGCTACACGGCCGAGAAGGCCAAGGGTCATCTGCGCATCCTTCCGCCCCAGGGCGAATTCCACTGCGCGCTCGAATTCGGCGCGCTCGACCGAAACGAGGCGGAGCGCATGCGCCGCACAATAGCGAAAGTCAACGGCAGCGAATGATGACGACCGCCTTCACCACCATCGACGACATCGAAGCGGCGCGCCGGCGCATCGCGCCGCACATAAGGCGTACGCCCATCATCGCGCTCGACCAGCTCCAGTCGCCGCTCGCCCGTCCGATCCGCGTCACGCTCAAGCTCGAAAGCCTGCAGGTGACGGGATCGTTCAAGGCGCGCGGCGCCATGAACCGGCTGCTCGGCGCGCCGCAGGGCGAGATCGCCAACGGCATCACCACCGCGTCCGGCGGCAATCACGGCCTCGCCGTGGCGCGCACCGCCTTCGCGGCGAAAGTGCCGGCGCGGATCTTCGTGCCCACCAATGTCTCGCCCGCCAAGGTGGCCAAGATGAAGGCCTGGAACGCCGAGGTCGAGATCGTCGGCGATGAATGGAGCCGGTCGAACGAGGCCGCCCTCGCTCATGCGGCGAAGACCGGCGCCGCCTATTTTCATCCCTTCGCCGACCCGCTCGTCGTCGCGGGACAAGGCACGCTCGGGCTCGAGATCCTGGAGGACCTTCCCGATATCGATGCCATCCTCATCGCCATCGGCGGCGGCGGACTGATCTCAGGGCTCGCCACGGCGCTTAAGGAGCGCCGCCCCGCAGTCCGCATCATCGGGATCGAGCCCGAGGGATCGCCCACGCTCAGAGCGAGTCTCGATCAAGGGCATGTGGTCACGCTCGATCAGGTCACCTCGCGCGTGCCGACCATGAGCTGCCGGCGCACCGACGAACGCATCTTCGAGACCGTCCGACGCAATGTGGACGACATCGTGCTCGTCAGCGACGAGGCGATGGCGGAGGCCTCGCGTTTCCTGTGGTTCGAGATGGGCATCGCCGCCGATCTCTCGGGTGCCGCCTCGCTCGCGGCCCTGCGCCGGAACCTGCCGCAGCTCGCCGACCGCCGGCATGTCTGCGCACTGGTGTGCGGCGCCGGTGCCGAAGGCGCCGCGCCATGAGCGTCAGGCTGGCGCTCGCCGGGGTAGGCCTCTTCGGCGAAGAGCATTTGCGCGTCATCGCACGAATGCCGGAGGTCGAACTCGCCGGCGTTGCCGACCTCAACGCGGCGGCGGCGCAGAGTGCCGCCGAGCGTTATGGCGCGCTCGACTGGGGCACCGACATCATCGCTTTGCTCGAGCGCCACAAGACCGACGGCCTCATCATCGCGACGCCCGGGCAGACGCATGTTCCCCTGGCGCGGCGCGCGCTCGATCTCGGCATTCCGGTGCTGGTGGAAAAGCCGATGGCCATGACGGCGGCCGAGGCCGGACTCCTGGTTGGGAAGGACGCAGCGGGACCCGCCTTCATCCTGCCCGGCCATGTACTGCGTTTCTCCAAGCCGCATCGGATGATCGCCGACATCGTCGGCTCGGGCGAGATCGGCCGGGTGCTGTCGCTCACCGCGCGGCGCCATCGCGACGACAGCCATGCGCTGCGCTACCCCGACATCGATCCCATCATGATGACCATGATCCACGACATCGACCTGGCGCTGTGGATGGCGGGCGTTCCGGCAGCCGAGGTCCTGGCGCTGCGCAGCCCCGCCGGCGAGCAGCGCGCGCAGACGATGGTGACCGCCCGCGACCGCAATGGCGCCGCCTGGACGCTCGCCACCTCCTGGACTTTCGCGCTCGACGCGGCGCCGCCCGACCGCCTCGAGATCGTCGGCGAGCGCGGCGGCATCGATTTCGAGACCGGCGCGTATCTGCGCCAATATGGCGCGAAGCGGCGGGAGATCGACCTTCTCATCGAGGCGCAGGACGACCCGCTCCACACCGAGGTCGGCTATTTCGTCGACTGCATCCGCGGCAGCCGGCGGCCGGCGGCCGTGACCGCGGCCGACGCGCAAGCGGGCCTCACGATCGCCGAAGCGGCGCTCGCCTCGCTGCGCCAGGGCGGTATCGTGAGGCTGCCGGCATAATTTTGCCATCGTCCCGCCGCGCATTTCCGTTAGGATAGCCCTATGTGCCATCCGCTCGGCGATGCGATCAGGCGTGTGACGGCCGCGGTCTCAGCGCTGGTGCTGGCCGTCCTTGTCGCGGGCCTCGCCGCCGCCGAGGAGGCAAAGCCCCTCAAGGGGGTCGCCCTCATCATCGGACAGTCGGCCTACGCGCATGTGACGCCGCTCGCCAATCCGGCCAATGACGCACGCGCCGTCGATGGGCTCCTCACCGCGCTCGGCTTCGACACGCGCACCGTGAGCGACCGCGATACGGCGCGGCTCAAGCGCGATCTGGAGCGTTTCGCCGAGGACGCGGAGGGCGCCGATGTCGCTCTCCTCTATTATTCGGGCCACGGCGTCGAAGCCGGCGGGGAGAACTATCTCGTGCCCACCGATGCCGATCCCGCGGCGCTCGACGATGCGCGCGACAGGCTGGTGCCGCTCTCCGGCATCATGGAGCGTCTCAGACGCGGCGTGCCAGTCACCATCCTCCTGCTCGATGCCTGCCGCACCAATCCTTTCCCGCCAGGCGCCACGCTCAAGGCCGGCCGCGCCGACCGGCCGGCGCCCATCGCCGCAACCGGGCTCGGACCCCCGCGCGGCATGAGCGTCGTCGAAGACCAGGCGGCGAGCGACAATCTCGGCATGGTGGTGGGGCTTGCGGCGGAGCCCGGCCGGGCCGCGCTCGACGGCGCGCCGGGCGGGCATAGTCCTTATGCCGCGGCGCTGCTACGGCATCTCTCGGCCATCAAGGGCGAGGAATTCGGCACCGTCATGCGCATGGTCACCGAGGAGGTCTATCTCGCCACGGGCACGCGGCAGCGGCCATGGATCAATGAGAGCCTGCGCCGCCTTCTCTATTTCGGCGCGGCGCCGCTCGAGGCTGAAGGTCCAAACGGGCTCATCACCCGCGAGCGCCGGCAGCTGCTCCTGACCATCACCCGACTTCCCGGCGCCGAGCGCAAGCAGGTCGAGACCGTCGCCCAGAAGGACGGCGTGCCGCTCGATGCGCTCTACGGCATCCTGCGCGCCCTGGGCGCGGCCGACATCCCTAAGGATCCGGCAGCGCTGGAGAAAGTCCTGCGCGCCCAGGCGGCGACCCTCAGGCAGATGATCGCCGAGCGCGACGCGCTCAAACCCAACAACCCCGAGATCGCCCGCCTCGCCCAGGCGGCGGACCAGGCGATCCGCGAAGGCGCCATCGCCACGGCGCGCCAGTTCCTCGACCAGGCGGTGACGATCGTCGAGGAAGGCCGCGTGTCGGTCGATGCCGCGGAGGCGCGCATCAAGGAGCGCCGCATTGCCGATGCCGCCGTCTATGCGCGGCGCGCCGAGGCCGCGCGTCTCGCGCTCGATGACCTTGCCGCCGCCCGGGATTACGACCGGGCTTACGAGTTGATCGCCAAATGGGACGATGCCCTCGCCTGGCGCTACACCTTCGAGGCCGCCAATGCGCTGGCCGAGCATGGCGACCGGCGTGGCGACGTGGCGAGTCTCACGCGCGCCATCGCCTATTACGAGACGGCGCTTGGCAGGATCGGCAGCGCCACGGCGCCCAAGGACTGGGCCCGCACCCAGAACAACCTCGGCATCGCGCTGCACGCGCTGGGCGACCGCGAGACGGGCTCCGACAAGCTCGACCGCGCTGCCCGGGCTTTCACCGCCGCCCTTGCCGCCTTTCCGCGCGACAGCGATCCGGTCGACTGGGGCATGACGCAGAACAATCTCGGCAATGTGCTGCACACGCTGGGCGAGCGCGAGGTCGGCACGGCGCGGCTGGAACAGGCGGCGCAGGCCTATGCCGCGGCGCTCGCGACCCTGAGCCGGGACACAACGCCCCTCGACTGGGCCGGCGCCCAGAACAATCTCGGCAATGTCCTCCACATTCTGGGCGAGCGCCAGGGCGGGACGGCGCTCCTCGCGGATGCCGCGTCCGCCTATCGCGCCGCCATGGAAGTCCGCACCCGCGCCGACATGCCGCTGCAATGGGGTGTCACGCAAAGCAATCTCGCCATGACCTTGCGCGTCATCGGTGAGCGTGAGAGCGGGACCGGGACGCTGCGGGCCTCGATCGCCGCCTATCGCGCGGCGCTCGAAGAGTTGAAGCCCGATCTCGCCCCGGTCGACTGGGCGATGGCCGAGAGCAACCTCGGCAATGCGCTCGCCTCCCTCGGCCAGCGCGAGAACGACCTTGATCCTCTCAAGGAAGCCGTCGCCGCCTATCGTGCCGCCTTGGGCCAGCGCTCGCGCGAAGAGGTTCCCTATCTCTGGGCCATGACCCAGAACAATCTCGGCGGGGCGCTTGCCATGATCGGCGAGCGCGGCGGCGGTGCCGCCTATCTGCAGGAGGCCGCGGCCGCCTACCGCGCGGCGCTCGCGGAGCGCCGGCGCGAGACCTTGCCGCGCGAATGGGCCCTGACTCAGAGCAATCTCGGGGCGGTGCTGCAGATGCTGGGCGAAGCGCGCAACGACGTCCGCCTCCTTGCCGAGGCGATCGATGCGCATCGCGCCGCCCTTCTGGAGTTCACTCGCGAACGGGCGCCGCAGGAATGGTCGAAGGTGCAAAATAATCTCGGCAATGCCTTGCGCAGCCTGGGCGAGCGCGAGACGGGAACCGCGACCCTCCGCAAGGCCCTGACGACGCTGCGCGCCTCGCTCGAAGAGCGCAGCCGGAACCGGTCACCGCATCAATGGGCGCGCACCCAGGTCAATGTCGGGCTCACTCTTCTCACTTTGGCCAAACGCGGCGGCGGCCGCAAAGCCGCCGGCGAGGCGATCCAGGCCCTCGAGGCCGCGCTCGATGTCTATCGCGAGGCCCGCGCGACGCACAACATGGCGCAGGTCGAGAGCTTCCTGGCCGAGGCGCGCGCGCTCAAACGTTAACGCTTGCGATGCTGAAAACCGTTATCCACTTTTCCCCATCACGCGCTAATATGGTGTCATGCAACATCTGACGGATATCGTCGCCAGGACCGTGACCGCGGCCTTAGGCGCTTTCATGCTGGTCGCGCTCGCGGCCGGTTCCGCTCTCGCCCAGGACGCCAAGCCCCTCAAGGGGGTGGCGCTGGTGATCGGCGAGACGGCCTATGCCGCTTTGCCCCGGCTGCCCAATTCCGAGCGCGACGCGCGCGCCATTGCCGAGGTCCTGACCCGGCTCGGGCTTGCGGCCGAGGTCGCGGCCGACAGCAAGACCGAGGACCTGCGCCGTTCGGTCGACGGCTTCATCGAGAAGGCTGCGGGCGCCGATGTGGCGCTTCTTTATTATGCGGGCCATGCGGTCGAATCGGGCGGCGTCAACTACCTGCTGCCCACCGACACCGACCTCGATGCGCTCATCGCCGCCGACCAGAAGCTCATTTCGCTCCAGTCCGTGCGCGAGCGGCTCAGCCAGAAGGCCAAGACCGTCATCCTGCTCGTCGATGCCAGCCGCCCCAATCCGTTCCCGAAATATGCCGTGATCCAAGGCGACAAGGCGGCGCCCGGCCAGCCGATCGCCAGCCTGGGCCTCGGCCCGCCGGCTGCCGCGTCGTCCGGCGGCGGCGAGGTGATCGGCTTCGCCGCCGAGCCTCGGCAGGCTGTGATCGAGGGAACTCCGGGCGCCGGCAGCTTCTATGCCCAGGCCCTCATCAAGCACCTGCCGGCGAGCCCGACACATGACTTCGCCCAGGTGATGACGATGGTCGGCGAAGACGTCTATCTCGCGACCCAGGGGCGGCAGCAACCCTGGACCAGCGGCAGCGTGGCCCGCATCCTCGATTTCGGCGGCAAGGCCGAGGAGCCCAGTTCCGATGATGCGCGGCTGGCGGAGGAGCGCCGCAAGCTCCTGCTCGCCATTGCCGGCGCCCCTCGCGACATCGAGCGGGTGGTCGAGAATCTCGGCCGCGAGCAGGCCCTGCCGCTCGAGCCGCTCTACGGCATGCTGGAGGAAATGCCCGACAAGACGGCGGGCCTCGAGCAGCGCGAGGACCAGTTGCGCGGCGGAGCGGAAACCCTGAAAGCCCTCCTCGCGCAGAGGAGCGCCCCCTTGCGCAAGGACGCCGAGCTCATCCGCCTCGCCGGGCTCGCCGACCGGGCGCTGGCGCAAGGCAGCATCGCGCTCGCCATCAGATATCGCGCCATGGCGGCGGCGCGCGCCAACGAGCTCGACGCGGTGCTCGACCAGCGCGGTGCCGCGGCAGCACCCGCGGAGCGGGTCGAGGTCGCCTCCGCCTTCGGCGACTACGGCGACACCGTGCTTCTCACCTCCGATTACCGCCGGGCGGCCGAGCAGTATCGCAAGGCCGTCGAGCAGATTGGCGGACGCAGCCCCATCTGGGCCATCGAATATGGAATGCGCGAAGCCGACGCTTTGTCGAACTATGGCCGCTATAAGGGCGACGACAACGCCACGCGCTCGGCCATCGCCATCTATCAGTCGGTGGTAAAGGCTTCGTCCGAAGGCAAGAATCCGATCGCCTGGGCCTCGGCCCAGAGCAGTCTCGGCAAGGCGCTGCAGCTCCTCGCCGCCCGCACCGGCAACCGCGACTATGCCGTCAATGCCGTCGCCGCCTACGAGGCGGCCCTCACGCAATGGACCCGCGAGCGTTTCCCGCTCGAATGGGCGGCGGCGCAGAACAATCTCGGCAGCGCCTGGCGCAATCTCGGCGAAAGCGAGGACGGGACCGACAGCCTGACCAAGTCGGTCGCGGCCTTCGAGCAGGCCTTGAGTGAATTGCGGCGCGACCGGGCGCCGCGCGAATGGGCCGAGGCGCAGAACGGCTTGGGCTCGGCGCTCCGGGTTCTCGGCGAACGCCGCAACGATGCCGGGAACCTCGCCGCGTCTCTCGCCGCATTGGAGGCGGCGCTCGCCGAATCGAAACGCGAGCGCGATCCCCTGGGCTGGGGCACCATCCAGTACAACATGGCCAAGGCCTTGCAGAGCCTGGGCCGGATCGAGAAGGACGTCCAGAAGACGCAGCAGGCGGTCGCGACCTATGAGGCAGCACTCGCCGAGCTGACCCGCGAGCGGGTGCCGCGGCAATGGGCGATGATCCAGAGCAATCTCGGTTCCGCGCTGCAGACGGTCGGCGAGAAGCTGGATGACACCGCCGCCCTGAAGAAGGCCGCCGCCGCCTATGAGGCGGCTCTCCTGGAAGCGCCGCGCGAGCGCGTTCCGCTCGAATGGGCGGCGATCCAGGACAAGCTCGGCGGTGTGCTGCAGAACCTCGGCGCGCGCGAAAGCGGTCCTGAGAACCTGATGAAAGCCATTGCCGCCTATGACGCGGCGCTCAGCGAGAGGACGCGCAGCCGGGCCCCGATGGAATGGGCCGTCACCCAGAACAATCTCGGCGTCGTGTTCCAGACCCTGGGCGAACGCCTGAACAACACGGACTATCTGGCGCGAGCGGCGGCTGCCTATGAATCGGCCCTCATCGAGGTGACGCGCGACAAGGCGCCGCTCGACTGGGCCGCCGCCCAGCAGGGAATCGGCAACGCGCTCGCCGCCCTCGCCGCGCACGAGCCCGACACCAGCAACCTGGTCAGGGCCGTCGCTGCCTATCGCTCCGCCCTCGAGGAGAGGAAGCGCGGCGTGGCGCCCATGGACTGGGCCGCCACCCAGAACGGAATAGGCGATGCCTTCCTGGCGCTCGGCACGCGCGAGCCCGGCACCCGATACCTGAACAACGCGGTCCTCGCCTATGATTCGGCGCTGTCGGTATGGACCAAGGAAGACATGCCGAAGCAATGGGCTACGGCCCAGAACAATCTCGGCCTCGCTCTGCAGAAGATCGCCGAGCGCAAGAACAATGTCGACGGCCTGCTGAAGGCCATCGCCGCCTATGAGGCCGCACTCGAGGTCAGGACGCGCGAGCGCAATCCGCTCGACTGGGCCATGACGCAGAGCAATCTCGGCGTCCTCTTGCGCCTGCTCAGCGACCGCGACCGCAATTCACCGCGCATGGTGCGGGCGATCGCGACGCTGGAGGAGGCGCTGACGGTGCTGAGCCGCGACAAGCAGCCGCTCGACTGGGCGAAGACCCAGCTCAATCTGGGCGTCGCGCAATTCAGCATCGGCCGGCGCAAGCGCGACAAGGCCATGCTCGAAAGCGGCAAGCGCGCCGTCCAGGCCGCCTGGGACGTCTACAAGTCAAGCGGCTCGAGCCAGTATGACGACTATTTCACCCAGAGCATGAAGGGCTTCGACGACGCGCTCGCCGCCTTCGCGCCGAAGCCGCCGCCCGAAGAGCCGCCCGCCACCCAGCCCGAAACCCAGGACCAGCCGGCCGCGAGCCAAGAGGAGCCTGCCACACCCCAGCAAGAGCCTGCCGCGAGTCCGGAAGAGCCCGCTGCGGCCGCGCAGGAGCCGCCTCCGGAAAGCCTCGAGCTTCCTGCGGAAGCCGAGCAGACTCCTGCGGTTACCCAGAAGAAGTAGCCCGCCGCCGCCCAGAAGAAAAAGCAGCCGGTCGCTCAGAAAAAGAAGCCCGCCGTTGCCCAGAAGAAGAAGCCTGCGGTTTCCCAGAAGACTCCTGACAAAAAGAAAACCCAGCCTTGAGAACGGGATAGCTTCACGTCACCGACTTGTGAAAAATCGACGATTCCCTCGGGCTGTGGATAGCGCGCATAATCTCCAGACGAATCGCCGTTCAACAGCGGCAATCGCTATCACAAGCTCATGAACGCACAGACCGCCGCCCGGCTCGTCGAGCCCGAACAGGAATCCGACGCCTACCGCTCACCGCCCCACAACATCGAGGCGGAACAGGCGCTGCTGGGCGCGATCCTGGTCAATAACGAAGCCTGCGACCGGGTGTCGTCCTTCCTCGACCCGTCGCATTTCTTCGAGGCGGTGCATGCCCGCATCTATGAGGCGGCGGCCACCTTGATCCGCGCCGGCAAGCTCGCCTCGCCGGTGACGCTCAAGACCTATTTCGAGCGCGACGAGACGCTGAAGGAGATCGGCGGCCCCGCCTATCTCGCCCGCCTCGCCGCGGCCGCCACCACCATCATCAATGCGGAAGAATACGGCCGCGCCATCTACGAGCTGGCGCAGCGCCGCAAGCTCATCGACATCGGCACCGACATCGTCACCACCTCCTATGACACGCCGATCGACATGACCGCGCGCGATCTCATCGAGACGGCGGAACAGAGCCTCTATGAGATCGCCGAGACCGGCAAATACGGCCAGGGCTTCCAGATGTTCGGACGCGCCCTCACCGAGGCCGTCGACATGGCGGCCAACGCCTATCAGCGCGACGGCGGCCTCTCCGGCATCTCGGCGGGCCTGCGCGACCTCGACGAGAAGATGGGCGGGCTCCAGGCCTCCGACCTCATCATCCTCGCGGCGCGCCCCGCCATGGGCAAGACGTCGCTCGCCACCAACATCGCCTATCACGTGGCCAAGAACTACAAGGCCGATCACCAGACCGACGGCTCGGTGCGCATCCTCGACGGCGGCATCGTCGGCTTCTTCTCGCTCGAAATGTCGCAGGAGCAGCTGGCGACCCGCATCATCGCCGAGCAGTCGGGCATCTCCTCCGAGCGCATCAGGCGCGGCAAGATCACCGAGGACGAGTTCCACCGCATCGTCGAAGTGTCGCGCGAATTGCAGGCGCTGCCGCTCTATATCGACGCGACCGGCGGCCTCACCATCGCGCAGGTCGCCGCGCGCGCAAGGCGCCTCAAGCGCCAGCGCGGCTTGGGCCTCCTCATCGTCGACTATCTCCAGCTCCTCGCGGGCTCGGCCAAGCGCGCCTCGGAAGGCCGCGTCCAGGAAGTCACCGAGATCACCGTCGGCTTGAAGGCGCTGGCCAAGGAGCTCAAGGTGCCGATCATCGCCCTCTCCCAGCTCTCGCGCCAGGTGGAGAACCGCGACGACAAGCGTCCGCAGCTCGCCGACCTGCGCGAATCCGGCTCGATCGAGCAGGACGCCGACGTGGTGTTGTTCATCTATCGCGAGGAATATTATCTCGGCCGCACCGAGCCCCGGCCCAATACGCCCGAGCATTTTGAATGGCAGGAGAAGATGAACCGGGTGACGGGCGTCGCCGAGGTCATCATCGGCAAGCAGCGCCACGGCCCCACCGGCATTGTCGAGCTGCAGTTCGACGCCTCGCTCACCAAGTTCCAGAACCTGGTCAAGTCGGACCACCTGCCGGAGCAGTTCGGGTAGGGCCAAACGGCAGAGAGATGAGATTAGGCTGGATTTACAACACTCTGCTCGAAGCTATTGTTCTCGGACTGCTTGTGGGCATGTTCATGGCGTATGTCGCTCTGAACCACAATCCTCAAGATGAGTTTTTTGATACCGCTACCGGGAGTGTGGTCACAGAGAGTCTGCTTCCTGTGATGGTTTCTTGGTTCCTCGCGACAGTGCTGTCCTATGTTGTGTTGCGAATGACCATAACTCTCTTGTTTAAGCGACTTAGGCGCTGAGGGAGTTCTCGATCCCGCGCCGGGTTTGTGGCTTCTTTCTGGTTAGGCCTCTCAAGCGGGAGGAGTACAATCTAGCTTGCATCCCGGGCCATTTGACGCTTTATCGCGCCCATGACTGCCCATAACGCCCATATCAGCGGGCCGCCCAGCGATCTGGCCGGCGCCGTCCTGACCGTCGACCTCGCTGCCATCCAGGAGAACTGGAAGCGGCTCGCCGCCAAGGCCGGCGCCGCCGAATGCGGCGCCGCGGTCAAGGGCAACGCCTATGGGCTCGGCGTCGAGCATGTGGCGCCGGCGCTGTGGGCGGCGGGCTGCCGCACCTTCTTCGTGGCGCGGCCCATGGAGGGCGGCGAGTTGCGCCATCTCCTGCCGCGTGAGGCCGTCATCTATGTGCTCGACGGGCTGTTTCCCGGCCAGGCCGAATTCTACGCCCGCGAGGACCTGCGCCCGGCCCTCATCACCTTCGAGGAAGCGCGCGAATGGGCCGCCTTCGGCACCGAATATGGCCGCAACCTCCCCTGCGCCATCCATGTCGACACCGGCATCAACCGGCTGGGTTTTTCGCCCTCGGCCTTCGACGAGCTGATCGGCAACAACGAGATCATGGCGCGGCTCAACCTCACGCTTCTGATGAGCCATCTCGCCTGCGCCGACGAGCCCGATCATCCGCTCAACGGCCGCCAGAAGGCGGCCTTCGCCGCCTTGCGCCGGCGTCTGCCCGGCGTCCCGGCGAGCCTCGCCAATTCGAGCGGCATCTTCTTAGGCGAGGACTACACCCACGACCTGGTGCGGCCGGGCATCGCGCTCTATGGCGGTAATCCGGTGGCGCCCGTGGTCAATCCGATGCTGCCGGTGGCCCATCTCGAAGGCACCGTGCTGCAGCTGCGCGAGATCGCCGCGGGCGAGAGTGTAGGCTATGGCGCCACCTGGCGGGCGACGCGGCAGACCCGCATCGCGGTGCTGGGCGCCGGCTACAAGGACGGCGTGCCGCGCTCCTTGAGCTCGCGCGCCACCAACGGGCCGGCCCAGGCCTTCATCGGCGGACGGCGCTGCCCGGTGATCGGGCGCGTGTCGATGGACATGATGGCAGTCGACGTGACGGCAGTCCCGGTCGATCTCTGCCGGCGCGGAACAAGAGCGGAACTCATCGGCCGTAATATTGCCATCGACGAGACGGCAGAATGGGCTGGCACCATATCCTACGAGCTCCTCACCCGTTTAGGCCAGCGCTTCACCCGTCTATATTCGGGCGGCGAATCGAATCTCTCCGAGGCTCCCAAACCGTGAATTTCCTCGCCAATCTGGGCAGTGTCGTGCTGGCCCTCCTCGCCGAGACCGGGCGCATCGCAATCTTCCTCAAGGACGCGCTGCTGCAGGGCCTGACGCCCACCATCTATGTGCGCCAGATCCTCGAGCAGATGCTGAAGATCGGCTACAACTCGCTGCCCGTCGTCGGTCTCACCGCCTTCTTCACCGGCGGCGCGCTGGCCTTGCAGATCTATCTCGGCGGCTCGCGCTTCAACGCCGAAAGCCTGGTCTCGACCATCGTGGCGCTGGGCATCACGCGCGAGCTGGGCCCTGTGCTCGCCGGCCTCATGGTGGCGGGCCGCGTCGGCGCCTCGATCGCGGCCGAGCTCGGCACCATGCGCGTCACCGAGCAGATCGACGCCTTGACCACGCTCGCCACCAATCCGTTCAAATATCTCGTGGGGCCCCGCCTCATCGCCGGCGTCGTCACGCTGCCGATCCTCGTCGGCATCGCCGATACGATCGGCATCATGGGCGGCTATATCGTCGGCACACGCTCGCTCGGCTTCAACTCCTATGCCTATATCAAGAACACCGTCGACTTCCTGCAACTCGACGACGTGACCTCGGGCCTGATCAAAGCCGCCGTGTTCGGCTTCATCATCACGCTGATGGGCTGCTATCACGGCTTCAACTCCAAAGGCGGCGCGCAGGGCGTCGGCCGCGCCACCACCAATGCGGTGGTGAGCTCGGCCATCCTCATCCTCGCCGCCAATTTCGTCCTCACCTCACTGTTGTTCTCGGAGTGATCGATGGACGAGACCGGCCATATCGTTCTGCAAGACGTGCGCAAGGCCTTCGGGCCCAAGAAGGTGCTGAACGGCATCAATCTCTCCGTGCCGAAAGGCCGCTCGATGGTCGTCATCGGCGGATCGGGCACCGGCAAATCGGTGATGATCAAGACCATCCTCGGCATCATCCGCCCGGATTCGGGCTCGATCGCCATCGGCGGCGAGGAAGTGACGAGGCTCAGCGGCAAGGAGCGCGACCAGTTCCTCTTGCGCTTCGGCATGCTGTTCCAGGGCGCCGCTCTCTTCGATTCGCTCCCCGTCTGGGAGAATGTCGCCTTCGGCCTCATCCAGGGCCGCAACACGCCGCGCAAGGACGCGCGCGACATCGCCATGGAGAAGCTCAGGCAAGTGGGCCTCGGCCCGGAAGTGGGCGCCCTCTATCCGGCGGAGCTGTCGGGCGGCATGCAGAAGCGCGTCGGCCTCGCCCGCGCGGTCGCGGCCGACCCCGAGATCATCTTCTTCGACGAGCCGACGACCGGGCTCGATCCGATCATGGCCGACGTCATCAACAACCTCATCGTCGACTGCGTGAAGCGCCTGGGCGCCACCACCATCTCGATCACCCATGACATGGCGTCGGCCCGCAAGATCGCCGACCGCATCGCCATGATCCACAAGGGCGAGATCATCTGGCAGGGCCCGGCCCGGGCCGTCGACACCAGCGGCAATCCTTACGTCGACCAGTTCATCCACGGCCGCGCCGAGGGTCCGATCCAGATGGAGATACTGAAGGCTTAGTCCGACAAAAAGAAGGGCCGCGCGAGGCGGCCCTTCCCGTGAGATGCGTTGGTCAGCATCCCGAACCGGATACCATCAGGAAAGGCAAGGAGCCTCCGCTGCGACCCGCACGAGCGTGACAAACGCAGTGAACTCACTCGACATCGGATCACCTCCTTTCGATTGTTGAAACCGCCCCTAGTGTGGGGGCTTGCGGAGAGAATTTCAAGCGGGCAGTTTCAGGCCCCTTTGCCGAGCCGGGATCCGCCATGCCCTCAGCCGATATCATCATCGCCAATGCCAGGATCCTCACCATGGACCCTGACCGGCCGCGCGCGGAGGCGCTGGCCATCGCCGGCAACCGCCTTCTGGCCCTCGGCAGCGCCGACGACGTCTTGAGCCTGAAGGCGAAGCATACGCGGATGATCGACGCCCGGGGTAAGACCGTGCTGCCCGGCATCGTCGAAAGCCACATGCATCTCTTCATGGGCGCGGTCGAGCTCGACAGCCTGATGGTGACCGGCATCGAAGGTATCGATGCCCTGACCAGGGTGGTGCGCGACTATGCCGGCACGCGCCCCAATGACAGGATCATCGTCGCCAATGGCGCGGGCTACATGGCGATCCGGCCGACCGGCGTGATCACACGCCACGATCTCGACCGGATCCTGCCCGACCGCCCCTTCATGATGGCCTGTTTCGACCATCACACGATCTGGGCCAATACGGCGGCGCTCACGGAAGCCGGGCTCCTGCACGGCAAGACGCTGCCGCCCGGCAATGAGATCGTCATGGGTCCGGACGGTCTTGCCTCCGGCGAGCTCAAGGAGCCCGCAGCCTATGGCCCCGTCTTCCAGCTGACGCCGACCGAGGGGCGCGAAGGCCTCGGCATGGCGACGGGCGAAGATCCGGTGCCGCCCGCGACCCAAGAGCAGCGGCGCACCGATATGGCGGCGTTGCGGCGCGGCCTCGCTTATTGCGCCTCGCTCGGCATCACCTCCATCCACAACATGGACGGCAATTTCTACCAGCTCGAGCTCCTCGACGCGCTGCGCCGGGACGGCGATCTCATCTGCCGCGTCCAGGTGCCGTGGCATCAGAAGAACTATTTCGCCCTCGAGCGCGTCGACGAGGCGGTCGAGATGCGGGCGCGCTACAATGACGACATGCTCTATTCGGGCCGGGTCAAGATCTTCATGGACGGCGTGCTCGAATCCATGACGGCGCTCATGCTCGAGGACTATCCCGGCCATCCGGGCGAGCGCGGCCTGCCGCTCTTCACCGCCCAGGAGTTCAACGAGCTCGCGACCCGCGCCGACCGGCATGGGCTGCAGATCAGCGTGCATGCGATCGGCGACGGCGCGGTCAGGCGTACGCTCGACGGCTATGAAGCGGCACGCCGCGCCAATGGCCGGCGCGATTCCCGCCACCGCATCGAGCATATCGAGCTGATCGACCCCGCCGATATCCCGCGTTTCAAGGACCTCGGCGTCACGGCCTCGATGCAGCCGGTCGTGGGTCTCGGCGTGCCGGGCGTTCCGCTCGAGCCCTGCCGCGCGCGCATCGGCCGCAAGCTGCCCTTCGCCTATGGCTGGCAGACCTTGCGCGACGCGGGCGCCCCTATGATCTTTTCCTCCGACTGGCCGGTCTCGCCGCTCGATCCTTTGCTCGGCATGCAGTCGGCGATGACGCAGGCGCCGCTCGAGCCCCATTGCCCGCCGCAACGCCAGAGCCTCATGGACACAATCGCGGCCTTCACCGCGGATGGCGCCCGTGCGGAATTCGCCGAGAGCAGGAAAGGCCGGCTGAAGCCCGGACTGCTCGCCGATGTCGTGGTGCTCGACGGCGATCTCGAGGCGACCCCCGCGACGGAGGTCGCAGCCGCCAAGCCCGTGGTGACGATCTGCGATGGGCGGGTCACCTTCGACAAGGAGGCCTGACGTCCGTTCACTTGCCCGTGAACGGCGCCGCAGCTTCGTAATGTTGTCCCATCGAGGGGCGTATTGGTCTGCACGCGGCTTGTGGAGATCACGCATGACCAAGACCTGTCTGTCCCTCTCGTCCCGCCCTTTCCGGCTTCTCGCCGCGTGGACGGCCCTGCTCGCCGGCGGCCTGACGCTCGACGCGAACATGACGCGCGCCCAGGAGGGCCTCGAAATTCCTGCCCCCGCCTTGGACGAGGCCGCGAGCACCGCCACGTCGGAAACCGCCATTCTCGCCGGCGGCTGCTTCTGGGGCGTGCAGGGCGTCTTCCAGCGTGTCGACGGCGTCACCAATGCGGTGTCGGGCTATGCCGGCGGCGAGGCGAAGACGGCGCAGTATGAGACGGTCGGCAGCGGCACGACCGGCCATGCCGAGGCGGTCAGGATCACCTATGATCCGCGCCAGATCAGCTATGGCCGCATCCTGCAGATCTATTTCTCTGTCGCCCATGATCCGACCCAGCTCGACCGCCAGGGTCCGGATGTCGGCCCGCAATACCGCTCGGCCATATTTCCGGTGAATGACGCGCAGGCGAAGATCGCCAAGGCCTATGTCGCCGAGCTCGACCAGGCGAAGCTGTACGAAGCGAAGATCGTCACCAGGATCGAGCCCGGCCACGCCTTCTACCCGGCCGAGGCCTATCATCAGGACTTCCTGACGCTGAACCCGACCTATCCCTATATCGTCTATAACGATCTGCCGAAGATCGCCAATCTGAAGCGCCTCTTCCCCAAGCTCTATCGCGACGATCCCGTGCTGGTGTCCGAGGCGGGTTTGTCGAACTGACCATGCGCTCACCCTGTAAACTCGATTAGGAACCAAGTGAACGAACACGGGTTTCCTTACCGTCAGCGAGATGGAGGAGGTCGTGTTCCATATTCAGAGAATTTCCTTGGCCGGGCTTGCCGGCCTGATGATGCTGGCTGCTCCTGCCCTTGGCGAAACGATGATGTTCAAGGCCGATCTCAAAGCGGCAAGCGAAGTCCCGCCCGCCCAGAGCAACGGTGAAGGCAATGCCATGGTGACGCTCGACACCGAAAAGAAGACGGTTGCCTGGAAGACGACCTTCAGCGGTCTTTCCGGCGATGCGACCGCCGCGCATTTTCATGGGCCGGCCGCACCCGGCGAGAATGCCGGGCCGGCCGTCGACATTTCGGGTAAGATCGAGGAAGGCTCGGCTTCCGTCACCGACGACCAGGTCAAGGATCTGCAGGCCGGCAAGTGGTACATCAATATCCACACCGCGAAATACCCCGACGGTGAAATTCGCGGCCAGCTTGAAATCGCCAAGTAACACCATTGCCGGCTTCATGCCGCCCATGCGACGGCGCAATGAGGTGAGAGAGACCGGTCTCTCTCACCTCCCGTCCAGCCGCTGGCTGCCTTGCTTGGCCTTTCTTGACACCTCGTCCGAGGCTGCTAAGCAGCGGGTCTCCCTCGCTGTTCCCTCATTTCCGATGCCCCTTCCCAGCAAGTTTCAGTGGTTCCGCCCCATTCTCGCCGGCGCGACCTTGCGTGACCGCCTGATCGCGAGCCTCGGCACAATGATCGGCATCGGCCTCACCGGTCTCATCTGCGGCCTCTGCCTCGGTCCCGATCCATTGTTGCCGCTGATCGTGGCGCCCATCGGTGCATCCGCCGTGCTGCTCTTCGCCGTGCCGTCGAGCCCCCTCGCCCAACCCTGGCCGATCATCGGCGGCAACACCATTTCCGCCCTTGTCGGCGTGGCGGTGGTGCAGGTGCTGCCCGATCCGCTCTTCGCCACCGGCATCGCCGTGGCGCTCGCCATCGTCGTCATGTCTTTCACCCGCTGCCTCCATCCGCCGGGTGGTGCTGCGGCGCTCACCGCGGTGATCGGCGGCGCGGCCGTGACCAATGCGGGCTTCCTCTTTCCCTTCGTGCCCATCGCCCTCAATTCGGTGCTGCTGGTCCTTTTGGGCATGGCCTTCCACAGGCTCACCCGGCGCGCCTATCCGCATGTGGCCCTGCCGGTCGCCGTCAACGAGCACAAGACCAGGGACCGGCCGGCCTCGTTGCGCGTCGGCGTGCAAAGCGCCGATATCGACGCCGCGCTCGCCAAGACGGGCGAGAGCTACGACATCGATCGCCACGATCTCGACCGCCTGCTGCGCGAGGTCGAGACCCAGGTCCTCACGCGCATGCACAGCATGATCAAGGCGCGCGAGATCATGTCGCGCGATGTCGTGACCATCGACCGGAACGCGCTCAGCGACAGGGCGCGGCGCCTGCTTCTCGACCACGATATCAGAACGCTTCCCGTCCTCGACGAAGGCGGCAAGCTTGCCGGAACCGTCGGCCTGCGCGAGCTCGCGGCGGGGTTGGAGCGCATCCGCGACAGGATCTCGCCTGCCGTCACGGCCCGGCCGGATATGCCGATCACCGATCTCATTCCGCTGCTCAGCAACGGGCGCACTCATGCGGTGATCATCACCGACCGGGACGGCCGGATCGCTGGCATCGTCACCCAGACCGATCTTCTGGTGGCGGTGTCGCGCGCCTTGCTCGCCAAGGACCTGGCGGATGCCGAAAGCTGGAAGCCGCTGACGGGCGATTGGCCGGCCCAGGCACTCCGGGCTTGAAATTTCGGCGGCGCGTCCCTATCTGGAGTGATCCCCCGCCCAAACAGGCTTCAATCCTCCGGCGACGTCATGCCGCGCGATTGATGTGAGAGGATCAGGACGGATGTACTCCGATCTTCTCTTGCCGCTGGCCGCTTGACGTCGGCCAGCATGAGCGGAGGTACCCATTCCGGCTGACCTTGCCGACGCGCCAAATGCGCCAAAGTTCCGGCGCAAGTGCAATGCCGGGGCAACCATCATCACATGTTGTTACGGATTGTATTGCGCATGGCGAAAGCATTTGAAAAGACGGGCGCTTTCCCGGCGCAGCGGAAAGATGCGCTGGGGAACTGATTAAAAACACATGGCTTGGCTTCCTGACGGACTCTTACGGATTCTTAATGGAAGGAAGTCGCCATGCGATTCAGAAAAATCCTCATCTACTCGATTGCCACCGCGGCGGTGGCGCTCGTCACGCCGAGCGTCGCGCCGATCCTCGTCACGCCTTTTGCCGCGCAAGCGGATACCAAAGTCTCCGTTTCGATCGGAACTTTCTACAATGATCTGGCGCCCCATGGCAGCTGGGTCAGCTATCGCGAGTCCTATGTGTTCGTTCCCGCACGCATGTCGGCCGACTGGCGTCCTTACACGGTCGGCCATTGGGTTCATACCAAGCGCTATGGCTGGCTGTGGGTGTCGGACGAGCCCTTCGGCTGGGCGACCTATCATTATGGGCGCTGGGGCTATGCCGAGGACATCGGCTGGTATTGGGTTCCCGGCAGGCGCTGGGCGCCGGCCTGGGTCGCCTGGCGGCGCAGCGGCGATCACGTCGTCTGGGCGCCTTTGCCGCCCGGCCGCGGCGACGACGTCTCGGTCGAGATCTCGATCGAGGACGTGCCCGAAAATTACTGGGTCGCCGTGCCGTCGCGCAACTTCCTCGATGTCGATCTGTCGGTCGCCATCATCGATGACGACACCGAGCGTGTTCGCATCATCGAAACGGCCGAGCCGGTCGGCATCGTCAGTGTCGAGAACAATGTCGTCGTCAACAACGTGATCGATGTCGACTATGTCGAGAAGACGACCGAGAAGAAGGTCGAAACGGTCGAAGTGAAGGAGACCGACGACCCGAAGCAGGTGGGCAAAGGCTCGGAAGGCGAAGTCGCGGTCTTCAGCGGCGAAGTCCAGGACGAGAAGGATGCCAAGCCGTCCGAGGTCAAGGACGTCGAGGAGGTCAAGAAGGAGAAGGCCGAAGCAAACGAAACACCTCAGGGCCAGCAGCCCGGCGGTGAGCAAGGCACGAACCAAGACCAAGGTCAGGACCAGCAACAGGGTCAGGACCAGCAGCAAGGCAAGGACCAGCAGCAGGGTCAGGACCAGCAGCAAGGCAAGGACCAGCAGCAGGGTCAGGACCAGCAGCAAGGCAAGGACCAGCAGCAAGGCAAGAAGCGGCAAAAGAGTAAGGACCAGCAGGAGGGTCAGGACCAGCAGCAGAGTCAGGACCAGCAACAGGGTCAGGACCAGCAACAGGGTCAGGACCAGAAGCAGGGTCAGGACCAGAAGCAGGGCCAGGACCAGCAGCAAGGCAAGGAGCGGCAAAAGGGTAAGGACCGGCAAAAGGGCCAGGACCAGCAGCAAGGTCAGGAGCAAGACCAGCCTCAGGGTGAAGAGCTGCCGCAAGACCAAGGTGGGTCTCAGGGCGAAGGCGGATCCCAAGGGGAAGAGGTGCTGCCGGAGCAACAGCAGTAAGGCGGATGGAAGATCGCCGCTGATTGCACAATCGCACAATGAGCCGGGCGCGTGATCATGTGATCGCGCGCCCTTCTTGTTGCGTTTGACCATTGATATTTCAGAAGGCGGCGCGTGATGGCGGAGGAACGGCTTGCCTCACACGCCCCGGCACGCCAAATAGGGGCGCATGGCCAAATCAGCGTCCCAATTCGTCTGCCAGTCCTGCGGCGCCGTCTCGTCGAAATGGGCCGGGCGCTGCGACAATTGCGGCGAATGGAACACCATCGTCGAAGAGATGGCCGCGGCCCCGGTCTCCGGCGCCAAGGGGGCGAGCCTGCCGAAAGGCCGCGCCACGCGGCTCGTCGGCCTCAAGGGCGACACGGCGGCGCCGGCACGGATCGAGACCGGCATCGCCGAGCTCGACCGGGTGGCGGGCGGCGGTTTCGTGCCGGGCTCTGGCGTTCTGGTCGGCGGCGATCCGGGCATCGGCAAGTCCACCTTGCTCCTCCAGGCCATGGCGGCGCTGGCCAATAAAGGGCGCCGGGTGATCTATGTCTCGGGCGAGGAAGCGATCGCACAGGTCAGGCTCAGGGCCGAGCGGCTCGGCATCGCCGACACCGCCGTCCTGCTCGCCGCCGAGACCAATGTCTCCGACGTTGTGGCGACTCTCAATGAGGACGAGCCGCCGGCCATCGCGGTGATCGATTCGATCCAGACCTTGTGGTCGCCGGTCATCGAGGCAGCACCCGGCACCGTCTCGCAGCTCAAGGCGGGCTCGGAAGCGCTCATCCGCTTCGCCAAGCAGAAAGGCACGACCATCCTGCTCGTCGGCCATGTGACCAAGGAAGGCCAGATCGCCGGCCCCAAGGTCATCGAGCACATGGTCGACACCGTCCTTTATTTCGAAGGCGACCGCGGCCACCAGTTTCGCATCCTCAGGGCGGTGAAGAACCGCTTCGGCCCGACCGACGAGATCGGCGTGTTCGAGATGTCGGACGGCGGCCTGAAGGAGGTCGCCAATCCCTCGCGCCTGTTCATGGGCTCGGGCGAGCATCCGACCCCGGGCTCGGCGGTCTTCGCCGGGGTGGAAGGCACGCGCCCCCTCCTCATCGAGGTCCAGGCGCTCGTCTCGCCCTCGCCCTTCGGCAATCCCCGCCGCACCGTCGTCGGCTGGGACGCCAACCGGCTCGCCATGGTGCTCGCCGTGCTCGAGGCCCGCGCCGGCGTGCAGGTCGGCAATCACGATGTCTATCTCAATGTGGCGGGCGGGCTGAAGGTCAGGGAAACCGCGGCCGATCTCGCCGTCGCCGCCGCCATCCTCTCCTCGCTCACCGGCACGATCGTACCCTCTGGCACGACACTCTTCGGCGAGATCGCGCTCTCGGGCGCCATCCGTCCGGTGAGCCTGGCGGAGGCACGTGTCAAAGAGGCACACAAGCTCGGCCTCAGAGAGGCCGTGACCGCCGCGCGGCCCGAGCTTTCGGGACCAAAAGGTTTTAAAATCAAGGCGTTGGATACAATCAGCGACCTCGTGGCCTGGGCCGCGGCACAGCCGAAAGGCCTCGCCCGAATCGCCTAGCCCATGCCACAAAAGCTGCCTATAAGATCGCCGATACAGGCCCTCACAGGACGGACTGGCTAATGCCATTTCAACTGCTCGATCTCATTCTCGCCGGCATCATGATCATCTCGGGGCTGCTCGCGCTCATGCGCGGCTTCACCCGCGAGGTGCTCTCGCTCATCGCCTGGGGTGCGGCGGCGGTCGCCGCCTATTTCGCCATCCACTCGAAGGAGCTCGTCGGCTTCGCCGGCCAATATCTCCAACCCGAGATCGTCGCCAAGATCGCCGTCGGCGGCTCGGTGTTCCTCGTCGTGCTGATCGTCGTGTCGCTCGTCAGCGTGAAGCTCTCCGATGTCGTGGTCGATTCCGCCGCCGGCGCCTTCGACCGCACGCTCGGCTTCTTCTACGGGCTGGCCCGCGGCCTGGTGCTGGTCGTCATCGCCTATCTCTTCTATGGCTGGCTCATTCCCTTCGACCGGCAGGAAGAGTGGGTGAAGAACGCCCGCTCGCTGCCGGTCATCCAATCGGTCGGCGAAGTCATATTGTCCCTGGTGCCGCCCGACATCGCCGAGACGCTGACCAACTCGTCGATCCTCACCAATCAGGCGCCGACGCAGCAGCCGCCCGCGGCGCAGACCGGCAGCGGTGATACGCAAGCCTCGCCCGGCGACGAGGAAGGCTACAAGAAGAACGAGTCGCAAGGTCTCGACCAGCTGATCCAGGGAACGCAGGGCAGCCAAGGCAATCAGACCTCGCCGCCTCCCGACAATCAGGAGCAGCCGGATTTCGGCGGCCAGACCAACCCCAATTGAGGATGACGTGATGGCGGCGGCGAATTTCGACTTCGATCTCGACGGCGACACGCTGCGCGAGGAATGCGGCGTCTTCGGCATTTACGGCCATGACGATGCGGCCGCGCTCACCGCCCTCGGCCTGCACGCGCTCCAGCATCGCGGCCAGGAGGCGGCCGGCATCGTCGCCTTCAACGGCGAAAGGTTCCATTCCGAGCGCCGTCTCGGCCTGGTCGGCGACCACTTCTCCAACGAGAACACCATCAAGCGCCTGCAGGGCCGCGTGGCCTTGGGGCATGTGCGCTATTCGACGACGGGCGAGACCATCCTGCGCAACGTGCAGCCGCTCTTCGCCGAGCTCGCCACCGGCGGCCTCGCCGTCGCGCATAACGGCAATCTGACCAACGGCCTCACTCTGCGGCGCGAGCTCGTGGCGCAGGGCGCCATCTGCCAGTCGACCTCCGACACCGAGGTCATCCTGCACCTGGTGGCCCGCTCGCAGAAGCCGCGTATCGTCGAGCGCTATATCGATGCGCTGCGGGCACTCGAAGGCGCCTATTCGCTGGTCGCCATGACCAACAAGAAGCTCATCGGCGCGCGCGACCCCTTGGGGATCAGGCCCTTGATCCTGGGCGAACTCAACGGCGCCTATATCCTGTGCTCGGAGACCTGCGCGCTCGACATCATCGGCGCCCGCTTCGTGCGCGAGGTCGAGAACGGCGAAGTGATCGTCATCTCCGAGGACGGGGTCGAGTCGCTCCGGCCCTTCCCACGCATGCAAGCGCGTCCCTGCGTCTTCGAATATGTCTATTTCTCGAGGCCCGACAGCATTCTCGGCGGACGCTCGGTCTATGAGGTACGCAAGCAGTTCGGCCGGCAATTGGCCCAGGAAGCTCCGGCCGATGTCGATGTCGTCATCCCGGTGCCGGATTCGGGCGTGCCCGCGGCATTGGGCTTTGCCCAGCAGTCCGACATCCCCTTCGAGCTCGGCATTATCCGCAACCACTACGTCGGGCGCACCTTCATCGAGCCGACCCAGACCATCCGGGCGCTCGGCGTCAAGCTCAAGCACAATGCCAACCGCGCGGTGATCAACGGCAAGCGCGTGCTGCTCGTCGACGACTCGATCGTGCGCGGCACCACCTCGGTCAAGATCGTGCGCATGATGTATGAGGCGGGCGCGCGCGAGGTCCATATGCGCATCGCCTGCCCGCCCATCCGGCATCCCGATTTCTACGGCATCGACACGCCGGAGCAGAAGTCGCTGCTTGCCGCCACCCACAGCCTGGAGGAGATGCGCGACTATATCGGCGTCACCTCGCTCGCCTTCCTCTCCGTCGACGGGCTCTACCGGGCGGTCGGCTACGAGAAGCGCGATCCGTTCCGGCCGCAATTCACCGACCACTGCTTCACCGGCGACTACCCCACCCATCTCACCGACATCGTCGGTGAATCGGCCAAGCAGCAGCTTTCGCTCCTCGCCGAGGCCGGCTGAATTCCATGACCAGAGAGCTTGAAAACCGCATCGCGGTCGTCACCGGTGCGTCGCGCGGCATCGGCAAGCATGCCGCTTTGGGCCTCGCCCGCAAGGGTGCCCATGTCATCGCCCTCGCCCGCACCCAGGGCGGGCTCGAGGAGCTTGACGACGAGATCAAGGCGGCGGGCGGCTCGGCGACGCTGGTGCCGGCCGATCTCAAGGACTATCCCGCCCTCGACCGGCTGGGCGCCGCCATCCACGAGCGCTGGGGCAGGCTCGACATCCTCATCGGCAATGCCGGCATATTGGGCAAGCTCTCCCCCCTGGGCCATATCGAGCCCAAGACCTGGGACGAGGTCATGGCGGTCAATGTGACGGCCAACTGGCGGCTGATCCGCTCGCTCGATCCCCTGCTCAAGCGCTCCGACGACGGGCGTGCGATCTTCGTCACCTCGGGCGCCGCCTTCAAGACCTTCGCCTATTGGGGCACCTATTCGACGTCCAAGGCGGCGCTCGAAGCCCTGGTCGGCACCTATGCCGCGGAATGCGCCACGACCAAGATCAGCGTCAACATGTTCAGCCCGGGCCCGACGCGCACCCGCATGCGGGCGCAAGCCATGCCAGGCGAAGATCCCGAGACCCTGTCCGGCCCGGAAGAGGTCGCGGCCCAGCTTGTCGAGATGTGCCTGCCGGACTTCAAGGACAGGGGCGCCACCTACAAATACGCGCCGGCAGGACTGTTCAAGTTCGCGCGCTGAGCGTCCGCTGTTGCAGAAAACTTATTAGCCTGGACATGGACGGCATGGTTCCGCCGCAGTGGATGCACCTGGCGTCTTTCTCGACTCACAGTTCAAACGCTTGAGGGAATGCGGGGTTCTGCTGACCGAATCCCGTCATCGTGAGACAGTCACGTCTTGCGCAAATCAGGACCGACATGCAACCGCGCACGGCCGCGCCGCGTGTTGACGCTTCAGGCTTATTCGCATAGCTTTTGTCATACAAATAAATCATCGACATTCTGCCGCCCGGTAACCCGCCGCGCGGCGCTTTAGGGAGGAAGACCATGAAACGCTTGCATATGGCCGGTGCCGCTCTGGCGATCGCTCTGTCGATGTCGATGAGCGCCGCGGCTCAGGACAAGAAGACACTCGCCTTCGTCGTCAACGGCGCATCGGATTTCTGGAAGATCGCCGAAGCCGGCGTGAACAAGGCGCAGGAGGAGCTCCCCAACTACACGCTCGAGCTCAAATATCCCGAGCAGGCGGCGGCCGCGATTCAGCAGCGGCTGATGGACGACCTTGTTGCCGCCGGCGTCGCCGCCATCATGGTGAGCGCCATCGATCCCAAGACCTCGACCGAGGCGCTCGACCGGGTCGGCGGCCAGGTGCCCCTCTTCACCACCGACAGCGACGCGCCGCAGAGCAAGCGCATCGCCTATATCGGCAGCTCCAATGTCGAACTCGGCAAGAATGCCGGCCAGCTGATGCTGAAGGCGATGCCCGACGGCGGCAAATGTGTCGGCTTCGTCGGCCTGCCGGGTGCCGACAATGCGCGCGAGCGCATCGAGGGCGTCAAGGAAGTCATCAAGGGCTCGAAGGTCGAGCTCGTCGACGTGCGTGGCGACGACATCGACCAGACACGCGCCAAGCGCAATGTCGAGGACACGCTTGCCGCCATGCCCGATGTCGCCTGCATGGTCGGTTTCTATTCGTACAACACGCCGCGGATCTACGAGGTGCTCAAGGAATCGGGCAAGCTCGGCCAGATCAAGGTCATCGGCTTCGACGAGGACCCGATCACGCTGGGCGGCGTGCGCGAGGGCACGATCGAGGGCACCGTCGTGCAGAACCCCTATGAATGGGGCTATCAGGGCATGAAGCTGATGGCGAAATATCTGGAGGGCGACAAGTCCGGTATCCCGGCCGACGGCCTCATCATCGTGCCTGGCCAGGTGATCGACAAGACCAATGTCGATGCTTTCGAGACCGAGCTCAAGGCGCGGGTCGGAAAATAGATCCGTGGTGCAATCTCTCACGGCCGGCAGTTCGGGATGCCGGCCGCGGCCTCGCTTGCATCCCAGACGAAATCGTTGGAGGGTTCACGCCTGGTCGTGATCGAGAGGCGAGGAGAATAAGCCGGCAATGGCCGAGCCGTTCCTGGAGCTCAGCGACATCAGCAAGGCCTATCCGGGGGTCGTGGCTCTCGGTGGCGTCAATTTCGCCGTTGCCCATGGCGAAGTGGTCGGGCTGGTGGGCGAGAACGGCGCCGGCAAATCGACCCTCATGAAGATCCTGGGCGGTGTGGTGACGCCGGATCAGGGCGCGATCCGCATCTCGGGCATGGCTCACCCCGCCCTCACCGTGGCCGCGGCGTCGCGCGCCGGCATCGCCTTCGTGCATCAGGAGCTCAACCTTTTCGACAATCTCGATGTGGCGGCCAATGTGTTCATCGGTCGCGAGCCGGTCACGGGCGGGCCGCTGCGCCTGGTCGACAGCCGCGGCATGCAGCGGGAGACACAGAAGCTCCTCGCGCTTCTGGGTGCCGACTTCACCCCGGCGACCCCGGTCGCCCGGCTCTCGCTGGCGCAGCGCCAACTCGTCGAGATCGCCAAGGCGCTGTCGCTCGATGCCCGCCTCGTCATCATGGACGAACCTACCTCCAGCCTCACGGTGGCCGAAACCAGCCGCCTCCTCAAGATCATCGCCGATCTCAAGGCCTCGGGCGTCAGCGTCATCTTCATCTCGCATCGCCTGCATGAGGTGGAGCGCTGCGCCGACCGGGTGATCATCCTGCGCGACGGGCGCAAGGTGGGCGAGCTCGACCGCGGCCACATCACCCATGAGGCGATGATCCGCCTGATGATCGGGCGCAGCCTCAAATCGCTCTATCTGCCGCCCAAGGCTCCTACCCGCGGCGACGCCCTCGTCCTCGATGAATTGCGCACCGGCGCCTTTCCGGAGCACGGCGTGAGCCTCACTTTGCGGGAAGGCGAGATCCTGGGCCTCGCCGGGCTCGTCGGCTCGGGCCGCACTGAGCTCGCCCGGGTCCTGTTCGGCATCGACCGCAAGCGCGGCGGCGACGTCCGGCTCGGCGGCAAGCCGCTCGACATCGCATCGCCACGCGCGGCGATCGACAACGGCATCTTCCTCGTGCCCGAGGACCGCAAGCGATCGGGCCTCCTGCTCGATGTCTCGATCTGCGAGAACATCTCGCTCCCCGACCTCGCCGCCTATGCGCGCACCTACCTCCTCCAGGCGGCGCCCGAGGCCCTGAATGCCGAGCGCCGGCGCAAGCAGCTCAATATCCGGTCGCGCTCGATCCACAGCCTCGCCGGCACGCTCTCCGGCGGCAACCAGCAGAAGGTCGTGCTCGCCAAGTGGCTGTCGATGGAGCCCAAGATCATCATCTTCGACGAGCCGACGCGCGGCGTCGACGTCGGCGCCAAGCAGGAGATCTACGAGCTGATGCGCGCCTTGAGCGACCGCGGCGTCGCCATATTGATGATCTCGAGCGACATGGAGGAGGTGATCGGCGTGAGCGACCGCATGGCGGTGATGCATGAGGGCCGGATCAGCGGCTTCCTCGAGCGCCAGCACTTCAGCGAAGACAACGTCCTCAAGCTGGCGGTCGGCCAGAGGCTGAATTGACGGAGGGTGTTCATGCGAACCATTGCTCCATCCGTTCTCCGTCATCCCGGCGAAAGCCGGGATCCATTAAGCTCGTGCCATGCGGGTAGCGCTTCGTGAATTGTGCCCGCTCAGGGGATCCCGGCTTTCGCCGGGATGACGGGAATGGGGAGCCGAGTTAGCGACAAGGACAAGTGATGCTGAAAAAGGACCTCGGCCTGTTGATCTTCATCCTGGTGGTGGGCGCCGTCGTCGCCTTCATCAATCCACGCTTCCTGTTGCCGATCAATCTCTCCAACACCATGAACCTCATCGGCCTCTACGGCCTGTTCTCGATCGGCGTCGGCTTCGTCATCATCACCGGAGGCATCGAATTGTCGGTCGGCTCGATGTTCGCGCTGCTCGGCGTCATCTTCATCGACCTGCTCTCCACCTATCAGGTCAACTGGATGCTGGCGTTTCTCGTCATCGTCTGCGCCGGGCTGCTGCTCGGCGCGCTGCACGGCTTCCTGGTGACGCGGATGAACCTGCAGCCCTTCATTGTCACTTTATGCGGCCTCCTCATCTATCGCGGCATCGCCCGCTTCTACACCGAGGACGCGACCGCGGGCTTCGCCTTCGGCACCAGCTTTCCGACGCTCGAATGGCTGGTGGCGGGGCGTACGTTCGGCATCCCGCACAGCTTCATCGCCTTCATCCTCATCGCCCTCGTCATGGGGGTGGTGCTGCACCGCTCGGTCTTCGGACGCTATCTCTTCGCCGTCGGCAAGAACGAGGAAGCGGCGCGCTATTCCGGCATCCGCACCGGGCGGGTCATCGCCGCGGCCTATATCATCTGCGGCGGGCTCGCCGGTCTCGCCGCCATCTTCCTCGCCATGTATACGCGCTCGATCTCGCCCGCCTCGCACGGCAATTTCTACGAGCTCTACGCCATCGCCGCCGCCGTCTTGGGCGGCTGCTCCCTGCGTGGCGGCGAAGGCTCGGTGCTCGGCATCGTGCTCGGCACCATCCTGCTGCAGGTGCTGCAGAACCTGGTCAACCTGCTCGGCATTCCGAGCTCGCTCAACTTCGCCGTGATGGGCACCGTCATCCTGATCGGCGTGCTGGCCGACCAGCAGATCATGCAACGCGGCGGCTTCGGCCAGCTTTTCAAACGGACGCGCCCCACGGCCCAGCCTATCGCCGAGAAGCGGACTTAACCCTGCTTTCGCAGAATGATCAGTCGACGGCGAGCGCAACTCGTGGGTCTGCCCCCTTCATCCGTCATCCCGGCGAAAGCAGGGATCCATTGAATAAGTGCATCAGGGAAAGCTGCTCGGCTGCTTCCTCAAGCGTGTCGCTGCTCCACAAGAAACTGTAGCGGATGACCAAGCCCGGCCAGCCTTCAGTATACGCGCCTGTTGTTGCCATTTTGTTCTTGACATCCTCGACCGGTTTGTGGTTTGGAAAATATCAAGGTTGGAGAACTCCTCTCGTAATGCCGGCCGAGCAAACGGGCGGCAGAATATTCCTATCTTATTCACCGGTGAATAATCTGCCGTTCGGGGTGCGTGAAGTCCCTGCTCCAACTTTTGAATTCCCTGCTCGAAACGCCAAGCTATTGATATTTCTGGGGTGGGTCTTTTTTCGCAAAAATTCCCTGATATTCCCTGATATTGGCGAGGCCGCCTATTGGACTGCACCCCGTGGGTGAGACAGGCTAATTGAGTGACACGGCTTTCGAAGGAGGAAGCGTGTCGAAGCGAATGCAGCGATCATTTTCGACGGAGTTCAAGGCTCGCGCCGTGTCGCGGATGGAGGCCGGCGAGCCGATTGTGGCACTGGCGGTCGAGTTCGGGGTTCGGCGCCCAGATCCGTCAGACTGAAAAGCCGAGCCCGCGCAGGTCGCGCGCCAGCGCCTCGGGCGAGGTGAAATGCAAGGCCTGCATGCCGGCGGCGCGGGCGCCCTCGACATTGTGCAGGCTGTCGTCGACGAACACCGCCGTCTCCGGCGCAACCCCGTAGCGGGTGAAGAACAGCTCGAAGATCGCGCGGTCCGGCTTCAACAGGCCCTCATCGCCCGACACCACGATGCCGTCGAAACTGTTGAGGAAGTCGAAGCGCCGTTGCGATTCGCGAAACTTGTCCTGGTTCCAGTTGGTGATGGCATAGACCGGCACCTTGCCATCCTTCAGCTTCGCGAGGATGGCGACGGTGCCGTGGATGGGGCCTGAGATCGTCTCGTGCCACTCTTCGTCGAAGGCGCGGATCATCGGATGCCATTCCGGCGGGTGCTCCTTGACGAGAAGCTCGACCGCCTCGCTGAAGCTCCGGCCGCGGTCCTGCTCGACGTTCCAGGCGGGCGTGCAGACGGTCTTGAGGAACCATTCCATCTCGTCCTCGCGGCCGGCGAAATATCGGCGGTAGAGATTGCGCGGATCCCAGGCGACGAGGACATTGCCGATATCGAAGACGACGGTGGTCGGGGCTCGGGTCATTTCCTGTCCTTGTCGAAGGGATTGCGGCCGCCGCGCCGGTTGAAGCGCAAGGGCGTGCCCCACAGGTCGAAATGCTCCCGGAGGCCGTTCATCAGGTAGCGGACATAGCTTTCCGGCAGGTTGTCGAGCTGGTTGCCGAACAGCGAGAAGGTCGGCGGCCTGGCGCTGACCTGCGTCGCATATCTGATCTTGATGCGCCGGCCCGAGGGGGCGGGCGGCGGGTTGCGCTCCAGCATGCTCTCGAGCCAGCGATTGAGCTGGCCCGTCGAGATGCGGGAGTTCCATTTCTCGGCGGCGGCGAAGACCGCTTCCATCAGCTTGTCCAGGCCCTTCTCCTGTTGGGCGGAGACCGGGACGATGGTGACGCCCCTGATCTCGGGAAGGATCTCGGCCATGTCCTCCTTCACGTCCTTGAGCCGCTTCTGCTTGTCCTCGACCATGTCCCATTTCGACAGCGCGATGACGACGGCCCTGCCCTCCCTGGCGGCGAGGTCGGCGAGGGTGAGGTCCTGGCGCTCGATCTCGAGCGCGGCGTCGATCAGCACGATGACCGCATCGGCGAAGCGTATGGCGCGCAGGCCGTCCGCCACCGCGAGCTTCTCGACCTTCTGGTTCACGCGCGACTTGCGCCGGATGCCGGCGGTGTCCCACAGCGTCACCGGCTTGCCGCGCCACGCCCAGTCGATGGCGATGGCGTCGCGGGTGATGCCGGCCTCGGGCCCGGTCAGCACGCGGTCAGCGCCGAGGAGCGCATTGACCAAAGTCGACTTGCCGGCATTGGGCTGGCCGATGACGGCGAGCTTGAGCGGCCGGTTCTCGGCCGCGGCGTCCGCATCTTCGCCCTCGGTCGCTTCGTCGCCTTTCACATAGGGGACGAGCGCGTCATAGAGCGCATCCATGCCTTCGCCATGCTCGGCCGAGACGGCGATCGGATCGCCGAGGCCCAAGGCATAGGCTTCGAGCACGCCCGCCTCGCCGGCGCGGCCTTCCGACTTGTTGGCGAGGACCAGCACCGGCTTGCCGTGGCGCCTGAACTTGCCGGCGAATTCGCGATCGACCGGCGTCACGCCGGCGCGCGCGTCGATGACGAAGAGGCAGACATCGGCATCGGCGATCGCCGCTTCCGACTGGGCGCTCATGCGGTCCTCGAGGCTGCCGCGCGGAGCGGCATCGAGGCCGGCCGTGTCGAAGAGGCGGAAGGTCAGATCGGCAAGGCGGCCCTCGCCCTCGCGGCGGTCGCGGGTGACGCCCGGCTGGTCGTCGACCAGCGCCAGCTTGCGGCCGACCAGCCGGTTGAACAGGGTCGACTTGCCGACATTCGGCCGGCCGAGGATCGCGACTTTGGCGGTCATTGCGCAGGATTAGCGCAGAGCGATCAGCTCTGCATCATCCGAAAGCAGATAGACCGTGCCGTTGGCGATGACGGGCGCGATATAGAACGCCTCGGCGATCTTCGTGGTGTTGTAGATTTCGCCGGTCTGGGCGGAGATGCTGGCGAGCTGGCCGTCGGAGCTGACGGCGAGCAGCCGGCCACCGCCGAGGACCGGTCCGGCCCAGACTTTGCCCGGCAGCTCCTTGCTCCAGCGCACGCCGCCGGTGCGGCGCGACAGCGCCATCAGGGTCTTGCCGTTGACGATGACGAAGACATGATCGCCCGCGATCCACGGCGTCTGCGAGCCGGAGAGGTCGCGCGTCCATTGCCGTTCGCCGCTGTTCAGGGCGAACGCGGCCATGCGGCCGGCATTGGAGATGGCGATGACCTGGTTGCCGTCGATGACGGGGCGCCCCGCGACGCTGCCGATATTGGTGGCGGTGGCGGTCGGATCGCTCGAGGTCAGGGCGTCGCTCCAGGCCTCGAGGCCGTCGCTCGCGGTAAAGGCGGTGATCTCGCCGGCGGTGGTCGGGATCACGACGAAGCCCTGCGCCACGGCCGGGCTCGGGCTCGAGGCTATGGTGGCGCGCCCGCCGGTGCCCTGATATTTCCACAGCTCGCCGCCGTCGCTGGCCCGGAGCGCGAACACCTCGTTGCTCGAGCCGGTGAAATAGATCGCGCCATTGGCGACCGTGGGCGCGGCGCGCACCGGGGCGCCCAGCTTCTTGCGCCATTGGATGGCGCCGGTCGAGGCATCGAGCGCCAGCGCCTCGCCGAAGACCGACGTCGCATAGACGCGCTGCCCGTCGGAGGCGAGGCCGCCGCCGAAGGCGCGCGTGCTCTTGCCTTCGGGGATCAGCGAGACGCGCCAGAGCTGGCCGCCGCCCGAAGTGCGGATCGCCGTCACGTTGCTGCGCGAGTCGAGGACATAGGCAACGCCGCCCACGACGATCGGGCTCGCGACGATGCGGCCCTCGCCAGTGGTGCCCTCTCCGGCATTGGCGGCCCAGGCGCGCGACAGCGTGGCGCCGGCCGAGAGATTGCCGAAGGAATTGGTCGCCTGGCCGCCCGGCTGCGCCCAGCTCGAATTGGTTTCGGCCGTCGGGATGATGATCGGCTCGCTCGACGTCTCGTTCAGGCTGGCGGACTGGTCATTCGAGGAGAGCACGCTTTCGCGCTTGCCCGGCAGGATCACGTCCTTCTCGCCGGTCACGCCTTCGAGCAGCTTCGATGCCGAGCCGCAGCCCGTCAGGATGAGAGAGGTCGCCAGGATCGGCCAGAGCCGGTGGATTCGCATGATCGGCGTCGTTCCTTTTCCGCATGAATCTCACCGGCAAGCCGGGCGGATTCAGGGCCATGTCCTACTTTTTCGCACTCAGCAGAGGCGTGATCACTTCCAGCAGCGTCTGCGCGCGCTGGCGCAGTTCCAAGGCTACGCCCTGATCGGCTATGATCGCGTTAAGATAACGGTCGGCCATGGCGTAGTCCCCGGTCCGATAGGCGGCGAGCGCGAATATCTCGCGAGCGAGGCCGCGCCAGGAGCTCTGCTCGTTGTCGAACGCGCCCAGCCGGCTGATGAGCTCGGCCGGCGCCAGCTTGTCGACCAGGGCATAGCCCGCCCGCACCCGCGCCAGGTCGCGCAAGGCCTGTCCGGCGCCTTGATCATTGGCCAAGGCGTCATAGGCGGCGACCGCCTCGTCCGTCTTGCCCTGACCGTCGAGCGCCTCCGCATTGCGCAAATTCGCGAGCCTGGCATAGCCGCCATGCTCGATCGCGGCGAATGCCGCCGCAGCGTCGGCGGACTTGCCCTCTTCGAGCATCTTCACCGCCGCGGCGAAGACCTTCGCGGCCTTTTCCGACTGGCTCACCTGCCAATATTGCCAGCCCTTGAAGCCGGCGACGACGAGCACGACCGCGACCGCCATGGCGGTGAAATAGTTGCCGTACTGCTTCCAGATCTTCTTGTAGTGTTCCTGGCGGACTTCCTCGTCCACTTCTCTGAACAGCGATTCATCGCTCACTGCATTGGCTCCGCGCTCGGGTTCTTTAAAGCTTTGATGGAGCTGCTAATTTAGCCGAACGGCCAAATCAAGGCAAAACCTTACGCAGCCACCTCGAAAGCGGTGATCAGGCCCGAATCGAGCCTCTCGGCTATGGTGCTCTGGATGCCCCATTTTCCGGGATTGTCGGCCACGAAGCCCAGTTTCGCCCGGGTGCCGGCCGGGATCACCGCCGTGTCGCGCCAGGGCCGGGGCTGATCCTCGATGACCCGCCAGACATGGCCATGGATATGGAGCGGCTGGTCGAATTTGGTCCGGTTGTCGACGTCGAGGACCACGCTCTCCCCCTGGGTGAAGCTTTCCCACGGCTCGGCGGCAAGGCCTGCCGTACCGTTGATCGCCCAGGCCATGCCTTTTTCGAGCAACGCCCTGAGGTCGAGCTTTTCCCCGTTATAGACAGCCCCGGCCATGCCGCCCTTCTCGCCGCCCTCCAGGGTCAAGGGGACGGTCCGCGCCTTGGCCATGTCAAAGGCGGTCGAAACGGGATTGGGCGGCAAGGCGAAATTGTCCGGGAGTGCAACCGGAGCGGCAGCGCCGGCGCGGTCGAGATAGGCCGCTTCGATGATGTCCTCGAACAGGTTGACGGCGAGGACCAGGCTCTCCTCACCCTCGCCCACCAGGAGGTCGCTGCGCTGTCCGGGCGCCAGGATCAGGCCCTGGGGGCCCAATTGGCGAGGCGGGACAGGCTGGCCGTCCTCGGCGATGACCAGGGGGTCGGCGCCCTTGAACACGATGGCCATGGTGCGGACATTGGCGGCATTGAGGATGCGCAGCCTGAGCAAGCCCGCCGGGCCTTTGATAGTCGGGCGATAGGCGCCGTTCACGGTGAACCAGTTGCCGAGGCGGCCCTGCGCGATCGCGTCTTCCAGGTTGCCGAAGGTTTGGGTGTCGAGCTGCCCGTCGTCGGTCAGCAGCCAGTCGTCGAAAACCAGTGGGATCTCGGCGAACTTTTCGGGAAGCGCCCGCTCCTCGACCACCATCAGCGCAGAGAGGCCCATTTCCCGCTGGCGCGAGACGTCGGCGACCGGCGACAGCCAGAATGTCCCCGCATCGGGCGGGGTGAAGACGCAATCGAACGCATTGTCCTTGCCGGGCGCCACGCTGATGCTCATGAGCTCGGAGGGGCCGCGCAGGCCGTACCAGTGCAAGGCGACGGGACGGTCGAGCTCGTTGACGAAGCGCGTCTTGAATGCCTCGCCCTGCCTGGCGTGCAAAACGGGCGGCGGCCAGGCGCCGGACAGGCTCTGCAGCCGCGTCGCCGGCGTGTCCCCTTCCATGAGCTGGGCCGATACGGGACGCATGGTGAGGAGCGTGAAGCCGTCTTCGGCGACTTCAGCCGAAAGCCGGCCGGGCATCGCCGCCAATGCCATGCCGCCGGCCATGAAGGAGCGCCGCGAGAGGATCATCGATCGTCCCAATCCGATTCGAGGATGTTATAGCAAGCCGCGGCGACAATGACTGCGGATTGTTTCAATCCCAAGGCGGGTGGAGTCTAGTCCTTGACCTCGTAGGTGTTGGCAGGCGCCGGGAAGCTCCGTGCACGGACTTCCGTCGCATAGGAGCCGATGGCCTTTTCGATGGCCTTGCCGACCTCGCCGAACTCGCGCACGAATTTCGGCACCCGCGGCGACAGACCGAGCATGTCCTCCATCACGAGGATTTGACCGTCGCATCGGGCCGAGGCGCCGATGCCGATGGTCGGGATCGGGATCGCTTCAGTGATCTTGGCCGCCAGCGGCTCGGCCAGGGCCTCGAGGACGACGCAGAAGGCGCCGGCCTCGGCGACGATGCGGGCGTCCTCCTCGATCGCCGCCCACTGGTCGCGGGTGCGGCCTTGCGTCTTGAAGCCGCCGAGGACGTTGATCGACTGCGGCGTCAGCCCGATATGGGCCATGACCGGAATGCCGCGATCGGTGAGGAAGCGGATGGTCTCGCCCATGCGCCGGCCGCCTTCCAGCTTGATGGCGCCGCACTCGGTCTCCTTGATGACGCGCGCGGCATTGTGGAAGGCGTGCGCCGGGCTCTCCTCATAGGAGCCGAAGGGCATGTCGACCACGACCAGCGCCCGCTTGGCGCCGCGCATCACGGCGCGGCCATGCATGATCATGAGATCGAGCGGCACCGGCAGGGTCGATTCGAAGCCGTGCATCACCATGCCGAGGCTGTCGCCGACCAGGAGGAAATCGACATATTTGTCGGCGATCGCGGCGGTATGGGCGTGATAGGAGGTCAAGGCGACGATCGGATCGCCGCCCTTGCGCTGGGCGATATCGGGGGCGGAGAGGCGCTTCTGGACGGTGTGCTGTGACATGGCGGCAACCTATCGCGGTCACCGGGAGCGGGCAACCCGTTGGTAGGATTGCGGAGCAGCCCTGCATGGGGGACAATCCCAGGCCGCGCGTACGTCAAGATATCGACCCAAGGGACGGCCAGGCACTGGACGCAAGGCCGCTCCATCCCCATTTAAGGGCCATCCCAACAGGAGCATGGATGATGAAGACCTACCGGAAGAACCCCGAGGCGCTCTCCTGCCTGACCCCCGAGCAGTACCGGGTCACCCAACAGGACGGCACCGAGCGTCCTTTCGCCAATGAATATTGGGATAACAAGAAACCGGGCCTCTATGTCGATGTGGTCTCGGGCGAGCCGCTGTTCGCCTCCGTCGACAAGTTCGAATCGGGCAGCGGCTGGCCGAGCTTCACCAAGCCGATCGATGCCAGCAACATCGTCGAAAACCGCGACGTGAGCCATGGCATGGTGCGCACCGAGGTGCGCTCGTCGAACGGCGACAGCCATCTCGGCCATGTGTTCCCCGACGGCCCGCGCGAGGCCGGTGGATTGCGCTACTGCATCAACTCGGCGTCGCTGCGCTTCGTCCCGCTCGCCGAGCTGGAAAAGGAGGGCTACGGGGAGTACGTCAAGCTGTTTGCCAAGGAAGGAGTCCAAGGATGAGCGCCAAAACCGAACGCGCCGTGCTGGCGGGAGGCTGCTTCTGGGGCATGCAGGACCTTCTGCGCCGCTATCCCGGCGTGATCTCCACCCGGGTCGGATATTCCGGCGGCGATGTGAAGAACGCCACCTATCGCAACCATGGCAGCCATGCCGAAGCGATCGAGATCGTCTTCGATCCCGCCAAAACGGATTTCCGCACGATCCTGGAATTCTTCTTCCAGATCCACGATCCGACGACGCGCGACCGGCAAGGCAACGACATCGGCGCCAGCTACCGCTCGGCGATCTTCTACACGTCGGACGAGCAGCGCAAGGTGGCCGAGGACACGATCGCCGATGTGAACGCCTCAGGGCTGTGGCCCGGCAAGGTGGTCACCGAGCTCGTCCCCGTCGGCGATTTCTGGGAAGCCGAACCGGTGCACCAGGATTACCTGGAGCGCTATCCGAACGGCTATACCTGCCACTTCGTCCGCCCGAACTGGAAGCTGCCGCGCCGCTCGAACGCCGCCGCCTGACGGCCTCCACGCTATAGGGACAGCGTCACCACCGGGACACCGGTGAAGAGCGCGTGCAACTGCGCGACGACGCCGTAGAGCGCCACGCCGAACATGACCGAGATCACGTCATGGCCCTGGCGTATGACGGTGCTCGGCCGGATGCCGTTGGCCCAGCCCAGCACCAGATGCGCCAGGGCATAGATCAGCATGCCGCCGAACAATATGAGGCTCGCCGCATCGCCATTGGCGAAAAGATGGCCGAGCGACCAGAAGACGACGGCCCAGGCGAGCGGGAAGCGCAGAAGCTGGCGCCAGCGGCCGCGGAACAGGAAAATGCCCAGGCAGAGGAAAGCCAGGAGGACGAGGACGAAGGTCGCGATCCTGCCCCAGCTCGGCGGCTCATAGGCCGGGACGAAGGGCGACATGCGCCAGCCCAAAATGATGAGCGCCAGGGGGACGAGCGAGATCAGGCCGAAGCCCGGCCCGTAGAATTTGCCGAAGCTCCGGCGCAGGGCCGCATTCGCCTGGGGCACGGCCAGGGTGAGATGACAGAGGGCGAAGAGGACGACGCCAAGACCCAGCAGGATCATGTGACGATCGGCAGGTTCAGGATGTAGGGATGGAAGCCGAAGAGGAAGACCAGATAGAGAACGATGCCGACGACGACGGCGATCACGTCGGATCGGAGCCGCGGCTCATGCTGCGGGAGCTTCCCACGCAGCGTCGCGAGAATGATGTCGAGCACCGCGAGCGCCAGGAACGAGGCGAAGAAGATGACATCCGGCCGCTCGCCATTGGCGAGGAGATGGGCGATGGCCCACAGGCCGATGCCGATCGACATCGGATGTTTCAACCACAGCTTCAGATAGCCTTTGCCATGCGAGGCGCCGACGAAGATGAAGGCGAGAAGGACGAGCCCCATCGCGGCATGGCGCGTCCAGGGTGCGGGCGCATAGAGATAGTCGTCGGGCTCGAGCGCGCCGCGGGTGGTGTAGAAGCCGTAGATCATCAGCCCGAGACCTATGGCCGAGACCAGTGAAAACAGGCCCTTATAGGGTCCCTCGCCCAGGCGCTCGAGCAGATGGACGCGCGGGTCAGGCAGCAGCATGGCCAGCAGATGGACGCCGAAGAAGATCACGATGCCGATGAAAATGAGTGTCATGACCGGTGCTTTCTCAACGCGGATAATAGCGGCAGTGCCATCCCTTGCTTGTCCAGGCGATCAATTGGGTCGTGGTGTCGAACTGCTCGCGGCACAGTTCCCAAGCCTCGGCGCGCGACATCGGCGGGCGGCCCTTCTTGCCCTCGCCGAGACAGATCGCTTTCTCGCGGTCCCCGCCATTGAGCACCTTGATGGGCAGCCGGCTGAACAGTGTCGAGCAGGCCCAGGCGTTTTCATAGATCTTGTCGCCCCGGGCCGCCGTGGCTTCGCCTGTGAAGACCATGAGTCCCGCCAGGCCTCCGGCCATGAGCGCGGCAGCGGCAAGAGTTTTTCGGCGCTGATTCTCACAAGAACGATCCATGGCCGATACTGCCATCAATCGCAAACCGAATGAAGTGCGTCACTTGCTCCGGGTGGTGAAGCTGGCGATGACGGCGCGATATGCCTCGGCCATGCGCAACAGGTCCGCGACCCGAACCGACTCTTCGTCGGTGTGGAATTGTTTCGGGCTGCCCGGCCCCCACATGACCGTCGCCACGTCCTTGCTGGCCAGATAGCCGGCATCGAGCGCGCTGAAGGAGATGTAGTAGTCGGTCGCGGGCCGTCCGGCGGCAGCCAAAGCCTGTTCGAGGCGGGTCACGAAGGGGGAGTCGCGCGGGACATGAGAGCCGAGCATGTAGGGTCCCTTCGTCACGCGTACCGTGAGCGGGGTCGCCGCGGTAAAAGCGGAAGCGATATCCGTGAACACCTGGTCGACATCTTCCGACGGCAGCAGGCGGCGGTCGAAGATCATATGCGCCTTGGATTGAATCGTGTGGGTCGCTTCCGGCCAGGTTCGGACCGAGGTGCATGTCAGGCTCGCCGGTCCCAGCTCCGTTGCGGCATGCCCCTCATCGGCGAAGCGCCGAGTCGCGCTCAGGATGGCGGCGATGCCGTGGGTCACGTCGCACCCCTCCCAAGGGGTGCTGCTATGCGCGGCCGTGCCTTCGATCACGACATCGATATCGAGCCGGCCGCGATTCCCGAGCGAGACCTTCATGTCCGTGCCGACGGCAAGGATGGCGTGACGCGGCTTGTCGATGAGCGCCGACAGGGCGCAGGCGACGGCGTCATGCCGGCCGGTCTCGCCGGCGGTGAGCAGGATGAAGGCCGCCCGTGCCGACAATTGTGGATCGGCAGCGCCATCGATGAAGGCGGCGAGGGCTGCGGCGAGCGCCGCCTTCTGCTCACTGACGCCCCTGCCCCGCACCGATGCCGCGCCGTCGATCGCAACGAGGTCGGCGGCAAAGGGATCGTGCATGGTCGAGCGCGGATGAGTCATGGCATAGGCGATGAGCACCATCTCGATCGGGGCCGCGGACGGGCCGACGACGGCGATGAGATTGCCCATGGCGTCGAGCCGGCAGGCGATGCCGAAGCTTTCGATCAGGGTGCGAACACAATCGGTCACGAAGCCGCGCACCGCCGGGTCGTTCTCCATGAGCGCGCTCTGCTCGCTGGGCCAGGCGGCGAAGCGCCTGGTCCAATCGACGATCATTTCGTCGGTGATGCGGAACCGCACGAGGTTCTAGAACCGGCCGTAATAACGGCACTCCCATTTTCCGCTCGGCTTTTTCCGAACAGTGAGGGTCGTCGCGCTGAACCGCTTCTTGCAATAGTCATAGACCTCCTTGCGCGTCGCATTGCGGCCGGGGCCTTCCTGGCAGACGATCTGTCCGTTCTTCTTGATGACGACGCCGGTTACCCCCATGCCGAACTTGGCCCGGCAGGCGGCCATGGCGCTGCTGCGCGACGGCGTGGCGGCCGCACCCTCCCCCACAGCGAAGAGCGTCACCGTAAAGATCAAAGCAAGCCCTAGGCCCGCTGTCCTGATAAGCGTCATGAAATTCCCCGGTTGCACTGGCGCAACCACTTAAGGGCAAGCCGCGAGGCATTCAAGCCGGGCGACAGATCCCATGAATATCAATGGGTTGTGCCATTTTACTACAGGCCTGAAGGATTTCTGGAGAGAAAATCAATCCGCCGGCAAGCGAAAGCCGTTCCCTTCCCGCCCCTTTCCCCGGTAATGTCCCCGGCGCTGGGCGCACCGGCTTTCGCCGCGACAATCCGACCTTCAAAGGAGGGACGATGACCCAGCCTGCCCAATTCGACGCGTGGAGTGCCGGACAGAGCTACGAACATTACATGGGCCGCTGGAGTCGGCTGATGGCGACGGACTTCCTGCGCTGGCTGGCCCCGCCGCGCCGCGCCCAATGGCTCGAGATCGGCTGCGGCACCGGCGCTCTCACCGCGGCGATCCTCGCCGACGGCAATCCCAAATCCATCCTCGCGGTCGAGCCGTCCAAGGACTTCATCACCTATGCGCGCTCGATGGTGACCGACAAGCGGGTCACCTTCGAGACCGCCGATGCCCGCGCGCTGCCGGCGCAGGATGCGACCTTCGACGTCGTCACCTCCGCCCTCGTCCTCAATTTCATTCCCGACCGGCCGGCCGCTCTCGCCGAGATGAAGCGGGTGCTGCGCCCCGGAGGCCTTCTCTCCTTCTATGTCTGGGACTATCCGGGCGGCGGCATGGGGTTCATCCATGAGTTCTGGCGGGCGGCGGCCACCATCGATGAAAGGGCGGCGGAACTCAATGAGGTCGCGCGCTTTCCCTTCTGTACGCGCGCCGGATTGACCGCACTCTGCCATGAGGCGGGATTGCCGTCGCCCAAGATCGAACCGCTCGAGATCGAGACGGTGTTTCCGGATTTTGAAGCGTTCTGGCTGCCCTTCACGTTGGGCGCGGGGCCGGCTCCCGGCTATTGCATGGCCCTTGGCGAAGACCAGCGCACCCGGCTCAAGGCGAAGCTTGCGGAGAATCTCGGCAGCGAAGGCTCCATCCGTCTCATCGGCCGGGCCTGGGCGGTGAAGGTGCCGACTCGGCCGTGAGGAAATCGAAATCGCAGCCCGCATCGGCCTGCAGGATCTGTTCGTCATAAAGCCGCGCATAGCCGCGGCGCGCAGGGATAGCGCGCGCCGGCCTGTCGGCCTCGCGGCGGCCGAGCTCGTCGGCATCGACCAGCAGCTCGATCTTTCTCTCCTGGACGCTGAGCCTGATGCGGTCGCCATTGCAAACCAGCGCCAATGGTCCGCCGGAGGAGGCGTCGGGCGTCACATGCAGGACGATCGTGCCATAGGCCGTGCCGCTCATGCGGGCGTCGGAAATGCGCACCATATCCTTGACGCCGGCCCTGGCGAGCTTGGCCGGAATTGGCAGGTAGCCGGCTTCCGGCATCGCCGCCGCGCTCGCCGGCCCGGCATGCTTCAGAACGAGGAAATCCTCCGCCGTCACGTCGAGATCGGGATCGTCGATCCGGGCGGCGAGGTCCTCCAGGCTTTCGAACACGACCGCCCTGCCCTCGCGCTCGAACAGTTTCGGATCGGCGGCCGAGCGTTTCAGGATGGCACCGCGCGGCGCCAGATTGCCGAACAACGCGACGAGGCCGCCATTCTCGCGCACCGGTTCGGCGCGGCTCTTGATGAAGCTGCGATCCACCCAGTCCGGCGCGGCGGCGATGCGGTCGCCGATCGTCTCTCCCGTCACGGTCGGGCAATCGAGATGAAGCAAGGCACGAAGCTCGCGCAGCACCGCCGGAATGCCGCCCGCCGCATGCAGGTCCTCCATATAGCCGGCCCCGGTGGGCTTGAGATCGATCAGCACCGGTGTCGTGTCGCTGAGCGCATTGAGCCTTTTGAGGTCGATTGCGATGCCCAGGCGGCCGGCGATCGCGGTGAGGTGGATGATGGCATTGGTCGAGCCGCCCAGGGCGAGGAGAAGCCGCACGGCGTTCTCGAACGCCTTCTCGGTCAATATCCGGCTCGGCCGCAGATGCTGAGCGCCGATCAGCGAAACGGCGATCCGGCCGGTGTCCTCGGCCATCCGGAGACGATCGGCGTCGACGGCCGGAATGGCGGCGGCGCCGGACGGCATCATGCCGAGGCCCTCGGCCAGCGCCGCCATGGTGCTGGCCGTGCCCATGACCGCGCATGTCCCGGCGGTCGAGGCAAGGCGCTGCTCGACCATGTCGATCTCCTGCCGGTCGATATCGCCGGCGCGGTACTTCGCCCAGAAGCGGCGGCAATCGGTGCAGGCGCCCAGGCGCTCGCCGCGATGACGCCCGGTCGACATGGGTCCCGCGACCAGCTGGATCGCCGGCACGTCCGCCGATGCCGCCCCCATGAGCTGGGCCGGCACCGTCTTGTCACAACCACCGAGCAGCACGACCGCATCCATCGGCTGGGCGCGGATCATCTCCTCGACATCCATCGACATGAGATTGCGGAATTTGAGGCTGGTCGGATTGAGGAACACTTCGCCCAGCGAGATCGTCGGGAACTCGACGGGCAAGGCGCCCGCGGCCAGGACGCCGCGCTTCACCGCCTCGATCATCTCCGGAAAATGCCGATGGCAATTGTTGAAGCCACTCGCCGAATGGGCGATGCCGATGATCGGGCGGTCCAGCATCTCGCGGCTGTAACCCATCGAGCTCGCAAAGGAGCGCCTGAGATACAGGCTGAAATCGCGATCGCCGTAATTGGTGAGGCCGCGCCGCAGCCCTTTCGCACTATCGCCCGTCATGGTCCTCTCGCCTCAGCTGTGCCGCATCTTCACATATTTGGCTTCGAGATAATCGAGAATGCCGAGCTGCCCGCCCTCGCGGCCGAAGCCGCTCTCTTTTACCCCGCCGAAGGGGATCTCGGCAGAGGCCAGCATCATGTCGTTGACCCCGATCATGCCGGCATCGAGCGCGTCGGCCGCCCGGTTGGCGGTCGCAAGCGAGGTCGAGAACACATAGCCCGCGAGGCCGAACGGCGTCGCATTGGCGCGCTCGATCGCCTCGTCGAACTCCGTGAAGCTCGCGATCGGCGCGATCGGGCCGAAGGGCTCCTCGCGCATCAGCCTAGCCTCTTCGGGCACATCGCCGAGCACCGTCGGCTGATGGAAGAAGCCGCGATTGAATTCGGAAGGCCGCCCCCCGCCCGCCAGCACCTCGGCGCCGCGGCTCACGGCGTCGGCGATCAGGCTTTCGACGCGTTCGCGGCCGCGCGCGTTGATCATCGGGCCGCAGGTGGTCTCGGGATCGAGGCCGGAGCCCAGCCGCAGCGCCTTGGCGCTCTCGGCCATCGCCGCCGCAAAGGGCGCGTGGATCGACGAATGGACATAGAAGCGGCTCGGCGAAATACAGACCTGTCCGCTGTTGCGGAACTTGGCGGCCGCGCAGGCCCTGGCCGCGGCGACGGGATCGGCATCGGCGAAGACCAAGACCGGCGCATGCCCGCCCAGTTCCAGGCTCAGCCGCTTGAGTCCTTCGGCGCAGAGCCGCATGATCAGCTTGCCGACCGGCACCGACCCCGTGAGCGAAACCTTGCGGATGACCGGCGAGGCGATGAGATGGCGCGATATCTCGGCCGGATCGCCGGTCACGACATTGAGCACGCCATCGGGCAGCCCGGCCTTCTTCGCGACTTCGGCAATGATGAAGGCGGCGGACGGCGTCTCCTCCGATGGCTTGACGACGATGGTGCAGCCCGCGGCCAAGGCGGCGGCGATTTTGCGCGCCGGCAGAAGCGCCGGGAAATTCCAGGCGGTGAAAGCCGCGACCGGCCCGACCGGGCGATATTGGACGGTGAGCTTGCTCCCGCCGTCGCGCCCGCCGAGCACATGCCCGAAGATGCGCCGCGCCTCGTCGGCATACCAGTCGAACTGATCTATGGCGGCAAGGAATTCCCCTTTGGCCTCGGCCAGCGGCTTGCCGCATTCACGCACCATCATCTTCGCCGCCGCTTCGGCGTGATCGCGCAGCCCATCGGCGATCCGGCGCAGAAGCTTCGAGCGCTCCCAGCCGGATGTCGCGGCCCAGGCGCCCGAAGCGTCGGCGGCCGCGCGCAAGGCCTCGTCGAGATCCTGCGGTCCGGCGAAGGGCACGGCACCGATCCGCTCTTCGCTCGCCGGGTCGATCACCTCGACGACGCGCTGGTCGCGCGCCTGCCGCCATTGTCCGTTGATGAAGAGACCATAATCTTCGTACATCGCTACCGATCCATTGAAAGAACAGACAACCCGCGGGGCTCAGATCACCTGATCCGCATAGAGCCTTTCGACCTCGGCGACCCAGGGCCCGACATTCCAGCGCCCATAGCTGCCCATGCCGCCGATGGCGGCATCGCCCCAATAGACCGGCACATGGACCACCGACAGGCCGTCATGCGCATGGGCCGCCTGCAGCGCTTGGCGCAGCTCGGCGACGGTGCGTCCGCCATGGAAGCCCTTCACGCCGGCAACCGCATTGGCCATGGCGACGAAGTCGACCGCGACATCGTCATTGGTGCCGAAGTCCTTGCCGAACTGCGCGTCCTGCAGCGAGGAGATGGCGCCCATGCGGCGGTTGTCGAACACCACCACCATGGCCTTGAGCTTGTGCACGGCGGCATCGACAAGGATCTGTGGGTTCATGACGAAGGAGCCGTCGCCGGAGAAGGCGATCATGTCGCGCGGTTCGTCGGCCGCGGCCGCAGCGAGAAGAGAGCTCGCTGCGAAGCCCATATAGGAGGCACCCGACTCGGTCACCGTCTCGAAAGGCGTGTCGTCCTCGACGACCTGGAAGCCGGTCGCCTGCACGTCGCCGGCATCGAAGACCTTGAGCGCGCCGACCTCGCGCGCGAAGCGGGCCACCGCGGCGACGGCGGCGGGCTGCGCCAGGATCTCGGCATCCCAGGCGGCATCGAAGATGGCGGGTGCGGAGGTGCGCTCGGCGCGCAACGCCAGCCATTTCGATTTCTGCGCGGCGCAGTCCGCCAGCCATGCCGCCGCGGCGCGCGCATCGGCGTCGGAACGTGCGCCATTGCCGAGCGTCTCGAGCAGGCGCGCGATGACGGCGTTGATATCGCCGGTCAAGGCGGTGGTGCGGTTGTAATGCGTCGCGTCGGCGACATCGCCATTGAGATTGATCACATGGCGCACTTTCGGATAGCCGGTGCCCGAGCAGTCGGACTGGCAGACCGCGCGCGCGCCGATCACGATCAGGAGCTCGGCCTCCGCCATGGCGAAATTGCCGGAGATCGAGCCCTTGCTGCCGCCGACATGCATGTTGAGCGGATGCGCGTCGGCCAGCACGCCGGTCGAGTTGGGCGACAGGACGACCGCGGCGCCGATCCGCTCGGCGAGGCGCCGAACGGACTCGGCCGCCATCCGGGCGCCGCCGCCGGCCTTGATCGCGATGCGGGCCGAGGACAAAACGAGATCAGCCGCTTCCCGGAAGGCCGCGTCCCCTGCCGGCGCCATGACCGGGACCGACAGGCGATCGGGAAGACTTTCGAGATTGAGCCCGGTGATGATCCGGGGTTGCGTGTTGATCGGCAGGCACAGATAGAAAGGACCGGCAAAATACGGACGGTGCACAGTCTGCGTGCCGCGGCGCAGCGCGTCGCGCAGGGCCTCCGGCGTGTGCAGCACGAAGGAACGGCCGAGGATGTCGGTGAGCCGGCCGAACTCGCCTTGGCGGGGCCCTACGACCTGCTGCATGTTGTAGCCTTCGCCATGCGTGGTCTCGTCGCCATAGAGGTGATAGACGCCGACACCATTCGAGGCTGCGGCGAGGGAGCCCGCATAGGCCTGCAGCGCTCCCGGTCCGATCGAACACAGGACCGCCGGCGTCTCGCCATAGATCCAGGCGAGCGCGGTCGCGGCATGGGCCATGGCGACCTCGTTGCGGCAATGCAGGACGCGCAAGGCCCCTTCCTCGCTGTAGATGCGCAGGATCTCGCCAATGTCGGTATTGCCGTGGCCGAGCACGGCGAAGAACTTCCTCACTCCTTGCTTCAGCAGGCCGAGCACCACGCCTTCCGAAAGCGACACGTCGACGCGCGGTGCGAGCGCGCCCGACGACAGCGCCTCAGCGATCCCTCCGGCAGACGCAATAGCCCGTGCTCGTGCGCGTGTTGCACGCTCACTCATCCCTACCTCCAATACTGGCGTGGCGGACCGCTCAGGCCGTGGCCAGGCTTTCCTTGTGTTGTTCCGCGGGCAGCGACCCGTCCCAGCCGAGCCGCGCCGAAAGCTGCTTGGCGATGTCGCGCAGCAAGGGCTCCCATTCCGAGAGGCGCGCATCGGTCATGCGCGGGCTCGGTCCGGAAATGCCGATCGCGCCGCAGACCACCTGGTCATAGCGGAACACGGGTGCCGCCATGCAGCGCACGCCAATGCTGTATTCCTCATCGTCGAAGGCCATGGCCTGCGCCCGCACGGTGCTCAGATGGCCGACGAGTTCGTCGGCGCCGGCGATGGTGCGGCGCGTGAACGGCTCGAATGTCATGGCGCCGATCAGATCCTTCCTGACACCCGCGGGCTGGAAAGCGAGCAGCGCCTTGCCGAGCGCGGTGCAATGCAAGGGGGCCAGCGTGCCGATCGGCGCATCGACGCCGACGCCCCGCTCCGGCGCGGCCTGGTCGATATAAAAAGCCCGGCGATCGGCGAGGATCGCGAGATGCGCGCATTCGCGCGTCTTTTCCGCCAGACGCTCGAGCAAAGGCCGCGCGGCGCCGCGCAAATCCATGCGCCGCAACGCCTTGTAGCCGAGCACGCCGACGGCGAGGCCCAGGGAATAGCGTTGCGTGACCGGATCCTGCTCGACATAGCCGGACTGCTCGAGCGTGCGCAGCATGCGCGACACGGAGCTCTTGTCGATCTCCACCATGCGGGCGAGCTCGGAGACGCCATAGGCGCCGTTGCCGTCGCCGAGCGCATCGAGAAGACGGATCGCCTTGGTTACAGAACGGATTTCCAAATGCGTGATTCCTAGACGGATCGATTGGCCGCATCTTACATGCCGATGCAGAATGGTCAACACCGTTGCGAAAATTACAACGACCCCTCAGCTCCCAACGGGCATAATCAAGCATTTTCTAGCAGAGACCTGAAAGAGAACCTCCCAGAACTCCCATTTTGTCTCACAATGATCATCAGTGTTGACGAATATGAACCATCGTGTTTAAAAAATAGCGATCGGCCAAGCCATGGTGTTGCCAATCAATAAACCCATGCAGCGGACCCGATATTCAGGGAAGCGGCTTTCCGCTTCATTTTGGGAGGATTGGACATGAAATTCGCGCCTAACCGCCGTGCCGTCATGCGCCTAGCCGCGCTCGCGGGAGCCGTCGCCACGGGGCTCGTTTCCGCAACATCGTTGACCTATGCAGATTCGGTGAAGATCGGCGTATCGATCCCCACCCTCGACAATCCCTTCTGGGTCAATGCGGTGAAGTTCGCCGAGCATGCCGGCAAGGAGCTCGGCGTCGAGCTCACCGTCGTCGGCGCCGACAATCGCGAGGACAAGCAGCTCGCCGACGTCCAGTCGCTGCTTTCGGCCGGCGTCAACGCCCTGGTGGTCACGCCGCAATCGACCGCCAGCGCGCCCGGCCTCATCAAGCTCGCCAACCGGGCCAACCTGCCCATCGTGATCGTCGACCGCTATCCGGGCTTCGACCCGAAGAATCCCGATGCCCCCTATGTTGCCTTCATCGGTCCCAATGACGTGACGGCCGGCCGCGACATCGCCCAGTTCCTCGCCTCGCAGGGCGCCAAGAAAATGGTCGGCATCGGCGGCCTGCCCGGCTCGTCGGTGGCCGAGGGCCGCGAGAAGGGCCTGCGCGAGGGCGTTGCCGCGGCGAGCGGCGTCGAGCTCGTGCAATATGTCAGCGGCGGCGGCGAGTCCGAGGACAATGGCTATCAGACCATGCAGAACCTGCTCTCGGCCCATCCCGCGGGCAGCATCGATTCGGTCTGGTGCTACAATGACGCGCTGTGCCTGGGCGCGTTCCGCGCCATCAAGCAGGCCGGCCGTGACGGCGAGATCAAGCTCGGCGGCATGGACCTCGTTCCGCAGGTCCTGGAGCTCATCGAGCAGAAGACCAACATGGTGTTCTCGACCGGCGGCCACTGGCTGCAGCTCGGCTTCGGCGTGATGATCGCCTTCGATAAGGTGAAGGGCCATGATCCGATCAACGACGTCGTCCGTCTCGACCTGCTCGGCGTCAACAGCGCGAACTTCGCCGCCTTCAAGCAGCAGTTCATCGACAATGCGCCGCCCTATGACGTCAAGGACTACACCTTGACCAACAACCCGTCGACCAAGAGCCAGACCTTCCCGCTGGCGACGAAATAAGCCATCGTAACGGCGGGCGATCGCCGCTGCGGTCGCCCGTCACCGATGCCCCCGCATCCTTCAGGCAGAGGCCCAATGGACTCTTTCAGATTGGGCGAGTTTCTTTCTCGCTATGTCGCCTATCTGGCACTTGTCGCCGTCGTGGTGGTGTTCGGCATATTGTCGCCCGACCGCTTCCTCACCTTCGGCAATCTCGGCGTCATATTGCAGAACTCCGCCGTCCTGGCGATCGTCGCCATCGGCGTCACCTTCATCATCATCGGCGGCAGCATCGATCTGAGCGTCGGCTCGGTCATGGCGTTTGCCGGCGCCGTGGCCGCCAGCTTCGCCGGCGACTGGGGCGCTTTCGCCATCGTGATCGCCCCGCTCGTCGGCCTGATGCTCGGCGCCATCAATGGCGGGATTTTCGTCTACGCGCGCATCCCCTCTTTCGTCGTGACGCTCGGCATGCTGTCCATCGCCCGCGGCGCCACGGTCATCTTCACCGGCGGCAGCCCGGTGTCCATCCCGCTCACCAGCAGCTTCGAGATTTTCGGCATCCCGCCGATGCCGTTCTGGATCGCCGCCGGCGTGGCGGTGGTCATGGGCGCCCTCCTCGCCTTCACCACCTTCGGCCGCTACACTTTTGCGATCGGCGGCGATGAGGAGAAGACGCGGATCCTCGGCGTGCCGGTCGACAAGGTCAAATTCGCCATGTTCGCCCTCTCCGGCGCCTTGGCCGGCCTCGGCGGCGGCATCCTCACCTCGCAGCTCGGCTCCGGCAGCCCGACGGTCGGCACCGGTTTCGAGCTGCTCGCCATCTCGGCCGTCGTCATCGGCGGGACGCCGCTGACCGGCGGCTCGGGGTCGATTCTCGGCACCGTGGTGGGCAGCCTGGTCATCATGACGCTCGCCAACGGCCTCGTGATCATGGGCGTCTCCACCAATGTGCAAACCGTGCTGACCGGCCTCGTGCTCATCGTCGCCGTCATGATCTCGATCCGGCGCGGCAAGCTCAGGATCATCAAGTAGCAACACCCAGCCTCATCGGAAGAGCAAGCAGATGTCGTCACCCAAGATCAAGATCGGCCTCATCGGCGCCGGCGCAATCATGCGCCTCAGCCATGCGCCAACCATCAAGGCCAGCGCCAGCGCCGAGCTCGTCGCCGTCTTCGATACCGACCTGAAGCGGGCCGAGGCGATCACCGCGGAATTCGGCGGCAAGGCGCATGACCATCTCGAGAGAATGCTCGATAGGCCGGGGCTCGACGCCGTCATCGTGGCGACGCCGAACCGTTTCCATGAAGACGGCGTCGTGGCGGCGGCCAAGCGCGGCAAGCATGTGCTGTGCGAGAAGCCGCTCGCCGTCGATGCCGCGGCGGCCCGGCGCATGGTCAAGGCCTGCGACGACGCCAAGGTCATCCTCCAGGTCGGCTTCAACCAGCGCTTCTGGGCGCAGGTCCAGATCGCCAAGCAGCTCATCGATGCGGGCTTCATCGGCAAGATCCACCAGATGCGGTCGATCTATTCGGAGAAGTCGACCGCCTATCCGGCCAGCACGCGCTATCGCTACGACCTCGCCCAGTCCGGGGGGGCCACGATCATCGATCTCACCATTCACCGCATCGACCTCGCGCGCCACCTGATCGGCGATTTTTCCGGCGTGTTCGCGGAACTGATCCATAGCGAGCTGCCGGAGCGCGTCGACGACAACGTCTTCCTGCTGACGCGCTTCGCCAGCGGCGCCCGCGGCAGCCTGGCGGGAAACCGCTATTCGCCCAATATCGGCGACGGCACCGACCTCTATGGCACCGAAGGGACCATCCATATCGCCAGCGAGACGGCGACGCCTTTCGCCTCGGCGCCGCTCGCGGTCTACACCGAGCGCAAGGCTTCCGACCTGCCCGACGTGCTGCGCGAGGCGCATTATCCCGACGCCTGGTGGAAGAGTTTCGAAGGCGGCTGGATCACCGTCAAGCCGCCGCGCCGCAGCCCCTACCGCGCCCAGCTCGAGGCCTTCTGCGACAGCATAAGGCAAGGCAAGCCGGCGCAGATCACCGGGCTCGACGGCTTGCGGGCGCAGGAATTCGTGCAAGGCGCCTATCTCTCCATGCGCCAGGGAGGCTGGGTCGACCTGCCGCTCGCCGAGGATGCGCCCTTCGCGATCCCGGACTACAGATGAGGCCGGAAATGAAGTCATGCTTCCACAGTGTCGGCCTGCCGTCGCGCTCGCTGCTCGAAGCCGTCAACCTCGTCGCCGATGCGGGCTATGATGCGATCGAGCTCAATGCCGAGACCCTGCCCTGGGCGCCGGCACATATCACGCCCGCGGCGAGCCGCGCCGAGCGCAAGGCGGTGGCGGATGCCTGCCGCGCGCGCGGCATCACCATTCCAGCCGTCGGCGCCCATATCGGGATGGTGAGCGAAGACCCGGCCGAACGCCGCGCGGCAATCGATTTCGTCAAGGGATGCGTCGATATCGCGCGCGATGTCGGGTCACCCTTCGTCCACATCCTGTCCGGCCCGGCGGCAGCCAATACCGACCGCAAGGACGCCTGGGGCTGGTTCAGGCACGCCGTCGAACAGAGCACGATCCATGCCGGCGAGCGCGGGATCGGCCTCGGCATCGAGGCGATCGCCGGCCACCTCTTCCATGGGGTCGACGACTATCACGAGATGCGCCGCGACCTGCCCGGCGTGCCGTTCAAGGTGAATTTCGACCCGAGCCATCTCGAGGTCCAGAAGGAAGACCCGCGCCGCGTCGTCGATGAGCTGGGCGACCTCATCGCCCATGTCCATCTCAAGGACGGCAAGGGTCTCTTCCCGCAATTCGAGTTTCCGCCTTTGGGAAAGGGCACGATCGATTTCGCCGCGCTGGTCGACGGCCTGCGCAAGCAGGGCTTCGACGGCGTGCTGTCGGTCGAATATGAAGCGCAGGTCTATGGCTATCGCGAGAGCGAAGAGCAGATCCTCGCCGACGGCAAGAGGTTCTGCGAACGGCTGGGCGCATGAAGAGAGCAGCGGACGCCATGACGACGAATGCGCAAGCCACAGCCGCCGCGACCGGTGGCGACCATTTCCTCAGCCTGCGCAACGTGACCAAGCGCTTCGGCGGCCTGCATGCGCTCGACGATGTCAGCCTCGACGTCAGGCGCGGCGAGGTGCTGGGGCTCCTCGGCGACAATGGCGCCGGCAAGACGACTCTCGTCAAGATCATCGCCGGCGTCTACCAGCCGACCGCGGGCGAGATCCTGTGCAACGGCGTCGTCGAACGCATCTCCTCGCCGGACCGCGCCCATCACCTCGGCATCGAGACCGTCTTCCAGGATCTGGCGCTGGTGCCCAACCTCGCCGTCGCCGATAATTTCTTCATCGGCCGCGAGATGACCTACGACATCGTTCCCGGCCTCATCCGCCTCCTGCGCAAACGCAAGATGGAAGCCGATGCCGCGGAGACGCTGAAGCAGCTCGACATCCATATTCCGTCGCTCAGGGTCAATGTCGACACCCTTTCGGGCGGCCAGCGCCAAGCGATCGCCATCGCCAGGGCCATCCGGTGGAAGGCCAATCTGGTGATCCTGGACGAACCGACGGCGGCGCTGAGCGTGCCGGAGCAGAACAAGGTCCTCGAGCTCGCGCGCCGGCTGGCGCGCCAGGGCGTGGCCGTCATCTACATTACGCACAACATGAACGATGTGATGGCGGTGACCGACCGCATCGCCCTCCTCTATCGCGGCAAGCTGGCGGGCGAACTGCTGACGAAGCAGACCAACCAGAACGAGATCGTCAGCATGATCATGTCCGGCAAGCCGCCGGCATCGGCTCAGCGCGCCTGAGCGCGGCGGCGCTTGCCGAGCTCGACCGCGATGGCCGCGGCGATGGTGAGCACGATCAGGATGAGGCCCAGGGCATTGACGGCGGGCGTGAGGCCGGTCCTGACCTTCGTCGCGACATAGACGGTGAGCGGCGTCTCGGTGCCGCGCACGAAGAGCGTCGTGTTGTAGTTCTCGAAGGACTGCAGGAAGGCGATCAGCATGGCGGCGAGCAGAGACGGCCTCAGATAAGGCAGGAGGATGCGCCGGAACACCATGAAGCGCGAGGCGCCGAGGCCAAGGGCCGCCTCTTCCAGCGTGCGGTCGAAGCGCTGCAGGCGCGCCGCAACCATCAGCATGACATAGGCGGAGATGAAGCTCGCCTGCGCGAGGATGATGAGCAGGGCGCCGCCGCCGATACCGGCCTGGCGCCAGAGGATCAAGGTCGAGATGCCGATCGCGACGCCGGGCGTGAGCAATGGCGACACCATGACCGCATAGAGGAAGGTCCGCGCCTTTCCCTGCAGGCTGGTCAGGAACAGGGCCGCCGCCGTGCCGACCGGCAGCGCGATCACGATCACGCACAGGCCGATGAAGACCGACAGGCGCAGCGCCTGCCACATGGCCTGATCGGCCCAGAGCGCGCTGAACCAGCCGAGTGTGGTGCCGAGCCAGGGCGTGACCGTCGGAAACTTGCTGGCGTTGAAGGTCGCCGCCGTCATCACCACCAGCGGCAGGAACAGATAGATGAAGAACAGGACCATGTAGGCGGCGAAGACAAGCCGTGGCAGCCAGTCGAGGATCGCGGAGGTGCCGCCTTGCGGCCTCTGCACGCTGGTATCAACACCGGCATCGAGAGCGATCGTCATTTCGCCACATCCGCCAGGTTGACGCGGAACAGACGCAGGGCCGCCAGCACCACCATCATGCACAGGACGAGCAGGACGAGCGCATAGGCGGCGCCGCGGTTCCAGTTTCCGCCCTCGAAGAACCAGTTGTAGATGATCTCGGTGAACCAGCGGCTTCCGGGTGATCCGAGCAGCGCCGGCGCCACATAGCTGCCGGCCGCCAGCATGAAGGTGAAGACGCAGCCCGTGGCGATGCCGGCCTTGGCATGGGGAATGACGATGCGGCGATGGATCCTGACCGTCGAGGCGCCGAGGTTGCGCGCCGCCTCGATCTGCGCCGTCTCGAGCGTCGAGATCGAATTGTAGATCGGAAACAGCATGAACAGGATATAGGCATAGACCATGCCGGCGAGCACGCCGAAATCGCCGAACCAGCGCACCGGCTCGGCGATGAGGCCCAGCGCCAGCAATACCGCGTTGAGCGGACCGTTGAAGGCGAGAAGGATATACCAGGCGAGCGTGCGCAGGACCTCGTTGATCCAGAAGGGAATGATGAGCGCCACGAGCGCGAGCGCCACACCGGTCGGGCTCGCGCGCTTGGCGAGCCAATAGGCCAGAGGATAGGTCGCGATCAGGGTCGTCGCCGTCACCAGCGCGCTCGCCCATATGGTCTTGAAGAAGATGGCGCGATGCACCGGATCGCCGGCGAGCGCCACGAAATTGGCGAAAGTATAGCGGTCGGCCTCGGTGCCGACCTGGCTCGGCATCAGATTGGGCTTGAGCGAAAAGTCGAGCATCATCAGATTGGGCGCCAGCACCAGGCCCAGAAGCCATAGGGCGACGATCAGGATGATCAGTCCGCCGAGCCCCAGGCCGAACCGCTCGGTCAAGCTAGCCATGCGCCAGGACCAGCGCCTCGGCGGGCGCGAAAGAAAGTTCGATCTTGCCGCCGGCCGAGGGCGCCGCATCGAGGCTGCGATGGGCGATCGCCGCGAGCACGGGTTCGCCGTCGCTGGCCTTGGCATGCAGCATGGCGACGGCGCCTTCGAATTCGAGCCGCTCGGTCAATGCGGCGATGCGGTTGCCCGACGCCGCGCCGCCAAGGGCCACCGCCTCGGGCCGCACATAGAGAGCGGCATCATCGCCGCTCTTGACGCCCGGACCGGCGCGGCCTTTCAGCAGGCCATGGCGGGTCTCGACCGCCGCGATGCCGCCCGAGATGCCGCGGATCTTGCCGGAGAACGCATTGGTCTCGCCGACGAACCGGGCGACGAAGGATGTGGCGGGATTGGCATAGAGCTCGCGCGGCGTCGCGATCTGCTGCAGCTTGCCGGCGCTCATCACCGCCACCCGATCCGACATGGCCAGGGCCTCGGACTGGTCGTGGGTGATGTAGATGAAGGTGACACCGGTGCGCTTCTGGAGGGCCCGCAATTCGGCGCGCATATGCTGGCGGAGCTTCAGATCGAGCGCCGACAGCGGCTCGTCGAGCAGCAGCACCTCCGGCTCGACGGCCAAAGCGCGCGCTATGGCGACACGCTGCTTCTGGCCACCGGACAATTCATGCACCATGCGGTCGCCGAAGCCCGGAAGGGCGATCAGCTCGAGCAATTCATCGGCGCGCCGGCGGCGCTCGGTCTTGGGAACGCCCCGCACCTCGAGGCCGAAAGCGATGTTCTCCCAGACCGGCATCAAGGGGAACAGCGCCAGGGACTGGAAGATCATCGAGGTCGGGCGCTGATGCGGGCCCTGCCCGGTCACGTCCTTGCCGCCGATGACGATCCGGCCCGACGTCGGCTGGATGAAGCCGGCGACGAGCCGTAGCACCGTCGTCTTGCCGCAGCCCGAGGGACCGAGGATGGAAAAGAACTCGCCGCCCTCGACCGTGGCCGAGAATTTCTCGACGGCGCGCACGGCGCCGAAGATCATCTCGATGCCGACAAGCTCGACCGAATGTGACATGAGTATCCGTCAAGAAAGATGGCGGAAACGCTTCGCGCTTCCGCCATCGGGTTGCATCAGGCCGACAGGAACTTGTCCTGGTATTCGTTGCGGATGGCGACGAACCAGTTGTCCTGGATGGGCCACCACCAGAGCTTCTCCAGGGCGTCGCCCGGATAGGCGGCGGCGAAGAAGGCCTTGGAAGCATCGGACAAATGCTTGTCGGCGCCGACCGCGGTCGTGTTGATCGACGTATGGTTGGCATACATGGCGCCCGCTTCCGGCGTCAGCATCCAGTTCACGAAGGCATAGGCCTGGTCGACATTCTTGGCGCCGACCGGGATCGACACGCCTTCCATCCAGGTCAACGCTCCCTCGACCGGGGCGACGAAGCCGATCGGCAGGCCTTCCTTGGCGAGGCCGGCGGCGGACGAATCCCAGGTCTGGCCGATCGCCGCGCCATTGGTGCGGAAGGCGCCCTGCGCCTCGTTCTCATTCGACCAGAACTGGACGATGTTGCCCTTGCGGGCGATCGCCTCGGCCAGGATGACGTCGTAATTGGCGCGCATCGTCGCCTCGTCCTTGAAACTGTCGCGCATCGGCTTTGGCAGCTTGCCTTGCGTTTCGAGCCACAGGCCCAGGCCCACGAGGCCGGAATGGCCGCGGATCGTCGCCTTGCCCTTCATTTCGGGCTTCCAGATGTCGCCATAGGAGGCCTTGCCATAGTCGAGCGGCGTGGCGTTCTTGTCGAAGGACAGAGCCTCGGTGCCCCAATCGGTCGGCACCTGATAGCGCTTGCCGCCGACGACGGCGCCCAATGTCTCCGACCCCTTGACGGCGCTGGTCAGCGCCTTGTCCCACTGGACCTTGCTCTCGTCGATCGGCTGCAGGAGGCCGAATTCCACATAGTTGGGAACGCGGTCGACGGCCGGCCAGATGATGTCATAGCCGGTGCCGTTGCTGGCCCGCATCTGGTTGAGCAGCTCGTCATTGGTGCCGTAGGGCGTGTAGACCGGCTTGATGCCGCTCGCCTTCTCGAAGGCGGCGAGCATGGCGTCCGAGATGTAGCCGGCCCAGGCGAAGATGTTGACCGCGCCGGAGGAGCCTTCGGCGTAGGACTGACGCGCGATGAACGGGGCCGCGAGGGTCGCGCCTGCCACGCTCTTGATGAGCGTGCGGCGGCTGATGAACGACATATGGACTCTCCTGTGTTCGGTGCTCAGACCATGGGTAAGGTTGAGCTTGCTATCGCCCGTGTGTGACAGGCATGCGAAGGCGCGCACGGTCCATGATGTACCTCGCCGATTTACAATCGGCGGCGGTGATTTCCGAATCACCGCACGCTATAATCGAGGACCGAAAGACACGGGAGATGCGTTCAGATGCCCAAGGGAAAGACTGTCGGCCTGGTCTTCATCGACGGCTACGCCGACTGGGAATTCGGCCTCCTGTCGGCGGCGGTCGGCGGCGGCGAAGAATGGTTCGATGGCCGCGTGGTCGCGCTCTCGCCGGAAATCAGGCCGCTGCGCTCGATCGGCGGACTTACGTTGACGCCGGAGCGCACCGCCCTCCCTGAAAGCAATACCGATCTCGATGCCGTCGCGGTGGTCGGGTCCGACGGCTGGAGCCAGAACCCGCCCGATGTCACGCCGCTCCTGACATCGGTCGCGGCGCGCGGCGGCGTCGTCGGCGGCATCTGCGCCGGCACGTTAGCCCTGGCGCGCGCCGGGCTCTTCGCCAAGGCCGCCCATACCAGCAACGGCCGTGACTGGATCGCCGAATGGGCTCCCGGCTACCGGGGCCAGGAGAATTATCGCGACGTGCCGCATGCCGTCGCCGACGGCAGGATCGTCTCGGCGCCGGGCTCGGCCCCCGGCACCTTCGCCGTCGAATTCCTGAAGGCGCTCCATCCGGATCAGTCCGAGAAGGTCGCCGAGATGAAAGCGATGTTCGTCAGGGAATATACGGGCTGAGGGGCGTTCCGACATGCATGTGCTGATCACCGGCGCGAGCGGCAAACTTGGCAGCCGTGTCGTGGCGCGGCTGCTGGCGGCGGCTCCGGCTGCTCCGCTCAGGATCACGGCCGTGACCCATTCCCGTACGCTTTCCATCGCCGATGAGCGGCTGACCGTGGTTCAGGGCAATATCGCGGAGCGCGGTTTCGTCGAAACCGTCATGGACGGCGTCACCCATGTCGTCCACATGGCGACGTGCAAGGAAATTCCCGACCTCGTGATGGATGTCACCGTCAAGGGCATGTTCTGGCTGCTGGACGTGTTTCGGGCGCGTCAGGCGAAGTACTTTATACTGATCGGCGGCGACGCCGCGATCGGCCATTATTTCTATCCCGCCGATGCGCCCTTGACCGAAGCGACGCCGCACCGGGCCGCCCCTGGCTGCTACTCCCTCTCCAAGGTGCTCGAAGAGGTGCTGCTCGTTCAGGCCCATATCCAATATGGCCTGCAGGGCTGCTGCCTGCGCGCGCCCTGGATCATGGCCGATGACGACCTGCGCCAGGCGCTCACTTTCGCGCCCGATGTGTTCGGCGTGCCGCGCTGGCACGAGGAAGTCGGCGCCGCCAGGGCAGCCGACTATGCGCGGCGGCACTGCGTGCCGCTGGCGCTCGCCGCCGACGGTAAGCCCCTCAAGCGCGGCCTGGTCGCCGTCGATGATGTGGTCGCAGCCATAGAAACCGCGCTCATGCGGCAGCCTCCAGACTGCGAGACCTTCAACATCGCCATGGACGAGCCTTTCGACTATGCCGAGGCCGCCGCTCACATAAAAGCGCGGTTCGGACAGGACAGTGTCGACGTGCCGACCCCGTTCCACAGCGTGAAGATGGACAATCGCAAGGCCCGGCAGGTCCTGGGCTGGCGCCCGCGCTTCGACGCCAAACGTCTGATCGAGTCGGCCTGGGCCTTCGAGCGGGCGCCCGGCGCCGAGCGCCGGATCCTGTATCCGGGCTGAGCATGCCTCTCACGTCCTGGCGACCGATATGCCGCCATCGACGAGGAGCGCGCTGCCCGTCATGAAGCTCGACGCGTCGGAAGCGAGATAGAGGGCGGAGCGCGCGATCTCCTCCGGCTCGGCCAGCCGCTTCAGCGCATGCAGGCCTTCGACGAACTGACGGATCTCCGGCGTGTTGATCACGGTGCGGCCCATGGGCGTGTCGGTGCCGCCTGGCAGCAGCGCATTGGCCCTGATGCGCTTGCCGCCGAATTCCGCCGCGATGACCTGCACCAGCCCGATGACGCCCGCTTTGCTCGCCGCATAGGCCCCGAGGCCCGGAAAGCCGATCGAATAGCCGACAAAGGTCGAGGTGAAGATGAGCGAGCCCCCACCCCTTGCGATCATCGCCGGGATCTGATGCCGCGCATTGAGGAAGGCGCCGGTCAGATTGGTGGCGAGCGTCTCGTCCCAGCCGGCGACGCTGATCTCGGGAACCGGGCCCATCTCGCCCGTCGCGCCGGCATTGTTGAAGGCGATGTCGAGACCGCCGAAATGACCCTGTGCCGCCTCGACCAGGCGGCGCGCGGTCGTTTCGTCCTTGATGTCACCCGCGACCGCGACGGCCTCGCCGCCGACCGCCGCGATCTCGGCGACGAGTTGGTCGAGCTCGGCCTGGCGGCGGGCGCTGACCACCAGCCTGGCGCCTTGCGCGGCGAAGAGCTTCGCTGCGGCCCGGCCGATGCCTGAGCTGGCGCCCGTGACGATGGCGATTTTATTGGCGAGAGATGACACGATATGAGCCTTTCCGACAAAAACATTGTCGGCTCATATCGGCCGTCTCACCGGCAGGCGCAGCCCGATTCTTGCGCGCCGATCAAGAAACGATGCCTATCGGCGCTGTCAGGGCTTGAGCACCATCTCGGCGAGGCGCACCCAATAGCTGACGCCGACGGGAATGACCGCGTCATTGAAGTCGTATTCGGGATTGTGGCAAAAGGCCGTGTCGCCATTGCCGAGGAAGATCATGGCGCCCGGCCGGGCCTCGAGCATGAAGGCGAAATCCTCGGCGCCCATGATCGGCTTGGCCTCCGTCTCGATCGAGCCGGGTCCCATCACCTCGCGCGCAGCGGCGACGGCGAGCTGCGTTTCCGCCGCATGATTGACGGTCACCGGATATTTGCGGACAAAAGCGAGCGTCGCCTCGCCGCCCAGCGCCCGGGCGACATTCTCGACCGTCTCGCGGATCCGCGTCTCGGCGGCCTCGCGCACTTCTTTGGACAGCGTGCGCACGGTCCCGGCGAGCTCGGCCTTGGGCGGGATCACATTCATCGCATCGCCGGCATGGAATTTGGTGATCGAAACGACGAGCGCATCGACCGGATCGGTGTTGCGCGAGACGATGCCCTGCAGGGCCGTGATGATCTGGGCGCCGATGAAGATCGGATCGATCGTCTGATGCGGCATGGCGGCATGTCCGCCCTTGCCCTTCACCTCGATCGTGATCTCGTCAAAAGCGGCCATGAAGGCGCCGGTGCGGATCGAGAAGCGGCCCACGGCGACGCCGGGCTCGTTGTGGAGGCCGAAGACCTGGCCGATGCGGAAACGCTCCATCATGCCGTCCGCCACCATCTCGCGCCCGCCGCCGCCGCCCTCTTCCGCCGGCTGGAAGATGACCGCCACGGCGCCGCGGAAATTCCGCGTCTCGCAGAGATGGCGCGCCGCGCCGAGCAGCATCGCCGTATGACCGTCATGACCGCAGGCATGCATGCGGCCGGGGACTTGCGATGCGTAAGGCAGCCCCGTCGCCTCCACGATCGGCAGCGCGTCCATGTCGGCCCTGAGGCCGATCACCGGTCCGTCGCCATGACGGCCGCGAATGAGGCCGACGATGCCGGTGCGGCCGATGCCGGTCACCACCTCGTCGCAGCCGAAAGCGCGCAGCTTCTCGCCGACGAATTTCGCCGTCTCATGCACGTCGAACAGAAGCTCAGGCCGGCTGTGCAGCGCCTGCCGCCAGGCGGCGATCTCGGGCTGGGTTTCGGACGCGGTATTGAGAAGAAGCATTCAAGAAGCTCCTGTGCGGCAGCTTGACGTTGGCGGGATGTGCGAGCCACTGTAGCGATCGTCGCGCCGCGCGGGAATGGCCTCAGATCCGGCTGCGCGCCGTCTCGTTGCGGGCATTGCGCAGGAAATCGACGAAGTCGGTGCCGCCGGTGCCTTTCTCGTCGACGTCGAGGCCGGACGGCTTGACGATATAATCGTGGGCGAGGCCGATATGGCGCCGGCGGAACGTGTCCACCTCCTCGACCGCCGCGTTATAGGCGGTGCGGAGCGCCGGTGTTCCCGCCATGGCGCGCGCCCGCACCCCGGAGAGGCGCTCGAGATCGGTCACGAACCGGCGATGGCCGACCGGCATGTAGCGCCGCATGTCGCGTAAATAAACGCCCGCGGAACTGGCGCCGTGGTCGATGCCGAGCGCCGCGTCGAGCGCCTGGATCAGCGAGCTCTGGCCGGCGCTGCCGCCGACATGGATGCGCGGCGTGTCGGACACGCCTTCATAGACCGCGCCCGGCGCCGGCCAGCCGGCGAGATAGGGGCGGACGCGGTGGAAAAAGACATGCGGATCGCACCATTCGCGCATGCGGGTCAGCGCCCTGTGCACCGGATCCATGTCCGCCGCCACGCCGTCGAGCGCTACGGCAAGGCCGTTGTCGTCCAGGGCCTGTGCCCTCTCGACCACCTCATGGACGGCGCGCAGCAGAGGGGCGCCTGCGATTTCGACGCCGAGCGAGGCCATGAAGAACCAGTCCTCGTCGACACCGCCCAGGAACTGCACCTGCATGCGGGCATTGTCGGCCGACACCGGCAGCCCAGGATCGAGCTTGCGCCAGTTCCTGAGCAGCATCGAGGCATAGTGAACGAGCGGTGGACGGTCGAGCTGGCCCGCCAGCGCGCAGAGCGGGACGGCGATCTGCGGCGGAATCCGCAAATCGGGCGCGCTCCCGCCCCAGACCCAGCCATTGGCGAAGACGGTCAGCAGGAGCATGGCCCGCTCGCGTGAGGGTTCATCGGCAAGGTCCGCGATGTCGAGCCGCGGCAGCGCCGCGAGCCTTCCGCGCAAGGCGCCGGTCCGGATCAGCCCCGAAATGTCGGGCACGATCTCTTCCCAGGCATCGAAGGCTGCGGGCAGACGCCGCAGCGGCTCGTCCCGCGGCACGAAGCCGGTGGCCTCATCGATTTTATAGGCGGCAAGTTCGGCGAGCGACATCTTTGGATTCTGGACTTACGGCTCGCCCAACGTCCCTATTCCACATCCATATGTCAACGCCACGTGCCGAGCCGGGTCGGATCGCTGTCCTATGGTCGCGACTGTCGCTAAGGAAAGCCGTGGACGCTTTCGGTTGACAATCCGCCCTCTGCCCTTCATCTCCAATTCCATCCGGAGGGTTGTGCAGCTGAAACGTCTCGACTTCACCGCATACAGAAAAAGGGCGACCACTTTTGTCGTTGCCGGCCTCGGTGCCGGCGCCGCCGCCGTCGCATCCTTTTCAGCCGCTCTCTATGACGCCGCCCATCCCGATCAGTTGCCCATTGTCTCAGCGGGCGAAGCCGTCGATGCCGGACGCTTCACCGTCACGCTTCTCGACGCAAAATTTGGCAAGAGGGACGAATCTTCGTCATCGACCAAGGGCGCGCGCCTTGCCGTCGAGATGGAACTCACCAACCGTTCGGCAGGCACCAGCAACGCGTTCATGAACCTGCTGAAGATCACCAACGCTCCGATCACTCTCGATCCACCCAGCTTCTTCCTGGTGCGCGACAACGCCATTCTCTTCGACCTCCATCCCAATATGCCGGAGCGGGTGATCGCCACATGGTACTGGCCGGCCGAGGCGCCGCCGCCGAACTCGGTCGAATTCAGCATCGCCAGCCAGATCCACAAGCGCCGCGACAATCTCTATGGCGCGCCCGGCTGGTTCGACCGGCCGCCGGTCGCGAAAGTCATCCTCCCCGTCGAGACCGAGGCCGCGCCATGATCCGCAAGCTCGCGACGGTTCTGGGGCTCGGACTCGCCGTCCTCGTTCTTTATGGCCTGCAGAAGACACGGCCGGGTTACGGTGAAATCACCAGTCCGATCGCCGTCTCCGGCAAGGCCGGCGAGAAGCTTTCGGCGCGCAACTTCGAACTGGCGGTGACGAAGATCCGCCTGGCGCGGCAAATCAAACTGTCCGCCTTCGGGAAAGACCGGCATTACAGCACATCCGGTGTGTGGGCGGTCGTCGAAGCCGAAGCCGCCGCGCGCAACGAGAGCATCACGCTCACTTCGGCGGCCTGGCTCGGACCGGACGGCGTGCGCTATGACGCCAGCGAACGTCTCACCAATGCGCCGGGTCTTTTGACTGCCCAACGCCTCGAGCCGGGTCTGCCCATGCGCACGCTGATGATCTTCGAGTTCCCCGAGCGCGAATGGCGCGGCGGAGCGATCCTCGTCGCGCCCACGCCGTTCCTTCCCCTCGAAAATGAAATGCACATTGCGGCCGACCTTTCGGCCAATGTCGTTATCCATCCCACGCTTACCCTCGCGCGTGGCTCCTCGCCCGCCGATTGGAGCATCGTCACGGAATGAGCGTGCTGCCGCCCCTGACGCCGCGTGACCGGCGGATACGCTGGCTGAGCCTTGCCGCGTTGATCGTGCTTCTGCCCGTCGCCATCGGTGTCCGGTCCCATGGCGGCGTGACCAATTGGCGTGCGGAGCAGGACCTCGATCCTCTCATCACGGCGCAACCGGGCAGGACGATGTCCTATGGCGGAGCGGACTGGCGGCTCGAAGGCCTCTACCAACTGCGCCAGGACGACAAGAGATCTGCCGTCGTCCTCGCCGAGTTCGAGGCCAGGATCAAAGACCCGGCGGTCTTCGCCGCCGGCATGTGCCGCATCAAGCTCGGCGATCGCGGCGACAAGCGTTGGCTGCCGCAATTCCTCATGCCTTACGCGGTCCGCAAGGCGAGACCTTCGGTCGACGAGCGCGTGACCTGCGGCGCGGCCACGATCAAGCCGCTGAAAGCGGGCGAGACGGTGAAGATGGCGGAAACATTCCTGACGCCGGCCGAGCTCACCAAGGTCGATCTCATCGTCTCGGCGGCCAATGTCAGGCCAACCTACCTCGTGCTGCGCTGATCTCGTCGTTACGTCGAGTTCCGGACGAGACGGCATGATCGAGAACGGCGGCAAGCAGGCAGATCCTGACTGCATCGAGCAGAATGCCGCCATCGAGATCGCTCGGGCTGCCGATGAAGATCGTGATCGGGCTGGCCAGCATTTGCCAGGTGACGAGATCGGCGGCGCCGATCCAGCGCGTGATGCCGACCCACAGCCAGGCCCCGGCCCAGCTCACGGCCTGATAGGCGATCACCAGGGTCAGCAAGGTCGCCGGTCCCGCGGCGAATGTCAGGCGCACGCATTTCCACACCGGCGCATAGCGCGAGCGATAGCCGCCAAGGAAATGGCCGATGAAATCGCCGAGCCATCTGCGCCAGCTCGATGCCGTGGCCACGGTCTCCGCCACCGGCTTGCCGGCGCCGACGACTTCATAGCCATTGATGATCGCCGCCATGACCAGCCAGACCAGGGGCAGAAGGGCGAAGAAGAAGAGATTCTGCAGATCGGCCCAGAAACCCAAGGGGGTGAACTCCACCGGCCTGAAGGTCTCGGCTGCCTGGGCTTCGCCGATGAAGGACCACGCCGCAAAGGCGCCGGCCCCCAGCTTCTCGATGAGCTGGTCCTTGTAGATGCCGATGCCATAGAGACCGATGAACAGCCAGGTCGCATCGCAGGCGACCACGAGAAAGCGCCAATAGGGCACGCCGGCGCGCTTGTTCATATATTTGGCGAACCAGCGGATCAGCCAGCACAGGACGATCGAGGCGACGAGCCAGCGCGCCTGCAGGAGATCGAGGAAATGAGCGCTTTCGCCGAACGGCACACGCGACAGAGCGATCCTGGAATATTCGCGCACCGTGTCGCCGAGGAAACCCCAGGCGGCGTAATAGACGAAGAACGGCAGGATCGCCGCGGCGGTCACGGCGAGGATATGGTCGCCGCGGTGCTCAGCCGGTGAGGATGTTCCGGCCTTGGTCTGATCGAGCGCGGCAAGCCCCGCGAGCGCCGGACGCACGACGGAAAACATCATCACGATGACGGCGAGCTTGGCCAGCACGACAAGCGACAGGATCACCATGCCCAGAAGCGCATTGTCCATGCCGGCACGTACCGCTGCTTCGAGCAGGAGATCGTGCAGCAGAGAGCCTATGACGGCAAGCAACAGAAGCTGCGGCCAGTAGCGCAACAAAAGCCGCCCGGCGAGCCCGAGCGGCTCGAACACGTCTTGCATCAGCACCATGCCGCTTCATTAAGCCGGCAGAGCGGGCCGTTCAATGGCGGACTTCCCTTCACGTGGCGGCAATTATTTGGTCGACGTCCGACGTGCGTCGAAGGTCTGCTGGATGCGCCAGCCGCTGCCGATCCGTATCTCGTTGCGCCATGAGAACGAGTCCGTCTTGATGTCGGCAAAGGACCAGCGCATGCGCGGAACCTCTCCTTCGGTCGTCTCGAGCACGACATCGTCGCCGATCCGGCGCGCAGCGAAGGTCCGCACCATACGATGCATCGGCCCGATCCAGGTCGATTGCCAGACATCGCGCGCGCTGTCGAAGAAGCGCAGGCTGGTGCCATATTCATAGAGGTCCGGATGGCCCCCGCGCTCATCGCGCGGCGGCACGATCCAGACATCCTGTATACCTCTGCCCTCGAGGATCCAGGAGAAATGCCACTCGCCCCGCTCGCGGCGCGTAAGCTTGCCCGTCTCGTCGAACCACGAGACGACGAGGTCCCAGTCGCCGATGAAGGGCGCGAAAATCCGCTGCCCTTCGGGAATGTCCTTATGCGGTCCGTCACTGATGAGTGACCCAGCGAAAGGCGAGAACGAGGCTTTGGTCATGCGCGAAAGATCCGGACGGTTTCAGATGGTTCCCTGGCGCTTGCGCGCCAATATCGCGAAGCGCGAGAGCCGCTCCTCTCGAGCCAGCTTCGCCGCGGTTTCGAGGAACCGCTGCTGACCGAGAAACCCGTCATCGCCTTCGATCTTTCTCAGCTCGGCCTCCCGGCTGGCGCGCGCCGCGTGCCAGCCGGCGGCATTGCGGGCCATGTTTGGCGTGCGGTCCTCCACCCGCTCGACCGCGAAGCCTGCCTGGTGCAGGAGCGTCTCGTCCAGGCCTTGCGGGGCGAAGACGAAGAGGCCGATCGACGCCCGGATCGCGATCTCCTCATTGGTCACAGGCCCGGTCAGGACGATGGGATCGGTGAACAGGAGACAGCCGCCAGGCTTCAGCATGCGATGCCAGTCCGCCAGCACAAGCGGACGATCCGACAGATGATTGATCGCATCGATGCAGGTCACGGCATCGAAGCTCGCCGCGTCGAAGGAGAGGCGCTCGGCGGCATTGGCATGATGGAAGTGGGCGCGGCCCTCATAGCCCACTTCCCGCGCATTGGCGGTGGCGCTGGCGATGCCGTCGGCATGGATGTCGACGCCCGAGACATGGCATCCGGTCTTCTGGGCGATCCGCAAGGTGGGCTTGCCCGACCCGCAGGCAACGTCGAGCAGGCGGCTCGACTTGGTGAGGCCGAGCCAGGACAGGAACAGGTCCTGTTCCTCGGCGGTCAGCCAGCTCGTCTGGCCGATGTCCTCGCCAAAGGCCTCGCGGCGGATGTCGGCATAGAGATCGCTGGCGAAGTTGCGATAGCTCGCGCCATAGAGATCGACGCGCTTGCCGTCGGCGGCGGAGGGGGTCATCCCGCCGCCGTCCCGCTCATTTGCGCGGATTGTCGCGAAAGAAGTTCCATATGATCTCCGTCGCCTTGAACGGTGCGGCCGGATAGGCCAGGCTGCTTGCGCCGGTGCCGCCCGGCCAGGCATGGCCCATGTCGGGCAGGACATATATCTGCACCGAACTGCCGTCGGCGCAAGTGCCCTTACGCAATTGGGCGGCGTCGTTTTCGATCGCCGCAACCGTGATCCCGCATTTGAGCTTGTCGCGCCAGAACTCAGTGCCGGCGATGAACATTTCAGCGTAACGGTCGCGCTTGCCGATGAAGCTGATCAGAGACACAGGCTTTGCCGGCAGGTTGCCCGAGGGTTTCCCCATCCAGTCCTGGGTCATGCCGCCGCTCACCGGCGCCACCGCGGCGAAGACGCCGGGAAGCTCGGCCGCGAGCCTGTAGGTCATGTCGCCGCCATTGGAGATGCCGGTGGCATAGATGCGGTCGCGATCGACCTTGTGCTCGCGCGCGACCTCGGCGATCACGGCGCGGATGAAGCCGACATCGTCCTCGCTGCCGCAGCACATCAGGGCGTTGAAGGCGTCATTGAGACCGTCCGGATAGGCGACGAGGAACCCCTCGCGCTCGGCCAAGTCTGAAAACCCGGTCAGAGTCTCGAAGCCCCGGCCGCTGCCCGGATAATAATGCAGACCGATGACCAGCGGCAGCGCCCTTTCGTCCGAGAACTTGGGGACGGTCAGGCGAAAGCTGCGTTCCTTGCCGTCATGCCGGATCGTCCGGTTGAGCGTTTCGCCTGCCGCGAAAGACAGACCCGCCAGCAGACCGAACCCCAGGGCCAGCGCTGCTTCGAGAATTTTCATCATGTGAGCCTCCTTCTGCCGTCCGGAGCACGAAATCTCCGAAAACCGGCGCTGTGAGGCAACATGCAAGCCGGTCCGGCCGGCATTCCGATCGCAGATTCGCAATTGCGGTCATCCGCCTCGCGGCGCTAGCCCTTCACCACGCCTTCCATCAGGCCCTTGAAGAAGAGCTTCTGGGCGAAGGTGAAGGCGATGATGCCGGGCGTTACCACCAGGACATAGACCGCGGCGAGCGCCGGCCAGGACCACTGGCCGAGACCGCCCTGGGCGCCCGCCAGCACCACCGGCATGGTGCGCACGATCTGGTCGTTGGTCAGCGTCGAGCACAAAAGGAACTCGCCCCAGGCGGTGACGAAATTGACGATGAAGATGACGACGAGACCGTTGCGCGCCATGGGCAGTGCGATTTCCCACAAGGTGCGCCAGGGCCCCGCGCCGTCGACCGTGGCCGCCTCGATGACCTCATGCGGCACGAGCTGGAAGACGCTCCTCATGATGAGCACGCTGATCGCCAAATTGAGCGTGACATAAGGCAGTATCAGGCCGCTGGTGCTGTTGATCAGGTTGAGATAGTCCTGGATCTCATAGATGCTGATGATCGAGACGACGCGCACCGGGAAATAGAGCGAAACCAGGAGTATCGCCACCACCAGGCCGCCGCCCTTGGGCTTGAGATGCACCAGCGCATAGCCCGCCAGCACCGCGCAGACGGTGGTGATGATTACGGTCCCGGTGGTGACATAGATGCTGTTGAGCAGGTTGATCGGGAAGGTGTCGATCTTGTCGAAGACATAGGCGTAATGGCCGAAGTCGAAGCGTCGCGGCCAGAAATCGGGGCGCATCGCGTCGGAGCGCGACTTGATCGACATCATCAGCACCCAGGCCAAGGGCGCCAGGATGATCACCATGAAGAAGTTGATCACGCCATGGCGCAGGATGGCGCCGCGGTTTTCGCGGAACCAGCTGTTCCGTGGCCCGGCGGCCCCTTCTCTCTCCTGCGCGGATGCGGCCATGGTCATCATCTAACCGCCCCTCGGCCTGAAGATGCGGATGAGGAAGACCATCACGATCATCATTGCGACGGCGCCGATCATGCCGATGGCGGCGGCGAAGCCCTGGCGCCACAGACCGAGCTTGAAGGCCTGGTCATACATGAAGATCGTCCAGGTGTAGGTCGGCGAGTTGCGGTTGAAGCCGCCGAAGATCAGATATTCGTCGATCACCGCCATGGCGGTGCCGAAGCGCAGCACCACCAGGATCATCATGATCGGCGCCAGCGCGGGTCTGGTGATGTGCCAGAAGATCGACCATTCGCTGGCGCCGTCGATGCGCGCCGCTTCCGGCAGGTCGCGCGGGATCGCCGCGAGGCCGGCCAGGAAGAAGATCGTGTGGTAGCCCAAGCCCCACCACACTTCCATGATGGCGATGGCGGGCAGCGTCAGCGGCGTGCCGCCCAGCCATTGCGGCGCGTTCTGCAAGGTGAACAGGCCGAATATGTCGACCAGCAGGTGGTTGATCGGCCCGACCTGGTAATTGTACATCCACTTCCACAGCACGAAGACGAGCGTGCTCGGGATCACCGCCGGAATCAACAGCACCACACGGTAGAAGGTGGCGAGCCGCTGGTTGCTCACCCGGTCGACGAGGATGGCGAGCAACAAGGGCAGGATGATCGTGCCCGGCAGGAACATGATGGTGAAGAGCGTCGCCCGCCACAGGCTCGACCACATCAGCGGGTCCTTGAAGGCGGCGACGTAATTGTCGAGCCCGACGAAATTCGCGGGCTCGTTGGAAAGATACTGATAATCGGTGAAGCTGATTCACAGCACACGGATAATCGGATAGGCCTGGTAGCCGATGAAGAAGGCGAGCGCCGGCAACAGGAACCACCACGGGCTCATCGTGTTGCGCAGCGTCGTGAGCTGCGATCCGGCACGATCGGCGCGCTGCGCCGGATGCCGCCTCATGCGATCGGAATAGGTCGTCTCTGCCATGCGCTATGCCAACGGATCAGCGGGGCTTCAACACATCATATTCACGAGAGAGGAGAACTGGGGCGGCAAGCCGCCGCCAGTTCCCACCCTCTCTCATGCGATCTATTGCTTGCCGCGCTTGATCTCGGCCTGCACGGCGTCGACGACCTTCTGCAGGGCCGCCTTGGGATCGGCCTCCTCGCCCTTGAGGTAGGTCTCCCAGAGCGGCTTGCCGATGACGAACTGCTGCAGGCCGAAGATGTGGTTGGTGATCGCCTTCGCCTTGTCGAGCTGGCCGCGCACCAGAGGCACGAAATCCAGCATCCAGTCGGGCTTGTTGGCTTCCCATTCGGCATAGATCGACTTGTAGGGCGGCAGCTGGCCCGGATGGGCGGCCTTGGTGCCGGCGATCGAGTCCTGCCAGATCTGCCGGTCGTAGGTCAGCGCCTTGATGTATTCCGCCGCCTTCTCCTTGTTCTTGCCGTATTTGAACAGGGCGCAGCCCGTCGTCCAGAACACCGTCGAGCCTTCGCCATTGGCGAATTTCGGCAACTGGCCCATATGCAGGAGTTTGGGATCGTCCCAGTTCTGCGCCATGCGCAGAGGCGCGTTGAAATACTTGCTGAAGTAGCCGACACGCTCGGCGGCGAAGGCGACTTCGTCCGGCGTGCCGTTGACGCCACCGTCGGAGGCGCCTTCGAGCAGGATGTCGGGATGCGATACCGCCATGATCTGCTTCATGAGCTTCAGCGCCTCGACGGCGGCCTCGCTGGTGAAGTCGAATAACCCTTCCGACGTATAGACATTGCTGCTCATGCTGTGGGTGAACGGCGCCAGCGAGCGCCAGCCATGCGAGTCGAAGGTGGCGCCGAACGGCGCCGCCTGGGACTCGACGATCTTCTTGGCATTGGCCAGGTGATCGTCCCAGGTGGCCGGCGCCTCGTCCTTGAGGCCGGCCTTGGTGGTGACGCCCGAATGCCAGGAATTGCCGATCACGTCGAGGAAGAACGGCCAGCCATAGAGCTTGCCGTCGATCGTGTTCTCCTCGCGGATCGATGGGATCATGTCGTCGATCACGTCCTTCGGGATGTAGTCGTCCCACGGCTCGATGACGTCGGCCGCCTTCATCGCCGACATCTCGACGAACGGCGTCTGGCCGACATAGACGTCCCAGGTGCTCTCCTTGTTCTTGGCCTCGGCGACGAAGCGCTCGATGCCGAAGCCTTCGACCGGCGCGATCTGGTAATTGATGCCGGGGAATTTCTCGTTCACCTTCGGGATGCCGGGATGGAGATCCTCGATCCATTGATAGAAGGTGGGCGTCAACGGACGGTCCTGCGCGAAAGCCGGGCCGATGCCGTTCTTGGCGACGCTGCCGACACCCGCGGCACCCAGGCCCGCGGCCAGACTGCGCATGAGGAATGTGCGCCGGTCGATGCTCCCGCGCAACAATTGCTGGCGCAATTCCTGCTGCAGGACGATTTCCTCTTCCTTGCGTTTCGTCATTGTCTACTCCCGGATTGATTCAAATTTTTTCTGGCTGTCGGTCTTAAGGCCGTGAGGCATTGTCATGCATATTTGCCGCGCCTGCAACTGCCTGCGCGCACGAAGCCGACACGCGTCAAGCGAACGGGCGCCGGCTTTATCGTCCAATCCCCCCAACTGGACCTCGACAGGGTGGAGAGGCTAGATTATCAGATAATATGATGACGCCAAGGTATCTTACGGGGGTGTTTTCGTGAGCGTGCTCGATCAGTTCCGCCTGGTTGGAAAGCGGGCTTTCATCACCGGCGGCAGCCGTGGCTTCGGCCGCGCCATTGCCCTGGCTCTGGCGGAAGCCGGCGCCGACATCGTGCTCAATGGGCGCGACCCCGAAGCGCTCGCCAGGACGGCCGACGAGGTGCGGACGCGCGAGCGCAAGGTGTCGACCTTCGCCGGAGACATCGCACAGCCGGCGATATGTGAAGATCTGTGCAACCGCGTCCTGGCCGAAACCGGGCCGATCGACATATTGGTGAACAATGTCGGGGGCCGCAATCTCGACATCGCCATCGAGGACACCGATCTCGCCACCTGGCAGACATTCATCGACCTCAACCTCACCCATTGCTTTCTCGCCACCCGCATCGTCGGCGGCGCCATGCTCGAGCGCGGCCGGGGCCGCGTCATCAACATCGCCTCGATCAGCGGCATGATCGCCAATCGCGGCATCGGCGGGCGCCATTATGAGACCGCCAAGGCGGCGCTCATCCACTTCACCCGCGCCACCGCCGCCGACTGGGCGCCGCGCGGCGTCACCGTCAACGCCATCTGCCCCGGCCTGTTCATGACCGAGCCCAATCTCGCCTGGGCGCAGAAGCATCCCGAGGTGATCGACACCTTCGTCAGCGCCGTGCCGATGGGCCGGGCGGGCGAGCCGCATGAGATCGCGCCGCTCGCGGTCTATCTCGCCTCCCCCGCCTCGAGCTATGTGACGGGTGCGGCCTTCGTCATCGACGGCGGCTACACGCTCTGGTGAAACTCCTCCTGGGCATCGGCTTATCCGAAAACCGGGATGGCCGGGTTTAACCCGGCCACAAGCTTTTCGGGCCGATGCCCTCAGCCCTTCGACATCACCGCCCGGATCACATCGCCCGAGGTGACGAGGCGGTCATATTCGGGCGCGCGCAATTCGCCGCCCATATAGACATGCTGGCGGCGGAAGCGCATGCCGCCCGCTTCCGGCTCGAGGGCGGCGAAATGTATCTCCTTCGGCCGGGCTTCGGCGATGATGCGCGCCGCATTGCGTTGAGTGATGCCGGCGCCCGGCATGATGATGATCCGGTCGCCGGCGCGCCGGATGAGGTCGGTGATCACGGGCAGCCCCTCGAGCACGCTCGGCTCCTGCCCCGAGGTGAGGATGCGGTCGACTCCCAGTCCGATCAGCGTCTCGAGCGCCGCGACAGCGTCGCGCGTCATGTCGAAGGCGCGGTGGAAGGTCACCGACAGCGGCCGCGCCTGGGCGATGAGCGCTCGCGTGCGCGCCGCGTCGACCTCGCCGTCCGCCGTCAAGAGGCCGATGACGACGCCGTCGGCCCCTTCGGCCTTGGCCGTGTCGACATCGGCTTCCATGATCGCGAATTCGTCGGCATCATAAAGGAAGTCGCCGCCGCGCGGCCGGATGATCACCTGGAGCCCGATGCCGGCGATGCCGCGCGCCGTCCTGATCATGCCGCGGCTCGGCGTGGTGCCGCCCTCGAGCAGATTGGCGCACAGTTCGACCCGATGGGCGCCCGCCGCCTTCGCGGCGCGCACGCCCGCCACCGAATCCACGCAGATTTCATAGATCACGCTTGCCTCCTTGTCCGATGGGCGACAGATTGCCAGAGCTCTCCTCGCCGTGGCAAATGGAACGCATGCCCATCATTGCCGGAAACATGACCCATGGACTGGGATGATCTCAAGGTCGTCCATGCCATAGCCCGGCATGGCTCGCTCTCGGCCGCCGCCCGGGCGCTGGGCACCACCCAGCCGACGGTCAGCCGCAGGCTGAGTGCTCTCGAGAAGAGCATCGACGGCAAGCTCTTCGAGCGTGAGGCGGAGGGCCTCGTGCCGAGTCCGCTCTGCGCTACCTTCATCGAGGCGCTCGACCAGATGGACCAGCAGGCGCAGACGGTCGAGCGGCGCATCGCCGGACGCGACACCGGCCTCCAGGGCAGCATCACGCTGACGAGCCTCGCCTGGTTCGGCGACGACATACTGGCGCCGCTGCTGGCCCGCTTCGCAGGCCGACACAAGCTCGTCACCATCAACCTGATCAACGATCCCAGACGCTTCAACCTGTCGCGGCGCGAGGCCGATATCGCGGTCCGCATCGGGAACTTCGACCAGGAGGACCTCATCGAGCGCAAGGTCGCCGACGTCTCCTACGGGCTCTATGCGTCCTTGCCCTATCTGCAGCGTCATGGGCAGCCCGACTTCGCCAGGAAATGCGCCGGCCATCTAGTGGCGTCGCTCGTCGACTCGCCCATCCGGGTCGTGCCTATCGAATGGATGAAAGCGATCGCGGCGCGGGCGCATGTGGCGCTCAGGACCAACGGCGTCCAGTCGCATATCGCCGCGGCCGAGGCCGGCGAAGCCATGGCCGTCCTGCCCCGCGTCCTCGGCGATCGAAAGCCCGGCCTGCTGCGCATCGAGCCGCCGGTCGCCGAACCCTTCCAGCCGGTCAAGCTCGGGGTCCATGCGGATCTGCGCGACACGCCGCGCATCCGCAGCCTGATCGATTTCCTCGCGCGCGAGCTGAAACTGCGCGCCAACGAGCTTCACCCGGGCTGACCAAACTGGCCTGCGCCGCCCGTGCGCAAGTGGACGGGATTCCCGGGGGCCTTTCGTGCTAGAATCGCCACATGGCCGAGCGCGATACCATCAAGACCACCTGCCCCAGGGACTGTTACGATGCCTGCGGCATCACCGTTACCCGGAAGGACGGCGTCATCGCCAATGTGCTGGGCGACCGCGACCATGCCGTCAGCCGCGGCGCTTTATGCGGCAAATGCGCCATCGCCTATAATGGCGCCTGGCGCGACCAGAGCTTGCGGCTCAAGCAGCCGCTCAAGCGCATCGGCGCCAAGGGCAAGGGTGAATTCGCGCCCATCTCCTGGGAGGAGGCGCTGGGCATCATCGCGGGAAAGCTCCACGGTCTCATCGACCGCGGCCTGCAGCGCAGCATCCTGCACACTCATTATACCGGCACGGTCGCCCTGCTCGGCGGCGCCTTTCCCAATCGCTTCTTCAACCGCATCGGCGCCACCGAGGTCGATCCCGACACGGTATGCAACAAGGCCGGTCATGCGGCGCTCGAGCTCGTCTTCGGCACGTCGGTCGAGGGCTTCGACCCGCGAAGCGCCCGCGACGCCCGCTGCATCATCGTCTGGGGCGCCAACCCATCGCATTCGGCGCCGCATCAGGACAAATACTGGCTGAAGGAGGCCCGGCAGGCGGGCAGCAAGATCGTCGTCGTCGATCCGGTCGCGCATGCCACTGCGACGGCCGCCGACATCCATCTCAAGCTCAGGCCGGGCAGCGATGCCGCCCTCGCTTTCGGCCTGCTGCATGTGCTCACCCAACGCAAGCTCGTCGACGAAGCCTTCCTCGCCCGGCACGTGACCGGCGCCGAAGAGCTCATGCCCGCCATCGCGGCCATGACGCCGGCGCGCGCGTCCGAGCTCTGCGGCGTGTCCGAGGCCCTGATCGAAGCCGCCGCGATCGCCTATGGCGAAGGCCCGTCGCTCCTGTGGCTGGGCCAGGGCGTGCAGCGCCAGCCGACGGGCGGCAACATCTTCCGGGCGCTTTCAGCCCTCGTCGCCTTCACCGGCAATATCGGCAGGACGGGTGCGGGCTTCTACTATTTGAACGGCTCGGCCATGCGCGGCGTCGACATGGCGATGGTGACCGAGCCGGCGCTCGCCAGGGATGGCACGGGCACGGTCAGCCACATGGATCTTGCACCGGTGCTCGAGGATCGGGGCAGAGCACAAGCTTTCTTCAACTGGAACAACAATCCGGCTGCCTCCTCGCCGGAGCAGGGACGATTGCGTCGCGCGCTCGCGCGCGAGGACCTGTTCCATGTCGCCATCGACCTCTTCCACACCGACACCACGGCCTATGCCGACATCGTCCTGCCGGCGGCGAGCTTCCTCGAATGCGACGATCTCGTCTTCTCCTATTTCGACCTCACGGTCTCGGCGCAGGTGCAGGCCGCCGAGCCGCCGGGGGAAGCGCTTCCCAACAGCGAGATCTTCCGCAGGCTGGCCCGGGCCATGGGCTTCAATGACGCGGCCCTTTATGAGCCCGATCACGCGTTGATCGCGCGGCTCCTGGCCGCGACGCCCTATCGCGGTGGCTTCGCCGACCTCGCCAAGGTCGGAACGGCAGAACTCTATGCCGAGCCCCGCATCCCGTTCGCCGATCTCACTTTCGCGACGCCGTCCGGGCGCATCGAGCTCGCGAGCAGCCGCGCCGAGGCGCAAGGCCTGCCGCGCGTGCCCATTCCCCATGCCGATCCCCCGCCCGCGAAGGGCCGGCTGCGCATCCTCTCGCCCGCCGGGGAATGGCTCATGAATTCGAGCTACGGCAATGACAAGGTCATTCATCGCAGGCTCGGACCCGCCACCGTCATGCTCCATCCCGACGATGCCAGGGACGCAGGGCTCGTCGAAGGTGATCCGGTGCTGCTCGCCAATGAGACCGGCCGCCTGCCGCTCGCCGTCGCGCTGTCGCCGGTGACCCAGCGCGGCGTCGGCATCGTCCATAAGGGCCGCTGGCCCGGCGCATCGCCGGGTGCCGCGAACATCAACGCCCTGGTCTCCGGCCGCAAGAGCGACATGGCCGAGAGCACGGCCGTGCACGGCACCGAAGTCGAGCTGCTGCGCCCGGATTCATGATCTACCTGGTCGGCGGACCGCCTCGGGTCGGCAAAAGCACTTTGGCTCTGATCGCGCTCGAAGATGCGGGAATTCCCCATTGCTCGACCGATATGCTCGTCGGCATGCTCGAAACCGCGGCCCCGAGCCTCGGCGTCCGTCATGGGTTTCACGCCGACAAGGCGACGTCGATGTCCGTCCTTCTGACGGAATTCGTCCGCTGCGCCGATCTCGGAAACGAGGCCTATCTCGTCGAAGGTGATGTCGTCATGCCCGCTTTCGCCACGGCTGTCCGGTCGCGACTGAGCGCCATGCGCTGCGTCTTCCTGGGCAACACCAAATTGACGGACGACGCCTTGCGCCGGATGCCCGATTGGCTCGCGGGCCAGGACGCCGCCGGCTATGACGATGCCCGCCGGCGGATTATCCGGCTGAGCGAATCCCTGCGCGACGACTGCACGCAGGAAGGCCATCCCTATATCGAGATGGGCGATGGCTGGGAGACGGGGCTCGCCGCGGCCGCCCGCGCCCTGGGTGTCGCGACATGACGTCCCTTCACGAGCTCAAAGCAGCTTCTCCAGCGTGATCGGGAGGTCGCGGATGCGCTTGCCGGTCGCGTGATAGACGGCATTGGCGATGGCCGGCGCCACGCCGACGATGCCGAGCTCACCCACCGCCTTGCCGCCGAGCGCCGAGGCATGGAAATCCGGCACGCCGACCGAGATCACCTCGATGTCCGGGATGTCGGCATTGGTGGCGATGAGATAGTCACCGAGATTGTTGTTGATCACCCGGCCGTGGCGGCGGTCGACCACGCCCTCCTCGAGCAGCGCCTGGCCGATGCCCATGATGATGCCGCCTTTCCACTGGCTCTCGGCGAGCTTCGGATTGTAGAGCCGCCCCGAATCGAGCGCCGATACGACCCGCGACACTCTGACGGTGCCGAAATCCTCATCGACCCTGACCTCGATGAAATGCACGCACCAGGCATGGAGCGAATGCTCGCCCTCGGTCGGCGAGCGCATGCGCGCGATGGTTGTGAAGGTCGCATGCTTGTCATCGGCGCTGTTGGCGGTCTCGGGCAGCGTGTCGCGCAGGCTTTCGATCCGGTCGCGGCCGAGTCGGCGCAGCAGCTCCGCGATCGGCATGCCGTCGCCGCCGCGCGGCGGCGCGATCACGCCGTCGGCAATGGTCAGCGTGTTCGCCTGCAGGCTGCGGAAGGGCGATTGCGGATCGTTGATGGCGAGGCCGATCAATTCCTCGCGCGCCGAGCGCGCCGCCTTGTGGACGGCGTCGGTCATGAGATTGGCGAGCTGCGAGCCGCCGGCGACGGGAGCACCCGGCAGCAGCGAATCTCCGAGCTTCACATCCACCTGCTCCACGGGCACGCCCAGAACCTCGGCCGCCGTCTGGGCCAGGATCGTATAGGTGCCCTGCCCCATGTCGATGCCGCTGCTCAGCACCTCGGCGCGGCCATCGGCGAGCACGCGCACCATGGCCTCGCCGGCGGTGCGGCGCACCGGATAGGTGCCGGCCGCCACGCCCCAGCCGACCAGATGATGGCCATCGCGCATCGCGCGCGGCTCCGGTTTGCGCTTCGCCCAGCCGAAGGCCTTGGCGCCTTCCGCATAGGCTTCGCGCAGGCGACGCGTCGACCAGGGTTTCCGTGCATGCGGATCTTCTTCGGCGTAATTGAGCAGGCGGATCGCCACGGGGTCGACGCCGACCGCGTAGCTCAGCTCATCGATGGCGCATTCGATGCCGAAGGCGCTCGGATTCTCGCCGGGCGCCCGCAAGGCGCTGGGCAGCACCGTGTTCACCGGGACGACAGTCTGGCGCGAGGCGAGGTTGGGCGTCGCATACATGAGGGCGGTGACCGAGCCCAGGGGCTCGACCCACACGCCGTCGACCGCGGTCTCGTTCGCCCCCTTGTGGATGACCGACAGGAGCTTGCCGTCTTTGGTTGCCCCGAGCGCCAAGGTCTGGCGCGTCGCGGCCCTGCCGCCGAAGGCGGTGAAGGTCTGCGGCCGGGTGACCGCGAGCTTCACCGGCCGGTCCAGCATCCTGGCCGCGATCGCGGCGATGGCGCTGTGCGCCATGGCGAAGGCCTTGGAGCCGAAGCCGCCGCCTATGAAAGGCGAGACTAGGCGCACATCCTCATAGGGGATATCGAACCATTCGGCATAGGTGCGCGACATGCCGTTGATCCATTGGCTCGGCTCCCAGACGGTCAGCTTTTCGCCTTCCCACAGGGCCACGAGGCCATGCGGCTCGATCGGCACATTATATTCGCGCGGTGTGCGATAGTCCTGATCGATGCGCACCGGCGCCGCGGCAAGCGCCTTCTCCGGCTCGCCCCACATGACGGTCATGGCGTCGATGGGCATCCCGGCGCCGGACTTCGGATCATCGAAGTCGACGACCGCCGCCTTAACCGCATAGTCGATCTCGAGAAGGGCCGCCGCGGCGGTCGCCTGCTCGAAAGTCTCGGCGACCACGGCGGCGACATGCTGGCCGGTGAAATTGATCGCCTTGGTCAGCGCCAGATAGGGTCCTTCCGGACCCGGCGTGCCGAGCCATGTCGTGGCCGATCTGAGCGGCAGGATATTGTCGGGCGTCAGCACGAGACGCACGCCAGGCGCCGCTTCCGCCGCCCGCGTGTCGATGGTCCGCACCGTTCCCGACGGGATCGTGCTCTGCACGATCACCGCATAAGCGAGATTCGCCGGATGATGCTCGAGCGCATAGCGCGCCGCGCCTATCATCTTGGCCGGGCCGTCGATGCGCGACAGACGGCTGCCCAGGGAGGCCGCACCGCCGTCGGAGGCATCGCCGCGTTTGGTTTTTGCTGGCGTCCTGGTTTCGACCTCGGTCATGCGATGCCTCCCAATGTCATGATGGCGCGGGCGATCACGCGCGGCGCCAGCGCGATCTTGTAATGGTTGCCGCCCTGCGCGACGGCGCTCTCCACCGCCAGCAGGCTGGCGCGCTTCACCGCTTCTGGTTCGAGCGCCTTGCCCTTGAGATCGGCCTCGACCGCGCGGGCCCGCCAGGGTTTTGTCGCCACGCCGCCCAGCGCCACGCGCACGTTACGGATGGTCACGCCGTCCGCCTCGAGCTCGAGCCCCACCGCGGCGCTCGCGGCCGCGAACTCATAGGACTGGCGGTCGCGCACCTTGACATAGGTCGAGCGCCGGGCGGCGGCAGACGCCGGGATGATGACGGCGGTGATGATCTCGGCCTTCTCCAGCGCATGCTCGCGATCGGGCGTCGTGCCGGGCAGAAGGAAGAAATCGTCGACCGCGATCCGGCGCTCGCCCAGATGGATGACGGCGTCGAAGGCGGTCAAGGCCACCGCGAGGTCGCCGGGATTGGTTGCGATGCAATGGGCGCTCGTGCCCAGCACCGCGTGATTGCGGGTGACGCCGCCGAGCGCCGCGCAGCCCGATCCCGGACTGCGCTTGTTGCAGGCGGGAAAGGACGCGGGATCGCGGAAATAGGCGCAGCGCGTGCGCTGCAGGAGATTGCCGCCGATCGTCGCCATGTTGCGCAATTGCGCTGAGGCCGCTTGCCACAGGGCCTCGGAGACGGCCGGGAAGTCGGCACGGATCCCAGCGTCGTCGGCCACATGGCTCATCTTGGCCAGAGCGCCCAGATAGGCGCCGTCGTGGTCGACTCTGATCGTATCGAGCCCGTCGAGATGGGTGATGTCGACGACCTGTCCGGGCTCGGCCACGCCGCATTTGGCGAGATCGAGCAAGGTGGTGCCGCCGGCGAGCAGCATGGCGCCGGCCCGGCCGGCGAGTTCGCGCGCCTCGGCGAGCGAGGCGGCGCGGGCATAGGTGAAATCCTTCATGACGCCATCGCCTCCTTCGCTTCGCGCACCGCCGCCACGATATGCGGATAGGCGCCGCAGCGGCACAGATTGCCCGACATGTATTCGCGGATCTCGGCATCGGAGCCGGCATGGCCCTCCTTGATGCAGGCGACCGCCGACATGATCTGGCCCGGCGTGCAGTAGCCGCATTGGAAGGCGTCGTGGGCGAGGAAGGCCCTTTGCACCGGGTGAAGGGCGGCGCCGTCGGGGCTCAGGCCTTCGATCGTGGTGATGCTGCGACCCTCGACCTGGGCGGCAAGGGTGAGGCAGGCGAGCACACGCTCGCCGTCGACATGCACCGTGCAGGCGCCGCACTGGCCCTGGTCGCAGCCCTTCTTCGAGCCGGTGAGATGGAGATGCTCGCGCAAGGCGTCGAGCAGCGTGACGCGTGGCTCGACCGCAATTTCGTGAGTCCTGCCATTGACTTCGAGCTTCAGCTTCAAGGAGTTTGTCATGAATTCGGGCCTCACTCTGTCCCCTTCTCTAAGGGCATGACATTTCGGTTCCGGGTCGGTATCAGTTGGGAAGCGCCCACGACATAACCGGAGGCGCCTCCGGTTCTTGCAACTTAAGAGCTTAGGGATGGCGATTCAAGACCCCAAATATGTTTGGTGTGTGAATTGACCGGCAAGCGCGCGACCAAAAAGCCCAAACAGACCCCTGCCCCGGCGGCAAAATCCTTGCGCGCCGACGCGCAGCGCAACCGCGACAAGCTTGTCGAGGTCGCGGGGCTCGCCTTCGCCGAGCATGGCATCGACACCTCGCTCGAAGAGATCGCAAGCCGCGCCGGCGTCGGAATCGGCACGCTCTACCGCCACTTCCCGACCCGCGAGCATCTGGTCGAGGTGGTTTACCGCCGCGAGGTCGAGGCGCTGTGCCAGGCGGCCGACGAGCTTGCGAAGAAGCATCCGCCCGATGCGGCCCTGGCGGAATGGATGCAGCGCTTCGTGGACTATATCGCGGCCAAGCGCGGCATGGCCGCGAGCCTCAAGCTCCTCTTGGCCAGCAATTCCGAATTCTTCGCCGAGGCGTCCGGCAGGATCCCGGCCGCCTTGCAGCGGCTCATCGATGCCGCCGTCGCCGACGGGTCGATCCGCGCCGATATCGACAATTCGGACCTCATGAGCGCGCTGTCCGGCATCTATGGCGCGCCGCAGACGCCCGACTGGCGCCAGCGGTCGAAGCGGTTGGTGACGCTGTTGATGGACGGGCTGAGATCTGGAGTTAAAAAGGCCGGAGCAGCGTCGCAACGATAATTGTCTCTCAAGTGCAGCATGTCCGCATCTTTCCGATTTTTTGCCGGCAAGGATAATATCGCCAGATGTCGAGCCTCAGAGAGCCTCTCATGCCGTCTGAACCGGACCGCGACCATGTCGAAGCCGCCACGCAATGGCGGCGCCATCTTCATTCCATACCGGAACTGGGCTTCGGCGAGCACAAGACCGCGGCCTTCGTCGCCGACAGGCTGCGCGGCCTCGGCCTCGAGGTGCATGAGGGCATCGGCGGCACCGGCGTCGTGGGCGTCCTCAGGCGCGGGCCCGGCAACCAGGCCATTGCGCTCAGGGCCGACATGGACGCCCTCAAGATCACCGAGAATACCGGTTTGTCCTACGCCTCGACCCATCCGGGCCAGATGCATGCCTGTGGCCATGACGGCCATATGGCGATGCTCCTCGGCGCCGCCCGCCATCTCACCGAGCACGGCCGGTTCTCCGGCACGGTCTATTTCATCTTCCAGCCCAATGAGGAGCATGGCCGCGGCGCCAAGGCGATGATCGCCGACGGCCTCCTCGAGCGCTTCGCCTTCGAGGAGATCTATGGCCTGCACAACATGCCGGGCATGCCGCTCGGCGCCTTCGCCACCCGCCCCGGCCCCTTGATGGCATCGGAAGACAATTTCGTCATCCGCATCCGCGGCAAAGGCGGCCATGCCGCGCGTCCGCATGTCGCCAACGACCCGATGGTGATCGCGGCCCACATGATCCTGGCGCTGCAGACCATCGTGTCGCGCCGCGTCTCGGCCCTCGACACCGCCGTCGTCTCGGTCACCGAGGTCCTGACCGACGGCACGCGCAACGTGCTGCCCGAGACCGTGACGCTCAAGGGCGACACGCGCAGCTACAGCGCCGCGGTGCAGAAGACGATCGAAGCTGAGATGCGCAAGCTCGCCACAGGCATCGGCTCGAGCTTCGGCGCCGAGGTGGACGTGGACTACAGCCACGAATTCGCCGCCACCGTCAATCACGACGCCCAGAGCGCCGCCGCCCTGGCCGCGGCTCACGCGGCGCCCGGCATCGTGAGTGTCGATGCCGAGCCCGCGCCGCTCATGGGATCGGAGGATTTCGGGCTCTTCCTCAACCACAAGCCCGGCAATTTCGCCTTTCTCGGCAACGGCGTCGCGGGCGCCCATGGTCAGCCGCTGCACAATGCACGGTACGACTTCAACGACGCCGCCATCGGCCCCGGCATCGCCTATTGGGCGCAGATCGTCCACGACAAGCTCAAGGCCTGAAGCGTCCGCTTCTCAGTGCCGGCGGCAATATGTGAATCAGCCGGACGCTGCGACCTTCGCGGCCCGGATCGCGGCCTCGAGCGCAGCGATCAACGCATCGACCTCCGCCACGGTGTTGTAATGCGCCATCGAGACCCGGAGCACGCCGTTGTTCTCCGCAAGCCCCAGCGCCTCGATCAGGCGCCGGGCATGGAAGTCGCCGAAGCGCACCGCGACATGGAAGGGATCGACCGCCTCGGCCAGGGCGCCGCTGTCCACATCCTCGATCACGAAGCTGATGGTCGGCACCCGCCTGGCATCGGCGCGGACATTGCCGATGATGCGGCAGTCGTTGCGGGCCCGGAGCCAGGACAGGAGCCGCTCGCCGATCACCTGCTCATGTTCGGCGATGCCGGCGAAGGCCGCGACGATCTTCTCCCGCGCCGTGCCGGTGGGGACGCGCATCGCGCCGAGCTCGCTCAGATAGTCGACGATGCCCAGCGCCGAATAGGACAATTCGTAGTTGACATTGCCGGGCTCGAGCTTGTGCGGGACGCGATCGCGGCCGTAGAAATAATGATAGAGGCTGTCGAGCGCCAGCAGATGCGCATATTTGCCATAGAGCACGGCATGATGCGGCCCGAACACCTTGTAGAGGCTGAAGACATAGAAATCGACGTCCCACTTCATGACGTCGATGGCGCCATGCGGCGCATAGGCCACCGCATCGACGCAGAGCCTGGCGCCATGGCGATGCGCGATGCGCGCGATCTCGCCCACGGGATTGATGGTGCCCAGGATATTCGAGACATGCGACACGCAGACGAGCTTCGTCCTGGGTGTCATAAGCCTTTCGAGATCGGCGAGGTCGAGATCGAAACTCGCCTGGTTGAGCCGCCACGTCCTGATCGCGACGCCCTGCTCCGCGAAGCCGAGCCACGGGCCGATATTGGATTCATGATCGGCGTCGGTGACGATGATCTCGTCGCCGGCCGCGAGTTCGTGGCGCATGGCGCGCGCCAGCTGCTGCAGCAGGACCGTCGTCGACGGCCCCATCACGATCTCCTCGGGTCGCGTGGCATTGACGAACGTCGCGAGCGCGGCCCGGCTCTGCTCCACCGCCTCCCGCGCCTTGACCGAGACCTCATAGGTGCCGCCGGTCTGCACATTGCGGGTGAACAGGAATTCCTGGATGCGGTCGACGGCGCGCTTCAGGATCTGCGAGCCGCCGGCATTGTCGAAGAACGCCCAGCCTTGCGCGAGGCCCGGAAACTGCCGGCGCACGAAGTCCATATCGAGGCTCGTCATCTCTTCTCGTCTTGCCTTCATCTCATCCTCAATGGGTCAGAACCGCCTGGAGGAAATCACGGGTGCGCTGCTCGCGCGGACGGTCGAATATCTCCCTGGGCGTCCCCGTCTCGATGATCCGGCCGCCATCCATCATGATCACCCGGTCAGCGACCTGGCGGGCGAAGCCCATCTCATGGGTGACGACGATCATGGTGACATGGGCCTTGGCGAGGTTGCGCATGACGTCGAGCACCTCGCCCACCATCTCGGGATCGAGGGACGAGGTCGGTTCGTCGAAAAGATGCGCGCGCGGCTCCATCGCCAGCGCCCTGGCGATGGCGACGCGCTGCTGCTGGCCGCCCGACAGCTGCTCGGGATATTTCTCGGCCTGGTCGGCGATGCCGACACGGTTCAGCAA
>JBFWNN010000019.1:0-83670 GCA_050251035.1 Parvibaculaceae bacterium
ACGGCGGCGATAGTGGAATCCCGGCCATCCCTTTGTCCAAGATCAAAAAGGACTTTCACTTATGACAGCAAACCATGGCGGCCCGCTCTATAGTGACCGCGCGGAGGACCCAGTGACGACCAATCTGCCTGCCGAACAGCTTTTGGAACTCTATCGCCGGATGAAGCTCATCCGGGCCGCCGAAGAACAGCTCGGCGCGGACTGCGCCAATGGCAAGCTGCCGGGGCCGGTTCATCTCTATATCGGCCAGGAGGCGGTGGCCGTCGGCCTGTGCGGCCAGCTCGCCGACAAGGACTGGATTTCCAGCACCCATCGCGGCCATGGCCACTTCCTCGCCAAGGGCGGCGATGTCGCCACGCTGATGGCGGAAATCTACGGGCGCTCGACCGGCATCTGCAAAGGCTATGGCGGCTCCATGCATGTCGCCGATTTCGGCAAGGGCATCATGGGGGCGAACGGCATCGTCGGCGGCGGCATCGCGCTCATGACGGGCGCCGCCTTCGCGGCCCAGCTCGATGGCCAGGGCAGCGTCGCCGTGTGCTTCTTCGGTGACGGCGCCGCCAACCAGGGCGTGCTCATGGAGGCGCTGAACGTCGCGTCGCTGTGGCGCCTGCCGCTCGTCCTCGTCTGCGAGAACAACGGCTTCTCCGAATTCTCGCCCTCGGCGACGGTGACCTCGGGCGATATCTACAAGCGGGCATCGTCCTTCGGCGTGCCGGCCGAGCGGATCGACGGCAATGACGTCTTCGCCGTGTGGCAGGCGGGTGAGCGTGCGCTCCGGCGGGCGCGGGCGGGGCAGGGCCCCTCGCTCATCGAGGCGTCGACCTATCGCATCCGCGGCCATGTCGAATATGAGAGCACCTTCCTGTCGCAGCCCTATCGCAGCGAGGACGAGGTGAAGGCCTGGATCGAGCGCGATCCGATCGACAGGTTTCGCCGGCACGTGCTGGGTGAAAGCCTGGTCGGCGCCGAGGATCTGGCCGCGATCGACCGCGCGGTCGACGCGCTGGTGGCGGATGCCGTGACGTTCGCCGAAAAATCGCCCTGGCCGGAGCCGGGCGCATCGTCGGCCGATTTGATGTTCGCATGAGGGTATGATGAAGCGGCTCCGCATGATCAACGCCATCAACGAGGCCCTGGCCGAGGAGATGGAGCGCGACCCGAAGGTGATCCTGTTCGGCGAGGACGTGAAGGCCAGCCTGTTCGGCGACACCAAGGGGCTGTTCAACCGCTTCGGGCCCGACCGCGTGCGCGACATGCCCATTTGCGAGCAGTTGCTCTCAGGCATGGCGGTGGGCGCCGCCGCCGCCGGCTATCGCGTCGTCTGCCACATGATGTATGCGAATTTCCTCTATACCGGTTTTGACGCGATCGCCAACCAGGCGGCGAAGCTCAGGCTGATGACGGGCGGGCAGATCAAGCTGCCCATCGTCTATCTGGCGGTCTCGGGCGGCGGCCGCTCGGCGGCGGCCCAGCACAGCGACAGCGTGCATGCGCTGTTGATGAATCTGGGCGGCGTCAAGGTGGTGACGCCGAGCATTCCCGCCGACGCCAAGGCTTTGCTCAAGACCGCCATCCGCGACGACAATCCCGTGGTGTTCCTGCAGGCGGCGGGCCGCGGCGGCGAGAGCGGCGACGTGCCCGAAGAAGAGGTGCTGCTGCCCTTCGGCCAGGCCGCCGTGCGGCGCGCGGGATCGGACGTCACCGTCGTGGTCTTCGGCAACATGGCGCGCAACGTGCAGAAGGCGGCCGACGCCTTGAGCGAGATTTCGATCGAGATCATCGACCCGCGCACCCTCGTTCCGCTCGACGAGGAGGCCATCCTCGCCTCGGTGCGCAAGACCGGCCGGCTGGTGGTGGTCGACGAGGCGCGCGACCGCTGCAGTGCCGCCTCGCACATCGCCGCCATCGCCGCCGACCGCGCCTTCGATCACCTCAGGGCGCCGGTCAGGCGCGTCACCGTCGCGGATATCGCGATGCCCTATTCGCCGCCGCTCGAGCAGGCGGTGCTGCCCAATATCGACCGGATCGTCGACGCCATCCGTGCCGTCGCCGACTACAAGAGGAGCCGATGAAAGTCATTCTCAAGCTGCCCCGCCTCAGCATGAACATGGTGCAGGCGACGCTGACGACGTGGCACAAGGCCGTGGGCGACACGGTGGCCATCGGCGACGTGCTCTATGAGGTCGAGACCGAGAAGGTGACGAGCGAGGTGCCGAGCCCGACGGCCGGCGTGCTGACCGAGATCATCGCCGGTCCCGGCAGCGAGCTCGAGGTGGGCGACCCCGTCTGCAAGGTCGCGACCTGAATGGCGGTCGGCGGCGAGCTCGAAGGCATCACCGTCGTCTCGATCGAGCAGGCGGTCGCCGCACCCTATTGCGGCCTGCTGCTCGCCGATGCCGGCGCGCGGGTGATCAAGATCGAGCGCGAAGGCGGCGATTTCGCCCGCGACTACGATCGCGCCGCCAATGGCGGCAGCGCCTATTTCGTCTGGCTCAATCGCGGCAAGGAATCGATCGTCCTCGACTTGGCCAGCGCGGGCGACCTGGCGCTGCTCAAGCGCATGCTGGCGCGGGCCGACGTCCTCCTGCAGAACCTGGCGCCGGGGTCGCTCGAGCGCAAGGGCATCTCGGGTCCCACCTTGCGCGAGACCAACCCCGGCCTCATCACCTGCGAGATCACCGGCTATGGCCGCGCCGGGCCCTATGCGCAGATGAAGGCCTATGACCTCCTGGTGCAGGCGGAAAGCGGCCTGTGCTCGGTGACGGGCTCGGCCGACGCGCCGGCCCGTGTCGGCATCTCGATCTGCGACATCGCGACCGGCCTCACCGCCTTCTCAGGCATCCTGCGCGCGCTGCTGCTGCGCGGGCGCACCGGCGTCGGCACCGACCTCTCCATCGCGATGTTCGACGTGATGGCCGATTGGATGAACGTTCCCTTGCTCTACGAGCGCTATGCCGCCGCGGCGCCGCAGCGCATGGGGGTGCGCCATCCGACGCTCGCCCCCTATGGCGTCTATCGCGCGGCGGACGGCGAGCTCCTCGTCGCCATCCAGTCCAACCGCGAATGGCGATCCTTCTGCGCCGACGTGCTGGGCCAGCCCGAGCTCGGGACGGAAGCGATGTTCCTCACCAACGAGGACCGGGTGCGCAACCGCAGCCAGCTCGACGCGCATATCGAGCGCTATTTCGCGCGCTACCCGCGCGACCAGCTGCTCGATCTCTTGCGCCGCAAGCAGATCGCCTGCGCCAGCCTCAACTCGGTCGCAGGCCTCGACCGGCATCCGCAATTGCGCAACCAGCCGGCGCTCTTCGCCGGCGGCGAGGCGCTGCTCGCCGACCTTCCGGTCCGCATCAACGGCAACCGTCCGACCCAGGTTCCGGCACTCGACGAGCATGGCGCAGGGTTGCGGGCGGAATTCACGCCGGAGTCTGACGTCCGATCCACTGGCCGTTCGTGACCATGTCGGAGACCTGACGGCGCAAAATGCGCGCCACGTCCTGGGTCGCGCGCGTCGTCGGGCGCTGGGTCGAGCTGGCGAGCACCAGCTCGCGGCTGATGCCGGGCTCGACGATCTTGGTGGCGCCGAGCCGGCGCTGCTGCAGGTCCTGGAACACGCCCGAGACCGGCAGGATCGTATAGGCCGTGCCGTCGGCGGCGAGCGTCTTCATGGTGGCGAGGGCGTCGATCTCGATGTCGATCTTGAGCTCGATGCCGGCCTTGCTCGCCGCCTTCTCGATGAGGACCCTGAGCCCATGCGGCCGCCCGGGCAGGACGAGCGGGAGGGCTGCGACCGCGGCGAGCGGGATGGTCCGCTTCTCGAAATGCCGGTCGTCCGGCGGGCCGATCAGATACATGTCCTCGATCAGGAGATGATCGACGAGCAGGCTCGCGGTCGAGGGCGAGTTGTAGAGGACGGCGAGGTCGATGCGGCCGTTGAGCAGCCATTCCGAGACATGGCCGCTGAAGCCTTCCACCACCCGCATGCGGATGTCGGGCTTCTCCTCGCGCACCCGGCTGAGGAACGGCGCCAGCAGGATCTGGCTGATCGACGGCGGCACGCCGAGCGACACGGTGCCGCCGCCATTGTTCATCGCCTTGGCCTCGGCGAAGAGCGTCTCGGCGTCGGCGAGGAGCTTGCGCGCCCGCTCGAGGAAGACGCCGCCTTCCTCGGTCAGCTCGACGCCCCGGCCGGTGCGGTGCAGGAGGTTGATGCCGAGCTCGTCCTCGAGGTCACGGATCTGCCGGCTCAGCGCCGACTGCGCGATGGCCAGCCGACCGCCGGCCCGCGTGAAGCTCTTGCATTCGGCGACTTCTACGAAATAGCTGATGCGGCGCAAATCCATCGCGAATTGCCATACGGGGCGCTCATAACTGGTAGATGATCGGCCCTCTATTGTCGTTGCCTCGGAAAGTGCCAGAATCCGCTTCGTACCGCAATACTGGAGAGCCCGATGCCGGCACTCGATTTCATCCGCAACATCACTCAAGTGGGGCTCGTGGTGCGCGATCTCGACGCCAGGCTCAAAGAGTTCGCCCGGCTGGGGATCGGCCCATGGAAGGTCTACACCTATGGGCCGCCGCGTCTCACCGACATGAAGATCCGCGGCGTTCCCACGCCCTTCAGCATGAAGCTGGCGCTCGCCTGGACCGAAAACATGAACTGGGAGCTGATCCAGCCGCTGGACGGTCCGTCGATCTATTGGGAGTTCCTGCGCGACCATGGCGAGGGCATCCACCACATCAATGTCGATTGCGGCGACCGTCCGATCGAGGAGGTGATCGCGGGGTTCACCGCGCAAGGGTGGAAACCGCTCATGGAAGGTAATTTCCTCGGCGTGCGCTTCGTCTATTTCGGGACCGAGCAGGACCTCACCACCATCGTCGAGATCCGCTACGCGCCGCCAAACTGGCAAAGGCCCGAGCCCGACGAATGGTATCCGGGGCCGCCCAAGTGATCGGCTCGGCCAACGACCTCAATCCCGACCTCGCCGCGCTGCGCGCCGGCGTGCAGAAGGTCTGCGCCGCGTTTCCCGGCGATTATTGGCGCCAATGCGACCGCGACCGCGCTTATCCCGCGGCCTTCGTCGACGCCCTGACCAAGGCCGGCTATCTCGCGGCCATGATCCCGGAAGACCATGGCGGCTCCGGCCTCGACCTCACCGCCGCCGCCGTCATCCTCGAGGAGATCCATCGCAACGGCTGCAACGCCGCCGCCTGCCATGCGCAGATGTACACGATGGGCACGCTCCTGCGCCATGGCAGCGCCGAGCAGAAAAGGCGTTATCTGCCGAAGATCGCCGACGGCTCCTTGCGGCTGCAGGCCTTCGGCGTCACCGAGCCGACCAGCGGCACCGACACGCTGGCGCTCAAGACGACGGCGCGGCGCGACGGCGACTCTTATGTCCTCAACGGCCAGAAGATCTGGACCTCGCGCGCCGAGCAGTCCGACCTGATGCTGGTGCTGGCGCGCACCACGCCGCGCGAGGAGGTGGCGAAGCGAACCGACGGACTTTCGGTGTTTCTGGTCGAGCTGCGGACGCTTTTGGGCAAGGGCGTCACCATCCGGCCGATCCGCACCATGATCAATCACTCGACCACCGAGGTGTTCTTCGACAATGCGCGCATCCCGGCGAGCGCTCTCATCGCCGAGGCGGGCAAGGGGTTCCGCTACATCCTCTCGGGCATGAATGCCGAGCGCATCCTGATTGGCGCCGAATGCATCGGCGACGCCAAATGGTTCCTCGACAAGGGATCAGCCTATGCTCGCGAGCGCGAGGTGTTCGGCGCGCCCATCGGCAAGAACCAGGGCGTGCAGTTCCCGCTCGCCAGGGCCTTCGCCCATATGCTGGCGGCGGAGGCGATCGTCTACCGGGCGGCGGCGCTTTACGATGCCGGCAAGGATCCGGGCGTCGAGGCCAATGCGGCGAAACTCTTGGCGGCGGATGCGTCCTGGGAGGCGGCCGAAGCGTGCCTGCAGACCCATGGCGGCTTCGGCTTCGCCGAGGAGTTCGACGTTGAGCGCAAATTCCGCGAGACCCGTCTCTATCAGGTGGCACCGATCTCGACCAACCTCATCCTGTGCTTCCTCGCCGAGCGTGCTCTGGGCCTGCCCAAATCCTATGGCGGATGATGCCGCTAGGCCGGAGCCGGCCGTTTCGCGTCGCCCTGCCGGCCGAGAACATGGGACGTGAACAGCACGGCGGCGAGCGACAGGGCCGTCGCCAGGCCGAAGAGGGCGGGATAGCCCAGCCGGTCGGCGAGGAGTCCGGCCGCAGCCGACCCGATCAGATAGATCACCAGCTGCGCGCAGGCGAGAATGGTGAAGTCGGTGCCCGGCTGCTCCTTCGACGACGAGCCCATGAAGAGACTGTAGAGCGCCACGATCTCCATGTAGCGGATCAGCGTCTGGAAGGCGGCCGCGCCGAAGAGCGGCACGAAGCCCGCGAGCGTGCCCAGCGCATGAAGGGTGAAGATGAGAAAGCACAGAGTGCGCAAGCCGCCCAGCAGGTTGAGCACGTGGCGCGCCCCGAGCTTGACGAGGAGATAGGCCGCGATCGCCGAACCGGCGAGCCCGGCGGTCGCCGCCGACAGGCCCGAGAGATAGCCGATCGCATCGAGCGGCACGCCGCGATCGACCAGATAAGGTCCCTCCATCGCCTTCACCAGCCCTTCGCTGGCGCGATAGAAGAAGGCGACGAGAAGTACTGTCCGCGCCTCCGGGCGGCGCAGGAACGCCATGATGGACGCGCGCGGCGGCGACTGGGCGGCGGGCCCGTCATTCTCGCGCATGGCGAGGGTAATGGGCAGGATCGCGAGCGATACCGCCGCCATGGTGAGCATCACGGTCTGCCAGCCCCAATGATGGTAGATGAGCAGGCTTCCCGTCCCGCCGATCACCACGCCCGCAGCGATCGAGCCGCCCTGGATGGCGTTGCCGGCGGGCCTGTCGGCCTCGGCGAGATGCTTGGTGGCATAGCCGTCGGTCGCGATGTCCTGTGTCGACAGCGCCACGCTGAGCACGAAGGCTATGGCGAAGAAGCTCGCAACGTCGGTAGGCCGCACCAAGGCGAGGGCGACGAAGCAGAGGGCGATCACGATCTGGGTGATGAGGACCCAACTCGCCCGATGCGCCCGGGCGAAGGGCCGGAAGCGGTCGACCGCAGGCGCCCAGATGAATTTGAGGACCAGCGGCAGCATGAGGAAGCTCATGAAGCCGATCGTGGTGCGCGAGACGCCTTGCTCGCGCAGGATCGGCGGCACGGCCGCCGCCACGACATACATCGGGATGGACTGCGCCAGGTAGAGTCCGGCGAGCACGATGAAGAGCCGCATCCGTCCGAGCGGCGTTCCCTGCGCCGGAAGGCTCATGCCCGGCCGAGCCCCTGCCGGGCGAGGAAGCGGCGGCCGTCCTCTTCGTTTTCCGTTGCCAGCACCGGACAGCCGAAGAGTTGCGAGAAGATGCGTTCCATCTCGGCGCTGGCGCCCGGCCGGACCATGGCGATCGCCCGGCAGTTCGCCTTGAGCGTCTCGCGATTGGCCTTGTACCAGAGCGCCTGCTCGCGCTCGCCGCGAGGCGAGAGGCCGGGGCCGCCGCCGAAGATGGTGAGCAGGCGAAAGGCGCGGCGGATTTCGGCCAGACGCGCAAGGCAGGCGAGATAGCGTGCCTCGTCTTCGGCCTCATAGGGCTGGTGGAAACGAAGCGTCACCAGCCCCTGGCCATCGTCATCGAGCCCGACCATCGTCAGAAGGTCTTGCTGAAGCCGACGGCGACGGTACGCCCGAAGCCCTTGACGGCGAGGTTGCGCACGGAGGATGCCGTCGGGTTCTCATAATCGGTGTCGAGGATGTTGCTGACGCCGGCAAAGGCCGTTCCGCCCCAGGCCGGCGCGCTCAGGGACGCATTCAGGATGACATTCCCTTCGGCTTCATGACGCGGATCCGGCTGGCTGCCCGAGCCATAGCCGGTGCGCACATCGCGCCCCGACCAGCCTTCGCCTTCGAGATGCAGCAGCCATCCGTCATTGAAGCGCCAGTCGGCATAGAGAACGCCGCGGAACGGCGAGGCGATGCGGTTGCCCGGCAGGTGGCTGTCGACATGGCCGTCCTTGTCCGCGTCATATTCGCCTTCCCGCCAGGTGGCCCAGGCGCCGAGCGTCAGCGCCTCGTTGAGCGCATATTCACCGGACGCCTCGACGCCATAGATGATCTCCTTCTGCTGCGAGATGGTGTTGGAGGCCGCATCGAAGGTGACGCCGTCCTCGGAGGTGGTGATGTAGCCGACGAGGCGGCCGCTGAACCGGCCATGCGCGCCGCGCAGGCCGACCTCGTAGCTGTTGACGATCTGCGCTTCGGGCGCGATGTCGGCATAGCTGATGCTGGTGAGGGCCGGCGGCACCGGGCAGGTCGGCAGGTTGATCGGCGGCAGGGGGCCAGCGCCGAGGAAGCAGCCATAGGCGAGGATGTCGGCAGCCCCGCGGTTGGCGCCGGCCCGGCGGGTGAAGGCGCCGACATCGGGGAGATTGAAGCCCTGGCTGAAGCCGCCATAGAGCTCCGCCGTCTCGGCGAGCTTGAGCGTACCGCCGATATTGAAGGTGGTCGCCTCATAGTCGAACTTGCCGCCTTCGACCGGAAGCTCGGGGAGCAGCGCATAGCCCAGTCCGGGGAAGCCGACGAAGACGGAGGGCCGCACGAAGTCCTCGACCGTGAGGTCGAGATATTCATGGCGCACGCCGCCGCGCAGCGTGATGCGGTCGCCGAACGGCACCTGCAATTGCGCGAAGGCCGCATAGCCCGTCTGTTCCAGCGGATTGAACACTTCCAGGTCGTTGGTGAGGGTCTGGTGCGTCTTCTCGTTGACGATGTCGCCGCCCCAGGTCAGCCTGCCGCCATCGATCATGCCGTCGAGCGGCGTGTCGATGGTGAGATTGCTGCCGAGGCGCTCGGAATAGAGCGTCGTCTGGTTGAACGGCGCCGTCGGCGCGCCGAGATTGCCCGAGTAATAGACCGAGCCGTTATAGTTGATGTCGAACTCGGTGTAGTTGAAGCGCTTCTGGATGTCGTTGTAGAAGCCGACGAGGCTGAGCCGGCCCAGAGCGAATTCCTCGTCGCTGTAGCGCGCCGAATAGAACTGCGAGTCCTCGCGGATGCTCTTGCCCGCATAGGGCGAGGAGAAGTCCGGACGCGCATAGGGCTCGGAATAGAGAGTGAGCCAGTCCGGCTCCTGGTCGAGATAGATCGTGCTGGCCGAGAGCTCGAAACGCTTGCCCTGGCCGAAATCATAGCCGAGCTTGCCGAGGAGATTGCCCGCCTCGAAACGGTCCGAGCCGCCCTGGCCCAGGAGAGCATCGGAGGGAAGCTCACGGCCGTCGCCGTCATAGGTCTTGTCGGCGAGCTTGCCCGTGCCGGTGAAGACATAGTCGAAGCCGCTTTCGCTCTTGCCGGTGAGAGAGGCGGTGAGCTCGGGCTGTAGCGAGGAGTCGAGATCGGCGGTGAAGGCGCGCAGCGTGGCGCCGGCGGTGACGGTGGGCGGGCCCGCCGTCGCCTTGCGGGTGATGAAATTGATCGTGCCGCCGGTCGCGTTGGAGCCATAGAGGCTGGACGCGCCCGCCACCACCTCGATCCGCTCGAGCGCGTTCAGGTCGATGAGGGCCGCGAGCCGGGACACGTCGCGCAGCGGCGTGTTGAGCGGCACGCCGTCGAGCATGATGAGGACATTGCGGCCGCGGAAGGTCTCGGATGCGCTCGAGATCGTGCCGGTGGACACGGAATAACCGGGAATCAGCCTGGAGAGGGCGGTCGCGGCATTGCCGGTGAGGCGCAGCTGCTCGTCGATCTGCTTGCGGCCGACCACCTGGACGGTCTGCGGAATGTCGGATGTCGGCCGGTCGGTGCGCGCCGCGGTGATGGTGATCTCATCGAGGAGCCCGCCATCCTCTTCCTGCGCGCCGGCGGACGCGCCGCACGCGGCGAGTGCCGCAAGCGAAACACAGATCACATGAGCGCGCCTTGCGGCGCGCAGTCGACAGCCATCCATCCCGATTCCCTCTCGCTTGATCGTCGTCGGGGGCTGGGAGGAGGCCTGGCTGTCCGAACGAACGGCGCCAGTTTCGATATCCGATCAAAAGAGTCAAGAATTAAAGGCAAAGGCCGCCAAAATGGCGGCCTCGCGATCAGGTGCCGAACTGGGCCATGCCGGTCTCACTTGCCGCGGAAGGCACATCGAGCCTCCCCGTGGCGGCGATTACGCCTTCCGCGCCGGCAAGCGCGCCCGATTCAAGCTCGAGGCCGAGAAAGCGCTCGAGCGCGACCGGGCCCGGCAGGCTCAGGCCTTCGACGCTTTCGCGCGCGAAGCCGAAGCGGCCGTAATAGGGCTCATCGCCGACCAGGAGCACGGCCTTATGGCCGAGCTTCTTTGCCGCGGCGAGCGCGTGGCGCATCAGCCGGGCGCCGATGCCGCGCTTCTGATAGGCGCAGTCGACGGCGAGCGGCCCGAGCAGCAAAGCCGGACCGGCCGAACCCGCGGTGATGTCCCACAGGCGCAGCGTGCCGACGAGCCGGCCCCTGCGGTTGCGCGCGGTGAAGGCGAGGCCGTCCGCCGGCAGGCGACCGTCGCGCAGACGCTCCGATGTCTTGCGCCGGCGCTCGGCCTTGCCGAAAGCGCGGTCGAGAAGGGCTTCGCGGGCCGCAAGATCGGCCGCGGCTTCAGGCGTGATGGTGACCATGTCCGGCCTCCATTTCGCCTCTGGTGTCCGCCTTTCGGCGGACACCTCGGGTCAGGTGAGTGGATGGGTTAGATGATGTAGGTCTGCAGCGGCGGGAAGCCGTTGAAGGCAATAGACGAATAGGTCGTCGTATAGGCGCCGGTATTGTCGATCAGCACCTCATCGCCGACCGTCAAAGTGAGCGGCAGGTCGTAAGGTGTCTTCTCATAGAGCACGTCGGCGCTGTCGCAGGTGGGACCTGCGATGATGCAGGGACCCGTCGCGTCGTCGTCGCGGCCTGAGAGGATCGGGTAGCGGATCGCCTCTTCCATCGTCTCGGCGAGACCGCCGAACTTGCCGATGTCGAGATAGACCCAGCGCGCCTTGTCGTCCGCGTGCTTCTTCGACACCAGCACGACTTCCGCCTTGATCACGCCGGCATTGCCGACCATGCCGCGACCCGGCTCGATGATCGTCTCCGGGATGGCATTGCCGAAATGCTTGGCGAGCGACTGCTCGATGCCCTGGGCATAGGCGCCGACGGCCGGCACCTCCTTGAGGTAACGGGTCGGGAAGCCGCCGCCGAGATTGACCATCGACAGCGTGATGCCGCGCTCGGCCAGCGTGCGGAAGATCTGCGCCGACTGCGCCAGGGCTTGATCCCAGCCCTCGGTCTTCGTCTGCTGCGAGCCGACATGGAAGGAGACGCCATAGGCATGGAGGCCGAGCCTGTGGGCACGCTCGAGCACGTCGATCGCCATCTCGGCGGCGCAGCCGAACTTGCGCGACAAGGGCCAGTCGGCGCCGGCGCCGTCGGTCAGGATGCGGCAGAAGACCCGGGCGCCGGGCGCGGCGCGCGCGACCTTCTCGACTTCCTCGACGGAATCGACGGCATAGAGCGAAACGCCGAGCTGATGGGCGCGCGCCACGTCGCGCTCCTTCTTGATCGTGTTGCCGAAGGAGATGCGGTCGGGCGTGGCGCCGGCGGCGAGCGCCATTTCGATTTCGGGCACCGAAGCCGTGTCGAAGCTGGAGCCGAGGTCCGCAAGGAGCGACAGCACTTCGGGCGCCGGATTGGCCTTCACCGCATAGAAGATGCGGGTGGCCGGCATCGCGCGGGCGAAGCGGAGGTAATTGTCACGGATGACCTCGAGGTCGACGACGAGGCAGGGGCCCTCGGGTCGTCGGTCGGCGAGGAAGTCGATCATGCGTTGCGTAGCCATAGGCGTATCCCCCATCAGGGTAAGCAGTGGATGACCCTCGAGGTGCGTTGGCACGCTCCCGCGATGGAGACGGGAACGGGCCGGCCGCCTTTCGGGCCGTCGAGTGCGATGATTGTCCGGGCGCCTGAGCGCCTCGCATTCACCGCGGTTTGTCTGCCTTGGCTTGGAGGGAGAATCCCGTCCGCACTTCTGGCAAGGAAAGTGGTGCCTCTTCAGTAACGCTGACTGTTGGACCAGTCAGTCCGAGACCAAAAAAGCCCGCACCGTCGTTGCTTCAAGGCGTCCGCGGTCTTGGTTTCGACCGCTAGGGATCATGTCCCTAGTACCGGCCCGGAGACCTTCTTGAGGATCCGGGGGACGCCCACAGGCACGTGCGACTTTGGGCAACCGGGATATGATGGATTCTCCCGTCGCATTCAAGAAAAAAATTGCCCGGAACCCAAAAATTCACGTGGACCTTCAAGGGGTTCTTTATGGAGTCTTAATGGCGGCCCGCTCGCGCCGTCGGCACTGTGGCAGCACTGTGTTCAGGCGGCGTCGCAGCCGGCGGACTCGCAGCCCGGGTCAGGCCTCAGACTGCCGCCGATGGCGCCGAGGAGCCGCACCAGCTGCTCGAGCTCGCGCTCCGACAGGTTGGGCGCCACATGCTCTTCGACCGCATCGCGCAGAGTGGGCCACATGCGCTTCTGCATGGCGCGGCCTTCCGGCGTCAGCGCGATCATCTGGCCGCGGCCGTCGCCCGGGCAGGCGGTGCGCTCGATGAGACCCGCTTCCTCCATCCGGTCGAGCAGGCGCGAAAGATTGTATTGAGCGACGAGCAGCTCCTTCTCGAGCTCCACCGGTCGGAGCTTGCGGCCGCCCTCGCGCGAGAGCTCGAGCAGCACGTCATACCAGGCGATGGGTGGGAGGCCCTTGGCCTTCGCCGTCGCCTCGACATTGCGCATGACCTTGTCGCGGGCGCGGATGAGCCGCACCCAGACCTGCAAAACCTTGTCGATACGCTGTTCGTCGGCCATCGCCGCTGCCTTCCAGATTAATGCACCTGCATCGAGCTTGACTTATAGATGCATCTACATTAATGTCAATGCACTTGCATCAAACTGAGTCACAGAAGGAGACTACCATGAAGCTCTATTATTCGCCCGGCGCCTGTTCGCTCGCCCCGCATATCGTGGCGCGCGAGGCGGGCATTGCGCTCGATCTCGCCAAGGTCGATCTCGCCGCCCACAAGCTCGATGACGGCAGCAACTATTATGACGTCAATCCGCGCGGCTATGTGCCGGCGCTGCGCCTCAAGGACGGCGAGCCGGTGCTGACGGAAGCCAATATCGTTGTGCAGTATCTCGCCGACCAGAAGCCGGACTCAGGCCTGATGCCGAAGGCGGGCAGCACCGAGCGCTACCGCGCCCAGCAGTGGCTGGCCTTCATCGCCACCGAGCTGCACAAGAATTTCTCCTGGCTCTGGTACAAGGACACGCCGGCCGAGACCAAGAGCGTCGTCAAGGACAAGCTCGACAAGCGCTTCGCCGAGCTCGACAGCCACCTCAAGGGCAACGACTACCTTCTCGGCAAGCAGTTCTCGGCCGCCGACGCCTATGCCTTCACCATCGTCAACTGGGCGAATTTCCTCGGACTGGACATCAAGAAGTTCCCCAACCTGCAGGCCTTCATGGACCGCGTCGCCGCCCGTCCCAAGGTCCAGGAGGCGCTCAAGGCCGAAGGTCTCATCGCCGCGTAAGCGAAGAGCGAAAGCCTTTCCCGCATAGCATCCCTCCCCACAAGGGGAGGGATGGAAACAACTCGCGCCACGAAGTGAGGCCGCCATGAACAAGCTCACCCTCATCAGCCATGTGCTCTGTCCCTATGTGCAAAGGGCGGTGATCGCGCTCAAGGAGAAGGGCGTCGATTTCGAGAGGATCGACATCGACCTTGCCCAGAAGCCGGACTGGTTCCTGAATATCTCGCCCCTGGGCAAGGTTCCGGTGCTGAAGGTCGGCGACGACGTGATCTTCGAATCGGCGGTCATCGCCGAGTTCCTCGAGGACACGGTCGCGCCGGCCCTGCATCCGGCCGATGCCATAAGGCGCGCCGATCATCGCGCCTGGATCGAGTTCGCGGGCGTCGTGCTCTCCGACATCTGGGAGTTCTACACCGCGCCCGACCGGGAGAGCTTCGAGAAGAAGCGCCAGGTTTTGGCGCAACGCTTCGAACGGCTGGAGGGCAGGCTTAAGGCTGATCCCTGGTTCGACGGCGGCGTCTTCCACCTGGTCGATGCGTCCTATGGCCCGGTCTTCCGCTATTTCGACGTCTTCGACGCGATCGAGGATTTCGGCATCCTGGCCGGCAAGCCCAGGATCGTGCGCTGGCGCAAGGCGCTGCGGGAACGGCCGTCGATCAAGACGGCGGTGGTGCGCGACTATCCCGAAAGGCTCAAGGGCTTCATCGCCAAGCGCTCATCCCACATGGCGGGCCTCATCGCCGAGACGGTGTAGCAAAAAAGGCGGCCGCCATTGGCATGGCGGCCGTCCGCATTAACTCGTCATGGCCGGGCTCGACCCGGCCATCCAGCATTTCCACCCACGAGCTTTGTGGTTGATGAACTGGATGGCCGCCTCAAGGGCGGCCATGACGAACAGAGAATCACAGATAGGCCCTGACCGCGGCGCCGATCACATTGAGCAGGATGTGGCCGGCGGTGATCGAGGTGATCTCATTGATGTCGCGCGACGGCGTGATCTCGACCAGGTCCATGCCGACGAGGCAGCCCTTGCGGGTCAGCCCCTTGATGAGCTCGATCGTCTCGGCATAGGTGACGCCGCCCGGCTGCGGGCCGTTGACCGCCGGCATCACCGAGGGATCGAGGCCGTCGGCGTCGATCGAGAGATAATAGCGCCCGCCATCCGGGATCTGGGCGAGGATAGCCTCCATGCCGCGCTTGTGCAGCTCATAGACGGTGATGATGTTGGCGCCGTATTTGCGCGCCGCCTCGACCTCTTGCGTGCGGGCACTGCCCTGACCACGGATGCCGATCTGGAAGATCTTGTCGATATGCTTCATCTCGGAGGCGCGGCGGATCGTGCTCGAATAGCCTTCGCGCGCCCCGTTCACGTCGTCGCGCCAGTCGAGATGGGCATCGAGATGGACGAGGGTGATCGGGCCTTCGCCGTCGAGCGCCCGGAAGATCGGGATCGGGATGCCGTGATCGCCCCCGATGGTGATCGGCATCGCCTTCGCCTTGAGGATCTTGCGGATCGCCGCCTCGGCGAGCTCGTAGTGCCGGCCGAGATTGCGCGGATCGCCCGGCACGTCGCCGACATCGACCACCTTGATGGTCTTCCCGTCGAACACCGGCCCGCCGATGTCGAAGTCATAGCGGTCGAGATTCTGGCTGATGCGGGCCGAGGCGCGGCGCACCGCGGTCGGCGCGTTGGTCTGGTCGTTGATCGTCTCGTCCATGGCATAGGGGTCGCCATAGGGCATGCCGATGATGGCGAAATGCGCATCGAGCTTGTCGAGGTCGCCGGCGAAGGGGAAGTTCATGAAGGTGGTGTAGACGCTGCGCGGCGCCACGGTGGGATTGGGCATGATGGTCTCCTTTTTGACTAGCGGTTTCGGGTCGGGGCGCGGGCAAGGCCCACCTGCGGCTGCAGATGGGTTTCGAGCCACGCCGCGAATTGGGCGAGGAGGGCGTTGAGGCCCCAATAGAGGAGGGCGATGAGGGTGAAGACCTCGACCGGCGCGAAGGTGCGGCCGATCACGTCCTGCGACATGTAGGTGAGCTCGCCCACGGTGATGATCGAGAGCGCCGCCGATTCCTTGATCAGCGTGATGGTGAGGTTGGTCGCCGCCGGCAGCACATAGCCGACCACTTGCGGGAAGAGCACCTTCCAGAAGGTCAGTCCGTAGGAGAGGCCCAACGCGCGCGCCGCTTCCCCCTGGCCGGGCGGGATGGAGAGGATGCCGCCGCGCACGATCTCGGAGAAATAGGCGGCCGCATAGGAGGAGAGCGCGATGATGCCGGCCGTCATGGGCGAAAGCCTGATGCCGGCGAAAGGCAGCGCGAAGAACAGCAGGAAGACCTGCACCAGGAAGGGGATGTTGCGGATGAGCTCGATATAGGCGAGCGCCACGGCGTTGAGGACCGGCCCGGCGCGGAGCCGGATGAGCGCCAGGAGAGCGCCGAGCGCGAAACCCAAGGGCAGCGAGATGGCGCAGATGAGCACCGTCTTGGCGAGGCCCAGGGCGAAATACCGCCAGTTGTCGAGGAGGATGGCGAGGTCGAAGCTCATGACCGCTGCACCCGGTTGCGCGTCTCGAGCCGGCGCGCCAGCGTGCTCAGCACGACAGCATGACGAAATAAAGCGCCGCCGCGATGATGAACGCCTCGACCGGCCGGTAGGTGATGTTCATGATGTTCTGCGCCGTGCGCGTCAGGTCGACCACGGTGATGACCGAGAGCAGCGTCGAGGCCTTGACCAGGAGCGTGAACTCGTTGACGAGCGGCGGCAGGATGAGGCGCACCACCTGGGGCAGGATGACCTTGAACCAGGTGACGAAACGCGGCAGGCCGAGCGCGTCCGCTGCCTCATACTGGCCGGGCGAGATGCGCGTGAGGCCGCCGCGGATGATCTCGGCGGCGAAGGCGCCGCTGTTGAGGCTGAGCGCCAGGACGCCCGCGGTGAAAGGCCTGAGATCGATGCCGGTCAGCCCCGGCAGCGCGTAATAGACGAGGAAGATCTGGACGAGGAGCGGGGTGCCGCGCACGAAGCTGATATAGAGACGGGCGAGAAAGCGCACCGGCCTCCAGCGCGCCTCGCGCATGAAGAAGAGGGCGAGGCCGATCCCGAGGCCGAAGACGGCGCCGAGCAGCGAGACGAAGAGCGTCACCCCAGCGCCCAGGAGGAACTGGTCGAACTCCGCGAGTGTCTTGCCGAAATGCAGCATCGCCAGCGCGCCCATGCGGCTCCGTTCTGCCTCGAGCGGAACGGAGCCTCCAAGGTTTCAGGGGTTCAGAACGCGCCGGCGGGCAGATAGCCGTCCTTGAGCGTCTGCATCTCGAAGCCGAACCACTTCATCTGCAGCTCTTTGAGCTTGCCCCCGTCATTGAGCTCGTCGATCTTCACGTTGATGTAGTCGCGCACGTCGAGATTGTCGGGCCGGGTGACCCAGGAGAGGTGAGAGCTCTCGCCGACCGTCGCCGCCACCTGGTAGGTGTCGGGCACGTTCTTCATGAGAACGGCGGCGGACGGCGAGGCGATGACGATGGCGTCGACCTGGCTCGAGGCGAGCGCGATATGGGTCTCGGGGAAGGCGGTGAAGAGCTTGAGCTCGGCATAGCCGCCGCCCTTGGCCTTGAGCTCGGCATTGTGCTTGTCGAGGACGGGCTGCACCGAGGAGGCGAGCTGGGTGGCGACGACGAGGCCGTTGAGGTCGTCGGCGCTCTTCACCCGGTCGTCGCCCTTGCGCACCACGATGACATTGTCGAAGGAGCCGGTCGGGCGCGTATAGGCATATTTCTTGGCGCGCTCCTCGTTGATGCCGACCGAGGTGGCGACGAAGTCGAACTTCTTGGCGAGGAGACCCGGCAGGATGCCTTGGAAGGGCAGGTTGAGCTGCTCCATCTCGACGCCCAGCCCCTGGACGATGAAGGCGAGAATATCCATGTTGTAGCCGACGATCTTGCCGTCGACGACATATTCGAAAGGCTCGAAGGCGGCTTCCGTCGCGACCACGACCTTGCCGCGCGATTTGATCTCCTCGAGGAGGCCCGCCGCATGGGCCCGGCCGGCGGTGAGGCTGAGGAGGGCGGCGGCGCTACCGACGGTGAAAGTCCGGCGCGTCAGCGCCATCTTCTGCTTGGGCATCCTGTTCTCCCTGTTTTGTTATGTGAGGCACGGCGAAAGAGGCGTCAGACGTCCGTCCGCCGCCCGTGATGCTTGTAGACACGGCCGATGATGAAGCTTTCGGTGTTCTTGATCCCCTCGACGGGGCGCAGTTCGTCGATGAGGAATTTGAACAGGTGATCCGTCGAGGGCGCCCTGATCTCGGCGAGGAGATGATAGGGCGCCGTCATCCCGTAGACGCTTTCGACGAACTCGTAGGTCGCGAGGCGGCGGGCCACGTCGTCGACATGCGGCCTTTCGATCATGAAGCCGACGATGGCGGTGACACCCGATCCGCGCATCGGATCGCTGACGAGCTGAACATGGATCGACGTGTCGGCGAGCAGATGCTGCAGCTTCCGGCGCACCGTGGCTTCGGCCACGCCGATCTCGCTCGCCATCTGGACCGTGGACATCCGGCCATCGATCTGCAGGCGCTGGGCGATGGCGCGCTCGGTCTCGTCGAAATCATCGAATGTGGCGGAAAACATAAAATTTATCGCCATTAATGGACGGATACGAACAAGAAATTATCATTTATCATCGGAAATCGTAAAAGTCTAGCCCTCTGTTGACAGGCTGCAGGCCGACGCGCAGGGTCACGCCGCAGCAGCACGGGAAGACGCGAGAATGAAAGTCGACGGCAAGCCCTACCGGACGATCTGGCTCAATCCGGACGGCTGGTCGGTCGAGATCATCGACCAGACGAAATTCCCGCATCGTTTCGAGACGGTGACGCTGCGCACCGTCGATGACGCGGCTCATGCCATCAAGGACATGCTGGTCCGGGGCGCGCCGCTGATCGGCGCCACCGCCGCCTATGGCATGGCGCTCGCCGCCCGCATCGATCCGTCCGATGCGGCGCTCTCCAAGGCCTATGAGCAGCTGCACGCGACCCGGCCCACCGCCATCAATCTCAAATGGGCGCTGGACGAGATGCTGAAGGCCTTGCGGAACTTTCCGCCGGCCGAGCGCGCCGCCCGCGCCTATCGGCGCGCCGCCGAGATCTGCGAAGAGGATGTCGCGATCAACCAGGCGATCGGCCGCCATGGCCTGGCGCTGATCACGGAGATCGCCGCGCGGAAGAAGCCGGGCGAGCCCGTCAATGTGCTCACCCATTGCAATGCCGGCTGGCTCGCGACCGTCGACTGGGGCACCGCGACGGCGCCCATCTATATGGCGCATGACGGCGGCATTCCCATCCATGTCTGGGTGGACGAGACCCGCCCGCGCAACCAGGGCGCCTCCCTCACCGCCTGGGAGCTCGGCCATCACGGCGTCAAGCACACGGTGATCCCCGACAATACCGGCGGCCATCTGATGCAGCACGGGCTGGTCGATCTCTGCATCGTCGGCACCGACCGCACCACCGCCTCGGGCGATGTGGCGAACAAGATCGGCACCTATCTCAAGGCGCTCGCCGCCCATGACAACGAAGTGCCCTTCTATGTGGCGCTGCCGTCGCCGACCATCGATTTCACCATCGATGACGGGCTGAAGCAGATCCCGATCGAGCAGCGCTCGGGCGAGGAAGTGACGCGGCTCACCGGCATCACCAAGGACGGCCGCATCGAGACGGTCGATGTCGTGGCGCCGGGATCGCCGGTCGCCAATTACGCCTTCGACGTGACGCCGGCGAAATATGTGACCGGCCTCATCACCGAGCGCGGCGTGGTGAAGGCCGATAAGACGGCCATCGCCGCGGCTTTCCCCGAGCGCGCGTGACATTTTTCCGCAGTGCAACACCGCTTCGGCGTGCGACGAACGACTAATCCATTTCCGGTTGCCAGGCCGGGCGGGCGGGGTCATTATTTTGGCTGACGCGACACGCGCGGTGTCATCCGCCTGTCAACGATCCGACAATAAGAAACCGACTGCGAAAGCCAGAATGGGAGCGAAATCCATGAAACGACGTTCTTTGCTTGCCGCCGCTGCTATGGCGCTGACCCTGGCCGCGGCCGTACCGGCCGAGGCCAAGACGCAGGTCACCTGGTGGCATGCCATGACCGGCGCCAACAACGAGGTCGTCGAGAAGATCGCCAAGGACTTCAATGCGAGCCAGCAGGATTACGAGCTCGTTCCCGTCTTCAAGGGGACCTATCCGGAAACGCTCAATGCCGGCATTGCCGCTTTCCGTGCCGGCCAGCCGCCCGACATCATGCAGGTCTTCGATGTCGGCACCGGTGTGATGATGAACGCCGAGGGCGCGATCAAGCCCGTCGCCGAGGTGCTCACCGAAGCCGGCATGACCTTCGACAAGAGCCAGTATCTGCCGGGCATCGTCGCCTATTATTCGCGTCCTGACGGCACGATGCTGTCCTTCCCCTACAATTCCTCCTCGCCGATCCTCTATTTCAACAAGGACATTCTCCAGAAAGCGGGGCTTGACGCCGCCAACCCGCCCAAGACCTGGAACGAGGTCTGGGACGCCGCGAAGAAGATCAAGGCGAGCGGCGCCGCGCCCTGCGGCTACACCTCCACCTGGCTCACCTGGATCCATCTCGAGAATTTTGCCGCCTGGAACAACACGCCCTATGCGACGAAGGAGAACGGCCTCGCCGGCCAGGATGCCGAACTGCAGATCAACGCGCCGCTCTTCGTCAACCATTTCCAGGCCCTGGCCGACCTCGCCAAGGACGGCACGTTCAAATATGGCGGGCGCACATCCGAGGCGAAGCAGATCTTCCTTGCCGGTGAATGCGGGATATTCACCGAATCGTCGGGCGGCCTCGGCGATATCGTGAAGTCAGGCATGAACTACGGCATCGGCCAGCTGCCCTACGATTCGGACGCCGCCGGCGCGCCGCAGAACACGATCCCGGGCGGCGCGAGCCTCTGGGTCTTCGCCGGCAAGTCGGCGGACCAGTACAAGGGCGTCGCCGCGTTCTTCAGCTATCTGTCGCAGACCGAGGTGCAGACCTATCTGCACCAGAAGTCGGGCTATCTGCCGGTGACGCTCAAGGCCTATGAAGAGACGAAGAAATCCGGCTTCTACGACAAGAACCCCGGACGCGAGACGCCGATCACCCAGATGATGGGCAAGGAGCCGACGGCCAATTCGAAGGGCGTGCGCCTCGTCAACCTGCCGCAAGTGCGCGATATCGAGAACGAGGAGTTCGAGAAGATGCTGGCGGGCGACCAGACCGCGCAGCAGGCGCTCGACAACGCCGTGAAACGCGGCAACGAAGCCATCAAGCAGGCGCTCGGCAACTAGCTGAAGGCGAGGGCCGTCCGCCGGTGCGGTCGGCCCTTCTTCCCTCATGATCCGGGCGACGTTCCCGCACAAGCTGCTTCCCTATCTGCTGCTGGCGCCGCAACTCGCGATCACGCTGGTGTTTTTCTACTGGCCGGCCGGTCAGGCCCTGAAGCAGTCGCTGCTTCAGGAGGACGCCTTCGGGCTCAAGACGAAGTTCGTGGGCCTCGCCAATTTCGAGCGGGTCCTTGCCGACCCGGCCTATCTCAACTCGATCGGCGTGACAGTGGTCTTCTCGGTCGCGACCGCCTTGATCTCGATGGCGGTGGCGCTTCTGCTCGCCGTCAAGGCCGAGAAGATCGTGCGCGGCAAGACCTTCTACCGTACGCTCATGATCTGGCCCTATGCCATCGCGCCGGCGATCGCCGGCATGATCTGGCTCTTTCTCTTCAACCCGTCCTTCGGCACTCTGGCCTATCCCTTGCGGGCGATGGGCATAGGCTGGGATCCCTTGCTCAGCGGCCCGCAGGCCATGGCCATGATCGTGATGGCGGCGTCATGGAAGCAGATCAGCTACAATTTCCTGTTCTTCGTCGCCGGCCTCCAGGCGATTCCCCGGACACTCATCGAGGCAGCGGCGATCGACGGCGCGACGGAGAGCAAGCGCTTCTGGACCATCGTCTTCCCACTTCTGGCGCCGACCAGCTTCTTCCTCCTCGTCGTCAACACCGTCTATGCGCTCTTCGACACGTTCGGCATCATCCACGCGGTGACGGGCGGCGGTCCCGGAAAGGCGACCGAAACCCTGGTCTACAAGGTTTACAATGACGGCTTCGTCAACCTGATCCTCGGCTCGTCGGCCGCCCAGTCGGTCATATTGATGGCGATCGTGATCGCGCTCACCGCCGTCCAGTTCCGTTATATCGAAAGGCGGGTGCACTATGGATGAGGCCGAGCCATGATCGCGCGCCCGCGCAGCCGCCTCATCGCGCATTTCTGGCTGATCCTCGGCCTGATCATCGTCGCCTTTCCCATCTATTATGTCTTCGTCGCCTCGACGCATTCGCTCACCACGATTCTCCGGCCGCCTTTGCCGCTCCTGCCCGGCGACCGGTTCATCGCCAATTACGGCGAGGCCTTGTTCGGCGGGGTCAGCCGCATCGGGGGCGTCGGCGTCGGCACGCTGCTCCTCAACACCACCGTGGTGGCTCTCGGCATCGCGGTCGGCAAGATCATCATCTCGATCATGTCGTCCTATGCGATCGTGTTCTTCCGCTTTCCGCTGCGCATGACCTTCTTCTGGCTCATCTTCATCACCCTGATGCTGCCGGTCGAGGTCCGCATCCTGCCGACCTACAAGGTGATGGTCGATCTCCGGCTGATCGACACCTATGCCGGGCTCATCGTTCCACTCATCGCCTCGGCGACCGCGACCTTGCTGTTCCGGCAGTTCTTCATGACCATCCCCAACGAGCTCCTCGAGGCCGCGCGCATCGACGGCGCCGGCCCCTGGCGCTTCTTCAGGGACATCCTGCTGCCGCTGTCGGCGACCAATATCGCGGCGCTCTTCGTCATCCTCTTCATCTATGGCTGGACGCAGTATCTCTGGCCGCTGCTGGTGACCAACTCCAACTCCATGAACACCATCGTCATCGCCTTGCGCAAGATGATCTCTTTCGCCGATGCCGACACCGAATGGCATCTGGTGATGGTGACCTGCATACTGGCGATCCTGCCGCCCATACTGGTGGTGGTGCTGATGCAGCGCTGGTTCGTCAAGGGTCTGGTCGAGAGCGAGAAATAAGCATGGCCACGATCGCGTTGAAGGATGTCAGGAAGAATTACGGCAAGAGTCCGGTCATCCACGGCATTTCGCTGGACGTCGCCGATCGCGAGTTCATCGTGATCGTCGGTCCTTCCGGCTGCGGCAAGTCCACATTGCTGCGCATGGTGGCGGGCCTCGAGGAGATCACGGCGGGCACGATCGAGATCGCCGGGCGCGTGGTCAACACGCTCGAGCCGCGCGAGCGCGATATCGCCATGGTCTTCCAGAACTATGCCCTCTATCCGCATATGAGCGTCTTCGACAACATGGCCTATGGGCTCAAGATCGCCGGCAAGAGCAAGGCGGAGATCGCCGAGCGGGTCGGCAAGGCGGCGAAGATGCTGGAGCTCGGCGCTTATCTCGAGCGCAAGCCTCGGGCGCTGTCGGGCGGCCAGCGCCAGCGGGTCGCCATGGGGCGCGCGCTGGTGCGCGATCCGGCGGCGTTCCTGTTCGACGAGCCGCTCTCCAATCTCGACGCCAAGCTGCGCGTGCAGATGCGCCTCGAGATCAAGGCGCTGCAGCGCGCCGTCGGCACGACGTCGCTTTATGTTACGCATGACCAGGTCGAGGCCATGACCCTGGCCGATCGCCTGGTCGTCATGAATGCCGGCATCGCCGAGCAGATCGATACGCCGATGAACGTCTATCTGAAGCCCGCCAGCGTCTTTGTCGCGGGCTTCATCGGCTCGCCGCCGATGAACATCCTCGAAGGGCATGCCGGCGCCGACGGCAGAAGCGTCACGATCGAGGGCAGGCGGATCGATCTCGGCCAGGGCCAGCCGCCGCAGGTTGCGGGCAAGCCGGTGCTCTTCGGGATCCGTCCCGAGCATGTCGCCGTCCGGCCGGGAGAAACGGCCGATCTCGAGCTGACCGTGGCGGCCATCGAGACGCTGGGAGCCGATGCCCTGGCCCACTGCCATATCGCCGGCACCGGCAAGCGGGCCGACTTCGTCGTGCGCCTGCCGGGCACAGCCGATATTAGCGTGGGCGAGCGCCTGCCGGTCGTCCTCGACCGCAAGAACCTGCATCTCTTCGATGCGGAAAGCCAGCGGCGTATCAGCTAGCGAGCTCGATGGCGGCAGGCTTGCGGTTGCGCCAGGCTTCCGATGCCACGACCGCGCCGATGACCATGGTGCAGCCGAGGAGACGGGGCAGGGTCAGCGCTTCGTCGAGCAGCATGGCGGCGAGGAACATCACGAAGACCGGCTCGAGATTGAGCGTCATCGCGGTCGGCGCGCCGCCGACGAGTTCCACGGCCTTGAACATGCCGATGAAGGCGACGGCGAAGAAGAAGCAGGTCACGAGCAGCGGCAGCCAGCCGCCCATGCCGGCCGGCGTGAGCGCGAAGCTTCCGGTCGCGATGAGGAAGAGGGTGGTGACCGCGACACCCGATATGGCGATGTAGAGCGTGACGACCGTGCCGTCGGCGGATCGGAGCTTGACGCTGTTCCAGAAGATCGAGGCGGCATAGCCCACCGCCGAGAGGGCGGCGAGGGCGAGCCCGAGCGAAGAGAGCTTCACCTCGTTGAGGCCGATCACGATGCCGATGCCGGCGAGCGCCACGATGAGACAGGCGATCTCGACCAGGCTCGGCAGCCTGCGCGCATGAACGCTTTCGAAGAGCGCGGTGAGGAAAGGATAGGTATAGAGGATGATGAGGGCGAGGCTCACCGGGATATGGGCGAAGGCGCCGAGGAGCCCCAGTGTCGCTATGCCGGAGGCGACGCCCGAGCCGAGCGCGTGGCGGGTGTGGTCGCGCGGCAGCCGGTAGCTCAGGCCGGCGAGCGGCAGCAGCACCGCGAGGCTCGCGAGCAGGAAGGCGAAGCGGAAGAAGACCACGGTCGGCGCGCTGAAGCCGTTCGCATAGGCGAAAGGCACGGCGACGTCGTTGATCGCGAGCATCAGGGCGGACGCGGCCGCAATGACGATGCCGATGCGCGCCCGCCGCGCCCTCTGTTCGCTGGTCATGGGATGAAAGCTTTCTCGGGCGCGCAGGACATGCGCTCGCGGCCACTTTACCCGATGGGTTCGAGCGCTTCCAGTGCGAAACTCCCCACATCCATGGGGGCGCCGCCGCCGTGATGACGGCGGCCGTTCCCTCGCTGTCGAAACCATGGAGCTCGATCAGCTCGACGCCATGGGCCACCATCTCGCGTGCCGCGGCGGCGTTGGGCGCCGGCAACAGCACGCGCGAGACTGGATGTTCGGCACCAACCGTTGCTTCGCCATGCACCGATCCCCAATCAATATTGCCGCAGAGTAAGATATAACTAATAGGAATGTGATGATTTCATAATATGAATTTCCATCCGGGACGCGAGTTACCTAAGCTGTTGCCCAAGCAATTGATTTGAATGCAGGTCCGAGGCTTGCTGGGCATGGGTTTCACGTACACGGCTTTGCCGACAGTCGAATTCAAGAAAGTCATGGGGGCTCTTCCGGCAGGGGTTTCCATCGTCACGGCCACTGCCCGAGATGGCGCGCCGGTGGGCATGACGGTCAGCGCCGTTTCCTCCGTATCGCTCGATCCGCCCTTGCTGCTGGTCTGTATCGAGAAGGGCAAATACACGCTTGAAACGATCAAGAGCTCGGGGGCTTTCTGCCTGAACATACTCTCGCGCGACGGCATCGAACTGGCGCGAAAATTCGCGACGAAGATCGAGGACAAGTTTTCCGAGGTCGACTACCGGCGGGAGGGATCGCTCGGACCGATCCTCAATGCGACATCGGCTTACGCGGAGTGCTGCGTTCATCAGATCGTGCCCGCCGGCGATCATGAAATCGTCATCGGCAAGGTTCTCCGCGGCCGGCTGAACAATGCGGATCCGATCATTTACTGCCACGGAAAGCTTCGCGGCGACATCTCACTATCATCCTAGAGAAGCGGAAGGAAAGCCTGAATGAATTTCGATATCCCGGAAGCGCAACGGAAATGGGTGGATCTCGCCGCTTCGCTCGTCCCCGAGTTTCGCGCCCGCGCGCGCCAATATGACGACGCGGCCGCCTATCCCGTCGAAAACATGAACCGGCTCAAGGAGCTGGGATTCCTGGGCATCGGCATTCCGACCGAATATGGCGGCCATGATCTCGGCGAGAATTCGTCCGGCATCGTCCAGCACCTGGTGGTGGAGAAACTGTCGGAAGCCTGTTCGTCGACCGGTTGGAACATGATGATCCATTGGGTCAACTGCCAGGTGGTCGTTCAGAACGCGCATGATCCGATCCGGACCGAAGTCCTCCGCGCAGTGGCCGAGAATGCCGCTCTCATCGGGTCGCTCGGAAGCGAGGTCAACACCTATGCCTTGAAGACCGCGCGCACCGAAGCCGAGAAGCTCAAGATCGGCTCGACGCTGCGCCCCACCAAGGGCGGCTTTCTGGTCAGCGGCACGAAGCATTTCTGCACGCTCGCGCCGGAGGCCGACTACGTGCTCATATGGGCTCTGGCTCCCGGAATGACCCGTAACGACGACGGCCTCGTCATCTCCGTCATCCCGAAAGACAGTCCGGGGATCAAATTCAACCACCAGTCCTGGACGGAATGCACCGGACTGCGGGCGTCGGCCAGCTGGAGCACCGAGCTCAATGACGTCTTCATCCCCGAAAAGCACGTCATGGGCCAGCCTGGAGATTTCGTGCAGAACGATCCTTATACGTTCGATCTCGGCCATATCGCCCATCTGATCGGCACCGCTCAGGGTGTTTTCGACTTCACCGTGAATTTCGTGAAGCAGCAGGATTACCTGCAGAGCGATCAGGTCTATATGTTCTGGCTCACCGAGATGCATGGCGGTCTGCAGGCGGCACGGTCGTCATTCTGGTACGCGAACTGGCTGTGGGAACAGAGGGACTTCGATCGCTGCCTCTCTCCGACCTATAGCGCGTTGCATACGGCACGGCAGGTCGCGGCGATGGTCGTCGATCGGGCGGCGGAGATCTGCGGCAGCAGATCGCTGTTCAAGTTCTTTCCGATCGACCGCGCCACGCGGGATATCAGGGCAGGAGCGCTCCACACGCGCGACACGCAACTCGCCCGCCTCCAGGCGAACGCCATACTTGCCGGAGACCGGGTGTTCTCGAAACGCAAATATGGCGAACGCCTGACGCACAGGAAAACCTGGGAGGATCTTGGGATGCAAGACCGGCTTCGGACCGCCTGACATATGCGGGCCGATATCTTCAGGCGCCAACATGCCCGCCAGCGGTCCAATCTCGAGCTGGTGAATATTTCCAAGTCGTATGGCTCGATGGTCGCGGTGCGGGACCTGTCTTTCGTCGCCCAGGGCGGCGAATTCGTCACCCTTCTCGGCCCGAGCGGCTCGGGCAAGACGACGACCTTGTCGATGATCGCGGGCTTTGTCACGCCTGACGCCGGCCGCATCCTGATAGCCGGGAACCGCATCGATCATTTGCCGCCGGAAAGCCGCGACATCGGCGTGGTGTTCCAGCATTACGCGCTGTTCCCGCATATGACGGTCGCCGAGAACATCGCCTTTCCCTTGCGCATGCGCGCGCTGCCTGCCGCGGAAATTGCCGACAAGGTCCGGCTCCTGATCGATGCCGTCCAGCTCGGGCGCTTTGCCGAAAGGTTCCCCGCGCAATTGAGCGGCGGCCAACAGCAGCGCGTCGCTTTGGCCCGGGCTCTCGTCTTCGATCCGCCGATCCTTCTCCTCGATGAGCCTCTGGGCGCGCTGGACAAGAATCTGCGCGAGGACATGCAGTTCGAGATCAAGCGGATCCATCGCGATACCGGCATGACCATGATCTATGTGACGCATGACCAGGATGAGGCGCTCTCCCTGTCCGATCGCATCGCCGTCATGAACGAGGGCGAGATCGTCCAGTCCGGCACGCCGGGCGAGCTCTACTGGAATCCCGAAACCGAGTTCGTCGCCCGCTTCATCGGCGAGTCCAATTTCATCGAGGCCGCCGTCGAGCAGGCCGACGGCCGCTCATGCGCCCTGAACGTGCTTGGCCGGACCGTTCCATTCTCGGCAAGCGCCCGGAAGCTCGCAGCCGGCCAGAAGATCAATCTGATGCTGCGGCCCGAGCACATAAAGCTTTGCCCAGAGCATGACGCCATCGCTTCCGGGATCGTGGAGGAGTCGCTCTTCTTCGGAAACCGGCGAAAGCTTCGGATCGCCGCAACGACGGGCGCGCAGCTGCTGGCCTCGGTCGTCTGTCGGCAGTCTGACATGGAGGCTGCCGTGGGCAGCACCGTTCATCTGAGATGGGACGATGCGGACGTGCGCCTTTTCGATCCCTCATAAACCAACAGGAGGAAGCAAATGACCAGACAGTGTCGATGGATGATCAGCGGAATGATCGCCGCCGCGTGGCTCGGCCTATCGGGCCTGACGGCGGCCGCCGATGGGACGGTTGTCGTTTCATCATGGGGCGGAAGCTTCCAGGAGGCGGAGCGCAAGGCCATATTCGACCAGTTCGAGCAGGCGAGCGGCATCAAGGTCATCGATGACTCCGGTCCCTCGCTCCTCAAGATCAAGACCATGGTCGAGAGCGGCAATGTCCAATGGGATGTCGCCGAGGTCAACCAGGGCGACTATCTGGCGCTGGCGGAACAGGGGCTCCTGGAAGAGATCGACTATTCGCTGCTCGATGAGGAAACGCGAAAGCAGGTTCCGCAAACCGCCTTGCTGAAATATGGCGCCGAGGGTGTCTCATACTCGCGCGTGATCGGCTGGAGCACCAAGACATTCGGCGATAACGGACCGCAGAGCTGGGCCGATGTCTGGGACACGAAGAAATTCCCCGGCGCGCGCGTCATCGATGCCGGCGACTATCCCAATGCGCCGTTCGAATATGCCTTGCTGGCCGACGGCGTGACCATGGACAAGATGTATCCGCTCGATCTCGACAGGTCCTTTGCCAGCCTGCGCAAGATCCGCCCCGATGTGGTGAAGTGGTCGACCACTTCGGCCATGGGCCCGGAAGCCCTGGCGAGCGGTGAGGCCGACATCGCAATCGTGTCGAGCAGCCGCATCGAGGCCCTGAAGCGCAGCGGAGCGCCCGTCAACTACACCTTCAACCAGGGCGCCCTCATCAAGGACTATCTCGTCGTGCCCAAGGGGGCGAAGAACAAGGCGGATGCGATGAAGCTCATCGCCTTCTATCTCAAGGCTGACGGGCAGGCGCGGCTGGCGGCGCTGCAGCCGCTCGGACCCTCGAACCCGGCTGCGTTCGATCATATCTCCGACGACATCGCACATGCGATACCGACTTATCCGCAGAACGCGGAAAAGCAGATCCTGATCGATTATGCGTGGTGGGCGAAGATCGAGCCCAAGGAGAACAAGACCTGGCGCGAGATCGCGGTCGCCCGCTGGCAGCAGTTCCTGCTCGAGAATTGAGGCCGCGCGCAATTCGCCGAAAAGAGAAAGCGGAACGTGTACCAGCCGTCTGATCGCCAAGCAGGAGCCTATGAGGGCGCGGACCAGAGGTCATCCCACGGGATGTCTCTGGCTCGCCTCTTTGCCAATCCTACCCTAAGGACAGCCGTGCTGCTGGCGCCGGTCGTCCTCCTCTTCTCGCTGCTCTATGTGGGGTCGCTGGTCCGCATGCTGCTCGCCAGCGTCGGCTATGCCGACCTGAACTTTCAGCCCTATGTCGACCTGCTGAGCGATCCGAATATCCTTCACTCGATCCGCTCGACGATAACGATGGCCGCTCTGGTCACCGTCATATGCGTCGTCATCAGCTACCCCGTCGCCATCACCCTGGCGCGCAGTCCTCCCTTGACCGCGAAAGTCATAACCTGGCTCATCGTGCTGCCCATGTGGATCAGCACGCTGGTGCGAAGCTACGCCTGGATCGTGCTTCTCGGCCGGCAAGGAGTTGCCAACACCCTCCTGGTCGGAAGCGGTGTCGTCGAAAAGCCGATCCCGCTGCTCTATACGCCATTTGCCGTCTATGTCGGATTGATCTACGTCCTGCTGCCCTTCTCGGTCTTCCCGATCTACAACTCGATCAAGCTGATCGACCAGCGCCTCATCGGAGCGGCGCGCAGCCTGGGCGCCAGCCGCTTCATTGCGATGGCGGCGATTTTCTTCCCGTTGACGCTTCCGGGCGCGGCGGTCGGGTCGGTGCTCGTCTTCGTGATGGCGCTTTCCTACTGGGTCACGCCGACCTTGCTGGGCGGCCCGGGCGACACGACCTTCGTCATGCTCATCGAGAAGCAGATCAATCTGATCGGCAATATGCAGCTGGGGAGCGCAATGGCGGTCGTCCTGCTGCTGGTGACGGTCGCCATACTTCTGGTGTTCCAGAAGGCCCTCGGCTTCGGCGCGGTCATCGGCGAAGGCAGATACAGCACCAGCGGGCAGAAGCTGGTGCGCATGGCCACGCGAGCCCTGGTGCTCGTCATGCAGGCCGCAGGCAGGCGTGCCCGATCCAATCCGCCGGCGCGCGAAAGTGCCGCGAGCTACGCCGAAGCGGGCTCGCTGCCGGGGTTCTCGCGGGCTGTGACGGTACTCACGCTCGTCTTCTTGCTGGTGCCCATCCTCATCCTGATTCCGCTTTCCTTCGGCTCGGCGGCCTATCTGAAATTCCCGCCGTCGGATTTTTCCTGGCGATGGTATCAAGCCTATTTCGGTGACCGCGACTGGGTCGAAGCGACCATGGTGAGCCTGCGCGTTGCGGCGGCGACGGCAGCGGGCGGGGTCGTGATCGGCACGATGGCGGCTTTGGCGCTGACCAAGACGAGCTTTCCATTTCGCGGCGTGTTGCTTGCCGTCATCCTGTCGCCTCTCCTGGTTCCCAACATCATTACGGCGGTATCGCTCTATTTTCAGCTGTCGCCCCTCGGTCTCATCGATACCGAGCTTGGTCTGATTCTGGGCCATCTCATTCTCACGACACCCTTCGTCATCATGGTGATCATGGGGGCCTTGCAGAACTTCGACTTCAACCTGGAGAAAGCCGCGCGCAGCCTTGGCGCGGGCCCCATGACCGCCTTCCGCGCCGTGATGCTACCGCTCATAGCGTCGGCCGTCGTCACCGCCGCGTTCTTCGCCTTCATCATGTCGTTCGACGAGGTTGTCGTCAGCGTCTTCGTCAGCGGGCCGGCGGCCCCGACCCTGCCGAAGCAATTGCTGAACGCGACGCGCTTCGAGCTCAGCCCGACCATCGCCGCGATTTCGGTCATTCTGATCGTCGGGACAATGCTTCTGGTGGCAGGGTCCGAACTGGCGGGCAGGCTGTTGCGGCGCCATGAGGCCAAGCAACCCAAAACGGACAATTCATGATGGACAAGGCCGATCATCAGAAATTGCTGGCCATCGGCTCCCGCGCGCTGCACTACTTCGTGGTCGTCGCCGACGTCAAAAGCTTCTCCAAGGCCGCCCAGACCCTGGGGATTTCCCAGCCGGCGCTCAGCAAGCAGATCCGGCATCTCGAAACCCATCTGAATACCGAGATCCTGCGGCGTCATTGGCGCGGGGTGGATCTGACCGAAGACGGCAAACGGCTCTATGACCAGGTCGTCTATCTGGAAAAGGGTTTTCTCGATCTTTCCAACGATCTCGGAGCCAGAGCGCACACGCTGACCGGCAAGATCGCGCTCAGCGTGACGCCGTCCAGCATACGCACCATTCTGGAGGTGCTGAGCAAGTTCAAACGTGAAAATCCGGACGTGACCTATGTGGTTCGCGAGGGCTACAGCGACTCGGCTCGCAGCCTGCTCGAGATGGGGCATGTCGATATCGCGATCTTTCCGACTTACAACGTGACCGAGATCGCGCGCACCGACCTGAAGATCATCCCCATCCTGACCGAGCCCGCCTGCATCGTCGGCGCAAAGTTCGAAACCGCGAAAAAGGCGCTGACCTTCGAAGAAGTCGTCAGGATGCCGCTCATTCTCCCGTGCCGGGGCAATGGCCTGCGCACACTGGTCGACAGCATCGCCGCCGGCAAGGGGCTGGCAGTCCGCTGCGTCATCGAAACCGACGGGGCAGATTTGCTCAAGGCTTTTGCGCTCAACGGCATGGGATACTCGTTCCTGCCCGCGAATGCCGTTGCCGAGGAGATCAGGCGAGGGGAGCTGCGGGCACTGCCGATCGTCGCGCCCGAGGTGCGCCGCACCTTCGTGGCCGCCGTTCATGCCCGGCGCGGCCTTTCCAAAGCCGCGCAGACACTGTTCTCGCGCATCGTGAAGGAGCTGGGAAATGCCGCAATGGCCGGCCGGTGGACCAATGCCCGGAGCGCCATGAGCGATGCGAGCGATACGGTCAATTCCGACAAGCCGAACACCAGGGGAAGACGTGGATGAGTGAACCTTTTGCGGGGCGCCTGGTCGGCGTTGCCGACGCGCTGGCGAAGAGCGGGATCGACGCTTTCATCGTCGGTCCTTCGGCAAACCAGTTCTACCTTTCGGGCACGCGGCTGCCACAGACCGAGCGGTTCAATGCCCTCATCGTCAGGGCCTCTGGCGATGCCGTCGCCGTCCTTCCGAAACTGCAAGTGCCGCTTTCCGAACGCCTGCCCAGGGGTTTGTTCGAGGTGCGGGGCTGGGGAGAGACCGACGATCCGATGCATCTGGTCCGCGATATCCTCGGCGGCGCGGCCAGGATTTCCATCGATGCCAAGCTCTGGGGCGGGTTCGTTCTCGGGCTTCAGAGGGCACTTCCCCATGCCGAATTCGTCGACGGCGACCCCGTCCTTTCCGCGCTCCGGCAGATCAAGGGCGCCGCGGAACTGTCCATTCTCGATGAATCGGCGAAGCTGTTCGACGATTTCTGGGATGATTTCTATGAGCGCGAGGGTCTCATCGGACGCACCGAGAACCAGGTCCGGCAGCGGATCATCGATCTCATTCTGAAGCGGGGTTTCGAGGCCGTCGAATGGTGCGATGTGGGCGCCGGCCCAAATGGCGCATCTCCCTTGCATCACGGGTCGGACAGGGTGATCGCGGCCGGTGACCCGGTGGTCATAGACTTCGGCGCGGTTCGCAAGGGCTATGTGATGGATACGTGCCGGACCCCGGTTGCCGGCAAAGCTGATCCGGCCTTTATCGAGATCTATGATGTGGTGAACGCCGCGCATGAAGCGGCGGCCGCGGCGGCGAGGCCCGGTGTTCTCGCCGAAGATGTCGACGATGCGGGCCGCCGGGTGATCGCCGATGCGGGCTATGGCGAGTATTTCGTCCATCGGATCGGCCATGGCCTCGGGATCGACGCCCATGAGGAGCCCTATCTCGTCTCCGGAAGCAAGCTGCGCCTGGCGCCCGGAATGGTCTTCTCGAACGAGCCCGGAATCTACATTCCCGGAAAATGGGGCGTGCGGATCGAGAATATCATGGTCATGGAACCGGCCGGCGCAAGGTCGCTCAATCACAGTCCCAGGGACCTGCGGATCATGCGCTGACAGGGCGCGAAGATATCACCAACAGCGAGAATGCTCGGGAGCCAGGTGTGCGATGACGACGATGTTTGCAGTTGAGGAATACGAGAAGCGGGTTGAATCGGTCAGGGGTCTCATGCGCGAGGTCGATGCTGACGCCCTCATCATCGATTGCCTCGAGCATATGGTGTATCTCTTTGGCTACGCGCCGCCGGCGGCCATATATCAATGCGCGATTCTTCCCCGGAAGGGGGCTCCTTTCGCCATCGTCCGCCGCCTCGACGAGCCGACCTTCCGCGAGCAGACCTGGCTCACCGACTATCTGACTTTCAGCGATGTCGATGATCCGATCGCGGCGCTGACGGCAGCGTTGTCCGACAAGGGCTTGTCGCGGTCGGCAATAGCGGTGGAGCTCGATTCGCACTTCCTTCCGGTCGCGAGGTTCAGGGCCATCGAGAAGGCCTTGCCGGAGGCCCGATTCATCGACTTTTCGGGCCGGATCAAGGAGCTGCGAGTGATCAAGTCCGACCGCGAGCTCGACTATATCAGACAGGCGGCGACGATCGCCGATCGCGGCTTGAAGGCAGCCATCGAGACCGCCGGAATAGGCGTGCCCGAGCGCGAATGTGCGGCGGCGCTTTATGCCGAAGCTTTGCGGTCGGGCGCCGACAATGGCCGCAACGCCCTCATTGCCTCGGGGAAGAGGACTGGCTCTCTCCACGGCCGTCTGGGCAGCCATATTCTGGAGCAGGGCGATGTTCTCCACGTCGAATCCCTTCCTCTGGTGGGAGGCTATGGCGCCCGCTTGATGCGCTCGACCGCGATCGGCGCGCCGAGCGAGCAGATGAAGGACGATGCCAAGCGGCTGATCGAGTATCAGGACCGCCAGTTCGAGAAGATGAAGCCCGGCGTCAGCGCTTCCGCCGTCGATGCGACACTCCGCAATGCGGTTCTCAAATCAGGCCTCAAGGAACAGTATGACAATGTCACGGGCTATACACTGGGCTTCATCGGCCTGCCGGTGACGAGCGACTTCACCCGGGCGTTCCGGCCGGAGTCATCCTGGCTGCTCGAACCGGGCATGGTCTTTCACATGTACACTTATGCGCGCGGGCTGGCATTCAGCGACACTGTCGCGATTACCCGCGATGGCGCTGAAATCATGACGAAGACACCGCGCCAATTGTTCGTCCGATAACGGCACGGCACGATCATGACGTCGATCTTGAATGACGAGGAGAAGCGTGTCGTCGCGGCGCTGGATCAGGAGCAGGAGCGGATGCTCAGGCTCCTGGAAGAGATCGTCAACACCGACTCGCCGTCACGCCATGTGGCGGGCGTCGGCGCGGTTCGTTCGGCCCTGGCCGCCTATGCAAGGGAAGCCGGCCTCGAAGCGCGGACGGTCCCGCTCGGCGAGAACGGCGATGCGCTGCTCGTGAGCTCCGATCTCGATCGTCTGGGCGGTCACGTGCTGCTGCTTGGCCACATGGACACGGTCTTCCCGCGGGGAGAGGCCGGTAAGCGGCCGTTTCATATTGCCAGTGGACGGGCATTCGGTCCCGGGGTGGCGGACATGAAGAGCGGCCTCGTCATGAATCTGTCGGTTCTGTCGGTACTGGCCCGGCACGCCCGCTCGCGGAAGCGCCCGCTGGCGTGTCTCTTTACGCCCGATGAGGAGATCGCGTCGCCGACCTCGCGAGAGGCGATTGCTCATCACGCCCGGAATGCGCGCGCGATATTCAACGCCGAGCCAGGCCGGCCCTCGGGCAATGTGGTCACCGGACGCAAGGGCGCGTTGTTCATCAAATTCGCCATTGAAGGGAAAGCGGCGCATTCGGGCTCGGCCTACAGGGATGGCGTGAACGCCATCGAGGAAGCGGCGCACAAGACGCTCAAGCTCCAGGCCCTGACCGATCTCGATCGTGGCCTGACGGTGAATGTCGGCATGATCCGGGGCGGGAAGACGATCAACACGGTGCCGCCTCTCTGCGGCGGTGAAGTCGAAGTCAGGTATCTGACCGCTATGGACAGGGATCGCGCGCTGCGATCGATAGGCGAGATCTTCGGCCACCCGGATGTTGCGCGAAGCACCGCGACCTTTGAGATCTATGGCGAGTTCCTGCCATTCGAGACGTCGGAGCGAAGCACGGCGCTCTTCCAGCACTACCGGCAGGCGGCGTCGGACATCGGCATGGCCGTCGGATCGGAGGTCAGTGGCGGCTGTGCCGATTCAGGCGTGGCCTCGGCGCAAGGTGCGCCGACGCTCTGCGGGACGGGACCCGTCGGCGGAAACGCCCACACGGCCGAAGAATACATTCTGTTGGACAGCCTTCTGCCGCGGGCAAAGTCATTGGCGCTCAGCCTGCTGCGTTTGTGACGGTCGGGATCCGGCGGATTCCGCATCTCCGACGACGGTCGGCGCGCTGAGCCTTGGGACGTGCCGCTCATGGCGACTTATCCGGTAGGCCCGAACGCTTCCAGTGCGAAACTTCCCACGCCCACGGGGGCGGCGCCGTCGACCGCCGTGATGACGGCGGATGCCGCCGTGCTGTCGAAGCCATAGAGCTCGATCAGCTCGACGCCTTGCGCCACCATCTCGCGCGCCGCCGCTGCCGCCGAATCGGCGTCGGGCACCGGCAACAGCGTCGTGGTCTGCGGCGCATGCGCCTCAATGATGCGGTCGCGCCCGGCATCGGCGCCCGCGAGCCGGATGATGAAGGCCTCCTTCGTCGCAGCACCGGTCTCGAACTTCGCGCTATAGGCCGCGGCAAGCTTCAGCGACTCGAAGCCGAATGTGACGGAGCTGACCGGCACCGCCTTGCCGATCGCCGCCGCGACCTTGTCGCGCCAGACGGGCGACATGCCGCCGCACAGCTCGATCCGCTCGACGCCTTGCGCCGCGAGTGTGCGGGCCCAGGGAATGATCTTGCCGGTCTCGGGCACGGACACGACCGTGACCTTGTTGCCTTCGCCGCCAATCGTCAGGCTTTCGCCGTCGGCCTTGGCGTAGGGAGATTCATAGATCAGGGCATAGTGGCTCATCCGGTCCTCCTCACACCGAGACATGAGGCCGGCCGCCTGCGGCGGTGACGATGAAGGATGTGCTGACCATAATAATGTCTCCTCTGCTGAAGCGGGAGAGTGACATGTCCTATTGATCGACATAACTGATATAATATAGCTTATAATGATCTATTGTATCGATCATGCTTGATTCCCTGACCCTCGACCAGCTCCGCATCTTCATCGCCGTCGCCGAAGCCGGCAGTTTCCGGGCCGCCGCCGCCAGGCTTCACCGCGTCCAGTCGGCGGTCAGTCATGCCATCGCCAATCTCGAGGCGGAACTGCGGGTGACGCTGTTCGACCGGTCCGGCCATCGCCCCGTGCTCACGCCCGACGGCAAGGCGCTGCTCGCCGATGCGCGCGCCACGGTGCAGCGCATGGATTTCCTCAAAGCCCGGGCGCGCGGCCTGGGCGAGGGGGTCGAGCTCGGCCTCGCCGTGGCGCTCGATCCGCTGTTCCCGCATGAGCTTGCCGCGGCCGCGCTCAGGGCGATGCATGACGCCTATCCCTCCGTCGCCGTGCGCATCTGGGATGCGCCCTTGGGCGAGGCGATCGCCGCTTTGCGCGAGAAACGCTGCACGCTGGCCCTCACCACGATCGAGGTTCCCGACCCGCAGGTCGAGATGGAGCGGCTGCCGCTCGCTTCCCCCGTCGCCTTGACCGCGGTGGCCGCGGCGTCGCATCCGCTGGCGCGGCGCTCGGCTGTGGGCGAGACCCTCACCGCGCAGGACCTCGCCGATCATCTGCAGATCGTGGTGGAGGATCCGTCCCCCATCACCCGCGGCAAGGATTTCGGCGTCTTCTCGGCGGGAACCTGGCGGGTGAGCGACATGGACATCAAGCGCAACCTCATCCTGTCGGGACTGGGCTGGGGCGGCCTGCCCGACTGGTCGATCGCGCGCGAACTCGCCGAAGGCCGCCTCGTCAGGGTGAGGGCGGCAGCTCTCGGCCCCGATGGCGAGACGCCGGTGCGCGCCTATCTGGCCCATCGCAGCGACGAGGCCCTGGGGCCGGCGGCGCGGCGCCTGCGGGAAGCGCTCATTGCTCCCACCGCAACGTGATCGGGACCATCGGCGGAACCTATTGACGCTTCGCCGGCATTACCTAGTCTGATCACCGGGACGGCGCGGCAAAAGAGGTTTGCCATGCTCAGGACGGCAGTCAGGCTCTTCGCGGCGATCTTCGCCTTGGCGTTCTCATTCACGGCCATGGCGGCAGACACGCCGGTCGATCTCGAGCTGGTGCTCGCCGTCGACGTCTCGCGCTCCATGGACATCGACGAGCAGGCCCTGCAGCGCAACGGATATGTGGCGGCCTTCCGCCACAAGGACGTAATCGAGGCGATATCGTCGGGCCCGAATGGGCGCATCGCGGTGAGCTATGTCGAATGGGCGGGGCCCGCTTTCCAGACGACGCTCGTGCCCTGGATGGTCATCGACGGTGCCGCGGCCGCCCACGCCTTCCCTGATCGCCTGGCGGCCACCCCCATGTCGCGCGAGCACGGCACCTCGATCGCGAACGGCCTCATCTATGTCGGTCCGAGCTTCGAGGGCAACGGTTTCGCCGGCGAGCGCCGGGTCATCGATGTGTCGGGCGACGGGCCCAACAATATGGGCGTGCCGGTGATCGTCGCCCGCGACCCGCTGATCGCTCAGGGCGTCACCATCAACGGCCTGCCGATCATGATCAAGCGGCCGGGCGGTTTTGCCTCGATCGAGAATCTCGATATCTATTATGAGGATTGCGTCATCGGCGGGACCGGTGCTTTCCTGGTGCCGGTCACCGACATCCAGAAGCTCGCTTCGGCGATCCGCCGCAAGCTGGTGCTGGAGATCGCCGCCCGGCCGGCGGTGCTCGTCAAGGCCGCGGCGGCCAAGGCGGAGCCGCGCGTCGACTGTATGATCGGGGAGAAGCTGCGCGAGCAGTGGATGAGGGAATAGGGGGACGTGCTTGGGACATCTGCTGCGCCGCCGCCATGGCCAAGAGCATGCGCGCTTCACCTTCGTCGAGCTGTTCTTCGACCTGGTCTTCGTCTTCGCGGTAACCCGGCTCTCGCATGCGCTGCTCGCCCCTTTTTCGGTCTGGGAGCCCGTCCCGCCCGAGGAGCTGCGGAAAACCCATCCCGCATGACGACGATCGAGGCCATCACCCAGGCCGAGCAGGCGCGCGTCCTCGCCCTCAACAACGCCCATGCGGTGGAGACGTCCCTTCTCGACGCGGCGCGGCTCACATCCATGCTGGACGAGGCCTTCCTCGCCACCCGCATCGGCACTGTCGACGCCTTCCTCATCGTCTTCGACCAGAGGGCGCGCTATGACAGCCCCAATTTCACCTGGTTCCAGGCGAAGTTTCCCGATTTCGTCTATGTCGACCGCATCGTCACGGGGCCTCAGGCCCGGGGCCGGGGCTATGCGCGGGCGCTCTATGAGGATCTGTTCGCGAAAGCGGCCGCCCGGGGCCACAAGAGGGTGGTCTGCGAGGTCAATCTGGACCCCCCGAACCCCGGTTCCGACGCCTTCCACGCGGCCCTGGGCTTTGCCGAGGTCGGCCGGCAGCTTCTGCCCGGCTCGGGCAAGACCGTCCGTTATCTGAGTAAAAATATTCCTAGCTAGGATTTGCTGCCGCGGACGGGCCGCCGCGTTTCGCGGATTTGCGATGTCAAGAGCCGTTTTCATGCCGGAAACCTTGCGGATTTTCCTATCCAAAAGCACGAAATTCGCAGGTTTTTGGCCCATTTTGTCGCGTTTTTTCGGGGCTGGTTTTGGCCTTCCGGGATGCTACCGTTTTGCTGCGGCAACGGTTGTTTTTGTCAGTGAGTGGATGTCATGCCTGTCTTCGAGGAGTGGTTCGAATACGACTATGAGGAAGTTCTTCTTGGTGCGGTGAAGGCCGAAACCAAGCGCAAGCGCGACGCGCTGCTTGCTTTGCGTCTGCGCCATCGCAGACCCCCCGCACGACCCCGGAAGTAACGCTTCGCCGCTTCCCAGACGGGACGGCGCGCTCATCGCACGTCCCTCGTCCAGCACGCGCTCGAGCCGCCCGGATCATCCGTCCGGGCGGCTTCGTTTTGACCTCCTTCTAAAGTCTATTTCGTGAGGGATTGACGCCACGGGAAAAAGCCGCACGATGCCCGCGATGCTTCGGCAAGAGCCGAAGCGTTCGTCCGCGGCAGTTTCGAGAGCCGATGAGCTCGCGCCGCTTTTTGAAAGGCGGGCAGCGTCCGGGAGAAGGCGCGCCGGCGGCTTCGGGCGGGTGAGCCCGATGAGATCGGGAGGGTAGGGTTTGTCTGAGCTCGGCCAGGCACCGGACGACACATTTCCCAAGCTTTTTCAGTTCAACGCCAGGACGCGCGGCGGGCGCGTCGCGATGCGGCACAAGGACTTCGGCATCTGGCAATCCTGGAGCTGGAGCGAGGCGCATGCCATCGTCCGCGCCTTGGCTGCGGGCCTCGCCGGCATAGGCGCCGCAGAGGGCGACAAGATCGCGATCATCGGTTCCAACCGGCCGCATCTCTATTGGTCGATCGCCGCCGCCCAGTGCCTGGGCGCGGTGCCGGTGCCGATCTATGCCGATGCCGTCGCCGACGAGATGGCCTTCGTGCTCGAGCATGCCGAGATCCGCTTCGCCGTGGTCGAGGATCAGGAGCAGGTCGACAAGATCGTCGCCGTCAGCGCCCGGCTGCCGAAGCTCGCCGCCATTCTCTATGACGAGAAGCGCGGGCTTCGCGATTATGACCACACGAAGCTCCATGCGCTGAGCACGATCATCGCCAAGGGCCGCGCGGCGCTCGGCGATCCCGCGGTCTCAGGTCCGCTCGACCGGGCCGTTGCCCAGGGCAAAGGCAGCGACATCGCCGTCATTCTTTATACGTCCGGCACCACCGGGCGGCCCAAGGGCGTGATGCTCAGCTATGAAAATCTCCTCGCCAGCGCCCGCATCGGCATCGGCTTTGACGGGCTCTCCGAGACGGACGAGATCATGGCCTATCTGCCCATGGCCTGGGTCGGCGACCACGTCTTCTCCTACGGCCAGGCGATCCTGGCGGGCTATTGCGTGAGCTGTCCCGAGCGCCCCGAGACCATCGTGCAGGACCGCCGCGAGATCGGGCCCACCTATGTCTTCGCGCCGCCCCGCGTCTTCGAGAACCTGCTCACCCTCACCATGGTGCGCATGGAAGATGCCGGCCGCGTGAAGCGCTGGATGTTCGACCATTTCCTCAAGGTGGCGCGCCGCTGGGGCGACCGGATCCTGAGCGGCGAGACGGTGCCGCCATCGGCGCGGCTGCATTACGCTCTGGGAAATCTTCTGGTCTATGCGCCCTTGCGCAACCGCTACGGCCTGACCAAGGTGAAGGTCGGCTATACCGCGGGCGAAGCCATCGGCGCCGAGATCTTCAGCTTCTATCGCGCGATCGGCGTCAATCTCAAGCAGCTCTATGGCCAGACCGAGGCTTCGGTCTATGTCACCTTGCAGCCGGACGGCGAGATCAAGCCCGACACGGTCGGCAGGCCGGCGCCGTCGGTCGACATCAGGCTTGCCCCCTCAGGCGAGGTCGAGTTCGCGGGCCCCGGCGTCTTCCTCGGCTATTACAAGGACCCCGAGCGCACCGCCGAGGTCATGACCAAGGACGGTTATGTCCGCACCGGCGATGTCGGCTTCTTCGATGCGGGCGGCCATCTCAAGATCATCGACCGCGCCAAGGATGTCGGAAGGCTGAAGCATGGCGGCCTGTTCCCGCCCAAATATGTCGAGAACAAGCTCAAATTCTATCCGAACATCAAGGAAGCGGTGGCCTTCGGCGACCGCCGCGACGCCGTCGCTTGCTTCATCAACATCGATCCGGTGGCGGTCGGCAACTGGGCCGAGCGCAACAATGTCACTCATGCCTCCTATCAGGAGCTCGCCGCCGACAGCCGCGTCTATGACATGATCGCGGACCATGTCGAGGAGGTGAACCGCGCGCTCGCCGTCGAGCCCGGGATGCAGGGCGCCCAGATCGCCCGCTTCCTCATTCTGCCCAAGGAGCTCGATGCCGATGACGGCGAGCTGACCCGCACCCAGAAGGTCAGGCGGGGCTTCATCACCGAGCGCTACGCGGCGCTGGTCAAGGCGCTCTATGACGGATCAGGGACGGCGCCTCTCGATGTCGAGGTCACCTTCGAGGATGGCCGCAAGGGCCGGATTGCGGGCGAGATCGTGATCCGCGACGTCGCGGTCGCGGCGGCGCCCGGCCTGGAGAAAGCGGCATGACGCGCGCCGTCTCGCAGGAGATCATGCTCAATGTCGAGAACGTGTCGCTCGCCTTCGGGGGCGTGAAGGCCGTGACCGACATCTCCTTCGACATCCGAAAAGGGGAGATCCGCGCCATCATCGGCCCGAACGGCGCCGGCAAGACCTCGATGCTCAATGTCATCAACGGCTTCTATCACCCGCAGAAGGGCAGGATCACCTTCAAGGGCAAGGTGCGCCGCAAGATGCGCCCGTCCGAGGCAGCGCGCTCAGGCATCGCCCGCACCTTCCAGAACGTGGCGCTGTTCCGCGGCATGTCCACCCTCGACAACATCATGTCGGGCCGCTCGCTCAAGATGAATGTGGGCTTCCTGTGGCAGCTTCTTTATCTGGGTCCGGCGCGGCGCGAGGAGATCGCCCATCGCCGCAAGGTCGAGGAGATCATCGACTTCCTCGAGATCCAGCACATCAGGCGGGTTCCCGTCGGCAAGCTGCCTTACGGCCTGCAGAAGCGCGTCGAGCTCGGCCGGGCGCTGGCGATGGAGCCCGAGTTGCTCCTTCTCGATGAGCCGATGGCCGGCATGAATCTCGAGGAGAAGGAGGATATGAGCCGCTTCATCCTCGACGTGAACAGCGAGTTCGGCACCACCATCGCGCTCATCGAGCACGACATGGGCGTGGTGATGGACCTGTCCGACCGGGTGGTGGTTCTCGATTACGGCCGCAAGATCGCCGACGGCACGCCGGACGAGGTCAAGTCCAACTCGGACGTGATCGACGCTTATCTGGGCGTCGTGACGCATGAGGAGTCCCAGCGATGGACCTCCTGAGCCAGATCTTCGTCCAGCCCTTCGCCCAGATGGCGGGGGCGCCCGACTTCCTGGCCCAGGTCCTGTGGGAGGGCTTCGTGTCGGGCGTGCTCTATGCCCTCATCGCCTTGGGCTTCGTCCTGATCTTCAAGGCCTCGGGCGTGTTCAATTTCGCGCAAGGCATCATGGTGGTGTTCGCGGCGCTGACGCTCGTCGGGCTCTATCAGAAGGGCGTCCCGGCCATACTGGCGCTCATCCTGACGATCGCCGTGATGGGCCTTCTGGCGCTGGCGGTCGAGCGCTTCATCATGCGCCCCTTGGTCAACCAGCCCGAGATCATCCTGCTGATGTCGACCATCGGGCTCACCTATTTCCTGGTCGGGCTCGGCGAATTCGTCTTCGGCGGCGAGCCCAAGCAGATGATCACCGAGGAGCTGGGCCTGCCGACCGGCTCGACCGAGATCCCCTTCGGGGCCGAAGGCATGGTCATCTTGCAGCATATCGACATCGCGGCTGCGGCGATCGCGCTGCTCATGGTGGCTGCGCTCGCGGTGTTCTTCAGCCGCACGCGCATCGGGCGCGCTTTGCGCGCCGTCGCCGACGACCACCAGGCGGCCCTCTCGGTCGGCATCTCGCTCCATCAGATCTGGGCCATCGTGTGGTTCGCTTCCGGCATCGTGGCGCTGGCCACCGGCATCATGTGGGGCGCGCGTTCCGATGTCTCCTTCGCGCTCGAGATCATCGCGCTCCGGGCGCTCCCGGTCCTGATCCTCGGCGGCTTCACCTCGGTGCCGGGCGCCATCGTCGGGGGTCTCATCATCGGCATCGGCGAGAAGCTGGGCGAGATCTATTGGGGGCCGCTGCTCGGCGGCGGCATCGAGTCCTGGCTCGCTTACATGATCGCCCTGGTCTTCCTCCTGTTCCGGCCGCAAGGCCTCTTCGGCGAAAGGATCATCGAGCGGGTGTAGGATGCTCTATCGCGAGGCCGGCCAATTTAAATCGACCTATGAGGCGGACCAGGCCGTATTCCCGCTGGCCCAGGATCGTATCGGCATTGCCGCCCTGCTGGTCATCGCCGTCCTCATCGTTCCCGTCATCGCCAGCGACTTCGTCCTGGAGGCGATCGTCATTCCGTTTCTGATCCTGGCGCTCGCCACGATCGGCCTCAACGTGCTCACCGGATATGCCGGGCAATTGTCGCTGGGCACCGGCGGCTTCATGGGGGCAGGGGCCTATGCCTGCTACAAGCTCACCACCTCTTTCCCCGAGGCGAATATCGTCCTCATGATCCTGCTCTCGGGGCTGTTCGCGGCGGCGATCGGTCTCGTCTTCGGCCTGCCGTCCTTGCGCATCAAGGGTCTTTATCTCGCGGTCGCGACGCTCGCCGCCCAGTTCTTCCTCGAATGGTGCTTCATTCGCATCGGCTGGCTCTACAATTACAATGTGTCGGGCGCCATCGATTCACCCGAGCGCGCCATGTTCGGCCTGGTGCTGACCGGTCCCAATGCCAGTCCGGTCACCCGCTATCTGGTGGTGCTGGCGATCGTCCTCGGGATCACCGTCCTGGTCAAGAACCTGGTGCGCGGAAGGATCGGGCGCTCCTGGATGATGATCCGCGACATGGACATCGCGGCCGAGCTCATGGGCATCCGCCCGCTCGTCGCCAAGCTCTCGGCCTTCGCCGTCTCCTCCTACATTTGCGGTGTAGCCGGCGCCATGTTCGTCTTCTTCTATCTGGGCTCGGTCGAGCCCGCGGCCTTCTCGATCACGCTCTCCTTCCAGATCCTGTTCATGGCGATCATCGGCGGGCTCGGCAGCCTGGTCGGCTGTTATTTCGGCGCCGCCTTCCTGTGGATCCTGCCGATCTTCCTGCGCAACGTGCTGCCCATGCTCGGCATCGACGTCGGCGCGGAGAACATCGTTCATTTGACCTCGATGATCGTTGGTGTCTTGATCATCCTGTTCCTGATCTGGGAGCCGCATGGCCTGGCGCGCCTGTGGCAGGTGGCGAAGGAGAAACTGCGCGTCTGGCCGTTCCCCTATGCGTGAGGGCGACCGAAGTTCAACTTGAGGCCCATGGGCCGGTTAGGGAGGTAAGGATGAAACTCAAAGCACTGATTGCAGGAACGGTCCTGAGCGGCATGCTGGCCGCAGGGACGGCGATGACCGCATCGGCCGAGGACACGGTCTATGTGCAGCTTCCGACCTATCGCACCGGACCCTATGCGGGCTCGGGCATCCCCATCGCCAACGGCATGGCGGACTACATCACCATGCTCAACGAGCGCGACGGCGGCATCAACGGTGTCAAGATCGTCTTCGACGAATGCGAGACGGGCTACGACACGCAGAAGGGCGTCGAATGCTACGAGCAGGCCAAGGCGAAGAAGTCGCTGGTCTTCAATCCCTGGTCGACCGGCATCACGCTCGCCGTCATTCCGAAGGCTGGCGTCGACAAGATGCCGATCCTGTCCATGGCCTATGGCCTGTCGGCGGCGGCCGACGGCAAGGCCTTTCCCTGGGTGTTCAACCCGCCCATGACCTATTGGGACGGCGCCTCGGGCGTCATCAAATATCTGGCCGAGCAGGAAGGCGGCATCGACAAGCTCAAGGGCAAGAAGATCGGCTATATCTATCTCGATGCCGGCTACGGCAAGGAGCCGATCCCGCTCTTCGAGCAGTTCGCCACGCAATATGGCTATACGCTGCTCAAATATCCGGTGCCCGGCAAGGAAATGCAGAACCAGTCGTCGCAATGGCTGAATGTGCGGCGCGACAAGCCCGACTACATGGTGATCTGGGGCTGGGGGGCGATGAACCCCACCGCCGTCAAGGAAGCGACCAAGATCCGCTTTCCGATGGACAAGTTCATCGGCGTGTGGTGGTCGGGCGGCGAGGACGACGCGCGGGGCGGCGGCGCTCAGGCCAAAGGCTATATGACGCTGAACTTCAACGCGGTGGGCACTGATTTCCCGGCGCTCCAGGACATCAAGAAGCTCGTCGTCGATGCCGGCAAGAGCAAGGTCGAGCCGGAGAAGTTCGGCGAGAACCTGTACAATCGCGGCGTCGTCAACTCGCTCTATATGGCGGAAGCGATCCGCATCGCGCAGGAGAAAACCGGCAAGAAGGTCATCACCGCCGAAGACATGCGGGTGGGCCTCGAGAGTCTGAGCATCGACGAGGCGCGCCTCGAGAAGCTCGGCCTCAAGGGCTTCATCGCGCCGGTCAAGGTCACCTGCGACAACCATTCCGGCCATCACAAGATGTACGTCCAGCGCTGGACCGGCGAGAAATGGGAGAAAGCCTCCGACTGGTTCGATCCGATGTCGGACGTGGTGAACCCGATGCTGCTCGCCGCCTCCAAGTCTTACACGGAAGCGAACAAGCCGTGGCCCGCGCGCAGCGAGCCTTGCGCGAATTGAGTATGCTGCGATGGACACTCTTCTCCTCCTTGCGGGCCGCAAGGGGGAGGATGGACAACGTGACGAGCGCTCCATGACGAATGCTCCAACTATCCCACCAGATCCCATCCTCACCGTGAACAATATCGAGGTGATCTATGATCACGTGATATTGGTGCTGAAGGGCGTGTCGCTGAGCGTGCCGGCGCGCGGCATCGTGGCGCTGCTCGGCGCCAATGGCGCCGGCAAGACCACGACCTTGAAGGCGATCTCCAACCTGCTGCAGGCCGAGCGCGGCGAGGTGACCAAGGGCTCGATCCTGTTCAAGGGCAAGGAGGTGCAGGCGCTTTCGCCCAACGAACTGGTGCGGCGCGGCTGCATCCAGGTGATGGAGGGCCGCCATTGCTTCGCCCATCTCTCGGTCGAGGAGAACCTCCTGACCGGCGCCTTCACCAGGAAGGACGGCATGGCGGCGATAAGGCGCGATCTCGATCTCGTCTATTCCTACTTCCCGCGGCTCAAGGACCGCTCCCGATCGCAGGCGGGCTACATATCGGGCGGCGAGCAACAGATGACGGCGATCGGCCGGGCGCTCATGTCCAGGCCCGCCATGATCCTGCTCGACGAGCCCTCGATGGGCCTCGCCCCGCAACTGGTCGAGGAGATTTTCGTCATCCTGCGCGAGCTCAACACGGCCGAGGGCGTGTCCTTCCTGCTCGCCGAGCAGAACACCCATATCGCCCTCAATTACGCGACCCATGGCTATATCCTCGAATCCGGGCGCATCGTGCTTGACGGCAAGGCGAGCGAGCTTAAGGAGAACGAGGACGTGAAGGAGTTCTATCTGGGCGTCGGCGGCGAGGGGCGGCGCTCCTTCCGGACGGTCAAGAGCTACAAGCGGCGCAAGCGGTGGCTCGCATGAGCGGCCACTATGACAGCCGCGAGACGCAAAGCCAGGACGCGCGCGAGCAGGCGCTGTTCCGGCAATTGCCTGAGGTCTTGGAGGCGGCGCGCGCAAGCCCGGGCTGGCGCGCGCATCTGGGCGAGATCGATCCTGGGAGCATCACCTCGCGCGCGGCGCTGGCGGCCTTGCCGGTCTTGCGCAAGTCGGCGCTGCCGGCGCTGCAGAGAGCGAGCCCGCCCTTCGGCGGCTTTTCGGTCTTGCCGGCGCCGGCGCTCGGCCGGCTCTTTACCTCGCCCGGACCGATCTATGAAGCCGAGACGGCGTCGGGCGACGAATGGCGCTATGCCCGCATCCTCTTCGCCGCCGGCATCCGGCCGGGCGACATCGTCCTCAACTGCTTCAGCTATCATCTGACGCCCGGCGGCTTCATCCTCGATTCCGGCGCCCGGGCCCTGGGCTGTCCCGTCATTCCGGCGGGGCCCGGCAACAGCGAGCAGATCGTCGAGATCATCGCGCATCTGCGTCCCAAGGCTTATTGCGGCACGCCCGATTTCCTCAAGATCCTCCTCGACAAGGCGCAGGAGCAGGGCCGCGACGCCTCGTCGCTCGAGAAGGCCTCGGTCTCGGGCGCCGCTTTCCCGCCGAGCCTCCAGGCCGAGATCAAGGCGCGCGGCATCGATGCGTATCAGGCCTATGCGACGGCCGATCTCGGCGGCATCGCCTATGAGACGCAGGCGCGCCAGGGCCTCGTCCTCAACGAGGACATCATCCTCGAGATCCTGCGTCCGGGCACCGGCGACCCCGTGGCCGAAGGCGAGGTCGGCGAGATCGCCGTGACCCTCGTCGACCTGAAGCGCCCGCTCATCCGTTTCGCCTTGGGCGATATGTCGGCGCTGCTGCCGGGGAGCAGCGCCTGCGGGCGCACCAACCAGCGCATCAAGGGCTGGATGGGCCGCGCCGACCAGACGGCCAAGGTGCGCGGCATGTTCGTGCGCCCCGAGCAGATCGCCGAGATCGCGCGGCGTCATCCCGAGGTGAGGCGCCTCAGGCTGGTGATCGGACGCGAGGGCGAGCACGACACCGCCATCCTCAAGGCCGAGGCGCTGTCCGCGACGGACGAATTGCGACGGGCGCTGGCCGAAACCGCGGCAAGCGTGACCCATGTCAGATGCGACGTCGCGCTGATCGCGCCGGGCGAGCTGCCCAATGACGGCAAGGTCATCGCCGACGAGCGGCCCGTGGCGTGAGGCGCGGGACTGTACCCGGAGCGCGGAATCCGGTTAAATCAGGATAGAAACCAGACACGATCCAAAAGGGAGCGAGACATGAGGAAACTGCTTTTCGCCACGATGACGGGCGCGCTGCTGATGGCGGCGGGCGCCGCGTCGGCCGATCCGGTCAAGGTCGGCATGATCACCACTCTGTCGGGCGGCGGCGCCGGGCTCGGCGTCGACGTGCGCGACGGCTTCATGCTGGCGCTGAAGCAGTCCGGCAACACGGACATCGAGGTCGTCGTCGAGGACGACGCGCAGAAGCCGGAGCTCGCGGTGCAGATCGCCGAGAAGATGATCCAGAGCGACAAGGTGCAGATCCTGACCGGCATCATCTGGTCGAACCTCGCCATGGCGGTGGTGCCCAACGCCGTGGCCCAGGACATCTTCTATCTTTCGCCCAACGCCGGGCCTTCGGCGCTGGCCGGCGCCAAGTGCAACAAGAACTATTTCAATGTCGCCTGGCAGAACGACAATCTGCATGAGGCGATGGGCAACTACGCCAATACAGCGGGCTACAAGAAGGCCTTCATCCTGGCGCCGAACTATCCCGCCGGCACCGATGCGCTGACCGGCTTCAAGCGCTTCTACAAGGGCGAGCTCGCGGGCGAGCTCTTCACCAAGGTGGGCCAGACCGATTATGCCGCCGAGATCGCCCAGATCAGGGCGTCGGGCGCCGATTCCGTCTATTTCTTCCTGCCCGGCGGCATGGGCATCGCCTTCATGAAGCAATATGCCCAATCGGGCGTCACCATCCCGGTGATGGGCCCGGGCTTCTCCTTCGACCAGGACGTGCTGGGCGCCATCGGCGATGCGGCCTTGGGCGTGAAGAACTCCTCGCAATGGTCGAAGGACCTCGACAACGCGGCCAACAAGAAATTCGTGGAGAGCTTCAAGGCCGAATACAACCGCCTGCCGTCGCTCTATGCGAGCCAGGGCTACGACACCGCCAATCTCATCGTGGCAGCGCTCGCCAAGGCGAAGGTGACCGATGCCGACGGCTTCCGCGCGGCGCTCAAGGCGGCGGAGTTCCCCTCGGTGCGCGGCAAGTTCAAGTTCGGCCCCAACAACCACCCGATCCAGGACATCTATGTGCGCGAGGTGGTGAAGGAGGACGGTGTCATCACCAACAAGATCGTCGGCACGGCCTTCACCGATCACCAGGACGCCTATGCGGCGCAATGCAAGATGTAATTCTCCCTCCACCGCGCGCAGCGCGGGGAGGGTGGCGCGCGGAACGCGCGACGGGTGGGGTGCCTGCGCAAGGGAGGTGCCACATACAAAGCAGCTTGCCATCAGTCAGTTCGATCGTTGGACACGTCGCGGCCGTGAGACCCCACCCGTCCGCCCTGCGGGCGTCCACCCTCCCCGCGCTGCGCGCGGCGGAGGGAGATTCTAGGTGTCTCCGGCCCTGTTCGTCGAGCAGCTGCTGAACGGGCTGCAGTTCGGCGTCACCTTGTTCCTGATGGCGGCGGGCCTGACCCTGATCTTCGGGGTCATGGGGCTCATCAACCTGGCGCATGGCTCGCTCTACATGGTGGGCGCTTTCGCCTGCGCCGCGGTCGCGGCGGCGACCGGGTCCTTCTGGCTGGGGCTCGCGGCGAGCCTTGCGGCCGCGGCGGCAGTGGGAGCGCTGGTCGAACTCGTCGTCATCCGCAAGCTCTACGCCCGCGACCATCTCGACCAGGTGCTGGCGACCTTCGCGCTGATCCTGATCTTCTCGGAAGCGATCCGCTGGCTCTTCGGGCCGTTCCCGCTCTATCTCGACATGCCGCCCGTGCTGTCGGGCTCGGTCGCCTTGCCGGGCGGCATCCAGTATCCGCTCTACCGCCTCGTCATCATCGCCATCGGCATCGTGGTGGCGGTTGGCCTCTATCTTCTCATCGCCCGGACCCGGATCGGCATGCGCATCAGGGCAGGGGCCTCCGACCGCGAGATGATGGGCGCCTTGGGTGTCGATATCGGACGGCTCTACACGATCATCTTTGCGCTCGGCGCCGCCTTGGCCGGCCTCGCCGGAGCACTGGTCGGCGTCAACCAGTCGGTGCAGGTCGGCATGGGCGAGCCGGTGCTGATTCTGGCCTTCGTCGTCATCGTGATTGGCGGCATCGGCTCCTTGTGGGGCGCGCTCGTCGGCGCCGTGCTGGTCGGCGTCACCGACACGATGGGACGCTTCCTCCTTCCGCATGTCTTCGCGCTGGTCATGGAGCCGTCGCAGGCGACCACCGTCGGCGGAGCGCTCGCCTCGATGCTGATCTATATCGTCATGGCGCTCATCCTGGCGTTCAGGCCGCGCGGCCTGTTCGCACCGGCGTGAGGGCGTCATGGCTCGTTTGCCCCTCGCGATCTGCCGCTTTACACCCTCGCCCCCAACGGGGGAGAGGGAGGGACCCAAAGCGCAGCATTGGGAGGGTGAGGGGGATCTGGCGATAGGAGCCATTCCGCGCCTCGCAGAAATCTCTCCGCCGGTTCCCCCTCACCCTAGCCCTCTCCCCCTTAGGGGGAGAAGAAACTGCACAGGCGTGCGATGACCCGGGAAAACTGGGTCAATCTCGCTTTAGCGCTCCTGCTGCTCGCCGCGCCGCTTATCGCTGCAAGCTTGGGCGAGACGTTCTATGTGACGCTCGCGACGCGCATCGCGGTCCTCGCTCTGGCGGCCGTGGGCCTCAACCTCGCTCTGGGTCTCGGCGGCCTCGTCTCCTTCGGCCATGCCGCCTTTTTTGGCATTGGCGGCTATGTGACCGGCATTCTGAGCGTCAATGCGATGAACGGCGTGTCACCGGGCAGCGACCAGATGCTGCTCCTGTGGCTCGCGAGTGCCATGGCGGCGGGGCTCGCGGCGCTGGTGACCGGCGCCATATCCTTGCGGACCTCCGGCGTCTATTTCATCATGATCACTTTGGCCTTCGCCCAGATGATCTATTATTTCGTCATCTCCTGGCCGGCGCTCGGCGGCGAGGACGGGCTGTCGCTCAGCCTGCGCAACCAGTTTCCGCTGCTCAACACGGCGAAGCCGCTTCATTATTTCTTCATCTGCTACGGGCTTCTCCTGCTGGCGCTCTGGCTCTTTGTCCGCCTGCGCGACGGGCGATTCGGCGCCGCCTTGCAGGGCGCCCGCCAGAACGAGACGCGGCTTCAGGCCCTGGGGATATCGCCCTTTCCGGTCCGGCTCGCGGCTTTCGCGATCTCCGGCATGATCACCGGCGTGGCGGGCGCCCTCTATGGTGATCTCACCCGCTTCGTCAGCCCCTCGATGCTCTCCTGGCATCTGTCGGGCGAGCTGATCGTCATCGTCATCCTCGGCGGCACCGGCCGGCTGTTCGGGCCGGTCGCAGGCGCCGCCCTCTATGTGATACTGGAATTCCTGCTCGGTTCGCTGACCGAGCGCTGGCAGCTTTTCCTCGGCGTCGTGCTCCTCGTCACCGTGCTCTATGCCCGCGGCGGCCTCATCGGTCTTGTCGCGGGGAAAGCGCGCCATGGCTGAGCCGGTCCTCGTCCTCTCCCATCTGGCGAAATCCTTCGGCGCCTTGAAGGTGACCGACGATGTGTCGCTCGATCTGCGCCCCGGCGAGGTCCATGCGCTGATCGGGCCCAATGGCGCCGGCAAGTCGACGCTGATCCACCAGATCGCCGGCTCCATCAGGCCCGATCGCGGGTCGCTGCGGTTCCTCGGCCATGACGTCGCCGGCATGAGCATCTCGGCGCGGGCGCGGCTGGGCCTCGCCCGCAGCTTCCAGGTGTCCTCGCTGGCGCTCGAATTCTCCGCCTTGCGCAATGTCATGCTGGCCGTCCAGGCGCGGCAGGGATCGAGCTTCCGTTTCTTGACGCCGGTGCGTAAGGATGTGGCGCTGACCGAGCCGGCCATGGCCATGCTGGCGCGCGTCGGGCTCGATCGGCGCGCCCATATGGCCGCGGCCGAGCTCTCGCATGGCGAGAGGCGCAAGCTCGAGATCGCCATCGCCCTGGCGCTCCAGCCCAAGGCTTTCCTCCTCGACGAGCCGATGGCGGGCATGGGGCCCGAAGGCTCGAAGGAGCTGACGCGTTTTCTCGATGGCCTGCGCGCCGAGGCGCCCATCCTCCTCGTCGAGCACGACATGGACGCGGTCTTCGCGCTCGCCGATCGCATCTCGGTCCTGGTCTATGGCCGCGTCATCGCCAGCGGCACGCCCGCGGAGATCCGCAAGGATGCCGAGGTGCGCAAGGCCTATCTCGGGGAGGCGTCGTGACGCTGCTCGCGCTCACCGACCTCGAGGCCTTCCACGGCCCCTCCCAGGCGCTCTTCGGCGTGACGCTCGATGTCGCCGAGGGCGAGGCGGTGGCGCTTCTCGGCCGCAATGGCATGGGCAAGACGACCACCATCCGCGCGATCCTCGGCCTCTGCGATGTGCGCGGCGGCGACATCCGCTTTGCCGGAAAGCCGCTCACCGGACTGAGGCCGCATCGGCGCGCGACCCTCGGCATCGGCCTCGTGCCGGAGGGCCGCCGCTGCTTCCCGACCCTTACCGTAGAGGAGAATCTCGTCGTCGCTGCGCGCGCCGGTCCGTGGACGCTCACGCGCATCCATGCGCTCTTCCCGCGGCTCGCCGAGCGCCGCCGGCAGCAGGCCGCGACACTTTCGGGCGGCGAGCAGCAGATGCTGGCCATCGGCCGGGCGCTGATGACCAATCCGAGGCTCCTGATGCTCGACGAGGCGACCGAGGGCCTGGCGCCGGTGCTGCGCCGGGAGATCTGGCGGGCGATCGGAGAATTGAAGCACCAGGGCCAGTCGCTCCTCATCGTCGACAAGATCCTGGCCGAGCTCCTGCCGGTGGCCGATCGCTGCGTCGTGCTCGAACGCGGCCGGACGGTGTGGGCGGGCGCGGCCGGCGAGCTTGGCGGCGAGTTGCAGGGCCGCTACCTCGGCGTGTGATCCGAAGGCCGATCCATTCGCCAAATGTTAACCCTGCCGACCGGCGATGGCGCGTATGGGCATTTTCCCGAATCGTCCCGCGTTGTACGCTGCCGGCTGGTCTCCCGACGGGGGACATAACCCGGTCTTTGTGGGGCGGTGCGATGGGCAAGTGCCGGACAGGCGCTTTTGCGGCGTTGCTTTGGCTGGTCGCCACGGCGGCGGCGGGCGCGGACGCGTCCGGCGTCACGGCCGATCGCATCCTGTTCGGCCAGTCGGCGGCCTTGGGCGGGCCGACCGCCGATCTCGGCAACGAGATGCGGCGCGGCATCCTGGCCGCCTTCGAGGAAGCGAACCGGGCGGGGGGCGTCGGCGGGCGGCGCCTGGAACTGCGCTCCTATGACGACCGCTACGAGCCCGAGCTGGCGATCGCCAATACACGCCGGCTGATCAACGACGACGGCGTCTTCGCGCTGATCGGCGAGGTCGGCACGACGACGTCGGCGGCGAGCGAGCCGATCGCGCGCGCCGCGGGCGTGCCCTTCATCGCACCATTCTCGGGCGCCGGGTTCCTGCGCGACCCGGCGCTCACCCATGTGGTGAATGTCCGCGCCTCCTATTCCGAGGAGACCGAGGCCATGGTCGAGCGCTTGACCAGCGATCTCGGCGTCTCGCGCATCGGCGTCCTCTATCAGGACGATTCCTACGGCCGCGACGGCCTCGCCGGCGTCCGCCGGGCGCTCGACCGGCGCGGGCTGGAGCTGGTCGGCACCGGCATCTATATGCGCAACACCACCGCGGTCAAAACCGCGGTCCTCAGCCTCAGCCGGCGCAATCCCGACGCGATCATCATCATCGGCGCCTATCGGCCGAGCGCCGTCTTCACCCGCTGGGCGCGCAAGCTCGGCGTCAAGGCGCGCATCCTGAACATCTCCTTCGTCGGCAGCGACGCGCTGGCGAACGCCTTGGGGCAGGATGGCGAGGGCGTCTACATCACGCAGGTCGTGCCCTTTCCCGAAAGCGGATCGCTGCCGCTCATGGCGCAGTACCGCAAGGCCCTCGCCGCCAATGACGCGACGGCGCGGCCCTCTTTCGTCTCGCTCGAGGGCTATATTGCCGGCCGGCTGACCACCGAGGTGCTGGCCCGCGCCGGCGAGACGCCGACGCGCGAAAGCTTCCTCGCGGCACTCGCCGGCACCGGCCGTTTCGATATCGGCGGCTTCAAGCTCAGCTACGGGCCGGGCGACAACCGGGGCTCCGATCAGGTCTTCCTGACCGTGATCCACAATGGCGACGTCTATTCCGCCGAGCGGCTTGCGCCATGACGGCGACCGCGGCCGGCCCCGAGTCCCGACGCCGGCGGCCGCGTCTCGGCCTGTCGACCAAACTCTATGCGGCGATCGCCGGCGCTGTGGCGCTCACTCTGGCGGCGAGTGTCGTCGCCTGGATATCCTTCGTGGAGCTGGGCCAGCTGCAGCGTCGCATCACCCGCGAGCATATTCCCTCAATCACCGACTCGCTGAGGCTCGCGCAGCGCAGCGCCCTGATCGCCGCGACCGCGCCGGCGCTCGTTTCCGCCGCCAACGAAACGGAACGCGAGGGCCTGATGACCGCGGTGCGTGAGCACCAGCAGGAGATCGTGGCGCTCATCGACGATCTCGAACGGCAGAGCGCCAATGCCACCGATCCGGGCAATCCGAAGGAGCTCATCACCGGGATCCGACAGGCGACCAACGATCTGGCGACGCTCCTCGACCGGCTCGATGAATCGGTCGGGCGCCAGCTCGTCCTGCGAAGCGAGCTGGCCGAGCGCCGCGACCGTGCGGTCGAACTGCACCGCCGCCTGGTCGAGAAATTGACCCCGCTGCTCGACGACGCCACGCTGTTCCTGGTCACCGGCTATCGCACGCCCGACGATCCGGAGCCGGTCCCGGCGGAGCGGCGCTTGTCTCCGGAGGCGCTGCTCGACCATACCGCGATCGCCCAGCTCGGCATCGAGGGCAATCTAATCGGCGGTCTTCTGGCGGAAGCCGCCAATGTTCCCGATGTCAATCTCCTGCCGCCTTTGCGCGAGCGTTTCGAAGCGACGGCGGACCGCTTCCGGACCGCGCTCGCCGTCGTCAGGGGCAATGACGCGGAGGTGCTGCGCGTCATCGCCGACGGCCTGATCAACCTGGGCGAGGGGGCGAGCGGCATCTTCGCGCCGCGCCATGCCCTGCTGGTCGAGACCGCGGCCGCCGAGACGCTTGCCGGCGAGGCGCGGACGCTCGCCGCGCGGTTGACCGGCGACGTCGACCGGCTGGTCGTCGGCGTCGAAGCGCGGACCGGTGAGGCGGTCATGGCCTCCAACCGCGCGATCGATCTCGGCAGCACGCTGCTCCTGCTGCTCAACACCATCAGCATCCTGGGCGCGGTGCTGATCGGCTGGGGCTATGTGGCGCGCCAGGTCACGGCGCCCGTGGTGCGCATCACCGACGCGGCGGCGGCCTTCGAGGAGCAGCGCTTCGATCCGGAAAGCCTGGCTTCCGTGCGCAAGCGCACCGACGAATTGGGCGAGCTCGCCCGCACCTTCACCCGCATGGCGGGCGAGGTGCAGACCCGCACCCAGACCCTCGACCGGCTGGTGGCCGAGCGCACCAGCGAGCTGGAGAAGGTTGCCAACCGCCTGGCCAAGTACCTGTCGCCGCAGATCTACAACTCGATCTTCTCGGCCAAGGGCGAGACGACGGGTGCCTTGGCGCGCAAGAACCTGACCATCTTCTTCTCCGACATCGCGGGCTTCACCGACATCAGCGACGGCATGGAGCCCGAGCGCCTGTCCTTCTTCATCAACACCTATCTGAGCGAGATGTCGAAGATCGCCATCGAGCATGGCGGCACCATCGACAAGTTCATCGGCGACGCGATCCTGGTGTTCTTCGGCGATCCGGAGACGGAAGGCGACCGCAACGACGCGCTGCGCTGTGCGCGCATGGCGCTGCGCATGCGCGAGCGCATGGTCGAGCTCGACAAGGTCTGGCAGGAGAACGGCATATCGAAGCCGCTGCGCGCCCGCATGGGCATCACCACGGGCTATTGCACGGTGGGCAATTTCGGCTCCGAGCACCGCATCGAATACACCGTGCTCGGCAGCGCCGTGAATCTCGCCGCCCGGCTCGAGACCAGGGCCGAGACCGGCACCATCCTCATCGCCGATTCCACCTGGCTCCTCATCCGCGACGCGGTTGATGCGACGCCGATGGGCGAGATCACGCCCAAGGGCTTCGCCCGGCCGGTCGGCTGCTATCGCTTGAACGGCCTCGCCGCGGCGGGGGCAGGCGAGGCGGTGACGCTCGCCGGCCGCCATGTGTCGGTCAATGTCGCGGACCGGCGCAACGTCCCCGAGGCGATCGAGGAGCTGCGCCGCATGCAAGAGGACTTGGCGCGGCGCCTGCCGGCGGATTGATCAACCTCATCGCTGATGGATGGCGTCTCCGAAAGCGGCGGAAGAGCGCAAATTCGCGCGCGTTAATCATCCATTAACCTTAAGCGTAGAGGTTAATGAACTCTAAACAACCGCAAGGACACGGACTACAGCCCATGCCGATCGCCAACCAACGCACGATGCGCTTTCTCGGGCGATCCTACATGGCTTTCGTCTTCACGCCGGAAGGGGCCATCGTCGACTGGCTGGCGCAGCTCGACGGCTGGCTGGCGCGCTCGCCCGGATTCTTCGGCGGCCGGCCGGTGGTGCTCGACCTGGTCAATGTGAAGCTGTCCAAGGCGGGCATCGTCCATCTGATCGCCTGTCTCGCCGAGCGCAACATCCGCGTGATCGGCCTCGAAGGCGCCGATCCCGCCGAGCTCGGGCCCGAGCTGCCGCCGGTCCTGTCCGGCCGTCCCATCAATGGCCATGAGATCATCGCGCTGTCGCGGCCCGAGGCGCCGCCGCCGGCCCCGGTCGAGAAGCAACCTGCGTCCCTGCTGATCGACCGTCCGGTGCGCTCCGGCCAGACGATCGTCTTTCCGGAAGGCGATGTGAGCGTGCTGGGCTCGGTCGGATCGGGGGCCGAGGTCGTGGCGGGCGGCTCCATCCACATCTATGGCACGCTGCGCGGCCGCGCCATGGCGGGCCACATGGGCAATTCCCGCGCCCGCATCTTTTGCCAGAAGATCGAGGCCGAGCTTCTGGCGATCAACGGCTATTACCGGACCGCCGAGGAAATCGATGCGTCCTATCGCGGCCGGCCGATGCAGGCGTGGCTGAACGACAATGTGATGATGATCACGGCGCTGAATTGAATTTTTAGGAGGGTGAGCATGGGAAAAGTCCTGGTCGTGACATCTGGCAAGGGGGGCGTCGGCAAGACCACGACGACGGCCGCGCTCGGCGCGGCGCTTGCGCAGTCGGGGGAGACGGTCGTCGTCGTCGATTTCGACGTCGGCTTGCGCAACCTCGACCTGGTCATGGGTGCCGAGCGGCGCGTGGTCTTCGATCTGATCAACGTCATCCAGGGCATCGCCAAGCTGTCGCAGGCGCTCATCCGCGACAAGCGTCTGGAGTCGCTTTGGCTGCTGCCCGCCTCGCAGACGCGCGACAAGGACGCGCTGACCGAGGAGGGGGTGCGCCAGGTCATCGCCGAGCTCCGGGAGAAGTTCGACTGGGTGATCTGCGACAGCCCGGCCGGCATCGAGCGCGGCGCCATACTGGCGATGAAATATGCCGATGCCGCCGTCATCGTCACCAATCCGGAAGTGTCGTCGGTGCGCGATTCCGACCGCATCATCGGCATGCTCGATTCGAAGACCAAGCTCGCCGAGAACGGCGGACGCATCGACAAGCACCTGCTCGTCACGCGCTATGACTCGGCGCGCGCCAGCCGGGGCGAGATGCTGTCGATCGACGACGTGCTCGAGATCCTCTCGACGCCGCTGCTCGGCATCATCCCGGAGAGCGAGGACGTGCTGCGCGCCTCGAATGTCGGCGCCCCGGTCACGCTGTCGAACCGGCTGAGCGGCCCGGGCCGCGCCTATATGGAGGCGGCACGGCGGCTGCAGGGCGAGAACGTGTCGATGACCATTCCCAGCCAGAAGCGCGGGCTGTTCGACAAACTCTTCGGGCGGAGGGCCGCATGAACGTGTTCAAGTTCTTTCGCAGGGGCGGTTCGGCGCCGGTGGCGCGTGAGCGCCTGCAGATCCTGCTCGCCCATGAGCGCAAGGCCTCGGGCCAGCCCGACCTGCTCAACGTCCTGCGCGAGGAGATCCTGGCCGTGGTCGCCAAGCACATCGCGCTCGATCCGGACAAGGTGCGCATCAGCATGGACCGCGGCGACCCGGTTTCGGTCCTCGAGGTCGATATCGAGATCCCCAACAAGTTCGACATGCCGAAAACCGGAGCCGCTTAGAGCCCTTCCCGTTTTGATCGGATCGTTCCGATTCGATCAAAACGGGAAAACGGGCTCGAAAATATATAAGCTTGAGCGCTTATCGCCAAAGTCGAGCAACTTTGGCGATAAGCGCTTAGGCTGGACGATCCCCCAGGTCCGGTGCATGGATAGGCATTCCGTCCGCCTGATGTTGGAGGAGATGCAGCATGGACCGGTTCACCGGCGGTTGCCTGTGCGGCAATGTCCGGATCGTGGCGTCGGGACGTCCCTATCGGGTCGGCCTGTGCCACTGTCTCGACTGCCGCAAGCATCATGGGGCTCTCTTCCACGCGTCCGCGATTTTCCCCGCGGACGCGGTGACGGTCGAAGGCGAAACGCGCGACTATGCCGGGCGATTCTTCTGTCCGCGCTGCGGCTCGTCCGTCTTCGCGCGCACCGCGGACGAGATCGAGGTGAATCTCGGGTCCCTCGATGCCCCTGACCAGCTGAGGCCGACCTATGAAAGCTGGACCATCCGCCGCGAGTCCTGGCTGCCGCCATTCCCGCTGGCGCGACGGTATGAGCGCGATCGCGACCACTCGGGCCGCTTTGAGGATTAGGATGAGGAGTGTTGGAAGCGATTCCGCTCCACAGCCATCACAACGCCGGCGCGACTCTCTCCTGCGGCGCTTCGATACGGGCCAGCATCAAGCGGGCAAGCTCGCTGAGCGAAGGATCGCGGGCACCCATCACGAGGACGAGATCGCCCGGCCTCGCCTCTTGCGCGATCCGGTCCATGAGCCATTCCCGTGACGGCGCGAATTCAGCCTTCGGGCCGAGGGCTGCGATCTCCGCCACGATGTCGGCCGACGAGAAATCGCGTGTCGCGGTGCCGCCCACATAGAAGACTTCGAGCATGAACAGACGGTCGTCCGGGCCGAGCTCGCGCGAGAAGGTCGCGACAAAGTCGCGGCGCAGGAAACGGGTCGGCCCAAAGCCATGCGGCTGATAGATGGCGAGCACGCGCCGGGCGCGCAGTTTCGCCGTCCTGATCGCGGCGGCGATCTTCTCGCCATTATGGGCGAAATCGTCGATGACTTCGACGCCGCGCGCCTTGCCGACGGACTGGAAACGCCGTCCTATCCCTGAGAAGCCGGCGAGCGGGTCCACCATGTCTTGAAGTTCCACGCCGAGCACGTGACAGGTGGCGATCGCGGCCAGCGCGTTGGCGACATTGTGCGCGCCGGGCACCGACAGCTCGAAATGCGTGTCCCCCACGCGGAAGCGGCTGGAGCCGGGGTGGAGCTCGACGTCCTCGCCGCGAATATCGGCGCGCGGGCCGAGGCCGAAACGAAGCGCGCCGCCGGCGAGCGGGTCGAGATTCTCGGCGTCGCCGACCACCAGCGCCTCGCGTGCCCGGGCGCGCAGCGTGGCGAAGATCGCCGCGACCTCGGCCATCTCCTTGTGGTCGCGTTGCAGGTTGAGGATGACGCCGACAGTGGGCTCATAGCGCACCAGCGAGCCGTCGCTCTCGTCCGCTTCGACCACGAGCAGGTCCGATCGCCCGGCCCAGGCGTTGCCGGGCAGGCCTTGCGCCGAAAGCTCGGGCAGATCGCCGCCGATGATCACCGAGGGATCGCGGCCGGCCCCGCTGAGGACGGCGAAGATCATCGCCGTCACCGTCGATTTGCCGCTGGTTCCGGTCACCGCGATCGAGCGGTGGGCGGCGACGAAATGCGCCAGCAGCTCCGAGCGATGAATGACGGGAATGGCGAGCGCGCGCGCCGCGACGACGTCGGGCACCTGGTCTTCGACGGCCGTCGACACGACCAGCGCGGCGCAGTCCGGACCGAGCCCGCTGCCGTCCTGCGGCAGCACCGTGCAGCCGACCCGCTCGAGCCTTGCGCGCAGGGTCGCGCGCTCGCCGCGGTCGAAGGCGCGGTCGCTGCCGCTCGCTTTGCCGCCGGTCATCACCTGGAACTGGGCGAGGGCGCTCATGCCGGAACCGCCGAGGCCCGCATAATGGAAGCGGCCTTCGCCCTTGGGATCAGGAATGGATCGCGCATCCGGCGCCGCGACGAACACGAAATCGCCCTCGTTCAGGCGATCGTGGAGGTCGCACACGTGGGCGTTCGAGAGGCGCACGCAGCCATGTGACACGGGCCGGCCGAGCAGGCTCTCGTGATTGGTGCCGTGCAGATAGATGTAGCGCGCGAGCGTGTCGCAGGCCGGCCCGCGATTGACGCCGTCTTCGAGCCCCTCGAGGGTGAGAATACGGGTCAGGATCAGATCGTCGGCGCGTCCTTCTCCGCGCCACGTTTCGCCGGTCGGCTGGCGCGAGACGAACACGGTTCCCGGCGCCGCATCCGCGCCGATCCGTGCTTTGACGCGATGCCATCCCGGTGGGGTGCGATAGGAGCCCTCGGCGCCGCCGATTCCGGCGCGCGCCGTGGAGACGGGCCATGAAGCGGCGGCCTTCCCGGCCTCCAGCCAGACGGCAGTCTGGCGCTCGGCGTCGATGACGAGCAGCCGCTCGGGCAGCTCGGCCGGGGCGCCGGGACGCGTGAGGCCCTGACGCGCCAGAGTGAGCGCGCGGGCGGCGAGGGGTGAATCGGGCGAAGCAGTCACGCGGGCACCTTGCCATAAGAGACGTCCATCCACGAGTTCGAATGCAGAATGCACTTGGGCCTTTCCGGCCATGGGGACGAGATCTCCAACAAGTTCGACATGCCGAAAACGGAGGCTGCGTAAAATTCAGGCCACTGATCGGGCAGAGGGTGATGACCGAGGTTGCGCGCTGCGCTGTTCGTACATGCGCGACGGACGCTCTTGCGCAACCGACGTCACGCGTCTATCTAGACGCTGGCCCATCGCCCAGGTGTTTGGGGAATCGTCTAACGGTAGGACAGCGGACTCTGACTCCGCCAGTCTAGGTTCGAATCCTAGTTCCCCAGCCAGATTTTTCTTCAATTAAAATAATAGGTTAAAGCTTTTACGCCCGGAACTGCTTGAGCAGGCTGGACAGGCTCGGCTGCGCCGCGCCCGCCCCGGCCTCGGCCGGCTGCGGTGGAACCGCAGCCGCGACGTCGCCATGCGGCAAGGGCGGCAAGGTGCGCCTGAGCCTGGAGCCCAGGCCCTGGAGATCGGGCGCCATCGGAGCGGGCGTCACGGGCATGCGCGGGGGGGCCGCCTGAGGCTGGCGCTGCTGCGGCATCGCCGCTCCCGCGGCGGCCGGACGCGGCGCTGGCTCGGCCGGGCTCGGCGCGCCGGTGGGATCGGACTCGATGTTGAACGAGCCGAAGGACTGCTGGCGCCAGCGCGCGACCACGTCCTGGAGGAAGGTCTCGCTCGGCGCCTCGCGCGCCCAGCCTTCGGTGAAGGAGGCGGTGTTGCTCCTGGGCCAGGCGTTGGAGGGCAGCATGTCGAACTTGACCCGCGTTGGCAGCGTCACGCCTTCGCCGAAGGTGATGGCATCGCCGGCACCCATGGTCGGCATGAAGTCGAGCAGGCTGCGCGCCGCGTCCGAGATACCGGCCTTCAGGATCTCCTGGTCGCGCTCGTTCGACAGGCGGAAGGAGAAGATGGTGCTGCATTGCGACAGGATGGTCGGGTCGAGCTCGGCCGGGCGCTGGGTGACGAGGCAGAGCGACACGCCGTATTTGCGGCCCTCCTTGGCGATGCGCGAGATCGCCCGCTTGGTCGGCTCGAAGCCGAGCGTGCGGTCGATCGGCACATAGCGGTGCGCCTCCTCGCACACGAAGGTGATCGGGATCTGACCGCCGCTCCACAGACCGAAATCGAAGGCGAGGCGGGCCAGCACCGAGACGACGACATTGATGATCTCGGACGGCAGGCCGCCGAGCTCGAGGATGGAGATGGGCTTGCCGGCCACGGGTATGCGGAAGATGCGCGACAGGGTCTGCGCCATCGTGTCCTGGACGGTGAGGCTGCCGAACATGAAGGCGTAGCGCGGATCGCGCGAGATCGTCTCGACCCGCGCCTTGAGCCGCTTATAGGGCGCGAGCTCGCCCCTGAGGTCGAGCTTGCCGATCTGCTCTTCGAGCAGCGCCACGAGATCGGAGGCGCGGTAGGGCACCGGCGTGTCGATGCCGACATTGGTGGTCTCGGCCTCGCGCGTGCGCAGCACATGCGCGCGGTCCTTGCGCTGATTGTTCATATAGCGCTGCTTGGCGACCGGGATGAGCTCTCGCAGGATCTCGATGTCGGCCTCGCGATGCGCCTGGCTGCCGATCAGGATCTCGACCACCTCCTCGAAATTGAGGAGCCAGAAGGGCAGCGTCATGTTCTCCGGCGAGATGACCTCCGACCATTCGTTGAACGACTGCTCGTATTCGCGGTGGACGTCGAGCAGCACGATATGGGCCTGCGGGTTCTTCTCGAGGATGCGCCTCAGGATGAGCGCCACCGAGCAGGATTTGCCGGTGCCGGTGGTGCCGAGCACGGCGAAATGCTTGCCGAGCAACTCGTCGATCTTGACCATCGCCGGGATCGACGCGTCCTGCTGGATATGGCCGATGCGGATGGCGGTGTCGGTGTCGCAGGCATAGGCCTTGGACAGCTCCTCCTTGCTCGCCCGGAACACCACATTGCCGAGCGAGGGATAGGTCGAGATGCCGCGCCGAAACGACTTCGGCCGCCCCTGGTCATCCTTCGGCAATTCGCCGATGAACTCGACCTCGATGATCCGGAGCTCCTGGTCGCTCTGCGAATGCGACGGCATCGGCGAGCTCAGGGCCGAGACGAGGGCGAGCGTCACGGCGTTCTGGGTGTCGACCTTGAGCAGCGTGCCGATTTCGGGGCAGGTCGAGGACGAGCTCTGGTTCTGGCCGTCGGCGGTGTCGAGCAGGATGATGGCATGGCCGCCGGTGACCGCGACGATGCGCCCGATCCGCTCCACGCTTTCGATGCTGGAGGCTTTCGTTCTGACGGCCCCTGAGATTTGAGACGCTTGCATAATGTCCTTCTCGCCGGTCAATGCCGTTTCCGGGCGTCGTGGTGCTGGGTGGGGTCATGGACGGGAAGGAAGACGATGACCCGCGTTCCTTTGCCCTTTTCCGAATCGATGGTGAGGCTGCCGCCATGGAGCTTGGCGAGCGCGGCCGAGATCGGCAGGCCGAGGCCGGTGCCTTCGTGCTTCTTGTTGAAGCCGGCGTCCACCTGCCCGAAGGGGCGCATGGCGGTCTCAATGTCGGAGACGGTCATGCCGCCGCCATTGTCGGTGATGCTGAGGCGCACGAAGCCCTCGCTCGCCGGCGCCGCATGGAAGCCGACGCGGCCCTTGGGCGGGGTGAATTTGACCGCATTGCCAAGGAGGTTGATCAGGATCTGCTTCACCCTCAGCGGATCGGCCCAGACCCTGGGCATCGTGGGGTCGATCTCGCTCGCCACCATGATGTCCTTTTCCTTGGCCTTGGCCTCGACGATGAGGAGGCAGGACTCGACGATGGGCGCGATGTCCATGGCTTCGCGCTCGATCACCATGCTGCCGGCCTGGATCTTGGTGACGTCGAGGATGCCGTTGATCAGGGCGAGAAGGTGGTCGGCCGCCTGCTTGATGTAGCCCGAATACTGGTTGACCCGCGCCGGTTCCGAGATGTTCAGCGTGCCGAGCATGTCGGAAAAGCCGATGATGGCGTTGAGCGGGGTCCTGAGCTCATGGCTCATATTGGCGATGAATTCCGACTTGGCCTTGGAGGCGAGCTCGGCCTCGACCTTGGCGGCGTTGAGGGCGAGCGTCTGCTTCTGGCGGGTCACGGCCTGGCCGAAATGGTCGGAGTACTCCGCAATAAGCGAGTCATCCTTGAACCACCGGGGGCCAAAAGTACGCATGGAACAGATTGCCTCTAAAGCTCGGAAAATAGGGGGCAAACGGATAATTTGGCGTTAACAAACAGTTGCGCTTTGTCGCTTTGTGGGCCGATCTTTGACTGGCCTGCCCAAGCTGTTAATGTCCTTGCCAACATAATGATTGCCGGCGACGGCGGTCGGGGGGCGGGAAACGCTCCCGGGAACCGCCTCGGCGCCGCGAAAGGTTAGCGAAAGTGGACGCCAGAAGCGGCGCGGGCGAGGCCCGCGCCCGGCGGCACGAGGACCCGTCCGGGGGCGAGCGGCCCCGCAAGGGCGACCATCGTGCCCCGCCCCGACAGAGGCCCGAGACCGGGGATGCCTATTATGGCGCCCTCGACCTCGGCACGAACAATTGCCGTCTCCTGGTCGCGACGCCGGGTCCGGCGGGCTTCGCGGTCGTCGACGCCTTTTCCCGCATCGTGCGCCTGGGCGAGGGCCTGTCCGGCTCCGGACGTCTGAGCGAGGCGGCGATGAAGCGCACCATCGATGCCTTGCGCGTCTGCGCCAACAAGCTGGCCTGGCACCGGGTCGGGCGCCGCCGCCTGGTTGCCACCGAGGCTTGCCGCATGGCGGAGAACGGCGAGGCGTTCATCGCGCGGGTGCGCGAGGAGGTGGGGCTCGAGCTCGAGATCATCGGCCGCGAGATGGAGGCGAAGCTCGCCGCCGTCGGCGCCGAGCCCCTGGTCGAGGAGGGGGCGCCCGACGCCCTCGTCTTCGACATTGGCGGCGGCTCGACCGAGCTGATGTGGCTCGAGCGCCGCAAGGACCGCTATGAGATCGTGACCTGGATCTCGCTCGCGGCCGGCGTGGTGACGGTGTCGGAGCGCTTCGGCGGCGTCGATGTCGACCGGGCGAAATATGCCGGCATGCGCGAGTTCCTCAAGCCGCTCCTCGTCGATTTCGCCGAGCGGGTGCGGGGCTCGACCGGCGGACAGGCGCTGCCGGCGCATCTCCTCGGCACCTCGGGAACGGTGACGACCATCGCCGGTGTGCAGCAGGGCCTGCGCCGCTACGACCGGGCCCGCGTCGACGGCTGCTGGCTCGACCAAGGGGCGGTCGCCCGGGTCTGCTCCGAGCTTCTCGGCATGAGCTATGCCGAGCGCATGGACAATGCCTGCATCGGGCGCGACCGCGCCGACCTGGTGCTGGCCGGCTGCGCCATCCTCGAGGAGATCTGCGCCGCCTTCCCGGCGCCGCGCATCCGCGTCGCCGACCGCGGCCTGCGCGAGGGCATCCTGACCCTGATGATGAAGACCGACGGCAGCTTCGGCAGGGCGCCATGACGCGTCCCGGCGGCAGCTCGATCAAGAACGCGCGGCGCCTCAAGGTGCGGGTGAAGACCGGCAAGGGCCGCACCGTCTCGCAGAAGGCCTGGCTCGAGCGCCAGCTCAACGATCCCTATGTCGCAGAAGCGAAGCGCCTGGGGTATCGCTCGCGCGCCGCCTTCAAGCTCGGCGAGATCGACGACAAATACCGCTTCCTGAAGCCGGGCGGCCGCGTCGTCGATCTGGGCGCCGCTCCCGGCGGCTGGTCGCAAGTGGCCGTCGAACGGGTGAAGGCGAAGGAGGGCAGGGGCCGCGTCATCGCCATCGACATGCATGGCATGGACGCCATTCCGGGCGTCACCATCTTCCACAAGGATTTCCTCGAGGACGACGCGCCGGCGCTCCTGATCGAGGCCTTGGGCGGCGAGAAGGCCGATGTCGTGATGTCCGACATGGCGGCGCATGCGACCGGCCACCGCCAGACCGATCACCTGAAGATCATGGCGCTGGCGGAAGCGGCCTTCGATTTCGCCAAGGACGTGCTGAAGCCCGGCGGCGCCTTCCTCGCCAAGGTGCTGCGCGGCGGCACCGAAAGCGAGATCCTGAAGGCGATGAAGCAGCATTTCGAGACGGTCCGCCATGTGAAGCCGAAAGCCAGCCGCGAGGACTCGGCCGAGCTCTTCGTGCTGGCGCTGGGCTACAGGGGCTGACCCTCGACCGTCGACCCCGCGTCCATCAGGATGTGAGAATGTCCGACAGGAACAGGAGCAGCAACTCGCGCTCGGTCGTGATGTCCAGCTTGTAATAGAGCCGCCAGCGGTGGTTCTTCACCGTCCCGGCCGAGATGTTGAGGCGCTCCGCGATCTTGCTGTTGGGAAAGCCCTGCAGGATCAGGTTGACGATATCCGACTCCCGCTGCGTGAGCTGCCGGAGGCGGCAGAAGTGCTCGATCATGTTTCGGCTGGGCTGCGACACCGGAGCCGCGCTGAGTTCCTCGAGCCGAATGAGCAATCCGCCCGGCGCGATGGAAATGCTGTTCGCGCATTCTTCCCAATGCAGGATATGGCCGGATTCGAGCGGCAGGAAATCCTTTTCGGCTGCCCGCGCCTCCTTTATTCGTTCAACGAGCGCCGCATCATTGGAAAAACGGCCCTCCCAGGCAGCCGAGGCGAACACATGATGGCCGTTCGCATCGAGAATGAGGTAAGTACCGCCCGTCAGCGGAGCCGGTCCGTGGTCCGGCAATCTGCGCATCGCGCGCAGCATCACCTCGTCCAGGTGTCGCATGTGGATGGAGACGATCGCCGGGAGCATGGCTTCCGCGTGGGCGATCTCTCCTTCGCTGAAGGAGGATGAATCCTTCTCGCAGCAGACCGCGATCGTGACGCCGCCCGGAGTAGGCAGCAGAATGGCGAGTTCGTCCGTTATGAAAGCCATCTTGAAGAGCTCGGACAAATAATGCTCGTCGTCGGCCAGCAGCTCGTTTGACGATCTCAGGCTGGCAACGCGCGGCTCGCGGCTTTTCCGGGCAAGGTCCTGGATCGGATCGATCCGGTAAAGGCCGGACAGGTAAAGAGTGACCGCACTTTCACTCATGAAGTGATTGACGACGAAAGCGGGGCGGTCATAGATGCTGTACCGCATCACCAGCCGTTGGTTGCAGTTGAAGGCGCGGGCGAAAAACCGTGACAGCGTATCGTAGAAGGTCGCCGTGCCGATGGCATTCACCAGCGAGCTGATTTCCCTGTAGACCTGGTCGATCGGAAGGACGTGCAGGAATGGCCGGTCGCCATTGCCTCCGCCGGTGCCCGCCTCGTTGCCGGATCGCTGTCGCCCGACATGTGGGGTGACTGAGTTCATCTTTCTCCTTGCCGCAGGCAATTCGTTGTGGAGGCGAATGTCCAGACTGACGGGAGAAGTATCACATGGCTGCGTTGCTACAAACATTGCCGAAGGCTGCGCACGCGGGCCTTGGTCGGCCCTCGGGGGCTGAGCCGGAGGGCTCAGCGTCGCACATTCCCGGCCAGAGCCTCGAGGACCAGTTGTACGGCCAGCCGCGAGGTGATGCCGTCATGATCATAGGGCGGCGAAACCTCGACCAGATCCATGCCGCCGATCCCCACCTTGGCCAATTCGGACACCAACGCTATCGCCTCACGCGAGGTCATGCCGCCCGGGGCGGGCACGCCGGTTCCGGGCGCATATGCACCGTCGATGGAATCGATATCGAAGGTCAGATAGACGCTGTCGGTGCCGTTGCCGGCGATCTTGGCCGCGTCGCGCGCTACGGCGACGGGACCCTTCTCGATGACATCTTCCAGCGGCATCAGGGTGATGCCTTTCTTCAGGATGTAGTCAAGTTCGCGCCGCGGATTCATCCAGCCGTTGGGACCGATGATAACGATCTTGGCGGGGTCGAAACCGGCGTCCACCGCGCGGCTGACCGGGCAGCAATGCGACAGACGCTCGCCCCCGACATCCTCGGCGGTGTCGTAATGGCTGTCGACGAGGATCAGGCCGGGCTTGGCATACCGCTTGCGGAAGGCACGGACGCAGCCGATGGTGATCGAATGGTCGCCGCCGAATGTGATCGGCATGGCGCCCGAGGCGAGTATGCGGTCCAGCATCTGCTCGGCCAGGTTCATGGTGCGCTCGGCCGAGCCGGGAACCACCGGGACGTCGCCGCAGTCGGCGAAACTGTAATGCTCTTCGAGGTCGATCTTGCGGTTGGGGTTGAAGAAGCTGAACTGGTCCGAGGCCTCGCGGATGGCGCGGGGGCCATAGTTGGTGCCGGTGCGGCTGATGCACATGGCGTCCCAGGGAAAGCCGACGAAAGCGGCGGTCACACCGGCCGCCTTGAGGGCCTCCGTTTCGGCCGGCATTTGCCGTGTCCGCATGAAACTTCCGCCCGTTCCTGCGTGCAGGAGCCCGGAAAAAGCGTCCGCGCTGAAGGTTCCGGCATTCGACATGGCATTCTCCATCCGGTGTGACAGGTGAGATCGTGGCGTCTCGCTGCGCAAGACCTTGAGGCAAGACGATGACGGCTGAATTCCCCCCAGCCAATGGTGCCTTCAGTCACCATTGGCCATGGCACCGGGTCCATGGACATGACACGCTGTCGAATGGTGACCATGGTAACTCTCGACATAGCCACGCCTGGCCGACATGGTTTCTGCGGAAGACTGCCGGGTGAATTGATTGTCGCATTCCCGGACATGATCGCATGTGATTTATGGGATGCCGGATCATCTGGGGCCTGCAGGCTCTGCCAAGCTGATGCCGGCGAGAGCCGGTTCAGTGTCATCATCGAATAGCGGTTGGAGTTGTAGTTCATGACGAAGCGTGCACTCGTGTGCGGGGCGGGCATAAGCGGGCTTTCCATCGGGATAGCGCTGAAGCGAATGGGGTGGGAGGTCAGCGTATTCGACAAGGACAGCGAGCTGCGCGTCGCCGGCGCCGGCTTGAATCTCTGGCCGAATGGCGTGCGCGTGCTGCGGGAATTGGGGCTCGGGCCCCGCTATCAGGCAATCTCCGCCAGCCTGGATTATTATCGAACCTTTTCCGCGGACGGCAAGGTTGTCGCGGTTGACGACCTGCGCGACTGGCCCGATCGCTATGGCGCCCCATTGTCCGGAGTATACCGGCGGGATCTGAGCGCGATGCTCGTGGACGCGCTTGGCCGGGAGCGGCTTCATCTCGGCCGCAAGGTGGTAGGTGTCGAGCAGCGCGAGACGGTCATCTGCCGCTTTGAAAATGGTGAAGCGGTCGAGGGCGACGTCTTGATCGGTGCCGATGGCATCAATTCCGCGGTACGCACATCCCTGTTCGGTCAGCAGGAGTTCAGCTCGGACGGCCTCACGCGTTGGCGTGGACTGTTCGACCTGGCAAACGTCAATGTCGACCCACGATCGGAGGGCGAGGTTTGGGGCAGTGACGGACACCTCGGATATCTGCCGATCGGAAAAGGGCGCGCCTATTGGTACGCGACGGCCAGAGGGATCACCGATGATCCCGCCAAGGCACGGGAGCATTTTCGGGCCTGGGAAGGGAGTGCCGTGCCGAGCCTGATCTGCGCCACCGAGTTGTCCTCGATGCTCCGTAACGAGCTTCATGAGTTCGTCCGGCCTCTGCCTCATTGGTCCAAGGGGCGCATCACCTTGATGGGCGATGCCGCCCATCCGATGCTGCCGGGCATGGCGCAGGGCGCCAATCAGGCTCTCGAGGATGTCAGGGCATTGAGCAGGGCGCTCGACTCGCACGAGGACATCGAGATTGCGTTGCAGGCTTACGAGCAGGAGCGAATCCCGTGGGTGGCGCCGGTCGTGCGCTATTCGCGTTCCCTGTTTGACTTCGATGAGCGGCACGACATGGCCCGCGGGAGCCAGAACCCGCTCCTCGATCGCTACGAGAACATCGTCGAGCGCAAGAACGGCTAGGTTTCGAGAGAGCAGGTGGCGTGCGAGACGCGTCGGATTTCAGAGGTGGAACTTGCCTGCCGCGATGGTGACCGAAGCCACCATTGCCGTCTTCGTTTGCCGCGGCCTACCATCGCTGCTCAAGGGAGAGGGCGCATGACAACCGTAAAAACAAGGCCCGGCAGGATCGCGTGTCCGCGTCCCCGCAGCCTCGGATGCTGACGGTCATGATGTGGATCTTTCGCGCTGGCGCGGCGCCGGCGTGGCTGGGCCTAGGGCTCAAGTGGCGCTGCGCGAAAGCTGGAATATGGCGGCTGAAGTGTTCCGGCCATCGCCAGCTGCGCGTATCTGTTTGTTCCAGGGGGTAGCGGTGGATTGGCATTCCTTGGCCTTTCAGGTCATGAATGGGCTGGTGTGGAGCGTGTTCGTGGCTCTGGTCGCGCTTGGATTGAATGCGATCTATGGGCTGCTCGGCGTTCTCAACATCGCGCACGGCGCGATCTATGCCGCCGGGGCCATCCTTGCATGGTATGCGGTCAGCCTTATCGGCAATTTCTGGCTCGCCTTCCTGATCGTGCCTCTGCTGGTCGCGGCCGCGAGCGTCCCGGTCTACAAGGCGATTCTCCGGCGCACCATCGGCCAGGACATGATGGTCAGCCTGCTGGCCACGTCGGGCCTGCTGTTCATCCTGACGGATGTCCAGCTGGCCCTCTTCGGCGGAGCGCCGCGCACGATCTCGCCGCCGATCAGCGGCTCGATAGCGCTCCTGGGTTTTCACTATCCGCTCTATCGCTTCGTCGCTGCCGGCATCGCCGCCGCGATCCTGGTGGCCTTCTGGATGTTTCTCCGCTTCACCTCCATGGGCGTGTGGATCCGCTCAGTGGAACAGTCCGCGACGCTCGCCAAGGCCAGCGGCGTGCCGGTCGAGCGCGTCTATCTCACCATTGTCGCGTTGAGCGCCTATTTCGCTGCCCTGGCTGGCGTTCTCGCGGCGCCCATGACCATCGTCCATTATCAGATGGGGATGCCGCTCTTGGGAGCCGCCTTCATCGTCATCGTGGTGGGTGGTCTCGGCAATCTGGGCGGTGCCGTGGCGGCGGCGGCGATCATCGGCGTGGGGCGCGGCGTTCTCAGTGTCTTCATCACCCCGACCTATGCGGAGGTTGCCGCGATCGCGCTGGCTCTGCCGATTCTCGTGCTGCGCCCGCACGGTCTCTTCGGAGGGCGCTCATGAGGGACGGCAAGTTCGAGCTCGTGCTCACGCTGGCGGTGCTCCTCGTCATGCTCGCCACGGGCTTCATGCTCGGCGAATTCTGGATAGGGTTCCTGGCGCGGTGCGTCACATGGATGTTGCTGGCGGTCAGCTTCACCATCGCTTACGCCTACGCCAATGTTCCGAGCGTCGCCCAGGCGACCTTGTACGGCGTCGGTGCCTATACCACGCTCTGGCTTGCGGAACTGAGCGGCGGCAATCTTCTTCTCCTGCTGCTTGCCAGTTGCATCGCCGGGTTCCTCGTGGCGCTGCTCCTCGGCGCGCTTGTGTTGAAGATGTCGCGCAACGGCGCCGCCATCGCAACGATCATCGTCGCCGTGATGGGCGTGCTGTTGGGCAATGCATCGACGGCGCTGACCGGCGGGGCGGATGGGCTGGCGCTGCCCGGCGTCCAGTTCCACATCTTCGGCCGGCCGGTGGACGCCGGGCCGAACGCCACGATGCTCGTGCTCGGAACGATCATTCTCGCCGCGCTTTTGCTCGGAGTCTGGTTCATTTCGCAGACCCACACCTGGCGCGTCGTGCGCGCCGTCCAGCAGAACGCGATGCGGGCGCAGGTGCTGGGCTATGCCGCTGGCCCGTACCGGCTGGTCGTCTTCGGCGCGTCGGGTGCGGTCGCCGGTATCGGCGGCTCGCTCTATGCGATCGTGTCCGAGCACGTCACGACCGATACCGTCAGCATGTTCATGTCCCTCAAGGCGATCATGTGGGCGGCGGTCGGCGGCATTTCCACGGTGTTCGGCGGGCCGCTGGGCGTCCTCCTCGTGCAGATCGCCTCCGAAGTCCTGTCGCGCTGGACGTTCCGGAACGACTTCTTCGTCGGCGTGCTTCTGGTTCTCATCGCACTGTGGCTGCCGAACGGCCTGATGGGACTCCTGAGCGGCAAAGTCTCTTTTCGCCGCGGCGACAATGACACCTCGAAGCAAGGGCAAGCCGCAACCAGTGTAAGTCAACCCCTAACCAGAACGTCAGAGGATGCGCCATGACTGTTTCCATATCCAGACGCACATTGCTGTCCGGCCTCGCCACCACGGCGGCCACCGCTGGTCTCGTGCCGCAATTCACCAACCACGTCTTCGCCGCTGCGCCCGCCGGTGACCCGATTGTCATCGGACATCAGTGCGAGCTGACGGGCTGGGATGCGGCCACCGGTCATTGGCGCAATCTCGCGGCGACGAAACTCTGCGACTGGATCAACGAGAATGGCGGCATTGCCGGGCGTCCGGTCAAGCTCGTCACCGTCGATACGAAGTCCGATGTGGATACGGGTGTGAACCAGCTCAGGCACCTGATCCTCAAGGAAAACGTCGATGTCGTCATCGGCTCGGAACTGTCATCCGTCGCGCTGGCGAGCGCCAAGATCGCGAACGAGAACAAGATACTCTATCTGACGATGAGCACGGGAGCCGTGACCACCAGCGGCCCCAACGCCGTGCCCTATCAATTCCGCCTGACGACGAACTCCGCTGCCGAGTCGATCGGCGCGTCACGCAAATATGTCGATCTGATCGGCAAGAAGTGGACGATCCTCTATGTCGACTATGCCTGGGGCCAGTCAGAGCGCGATTGGTGGACAAAGGGCACCAATGCCGCGGGCGGCGAGGTGGTGAGTCCCATCGCCCTGCCGATGGATGCCCAGGACCTCTTTCCCTATATCGGTCAGCTCGACCGTTCGGTCGACGGCATCTACATTCCGGTGCTGAACACGCTCCAGGTGCTGCAGACGATCCGCAGTGCCGGCCTTGCGCAGAAGATCGTGCTCGCCGGCCTCAGCTTCTCGCTCTTCGACTATCGCGAGCTGCGCGAAGCGGGCACCGACGTTTTCGGAGTTGAGCTAGCACCGGTAAGGTTGGCGGACTTGGAAGGCACCCACATGCCGGACATATACAAAGCCCTCGGTATCGACGAAAACGGTATCGAGACGGCGAGCGGCAACGTGGCGGGGACTTCGATGCTCGTCGGCATCGCCCAGACGCTCGGCTTCCTCAAGGAGAACATCGAGAAGAGCGGCTGGAAGAGCAAGGCCGATACGGCGGCGCTGATCAAGCATGCCGAAAGCGTGCCGACCTATGTTAAGGGACCGCTGTTCCCGATGGGCGACATCACCATGCGTCCCCAGGACCACCAGGGGTTCATGGATCTCTACCTGGTCCGCGTGCAGGACGGGCAACTGGTGAAGTCCGAGATCGTGCCGCGCGATCTCACCGTCTATGACGCCGACGTCGACCTTACCAAGGCCTGATGAAGCCGTCGACCATGGACGACACCGTCTTCAGGGTTGGGTCGGTCAGCAAGACCTTCAGCAATTTCCGGGCGCTGAGCGATGTGTCGCTCAGCATCCGGAAGGGTGAAAGTCGCGCGATAATCGGACCCAATGGGGCGGGCAAGACCACTTTCGTCAATGTGGTGAGCGGCGTCATGCGCCCCACCACGGGACAAATCTTCCTCGACGGGAAGGACATCACGCGGCTTTCTCCGCAGCGGCGAACCCGCCTCGGGCTTTCCCGCACCTTCCAGATCAGCAGCCTGTTCCGCGGCATGACCGTGAGCGAGCATCTCAAGCTCGCTTTGCGCGGTGGCGGGAAGGACGGCGGTGACGAGGAGGAGCTGCTCCGGCAATTCGGGCTCGGAGGCGTGGCTGACCGCAACGTCGAAACCCTTTCTCATGGCGAGCAGCGTGTGCTCGAGATCATGATGGCGCTGGGACTTCGCCCGAGGTTGCTGCTGCTCGACGAACCGACCGCGGGAATGAGCATTGCCGAAACGAACCGAATGATCGAGCTCATCAATACGCACATAAGGGGCGACATCAGCATGATCATCATCGAGCACGACATGTCGGTGGTCATGCGCACCGCGGACCGGATCACCGTGCTCGCCGAAGGCCGGGTGGCCGCAGAGGGGGCGCCGGACGCCATCCTGAGCAATCCGCTGGTCAGGGAGATCTATCTTGGATCCGCTTCAGGTTACTGACCTAAACGCCTTCTACGGCAAGGCGCATGTCCTGCACGGGATCACCTTCTCGGCGGCGCCGGGCGTGGTCATTGGCATCCTCGGCCGCAACGGAGCTGGCAAGACGACGCTTCTGAAGGCCATCATGGGCCTTGACGCCACGACGTCGGGCGAGGTGACTGTCCTTGGCCAATCGGCCACGAAGATGTCGACCGACGCGATCGCCCGGCTCGGCGTCGCCTACATGCCGCAGGACGTGCGCGTCTTCCCGCTGCTGTCGGTTCGCGAGAATATTTCGGTGGCGGCCAATGCCGTGGCCAGGCCGAAGCCGCTCGCCGAGATATTGGCCATGATACCGGAGCTCGAGCCGATGCTCGGACGCGCGGCGGGCACCTTGAGCGGTGGGCAGAAGCAGCTGGTCGGCATAGCCCGCAGCCTGTCCATGCGTTGCCGCGTACTCCTCATGGACGAGCCGACCGAGGGGCTTATGCCGCGCCTCGTCACGCAAGTCGGCAGCATCGTTCGCAGCCTGGCGGCGGAGGGCGTGTCCGTCGTTCTGGTCGAGCAGAACATCGGTCTGGTGACCGATATCTGCGATTCCGTCTTCATCATGGAGAAGGGCCAGATGAAATGGCACGGAAAAGCATCGGAGGTCGTCCCCGCGGGTGTCCTCGATCGTTACATGGGCGTGAATGTCGGCGACCAGCCGGCCGCAAGGAGGAATTGAAGCGTGAAGGTTGCACTTATCGGCCTCGGATTGATGGGCGAGCCCATGGCCGCGCATTTGCTGGACGCAAGGCACGACGTCGTCGTCGTTGCCCATCGCAGCCGTGCCGCGATCGAGCGGATCATCGCCAGGGGAGCGAGAGAGGCGGGCAGCATAAGCGAAGCCGCCGCGACGACCGAGGTCGCCCTCATGCTGCTGCCGACCTCGAATGAGGTCGAAGCGGTTCTGTTCGGTGAGTCCGGCATCGCGGCCGGCATGGCGCCCGGCTATCTGGCGGTGGACATGGGCACATGCTACCCCCTCGACACCCGACGCCTGGCGCGCCGTTTTCACGAGGCGGGCGGACGGTTCATCGATGCACCCGTCACCGGCGGCGTCGAAGGCGCCCGCGCCGGGACGCTGACGGTCATGGGCGGCGGCGATCCCGACATACTCGACGGCATCCGGCCGCTGCTCGCGCCCTTCAGCAGCAATGTCTATCATTTCGGCGACATCGGAGCCGGCCACGCCGCAAAGCTCATCCAGAACATGATCGGCTGGATCGAGGTCGCCGGCGTCGCCGAGGGGATTGCGCTGGCCAAGGCCACCGGTCTCGATCTCGAGACATTCTTCAAGATGCTGTCCACCTCGCATTCGAACAGTCCGATCGTGCAATGGATGGTGCCCAAGGTCTTTGCCGGCGCGTTCGACGATGTCGAGTTCCGTCTGGAGCTGGCCCACAAGGACATCCATCAGGCCGCCAAGCTTGCCCGCGAGACGACGCATCTCCCGCTCACCGTCGCGAATGCGGCCACGGAACTGTTCCAGCTCGCGCGCGCGATGGGATTCGGCGACCAGGACAGCACGGCTGTCATCCGCGGCCTTGAGACGATGCTTGACGAGCCGGCGAGAGTGCCCTCGAAGCGGTAGGCTCGGCGCAGCGGGCACCAAACGATACGATACGCATTCGGAGGAACCATGCGACGCGTCCACGTCCACGTCAAAAACACCGCCTGGAGCACGCCCGAGGCGATGGAGATCTTCACCGTCTCGCCGGAGCGCTTCGCCCAGGGGCTGGCGGCTCACCCCGATCTCGTGCCCCATGTCGAGACGACCTTCAGCCTCGGCGAAGACGGCTGGCCCGGCGTGGCGGCGGAGGCCGAGGTTCTCGTCGGCTGGGATGTCCGCATTGACGAGGCTTCCCGCGCGACGCCCAAGCTGCGCCTCATCCATGTGATCGGGGCGGGTGTCGAGCATCTGATGCCCATGGATTGGCTTCACCCGCAGATGACCATCGTCAACAGCAAAGGCGTTCATGCGGCTCGGGCCGGCGAGTTCGGGCTCATGGCCGTCCTAATGCTGCACAGCCGGATACCGGCGATCGTCGATCAGCAGAAGCGGCGGACCTGGACGTCGCTCTATGCCAGCCCGATCGCAGGCCGCACACTGCTCCTGATCGGTGTGGGCAGCATCGGCGGCTCCGTCGCTCGCCATGCCAAGCTGCTCAACCTCAACGTGATCGGCGTTTCCCGGCATGGCCGGCCCGTGGAGGGAGTCGACCAGATGGTCACGCCGGACCGGCTTGACGACGTCCTGCCGCGAGCGGATTTCGTGTTTGTCGCCACCCCCGCGACGACCGAAACCATGAACCTTCTCGACCGTCGTCGGCTCTCGCTGATGAAGCGCGGCGCCGGCATCGCCAATGTCGGACGCGAGCCTGTCGTGGACTACCTGGCGCTCGCCGATCTGCTGCGCAGCGGGCATCTGAGCGGCGCGATACTGGATGTATTTAACGAGGAGCCGCTTCCCGCGTCCTCGCCCCTGTGGTCGGTCCCGAACCTGATCGTCACCCCACACGTCTCGGCCGATGACAACGACTCATACGCTCAGCTGACCATCGACCTCTTCCTGCGAAATCTGCGGCGCTATCTCGATGGCGAACCCTTGCTGAACGTTGTTCGGCCCGATCTGGGATATTGAGTGCATGAAATGACAAGAATGAACGATGTAGGCTTCATCGGCTTGGGCATAATGGGGCGGCCCATGGCCGCAAACCTCCTGCGAGCGGGAAACAAGCTGGTCCTGCATAGCCGTTCGGGCGTGCCGGACGATCTGAAGGCGTTGGGGGGCGCGTCCGCTTCCTCACCCGCAGCCGTCGCGGCCGGCGCGGATGTCGTCATAACAATGCTGCCGGACACCCCGGACGTCGAGGCGGTACTGTTTGGCCCGGATGGCGTCGCCGCGGCCTTGCGTCCCGGAGCGATCGTGATGGACATGAGCTCGATCTCGCCGATTGCCACGCGCGAATTTGCTCATCGCGTCGTGGAAAAGGGTGGCGCCTATGTGGACGCTCCGGTATCCGGCGGCGAGATCGGCGCCCGCGAGGCGACCCTCACCATCATGGTCGGCGGCAAGGAAGAGAGCTGCCGCAGCATATGGCCATTACTCGAGGCGATGGGGCGTTCGGTGACGCGGATCGGCGATGTCGGGGCGGGGCAGACGGCAAAGGTCGCAAATCAGATCGTGGTTGCCCTGACGCTGCAGGCCGTGTCGGAAGGCCTCACTTTCGCCGCCCGGTCCGGTGTGGATCCCGCTGTCGTGCGGGAAGCATTGCTCGGCGGCTTCGCCGGCTCGCGTGTCCTCGATGTGCATGGCAGGCGGATGATCGAGCGCACGTTCACTCCGGGCTTTCGCATTAAGCTGCATCGCAAGGACCTGGACCTGGCGTTATCCACCGCGCGCAGCCTCAACCAGTCGCTGCCGGCGACGGCGCTGGTCCAGCAGCTCTTTGCGGCATGCGCCGGAAACGGTCTTGGCGACGCGGATCATTCGGCGCTTGTACGGGCCACTGAGCTTCTCGGGGGATCGTGATCTTCCCCAAATGAAAGCGGGGCCATCACGGCCCCGCTTTCACAAAACCGCGACTGCCGTCAGTAGCGGTACGGGCTTCTGCACCGATGGCGGTCGCCATCGTAACCCATGAAGGTGTTGCTGCGCGGGTCGTAGGAGCGGTAGCGGTTCAGGCACCAGCGCACATGCCGGCTGCCGCGCGGCGCGTAATAGGCGCGGGGCGCGTAATAGCCATAAGGCTCATAATAGGGCGAGTAATAGGGGCTGTAGAACGGCGCGAAGCCGAGGCCCAGGAAGACGCCGGACCGGCGATGGCGATGCCAGCGGTTCCCGCGCCAACGATGGCGCCATTTGCGATGCGATGCCGTCTGGACATTGCCGTCCTGCATCTTGGTGATCCCGGCGGGCGCGCCGCTGCCGGTCATCACATTCGCCGCCTGGGCGCTGCCGAAGCTCAGCATGCCGGCCAGGACGGCGGCCGCCGCCACAGCAAGGGGCTTGTATCTCATTCCAGTAACTCCTTCGTCGCCACGGGCGATCTCATGAGCAATGCTCGTCGCCGGGCTTCGTTCCTTCACAAGGCTTGCACCTTTGTCGCGCAAGCCGGCCCTGTCCGTGGCCTGGAAACCCCCGGATCCACCGGACATTTATAAAGACGAACCCCAAGGTTAATTCCGTCGCCAGGGCAGGAGATCCTGGAATCCTGCATGTTCACAATAGGATAGGACTCGCCGCTTTGCCGCTTGCCGATGGCCGCGGCCGGGTGTTATGAGCCCTCGCCAACCCTGATCGAGTCGCATCGCACGCACCAAGTGCTTCTATGGAGGTTGGCCGATGGCCAGGCGCCAGATTCCGGAATATTTGACCTTCGACGACGTGCTGATGAAGCCCGGCGCCTCCGCCGTCCTGCCGGGCGAGGTCTCGACCAGGACGCGCATCACCCGCGACATCGGGCTCTCGATCCCGATAATCTCGGCCGCCATGGACACGGTGACGGAAGCGCGCCTCGCCATCGCCATGGCGCAGGCCGGGGGCCTGGGCGTCATCCACAAGAATCTCGAGCCCGAGCAGCAGGCCGAGCATGTGCGCCAGGTGAAGCGCTTCGAATCGGGCATGGTGATCAATCCCATCACCATCAGCCCCGAAGCGACGCTGGGCGACCTCATGCGCCTCAAGGAGCAGCATCACATCTCGGGGATTCCGGTGGTCGACGGCAGAGGCACGCTCGTCGGCATCGTCACCAACCGCGACGTGCGCTTCGCCACCGATCCCAAGATCAAGGTGGCCGAGCTCATGACCAAGGACAACCTCGTCACCGTGCGCGAGGGCGTCGACCGCGCCGAGGCGACGCGGCTGCTGCACAAATACAAGATCGAGAAGCTGATCGTCGTCGATCAGGACTATAAGTGCGTCGGCCTCATCACCGTCACCGACATGGAGAAGGCGGCGCATCACCCGCATGCGACGAAGGACGAGCAGGGCCGCCTGCGCGTCGCCGCCGCGACCGGCACCGGCGATAAGGGCTTCGCCCGCGCCGAGCTCCTCATCGATGCGGGTGTCGACCTCGTGGTCGTCGACACGGCGCACGGCCATTCGGTGCATGTCATCGACCAGGTGAAGCGCATCAAGACGCTCTCCAACAAGGTGCAGATCATCGCCGGCAATGTGGCGACGGCGGAAGCGACGGAAGCGCTGATCGACGCCGGCGCCGATGCGGTCAAGATCGGCATCGGTCCGGGCTCTATCTGCACCACCCGCGTGGTGGCAGGTGTCGGCGTGCCGCAGCTCTCGGCGGTCATGGACTGCGCCGAGGCGGCGGCGAAAGCGGGCGTGCCGGTGATCGCCGACGGCGGCATCAAATATTCGGGCGACCTCGCCAAGGCCCTGGCCGCCGGCGCCGGCGTCGCGATGATCGGCTCGCTCCTCGCCGGCACCGACGAGAGCCCGGGCGAAGTGTTCCTCTATCAGGGCCGCAGCTACAAGAGCTATCGCGGCATGGGTTCGGTCGGCGCCATGGCGCGGGGCTCGGCCGACCGCTACTTCCAGCAGGAAGTGAAGGACTCCCTCAAACTCGTGCCGGAAGGCATCGAGGGCCAGGTGCCGCACAAGGGCGCGGTGGCGGCCGTCCTACACCAGCTCGTCGGCGGCCTGCGCGCCGCCATGGGCTATGTCGGCGCCGCGACCATTCCCGATCTGCAGAAGAAGGCCGAGTTCATCCGCATCACCAATGCCGGCCTGCGCGAAAGCCATCCGCATGACGTGATGGTGACGCGGGAAGCGCCCAACTATCAGAGGCAGGGGTGAGTGCCTTTTCCAATTCGTCATGGCCGGGCTTCGACCCGGCCATCCAGTCTCATCGCCACACAGCCGCTGCATGGAAGGGCTGGATGGCCGCCTCAAGGGCGGCCATGACGAGTGGGGGTTGGGCTGCGCTCGCGGGCATTTCAGCGGATATTGCAGCCCATGCGTGAGGGCGGGCGCATGGCGGCGGCGATCGAGGTGCTGGACGAGATTTTCTCGCGCCACCGTCCGGCCTCGGACGCGCTCAGGGACTGGGGCAGGGCGCATCGCTTCGCCGGCGCCCAGGACCGGCATGCGATCGGGACTTTGGTTTATGATGTGCTGCGGCGGAAGAACTCGCTCGCGCACCGGATGGGCGTGGCAAGCGCCCGCGCTCTGGTGCTCGCCGCTATGCACGACATCTGGCAGCGCGCGCCCGACGACATCGCCCGCGCCGTCCAAGAGGAGCACGGGCCGGGCGCGCTGAGCGAGGACGAGAGACAGGCGCTTGCGGGCGCGCGCCCGGCCGATGTGCCGGCGCATGTCGCGGGCGACTATCCCGAATGGCTGGCGGGCGCCTTCGCGCGCGCCTTCGGCGAGCACGCCGCGGACGAGGGGCGGGCGCTGGCCGAGCGCGCGCCCGTCGATCTCAGGGCCAATCTCCTCAAAAGCGACCGTCCGCGTGTCCTCAAGGCGCTGGAGAAGTTCGATGCCGCGGCCGGGCCCTTGTCGCCCTGGTGCGTGCGCATCGCAGCAGCCGGTCCCGGCAAGCGCAACCCGCATGTCGAGGCCGAGCCCGCCCATGGCAAGGGCTGGTTCGAGGTGCAGGATGCCGCCTCGCAAGTGGCGGCGCTGATATCCGGTGCCAAGGCGGGTGAGCAGGTCGCCGACATCTGCGCCGGCGCCGGCGGCAAGACCCTGGCGCTCGCCGCCCTCATGGCCAACAAGGGCCAGATCCACGCCTATGACGCCGACAAGCACCGCCTGCGCCCGATCTTCGAGCGCCTGCAGCGGGCGGGCGTCCGCAATGTTCAGGTCTTGGGTGCGGACGAGGGCGCAAGACTCGATCAGCTCACGGAAAAAATCGATTGTGTCGTCATCGATGCGCCGTGCTCGGGCTCGGGCGCCTGGCGGCGCAATCCGGATTCCAAATGGCGGCTCACCGAGAAGCAACTGCACCAGCGCCTCGCCGACCAGACAGCGGTGCTGGAACGCGGCGCCAGACTGGTGAAGCCGGGCGGCCGGCTGCTCTATATCACCTGCTCGGTGCTGCCGGAGGAGAATGACGACCAGGTCCAGGCCTTCCTCGCCAGCCATGAGGATTTCGCCCTCGTTCCCTATCGCGACCAGTGGCGTCTGGCGATTGGCACCGAACCGCCGGCCTCGGCGGGAGAGGGCAAGGACACGCTCCTGCTGACGCCCCGCGCCCATGCAACCGACGGCTTCTTCATGGCCATGCTGCGCAAGACGGCGTGACATATTAACCCTGGTCGAGAACCGGCCGCGGTCTCTTCGCGCTTAACGCCAGGGTATGCTACGACGCTTCGGGGGATTTCCGGATTCAAAGTGTTTGGAGAAGAAAGATCATGAGAACAAGATCGATGCTGGCGGGGGTGTTTGTTCTGGCGATGGGCATGGGGACGGCGATCGGCGGTGAGCCCAAAGGACCGGATGCGATCGAGACCGACGGCGAAGGAGCCGTGGTCATCGCACCCGCGGCCGACATAGTGAATTTGCCGCCCATACAGGCGCCGGGCTCGACCTGTGTCAGCTACCGGCAATGGAGCTCCTCGTCCTATATCTGGCGCTACTGCACCAGTACGGCGGTCGCGGGTTATGAGGTGCAGCGCGACGATTATCGCAAAAGAACCACTATCCAATATACCGGGAGCCAGCTTCTGGACTGCGACAACAGCTTGGGCTGGTATCCCAGCAGTGTAAGGCAGGAGTACTGCAACTAGGCGGCCGAGGGATCTCCTGGCTGAGCCCGGCAGGCGGGACTGACGAAGCGTGAAGCGCCATTACGTGCAATCGGCGATCTGGGCCCTTGCGGCGGCACTGCTCGCAAGCCTGATGGCGCTCGTGCCGCTGGCGAGCAAGCTCGAGAACCAATATGCGCTGGGCCTGCTCTATGCCTTGCGTCCGCCGGTCGAGCCGGCCCAGGGCGCGACGGTCGTCGCCATCGACCGCAAGACGCTGGAATGGCTGCGCGACGAGGGCGATGCCGAGGGCAAGGCGCCGCTCCTCGCCTGCCTGCCGCCCGGCGTGAAGGAGAGGCTCGCCGAGGTGCGGGGACCGAGCTCCATCCCGCGCGCGGTGCATGGCTGCGCGCTGGCCGAGCTCCAGCGCCTCGGCTTCAAGGCGGCGATCTTCGACATCCTGTTCCTGGTGCCGGGCGCCCAGGCCGACGACGACGAATTTGCCAGGGCGCTCAAGAGCACTGTCGCCACCGGCATATTGGTGGGGTTCGAGCGCTCGGTGGTCAAGGACGGCATTTCCGAGGTGCTGGTCGAGAAGGAGCTCGAGCCCATCCGCCTGTTCAAGGACGCAGCCACCACCACGGGCGCGTTCCTGGTGCCGCGCCCGGGCGGTCCGGTCTATGGCTATTGGCCGCGGGTCTCGGGCTTCCCGGGGACCAGGTCCTTGCCGGAGGAGGCGCTCAATCTCATCGGCTCGCCGCTCTATGCGGCGCTCGCGGCCACGCTCGGCGATGGGGCGCTCCGATATTTCTGGCTCTATGGCCCGCCCGGGACGGTCGAGACCATCTCGCTCAGCGATCTGCTGCGCCGCGATGTCGGCCCGCGGGCGTCGGTGTCGTCGGTCGCCTTCATCGGCGCTTCCGATCCCGACTCCACCAACTACCCCGACAGTTTCCCGACCTTCCTGCGCGGCCTGAGCGGCGCCGATCTGAGCGGCGTCGAGCTCGCCGCGACGGCCTTCCTCAACCTCCTGCATGGCGACACGCTCAAGCGCCTGCCGGCGGGCCGGGCGATCCTCTTCGTCGTCGCCTTCGCCGCCGCCTTGGGCTTCCTGGTCCGCCTCAAGCCGGGCCATGCGATCCTTGCGGTGGTCCCGATCGGCCTCGTCTATGTGGCGCTGGCGGCCTGGCTCTTCGCCGAGCGCCAACTGTTCGTGCCGGTCGCGGTGCCGCTCTTCATCCTGCTGCCCGCCGCCTTCGTCGCCGCCATCTTCCTGCGCTACCGGCTCGCCCGCTCGCTGATCCTCAGGCTGGCGCCCGCGCCCATCGCCAGGCGCAAGCTCGGCCAGATGACCGACGAGCGCAGCAAGGCCGTCTCCGAAGACGCGACCGTCGTCTTCTTCGACATGATCGGATCGACCAAGATCGCCGAGAAGCTGACGCCGCTCGACTTCAGCGTGCTGCTCAATTCCTACCACGACACGATCACGCGCCTCGTCGAAGAGCATGGCGGCTTCGTCAACGCCTATTCGGGCGACGGCGTCATGGCGGCCTTCACCAGGAGCGACGCCGGCCCCGACCATGCTTTGCGCGCCTGCCAGTCGTCGATCGGGGTCGTGCATGAGATGCGCCGGCTCAACGCCGCCGATGCCGACATGTCGCATCCGCAGCGCCGGCTCCGGGTCGGCATCAACAGCGGCGATGTCGCCGCCGCCGAGATCGGCGCCGCGACGCGGTTCAATTTCTCGATCGTCGGCGACACCGTCAATCTGGGCTCCAGGCTCGAGCAGATGGGCAAGCTCCTGTTTCCCAACGAGGCCGACATCATCCTTGTCGGCGAGCGGACCCGGCAAATGGCCGGCGATGCCGGGCTGCGCTTCCTGGATTGCGGGGTGCAGAATATCCGCGAGCGCGACCGGCCCGAGAAGGTCTACAGACTCGTGATTCCCGAGCTGTGATCGCGGCTGGCAAAGTTCCCTCTCCTTTGGTAACCTTAAAACGACGGCAACGCGGTTTGTGGGTTTTGATGCGCCTATCCCGGTCAGTGATGAACGTCG
>JBFWNN010000020.1:0-80168 GCA_050251035.1 Parvibaculaceae bacterium
TCCAGATCACTTGATCGATATGCGTAGCACCTGTCGCCAGCATGACAAGACGATCGAGGCCGAGGGCGACGCCCGAAGCCTCCGGCATATGCCGCAACGCGTCGAGGAGCGTCTCGTCGATCGGATAGCGCTCGCCATAGAGCGTCTGCTTCAGCGCCATGTCGGCCTCGAAGCGGCGGCGTTGCTCATCCGCATCGGTCAGCTCGCCGAAGCCATTGGCGAGCTCGACGCCCGCGGCATAGAGCTCGAAGCGCTCGGCGATGCGCGGGTCGCGCGGGCTCACCCGGGCGAGCGCCGCCTCGACCGCCGGATATTCGAAGAGGACGGTCGGCCGGCTTTGCCCCAGTTGCGGCTCGACCCGCTCGACCAGGATACGGCTGAAGATGTCCGACCAGGAGTCGTCGGCCGCGAAAGCGATACCCTGCCGGCGCGCCGCCTCCGCCAGCGCCGTGCGGTCGGACCCGCGCGGCTTGAGCGTCGCCATGAGGTCGATCCCGGCATGGCGGTCGAAGGCCTCCGCCACGCTCAGCTGCTCGGCCTCGGCCTCGGGGTCGCAGGCCTTGCCGCGCCAGGCGAATGCGTTGCCGGTCGCGCGGCCCGCGATGCGCAGGAGCTCCACCGTGTCGGCGATGATGCGCTCATAGGGCTCGCTTGCGCGGTACCATTCGAGCATGGTGAATTCGGGGGCATGCAGCGGGGTGCGCTCGCGGTTGCGGAAGCAATGGACCATGCTGAAGATGCGCGTCTCGCCCGCCGCCAGCAGCTTCTTGCAGGCGAATTCGGGCGAGGTGTGGAGGTAGCGGGGCTCCTCCGTGCCGTCGGGATGGACGAGCGCCGCCTGGAAGGCATGGAGATGGGTCTCATTGCCGGGCGAGACCTGGAGCGCCCCGCAATCGACCTCGATGAAGCCCTCTTGCGCGAACCAGGCCCGGATGGCGGCGAGGATGCGCCCGCGGGCCAGGAGGAAGGGCCGCCTGTCGGCATGGATATCGGCGCGCCACCAGGGCAGGTCAGGGCTCAAAAGGGGAACTCCGGCAGGGCTTGGCTTATGGCAAGGCGGCTGCTAATACCCCGCCCGACCCATCATTCCATAACATTTATTCATAGAGAAATTTCGTGGCCAAGATCATCGCAAGCGCCGTGCGTAAAGGCAATGTCATCGAGCATGAGGACGGCAAGCTCTATGTCGTGTTGAAGGCCGAAAGCTTCCATCCCGGCAAGGGCACGCCGACCACCTCCATCGACATGCGCCGCATCTCGGACGGGGTGAAGACCGTGGTGCGCTACAAGACCACCGACCAGATGGAGCGCGCTTTCGTCGAGACGCTCCCCTTCAACTATCTCTACCAGGACGGCGATCAGTATGTGTTCATGAACCCGGAGAATTTCGAGCAGATCCACCTGCCCTCCGACCTCATCGGCGACGGTGCGGCCTATCTTCAGGAAAACATGGAATGCATGATCGCGCTGTTCAACGGCGTGCCGATCACGATCGAGCTGCCGCAGCGCGTGACGCTCGAGATCGTCGAGACAGAGCCCGTCATCAAGAACCAGACGGCGGCCTCGTCCTTCAAGCCGGCGGTCCTCTCCAATGGCGTGCGCACCGCGGTGCCGCCCCATATCGCCACCGGCACCCGCGTCGTGATCGCGACCGAAGACGGCTCCTATGTGGAGCGCGCCAAGGACTGATCGCCAGAGCGCGATGTCTGTGCAATGAATCGCCTCTCAACGTCCCTCACGCTGAGGCGCCCGGCGCAGCCGGGCCTCGAAGCGTCCTCCGGGATAGAGCGAGAGTGCGGAAGCACACCCTTCGAGGCTCCCCCGGCTCGAGGCCGGGGTCGCACCTCAGGGTGAGGGCTGTGGTTTGATCTCGGGATAAAGCGCCCTGGCCAGGTCGCGCACGGCCTCAGCCGTGCGCGGGCCGAAGCCGATCATATAAGGTCCGTCGAGCACGATGAGGCTCCGTGTCTGGGCGGCCGGTGTCGGCTTGAGCGCCGGGATCGAGAAGACATGGTCGGCGGTCGGGCCGCCCTTGCCGTCGCTCATCAGCAGGACGGCGTCGGGCGCCGCCTTGAGCAGATATTCCTCGGACGCCGCCTTATAGCCCTGCATCGCGCTCATCGGATTGACGCCGCCCGAATAGCGGATGATGGCATCGGCCGCGGTCCCCGCCCCCGCCGCGCTCAAGCGGGTGAGGCCGTGGAAGAACACCACCTTCTTGCGCCTCTCGGGCGGGATGGCGGCGGTGAGGCTCGCCGCCTTGGCGAAATCGGCGAGCACGGCGGCTGCGAGGCGCCGGCCCTCGTCCTCGAGTTTCAAGGCCCGGGCGACGAGTGCGATCTTCCGGGCGATGCCCGCGGACGAGTTGTCCTCGGGCACCAGGAGCAGCGGAACGGAGGTGGTCTTGAGGACGTCGACCACCGGCGGCGGGCCGATGTCTTCCGAAGCGATGATGAGGTCGGGCCCCAAGGCCAGGACGCCCTCCGAGGACAAAGCCCGGCGGTAGCCGACATTGGGCTTCGCCAGCGCTTCGGCGGGGTACCGGCTGCCGCGGTCGACGCCGACGACGCGGTCGCCCGCGCCCAGCGCATAGACGATCTCGGTCACGTCGGGCCCGAGCGTCAGGATGCGCCGGGCCTGCCCGGTCTCGGCCAGGGCGGGCGACATCAGGGTGAACAGGAAAAGGAGGATCGAGGCCATCCAGGCGGGCCTGACGGCGAGAGAATAGATCAAGGGAATCAACCTTATGTGGAATCTTTATGAGAATGTGATTCAACGGTCACATAATACTTGACTATATTAGTCAGGATTAAATAAGCAAGGGCCGCGACGGCCCCATCCGGCCCCGGGACGCATCAATCCGAGCCCGCCAGACCCTTGAGGTCAGCCAGCCATACATCCTCGCAAGAAGGAGATGTGGCTGTGCCACGCACCATCAAGACCATCCTCATGGCGGGAACCGCCGTTGTTTCGCTTCTCGTCCTGCAGCCCTCGCCCGCGGCGGCTGAGACGAAGCCCAAGGCGAGGCCCGCCGCCGAGGCGCAGGACCAGGCCGAGCCGTCGGAGGCCAAGGCGGACCGCGACGGCGCGCTGCTCGACGAGATCACCATCTCGGCCACCATGATCGACCAGGCGGTCATCGATTCGCTCTCGGGCTCGAGCTATATCGGCGAGAAGGACCTCGAGCGCATCCAGGCCAACACGCCGGCCGACATCTTCCGGGCGACGCCGGGCGTTGCCGCGACGCCCAATGGCGATGATCCGGCGACCGCCATCAATATCCGCGGCCTGCAGCAATATGGCCGCGTGGTGGTGACGCTCGACGGCGCGCGCCAGGACTATTGGCGCGTCGGCCACGGCTCGGGCTCCTTCTATATCGAGCCCGATTTGCTCAAGGCGGTGACCGTGATCCGCGGCCCGGTGTCCAATGCCTATGGCTCGGGCGGCATCGGCGGCCTCGTCGCCTTCGAGACCAAGGACGCGGGCGACTTTCTGAAGCCCGACGAGCAATATGGGATCAGCGAGAAGCTCGGCTATGAGAGCAATGGCGATGGCTTCACCACCAGCACAACGGCGGCCATCCGCCCGCATGAGGTCTTCGACATCATCGGCAATGTCAACTGGCGCGACCGTGATGCCTATGAGGACGGCAATGGCGACGAAGCGCGCTGGACCGGCGAGGAAGTGACGAGCGGCTATGGCAAGATGACCTTCCGCCCGGCCCAGGGCCACGAGATCAAGCTCGGCGCCATCATCCAGACATACGAGGACTATGTCACCGGCGCCTCAGGCTCGAACAATCCAAATCTGAGCCGCTATGCCGCCGACACGACCAACGACACCTATACGGCCAAATACACCTATTCCCAGCCCGACGACCGGCTGTTCGACTATGCGATCACCGCCTATCACAACAAGACCAAGGCCGAGCAGACGCAGGTCTGGCCGCCGGCCTCGATAGGCAATTTCAGATATTACGACGTGCGCACCACCGGCATCGCCGGCCACAACTCCTCGCGCTTCGACGCCTTCGGCCTCGCCCACACGCTGACCTATGGCGGCGACTATTATTTCCTCGAAGGCTCCTCCTCGGCCGCGCATTTCGGCCAGGGCGAGGCCTCGGCCTATGGCGGCTTCCTGCAGTGGATCGGCGAGCACAGCACCTGGCTCGAGCTCATCGCCGCCATCCGCTATGACGGCTACCGTCTCGAAGGCCTGACCAAGGGCAGCTCGACCACGCCGCCCGAAGAGAAGTCGATGAGCGGTGACCAGGTCTCGCCGCGCTTCACCGTAGGCGTCACGCCCTTCACCGGTTTCCAGCTCTTCGGCGGCTATTCGGAAGGCTATCGGGCGCCGGGCCTCCAGGATGTGTTCCGCGGCGCCGGCGCGCATGGCTCGGCCGACGCCTACATCCCCAATTTCAACCTGAAGCCGGAAGTGGCCAAGAGCTGGGAAGCCGGCATCAATCTCAAATATGACGGTCTCTTCACCGCAGACGACCTGCTGCGCGGCAAGTTCAACGCCTTCTACACCAAGGTCTATGACTATATCGAAACCGACTTCTCGCTCCCGACCAGCGTGGCGCCGCGCATGACCGACAATATCGGCACGGCACGGCTCAAGGGCGTCGAGGCCGAAGTCATCTACGACCTCGGCTGGAGCTTCATCAACCTCACCGGCGCGCTCATCGATGCCGAGCTCATCGATCCCGACAATCCCAAATATAAAGGCCAGCCGCTCGACAACACGCCGCTCGACAAATTCTCCGCGACGTTGGGCTTCCGCGCCTTCGAAGACCAGTTGATCTTCGGCGGTCAGTTCCTGGCCATCGGCGAAATCAAGCGCACCCAGCGCTCGGCGGGCACGGGCCCCGGCCAAGTCGACGGCCCGGCCCAATACAGCGACGGCTTCGAGCTCGTCAACCTGTTCGCCAACTGGGTCGTGTCCGACAACCTCAAGCTCGACCTCGCGGTCGAGAACCTGTTCGACGTCGCTTACACCGATCCGCAAAGCGCCTGGTCCTACGATTCCTTCGTCGAGCAGGGCAAGGGCCGGACTTTCAAGATCAGCGTCACCACCCGTTTCGGCGGATGATGTAGGATAGAACCATGAGCGAGCTCCAATGCGAAGCCCGGATCGCCATCGCCAGGCCCCACGACTATATCGAGCGCATCGTCGACCGGCTCATGAGCTTCGACGCGCGGGCCGAGGAGAGCGGCGACCGGCTGCATGTCCGCTTTCCCTTCGGCTGGGCGGCGCTCGATCTCACGGACGATACGCTCGCCGTGCGGCTCGGTGCCGCCGATGCCGACCGGCTGGCGCGGCTCAAGGACATCGTGGCGACGGCGATCGAGGTCCACGCCAAGCGGGCCGATCCGCGCATCGTCTGGCAGGGCGATCTCGCGGGCGACCGGCGTCTCGCCCAGTTCCGCCATATGCGCGTCGTCGCTTGGCGCGATGTGACGCCGCATATGCGCCGGATCACGCTGGCCGGCGACAATCTCGCGCGCTTCGCCGAATTCGGCGGCCTGCATGTCCGTCTGCTGTTCCCGACGCCCGCGGTGCCCGAGCCGGTCTGGCCCGAGGCCGGCGCCAACGGCCTGCCGGTCTGGCCGGACGAGAGCCGCCGGGCGCCGGCGCGCGTCTACACGATCCGCAGACTCGACGTGCCGGCGGGCTGCATCGAGATCGACTTCGTGATGCATGGCGACGACAGTTTGGGCTCGGGCTGGGCGGCGACGGTGCGGCCCGGCGACAGTATCGGCCTCATGGGACCGCTCGGCCGGCCGGTGCGCCAAGCGCAATGGTATGTGCTGGGCGCCGATGAGACGGGTCTTCCGGCCCTGGGCCGCATTCTCGAGAACCTGCCGCCCGAGACCCGGGGCCATGCCTTCATCGAAGTCGCCGGCGCCGAAGAGGAGCAGGCCATCGCCCATCCGCCGGGCATCCAGCTGCGCTGGATCCATCGCAACGGCACATTGCCAGGCGAAGATCCGCGCCTGGCCGAGACCGTCTGCACCGTGACGCGGCCCGAAGGCGTGACCTGCTTCAGCTGGTTCGCGGCCGAGGCGGAAGCCGCCAGGCAGGTGCGCGAGCACTGGCGCGGCCGTCTCGGCCTCGGACGCGACGAGACGCTGGCCGCGGCCTATTGGCGCCGCGGCGCGCTGGGCCCCATGGCGGGGTAAGCGGCAACTCCTCCCTCCACCGCCGAAGGCGGTGGAGGGAGATATCCCGTCATCGTTTGAAAAATGCAACCGTCTCGACATGCGCGGTGAAGGCGAACTGGTCGACCGGCGTCACCCGCATCAGGCGATAGCCGCCGTCGACCAGGATGCGCGCATCGCGAGCGAAGGTCGCGGGGTCGCAGGAGACGGCGATGACCGTCTTCACCTTGGACTTGGCCAGTTGCCGGGCCTGCGCCTCGGCGCCGGCGCGCGGCGGATCGAAGACGACGGCATCGAAGGGCGCGAGCTCGCGCGCCATCACGGGCTCGCGGAAGAGATCGCGCGCTTTGGCCTCGACCGGCTTGAGGCCCGGCGTACGCCTGACGGTCTCGGCGAGCGCTGCGGTCGCCGCCTTGTCGCCGTCGGCGGCGAAGACCTGGGCCTTGGCTGCGAGGCGCAGGGCAAAGACGCCGACGCCCGAAAACAGGTCGGCCACCTTTTTCGCCTTGCCCAGATTCTCGATGACCAGCGCCGCGAGCGTCGCCTCGCCGGCCTTGGTCGCCTGCAGGAAGACACCCGCCGGCAGGCGCAGCCGGGCCGTGCCGATGCCGATCTCGGGCGGGAGGCGCGTCACCAAAGGCTCGCGGTTGAGCGAGAGGCGCGCCAGATCTTCGGCATGGACGAGGCCTGCCAGGTCGGGCGGCGGCTTGCGCTTGGTCGCGATGTCGACGTCGAGGCCATTGTCGGCGGCGGTGAAGGCGACATCACAATTGCCGATGATCTCGCCGACGCGCCTCGCGATGCGCGGCGCCTGCGCCAGGGCCGGGACCAGGATCGGACAATGGTCGAGCGGATGGATGTCGTGGCTGCGCGCCGCATTGAAGCCGGCGACGATGCCCGCAGGCGTCCGTGCCACATGCAAGGTGGCGCGCCGCCGGCCTTCGCCTTGCGCATCGATCAACGCCTCGACCTCGGCGGCGATGCCCTGGTTGGCGAGCGCCGTCGCCACGAGACCGCGCTTCCAGCCGCGATAGGCGTCGGCCTGCCAATGCTGGATCTGGCAGCCGCCGCACTGGCCGAAATGCGGACAGAAGGGCTCGATGCGCTGCGGACTGGGCGCCAGGATCGCGCGCAATTGCGCGTGGGTGCCGGCGATGTCCGCCTCGACCACCTCGCCCGGCAAGGCATAGGGCACATAGACGGCGCGGCCCGCCGCCTCGCCCAAGGCCTCGCCATGGCGGCCCATCTGCGTCAAAGCCAGCCTGGTCACCCCGCGCTCTCGGGATAGGCGAGCGCCACCGCATAGCCCTGGCTGAGCCGCACCGTCACCGGACCCGTCGCGACATTGGAGACGGTGAGGCTCGAACCCAGGGGCACCGAGCGATTGATGAGCGGCCATCTCACCCCGTCGAGGTCGAGGCCGGCGAGATCGGTGAAGGGAACGACGCTGAAGCGGCTGCCGCGCGGCAGGTCGAAATGATGCGTGCCGTTCAGGATCGGATAGGCCTCTTCCGTGCCGCTGGTGATGAAGGCCGCGACGCGCCGGCGCCCCAGCTTGAGGATCAGGCCGAAATGGGCGAGCGCATGGTCGGCCTGGCCGCCGAGGCCGCCCACCAGCACGATCTCGCGAGCGCCCAGGCGCACCGCCTCATCGACCGCGATCTCGCCGTCGGTCTTGTCCTTCTCGGCCGGGAAGGCATGGCGGGCGACGCTGCGGTAGCGCTCGGCGAGCTCGTCGGAGGTCGAATCGAAATCGCCGACCCAGAGCTCGGGCGAAAGGTCGAGCGCTTCCGCATGCGCCATGCCGCCATCGGCGGCGATGACGCGCGTCTTCTGCACCTGCGATTTGAGGCGGCGGGTCACCGTCAGATCGCCACCCATGAGAATAACGAAGCGGGTCATGGCCTTAGGAATAACAGAAGCCGCTTGCCAGTGCACCCCTCTATCCCTAATGTCGCCCTCGCTCTCAACGGGGTGCTCTGTCTTGAGCTGAGAGGCCCGAAAGGCCAACCCGCTGAACCTGATCCGGATCATGCCGGCGGAGGGATTGCGAGCGGGTCTTGTGCCCCGTCCTCCTTCACCCGGTGAATAGGAGGACTTCGTTGAAAAAGCTTCTTTTCACCCTTCTGGCGTTCTGCGCGCTGCCCTTGACCGCGGCGGCCCAGGAAACGCTCACCGTCTACACCTATGAAAGCTTCGTCGCCGAATGGGGCCCCGGTCCCAAGGTCAAGCAGGCCTTCGAGAAGGAGTGCGGCTGCACGCTCAACTGGGTCGCGGTCACCGACGGCGTCGCCATGCTCAACCGCCTCAAGCTCGAAGGCACGGGCACGCAGGCCGACGTCGTCCTCGGCCTCGACACCAATCTGACGGCGGAAGCGAAGGCGACCGGCCTCTTCGGTCCGCACGGACAGGACGCCGCCAAGCTCGCGCTCCCCGTCACCTGGACCGACGACACGTTCCTGCCTTACGACTATGCGCATTTCGCGGTGATCTACGACACCGAGAAGCTGCCGCCCGCCCAAGCCTATAAGAGCCTCAAGGAGCTCGTCGACGGCGGGCCCGAGGAGAAGATCATCCTGCAGGACCCGCGCACCTCGACGCCGGGACTGGGCTTTTTGTTGTGGGTCAAGGCGGTCTATGGCGACAAGGCCGGGGAGGCCTGGGCCAAGCTCAAGCCACGCATCCTCACCACGACGCCCGGCTGGTCGGAGGCCTATGGGCTCTTCACCAAGGGCGAGGCGCCCATGGTGCTCTCCTATACGACCTCGCCCGCCTATCACATCATCGCCGAAAAGACCGAGCGCTATCAGGCGATGAAATTCGCGGAAGGCCACTATCTGCAAGTCGAGGTCGCGGGCCTCATCGCGGCCTCGCCCGAAAAGGCCCTGGCGCAGAAATTCCTGGCCTTCATGGAAGGTCCGGGCTTCCAGGACGCGATCCCCGAGAACAACTGGATGTTCCCCGCCGGCAAGACATCGGCGCCGCTCGCGCCAGCCTTCGACCAACTGGTGAAGCCCGACAAGACCTTCCTGTTCACGTCCGACGAGGTGGCCCAGCACCGGCGCGCCTGGATCGATGAATGGCTCAACGCCATGAGCAAATGACCTTCCGCTCGCCTTCCGCAACGACGCCGGCCGCGGGCACGGCGCTCGCCGCCATCCTCTTTGCCGTCATGGTCGGCCTCGTGCCCGTGGCGGCGATCGGCGTCGGCGAAGGCTTCGTCACCGGCCACATCGTCGATGCCTATGTGCTGCGCATCATATGGTTCACGCTGCTGCAGGCGGGGCTCTCGACCCTGCTCTCGGTGGCGCTCGCCATTCCGGTGGCGCTCGCCTTGGCGCGCGTCGACTTCATCGGGCGCGGCCTCCTGCTCAGGCTCTTCGCCTTGCCCCTGGCGCTGCCCGCCATCGTGGTCATCTTCGGCATCGTCGCGGTCTATGGCCGCACCGGCTGGCTGAGCCAAATCCTGGGCGAGCCGCTCAATATCTATGGGCTCACCGGCATCCTCCTCGCGCATGTGTTCTTCAATTTGCCGCTCGCGGTCCGGCTCGTGCTGCAGCAGCTCGATGGCATCGCGCCCGAAAGCTTCAGGCTCGCGGCGCAGCTCGACTTCACCGAAATGGCGCGCTTCCGCCTGATCGAATGGCCGCAGATCCGGAGCAGCCTCGGCGGCATAGCGAGCCTCATCTTCCTCATCTGCGCCGCGAGCTTCGCTGTCGTGCTCACCCTCGGCGGCGGACCGCAGGCGACGACGCTCGAAGTCGGCATCTACCAGGCCTTGCGTTTCGACTACGACCCGGCGCGCGCCACCGTCCTGTCGCTGGCGCAGCTCATCCTCTGCGGGCTCTTCGTGCTGCTGGCCGGGCACTACGCCAATGCGGTGCAGAGCTGGCCGGCGCTGCGCCGCGCCGCGCCGCGCTACGAGAGACGCTCCCCGGGTGCCACCCTGCTGCTCGGGATCGTCATCGCGCTCGCCGCCGCCTTTGTCGGCGTCCCTGTTCTCGCCATCGTGATCTCAGGGGTGCAGGCGCAGTTCGTCTGGCCGGCGCTCATCGCCGCGACGCTCACCAGCCTCTTCATCGCCGTCCCGGCGGCGGCTTTGAGCATCCTGCTCGCCTGGCCGATCGCCCTTGCCTCGGCCCGCGCCCGCAGCCCCAAATGGCGCTCGCTCCTCAATCTCACGGCCCTCCTCACTTTGATCCTGCCGCCCGCGGTGCTCGCCACCGGCTGGTTCATCGCCGCGAGCCGCCTGGGCCTCGCTCTGTCTGCAGCGCCCGTCCTCGTCATCGCCATGAACGCGCTGATGGCGCTGCCCTTCGCGCTCGGCACTCTGAGCCCCGCGGTGCAGCAGGCCATGGCGCAGCATGACCGTCTGTGCGCCAGCCTCGGCATCGGCGGCGCACGGCGCCTCTTCCTCATCGATCTGCCGGTGCTGCGCCGTCCGCTCGGTCTCGCGGCGGCCATGGCCTTCGTGCTCTCGCTCGGCGATCTCACCGCCATCACCCTGTTCGGCTCGCAGTCGCTCGTCACCTTGCCCGCCCTCATCTATGCGCAGCTCGGCATCTATCGCATCGACGCCGCGGCAGGCTCGGCGCTCGTCCTGGCGCTGTTCTCCATGGCCGTCATCTCTGCGCTCGACAAATGGAGCACTCAAGGATGATCAGGCTCGCGGGCATCCATTATTTTTCCGAAGGCTTCGCCGCCGATTTCGATTTCGAGATCGCCAAAAGCGAGCTCGTGGCGGTGATCGGCCCCTCGGGCTCCGGCAAGTCGACGCTGCTTTCGCTCATCGCCGGCTTCGAGACGGCGCAATCGGGGCGCATCCTCCTCGACGGCGAGGACGTGACGACGGCCCTGCCTTCGGAGCGCCCGGTGACCATGGTGTTCCAGGACCACAATGCCTTCGCCCATCTCGATCTGTGGACCAATGTCGCGCTCGGCATCTCGCCTGCCCTCAAGCTCACCGCCGCCCAGAAGCAGTCGGTCGACGACGCCCTGGCGCGCACCGGCCTTTCGGCGCTGGCACGACGCAGGCCGGGCGAGGTCTCGGGCGGCGAGCGCCAGCGGGTGGCGATCGCGCGGGCGCTGCTGCGCGACGAGCCGATCCTGCTGCTCGACGAGCCTTTCGCGGCGCTCGGCCCAGCGCTCAGGCGCGAGATGCTCGACCTGGTGACGGCGCTGCAGAAGGAAAAGGGCTATACCGTCATGCTGGTGTCGCATCATCCGGACGACGCCCTCTATGCGGCGACACGGACGGCTTTCCTCAGCAACGGCCGGATCCTCGCTTTCGAGCCGACGCAGCTTCTGTTCAAACGCCGCGATCTGCCCGAACTCACCGACTATATCGGCTGACGACTACCAGCCCGATCCGCCACCACCACCGCCACCGCCGCCCGAGGAGCCGCCACCGCCGCCGCCCGAGAAGCCGCCGCCCATGGAGCCCGAGCTGCTGCCCGGTGGCGAGGAGGCCGATGAGGTGGTGGTGGCCAGGCTCGATCCGATGCTCTTGGTGAAGCCCCCCATATTGCCGGGGCTCCAATGGGACCCCGAATACCAGACGGGCGCCGCCGCCGCTCCCGCGGCCGCGGCGGCGGCGAGGACGGCGGCGAATTTCGCGTTCCACTCGTTCTCGCAATCGAGCGCCAGGGCATAAGGCAGATAGCGCTCGAACAGCTCCGGCGTCTTCTCCGGCGGATGCAGCACCTTGAGGCGCTCCTCCTCGGCCGTCGTCATATACATGCGGAAGCCTTCGATCTGATCGAGACGCTTGCGCCCCGTGATGGTCGGCGCCCGCAGCAGCCGGTGGAAGACAAAGCCCATGACGATGAGCACAAGAGCGCCGCCGGCAAAAGCATAGAGGCCGGGCGAGGAAGAGCCCTGCACGAGAATGGCACCCGGCACGACACCGCCGGCGACAAAAAAGGGCAAGAGGAATCCGAGCGAGAAGATCGACTTGATCCAGGCCCAGATGCCTCTCGTCTGCAACATGCCCTTCACCCAGACCCAGCTGATCGCAATCAGCACCGCCCACCAGCCGCCGGTCCAAAGGGAGAGAAAGAAGCCGAGAAAGGCATCGTCAGCCGGCAGGAGCGCCGTCGCGCCCAACAGAGCCAGAACGGAAATCGCCACACCGCCCCACAGCCATTTGAGATTGCGCAAGAAGGAGACACCTTCATGCTCCTTCTCGAGCGTGTCCTCGACCGCGCTCTTCATGGCGCGCACGCTCTCGTAATTCGCCTTTTTGAGCTGGGTCTTGCCGCGCGGAATGGCCTTGTAGAGGGCGGCCTCGGCCTGGGTCAGCGGCTGGCTCTGGTCGTCGAGACGCTGGATCGCGAAATCACCGTCGTCGTCGAATATCTTCAGGCGCTTCTTGACGGCGAGGCCGACCAGCGAGGAGGCGAAGGACTTATCGTCGAACTTCTGCTTCCAGACATAGCGCATGCCGGCGGGCCCGAGACCGGCCGGCGGCGTGAACAGCGGGATGATCGTCCCCGCGGGCGGATCGCGGCCGACCCTGAGCCAAGCGAAGAGATAATAGGCGAAGGACAGGAGAACGCCGCCGATGATGGCGAAAAACCCGAGATTGTCCTTGATCGCGTCCTTCGTCTTCTCGATCTCGGTCGGCGGGGTCACGAAGCCCTTCGGCCAGCCGACGGCGACGGTGAAGCCCTCGCCCGGATTGAGCGCGCGCGTGGTGCGCGCCTGATAGCGGTCGCCCGTCGACTGGACGGCCTCGGCATCATGTCCACTCTCGCCTTGCCTGCCCGTATATTCGGCATGCTGCTTGATCGCGGCTCCGGGCGGCAGCTGGATAAGGGCTTCCGCCCGCTCGATCGGGAAGGTCCAGGAATTCCCGGTCACATTCCAGTAGAGCTCGTCAAAGCCCTCGAAATAGCCGAGCTGGCGCGTCGTCCGGTAGGTGATCTCATAGACATGCGGGCCATTGTCCAGGAACACATCGGCGCTGCCGATGCGGATGCGCTTGCCGTTGTCGATCGAGAGCACCGTATAGGGCTCGTCACGCCCGTCGCGCTTCACGCCCAGGACCTCGAAGCCCACGACATAGGCAAGGCCCTTGTTGTCGCGATATTCGGTGGGGAAGTCGCGGTTGATCCCGCGCTTGATCTCGTTGCCTTCCGAGACGAGAGCGATCGTCTCCTTCACCGTCAGTGCCGAGTCGGCGCCGACCGCGACTTCACTGGCGAAGGACGTGATACGCTCGGCGGCCGCTGCCTGGCCCGCGCTCGCGAGCAGCAGCGCCAGGACGAACAGCAGGGCGCGCATGGTCTATGACGACGCCTTGTTGAATTCCACCTTGGGCACCTGGCGGGCCGCCTGATCGCCGATCTCGAAGAACTCGGCCTTGGTGAACTGGAAGAAGCCTGAGATGATGTTGGTGGGGAAGGATTCGATCATGGTGTTGAAGTTGCGCACCGCGCCATTGTAATAGCGGCGCGAGAGCTGGATCTCGTCCTCGACGCCGGCAAGCTTGTCCTGGAGATCGCGGAAATTCGCATCGGCCTTGAGCTCGGGATAAGCCTCGGCGATGGCGAAGAGCCGGCCGAGCATGCCGGTCATCGCCTGGCTCACTTGCGATTGCTCGGTGACCGTGCCGCCGGAGATGCTCTTGGCGCGCAATTCGGCGATGTCGCGGAACAATTTGTCCTCATGCGCGGCATAGCCCTTCACCGTCTCGACGAGATTGGGGATGAGATCGGCCCTGCGGCGCAATTGCACGTCGATGCCGCTCCAGCCCTCGGCCACCAGGTTCTTGTTCTTGACCAGCGCGTTATAGGCATAGACCAGGTAGCCACCGACGACGACGACGGCGATCAGCAATATGACGCCCAGCGACATTGATTCCTCCCCTTCAGTGACGGTCGGGGAGTATCGGCGGGGCGGGTGAGCCGATCAAGGCAAAATAAAATGGCGGCCCCGAGGGACCGCCACTCGCGCCCACAAAAGCTGTGGTCCGTCAAGACGGCAGGATGAAGATCCAGTTGGCGATGAGGACAACGATCAGGCCCGCCGCCAGGGCGAGATAAGGCAGCATCCCCGCCTTGCGCTCACCCAAATCACCTTCCTTGAGCCCCAGATCAGCCAATGCCGCCGCCGGGAAGCGGCCGCCATCCTGCACGAAGTGGCGGAAAGCGAAGACCGGAAGGATCAGGGCCGCGAAAGCGAGACCGACCCACAAGGCATTGGAATAGCCCCACACTTTCGCACCGGCGCCCAGGAATATCGCATTGACGAAAGCGAGCACCGTGTTGAGGCCGATGAGCCAGGTCGGCGCCTTCCACGGGCGCGCGACATGACCCGAATCGACGCGATGAATCCAGCCGGCATTGAGATTGAGGAAGTTGAAGATGATGTAGCCGACGTTCGACACGGCGAGCACGAAGAAGTAGCCCGCTATGTCGGAAGCGATGGCGAGGAGGATCAGATTGAAGCCGAAATCCGTCCACATCGCGCGCGTCGGCGCGCCGTGCTCGTTGACATGGGTCAGATAACGCGGCAGCCAGCCGTCCTTCGAACCCTGATAGAGCGTGCGCGAGGAGCCCGCCATCGCCGTCATGATGGCGAGGAAGAGCGCCAGGATCATCAGGATGACCAGGATCTGCGTCACCACCTTGCCGCCGCCCACCATCGCGGCGAGCGCCTCGCCGATGCCGGTGCCGTCGACGATGCCGGGCGCCAGCATGCCGGCATGGCCGAGCACGCCCTGGAAGGTGAAGGGAATGAGGAAGAAGAACAGAATGCAGAGCAGGCCCGAATAGAAGATCGCCTTGAACGTGTCGGTCTTGGGGTTCTTCAGTTCGCGTGTATAGCAGACCGCCGTCTCGAAGCCGTAGGTCGACCAGGCGGCGATGTAGAGGCCGCCTAAGAACAGCGTCCAGCCGCCGATGGTCCAGGCGCCGTCGACACCCGAATAGGCCGCGGTCGGCGGCACCAGGCCGGTCACATTCATCGAGTCGATGTGGCCCAGGAGAATGGGCAGCACGCCGATGACGACGAGCGGCACCAGCACGATGATGGCGAGCCATTTCTGGGCGCCCGCGGTCGAGGCGATGCCGCGATGCTGGATGGCGAAGATGATCAGCATCAGGATGGCGCCGATGAAGAAGGTGGCGTTGAGATTGGCCTGCGCCAGGAACGGGATCGGGAAGGTGAACAGCGACCAGGTGCGGATCGCCGGCGTGAGGGCCGCGACCCCGTCCTGCGTCAGGAGTGCGGTCATCGCGTCCTGCGCCGTCTTGCCGGCATTGGCGGTGAGCCATTCCACCACCCGCGGCGATTCTGCTGTCAGTGTCGCGGCATTGGCCGCAACCCAGTCGAGCACGGCCTGCGAATCGGCAGCCGGGATCGGGAAGAGTGCATTCAATATGTAGCCCGCGGCGATGGCGCAGCCGAGCGAGAGCACCGGCGACCAGGCGAACCAGTTGCACCACACCGACAAGGGCGCGATGAATTTCGAGTAGCGCAGCCACGCCGTCGCGCCATAGACCGAGGCGCCGCCCGACTTGTTGCCGAACATGCCGGCGATCTCGGCATAGGTGAAGGACTGCAGGAAGCCCATGATCATGGAGATCATCCAGACCAGGAAAGCGAGCTTGCCGGTCGTGCCGGCAATGCCGCCGATCGAGAAGAGCACCAGCGGCGGAACGCCCGCCGCCACCCAGAAGGCGCCGCGCCAGTCGATGGCGCGGTGCAACTCGCCGGTCTCGGTCGTAACCAAGCCCGGCGAAACCGTCGTCGCGCTGGAGACCATGCCAGCGCCCTGTTTCGTCGTCATGAGCGACATCTCCATGTGTTGAGGTGACACGGGCCGCCCAGCGCCGAGGGCGCCCCATCGGAACGGCTGTGACAAGGACAATGGGAGAGAGGCCGGTGAAGCGCCGCGGCGCCTGCCTTCCTTGATGACCACGCCAGTCCGGATCTGTGTCCGGTTTTGAGCATGAGCGTTTCCCCACGATCCGCCCTAGCGGGCGAGCCGCATCGTCGCGGCTCAGGGGATGCTAAAATGGTATGCTTTTGGTTTCAAGTGGTAATAATTGGTCGTTATAAGGTCCGATTTTGGGCCCCATCCGGAGGCTATGCTCTGGATGGGGCGCAATCCGCAGTTTAGCTGGGCAGGACGAAGATCCAGTTGGCGACGAGGACCACCAGGAGGCCCGCCGCCAGCGTCAGATAGGGCCAAATGCCCGCCTTGCGCTCGCCGAGATCCCCTTCCTTCAGCCCGAGATCGGCCATGGCCTGGGCCGGGAACCGGCCGCCATCCTGCACATAGTGCCGATAGGCGAAGACCGGGATGATCAGGGCCGCCAGCACGAAGCCGACCCAGAGTGCGGTCGAATAGCCCCACACCTTGGCGCCCGCACCCAGGAACAGCGCATTGACGAAAGCGAGCACCGTGTTGAGGCCGATGAGCCAGGTCGGCGCCTTCCACGGCCGCGCCACGTGACCCGAATCGACGCGATGGATCCAGCCGGCATTGAGATTGAGGAAGTTGAAGATCATGTAGCCGACATTGGAGAGCGCCAGCACCCAGAAATAGCCGACGAGGTCGGAGGCGATGGCGAGGAGGATCAGATTGAAGCCGAAATCCGTCCACATCGCCCGTGTCGGCGCGCCATGCGAATTGACATGGGTCAGGTAGCGCGGCAGCCAGCCGTCCTTCGAGCCCTGATAGAGCGTGCGCGAGGAGCCCGCCATCGCCGTCATGATGGCGAGGAAGAGCGCCAGGATCATCAGGATGACCAGGATCTGCGTCACCACCTTGCCGCCATGCACCATGCCGGCCAGCGCCTCGCCGATGCCGGTGCCGTCGACGATGCCGGGCGCCAGCATGCCCGAATGTCCGAGCACGCCCTGGAAGGTGAAGGGAATGACGAAGTAGAAGAACATGCAGAGGAGGCCCGAATAGAAAATGGCCCGGAACGTGTCGGTCTTGGGATTCCGCAATTCGCGCGTGTAGCAGATCGAGGTCTCGAAGGCATAGGTCGACCAGGCGGCGATGAACAGGCCGCCGAAGAACAGCGTCCAGCCGCCGATATTCCAGGCGCCGTCGACGCCGGAATAGGCCGCCGTCGGCGGCACCAGCGCCGTCACGTTGGCCGAGTCGATGTTGCCCATCAGGATCGGCAGGAGGCCGATGATGGCGAGCGGCACCAGCACGATGATGGCGAGCCATTTCTGCGCGCTTGCCGTCGAGGCGATGCCGCGATGCTGGATGGCGAAGATGATCAACATCAGGATGGCGCCGATGAAGAAGGTGGCGTTGAGATTGGCCTGCGCCAAGCCCGGAATCGGGAAGGAAACGAGCGCCCAGCTACGGATCCCTGGCGTGAGAGCCGCGACCGCATCCTGAGTGAGAAGTGCGGTCATCGCGTCCTGCGCCGTCTTGCCGGCATTGGCGGCGAGCCACTCCACCACCCGCGGCGATTCGGCCGTCAGCGTCGCGGCATTGGCCATCACCCAGTCGAGCACCGCTTGCGAGTCGGCCGCCGGAACCGGCCACAGCGCGTTGAGTATGTAGCCCGCCGCGATGGCGCAGCCGAGCGAGAGAACGGGAGTCCAGGCGAGCCAATTGCACCAGACGGAAAGCGGCGCGATGAACTTCGAATAGCGCAGCCACGCCGTCGCGCCATAGACCGAGGCGCCGCCCGACTTGTTGCCGAACATGCCGGCGATCTCGGCATAGGTGAAGGACTGCAGGAAGCCCATGACCATGGAGATGATCCAGACCAGGAAAGCGAGCTTGCCGGTCGTGCCGGCAATGCCGCCGATCGAGAAGAGCACCAGCGGCGGCACGCCCGCTGCCACCCAGAAGGCGCCGCGCCAGTCGATGGCGCGGTGCAATTCGCCGGTCTCGGTGGTGACCAAGGCCGGTGAAACCGTCGCGCCGGCAGCCCCGCCAGCGCCCTGTTTCGTCGTCATGAAGGATATCTCCTTGTGTTGAAGCGACAGCTGCCGTCCGGCGCCATGGGCGCCGCGGTGGAACGACTGAGCTCGAGACAAAAGGAGAGTGGCCGGCGAAACGCCCGGGTGTTCTCCTTCCTGCGCGAACACGCCAAGCCGGATCTCTGCCCGGTTTTCAGCATGACCATTTTCCCCACCATGAAAACCGTATTCACGGTTGCGACGATGCTAAAATGGCCTGCTTTTGGTTACAAGCGGTATTGATTGGGCGTCACTCGGTCATCAACCGATAATCGCCGTGCCAGAAAATCAACGGCCGGCCCATCGGGTCGTGGTCGAAATTGATGACCTCGCCGACAAAGATCACATGGTCGCCACCCTGATAGGTATAAGCCATCTTGCATTCGAAGACGGCGAGCGCATTGGGCAGGATCGGACAGCCGGTGTCCCAGGTCTCGTAATCGAGCCCTGTCCATTTGTCGTCGAGCGAGCGCGAGAAGCGGCGCGATATGTCGTCCTGGCCTTCCCGCAGGACATTCACAGCGAAATGGTCGGTCGAGAGGTAAGCCTTGAAACTGTAGGCCCGCTTGCCAAGGCTCCACAGGACGAGCGGTGGCTCGAGCGACACCGCGCTGAAGGAATTGACCGTATTGCCGAGGGGTTCGCCCCTGGCGCCGCGGGTCGTGACGATGGTGACGCCGGTGGCGAAGGCCCCCAGAGCGGTGCGAAAGGCGCGGGCATCGATCGGCGCGTTCATCCAGGCAGGTCTCCGTCAACTCGCGTGGTTCTAGCGCGTCCTGATAAAAGAGTGATGAGCGATTTTTCCAAGAATACACCACTAAGAACCAATTAAGCCCAATTTCATACCATTGCTTTCCCCTGCGCTTCGCGTTAGCCTCGCCCTATGAACAGGTTCGAAAAAGACCTCCGGAGCCTGCAGGCGGCGGGCGCTGCGCCGCGGCCCAGCATCGTCTATCGGCCCGGCAACCCGACCCTGCCCAAGGGCACCGAGCGCTACAAGGTTGTGGGTGGCGGCTCCCTCGTCCTCGACATCAAGGCCGGCGACCGGCTGACCGTCACCGATCTCGAAGGTGGCCAGGCGTGCGAGTTGGTCGCCGTCGGTGCCGATGGCCGCAGCGATCCCGCGCTCCTCGGCGCCACTGAAGCGGTCGAGCCGAAAGGTCTCAAGGCGACCTTGGCTGGCGATGAGGACTCGGCCGTGCGTGTGCGCAAGGCCCTCGCCCGCCGCGGCATCGATCTGGCCCATGCCAAGGCGATCCGGCTGTTCGGCAGACTGTCGCCGGCAGGCAGCCGGCAGAGTTTCATGGCCGGACGCGACGGCGTGGTGATCATCGCCGCCCCGGGCGGGAAAATGGATGCCGAGGCGCAGGACACCGCGACGCCGCTCGACGTGCGCGTCGAGCGGGCGACGCTCCCCCGCGCCAACGAGCTCATCGCGCTGCCCGAGCCATTGGCCGATCCCTTGCAGGAGATAAGGGTCGATGCCGCGACCGCCAGGGCCTATGTCGTGCGCGCCGGCGAATACATCCAGATCATCGACGTCGCCGGCCGGCAGATGACCGACTTCCAGTGCTTCTCGCGGCGCAAGCTCGACCAGGGCCTCGAAAACGCGCTCGACGGGACGGTGACGCGCACCCTCACCGGGCGCGCCTATCCGACGCCCGGCCTCCTCTCCAAGATGTTCGGCTTCGATTTCGAGCCCCTGGTCGAAGTCGTCCAGGATACCGTCGGGCGGCACGACTTCTTCGCCACCGCCTGCAACAGCCGTTATTACGACGATGTCGGCTATCCGGGGCATGTGAACTGCACCGAGAACTTCAATCGTGCGCTCGAGTCCTATGGCGTCGCCCCGCGCAAGGGCTGGGAAGCGATCAACTATTTCTACAACACCCGCGTCGACGACCATAACCAGCTCTATTACGACGAAGCCTGGTCGCGTCCCGGCGACTATGTGCTGATGCGCGCACTCACCGACCTCGTCTGCGTGTCGTCGGCGTGCCCCGACGACATCAATGTCGGCAATGGCTGGGACCCGACCGACATCCATGTGCGCACATATTCCGATAAAGAGAAATTCTCGAGAGCGGTGGCCTATCGCATGACCCCAGACGCCGAACCCCAGCTCACGCGCGAGACCGCATTCCACCCGCGCTTCTCCGCCCTCACCCGCAACTACACGGAGTATCGCGGCTTCTGGCTGCCGCAGCGCTTCAACAATGACGGCCCGGTCGAGGAATATTGGGCGTGCCGCGAGCGCGTGGCGATGATGGACCTCTCGCCCTTGCGCAAGTTCGAGGTGACTGGCCCCGATGCCGAGGCGCTGTTGCAATATTGCCTGACGCGCGACATCCGCAAATTGTCACCAGGCCAGGTCGTCTATACCGCGATGTGCTACGAGCATGGCGGCATGATCGATGACGGCACCGTGTTCCGCATCGCTCAGAACAACTTCCGCTGGATCGGCGGCGACGAATTCAGCGGCCTCTGGCTGCGCCAGCAGGCCGAGAAGATGGGCTTCAAGGCTTGGGTGCGCTCTTCGACCAATCAGCTGCACAACATCGCCGTGCAAGGTCCGAAGTCGCGTGAGCTCCTCAAGGAGATCATCTGGACGGCGCCGGCCCAGCCCGAGATCGGCGAGATCGACTGGTTCCGCTTCGCCGTCGGCCGCATCGGCGGCTTCGAAGGCGTGCCGCTGGTCGTGTCGCGCACCGGCTATACCGGCGAGCTCGGCTATGAGATCTTCTGCCATCCCAAGGACGCGGTCGCCGTTTTCGACGCGGTATGGGAAGCGGGCCAGAAACACGGCATCTCACCCTTGGGGCTCGAGGCGCTCGACATGCTGCGCATCGAGGCAGGTCTCATCTTCTTCAATTACGAATTCACCGACCAGACCGATCCCTTCGAGGCCGGCATCGGCTTCACCGTGCCGCTCAAGACGAAAAGCGACGATTTCATCGGCAAGGCGGCGCTCATCGAGCGCAAGGAGCATCCGCGCCACAAGCTCGTCGGCCTCGACATCGACGCCAATGACACGGTCGGCCATGGCGACTGCGTCCATGTCGGGCGCGCCCAGATCGGCGTGGTGACGAGCGGCACCCGCTCGCCACTGCTCAAGAAGAACATCGCGCTCGCCCGCGTCGACGTCACCCATTCCGCGATCGGCACCGAAGTCGAGGTCGGCAAGCTCGACGGCCACCAGAAGCGGCTGCCGGCGCGCATCGTGCGCTTCGCGCATTACGACCCGGAGAAGACACGGCCACGATCCTAGCGCCGTCCATGCCGCTGTTTCGCCGGCGCGTCCGTTGCCTGCTCCTCGGCGCGGTGGTCCTTGCTTCAGCCTATGCGCTTCTGGCCTATGTCGTCATGCCCCTGGCCTGGTCGCATTACGAGCACCAGACACGCCTGCAAAACCTGCCGATGGTGACGCGCACCGCGCAAGACATTCCGGGCGACCCGCTCAATATCGGGCTGGTCGGCGCCAAGGAAGACATCGCCTTCGCCATGCAGGCGGCAGGCTGGTCGCCGGCAGACAAGCTCACCTGGCGCAGCAGCATCGCCATTGTCGGCAGCGTCATCCTCGACCGCGGCTATAAGGACGCGCCGGTCAGCCCACTCTTCCTCGCGGGACGGCCCGAGGATCTCGCTTATGAGAAGGAAGACGGAGCCAGCGCCGACCGACGTCATCATGTGCGGCTGTGGCAGGTGCTGGCAACGGGCGCCGAAGCGCGGCCGGTATGGCTGGGCGCCGCCACTTTCGACACCGGCGTGGGCCTGAGCCGCTATACCGGCCAGTTTACCCATCACATCGCCGCCGACATCGATGCCGAGCGCGACGATCTCGGCGCGGACCTCGTCAAGGCAGGCATGGTCACGACGACCTACCAGGTCTCCGGTATCGGCCCGACGCTCTTCGGCCGGAACGGCGGCGGCGACAGATATTACACTGACGGCGAGGTCCATGTGATGGTCCTGACCGCGCGCGGTGCGGTCAATCCCAAGCCACCGGCCGAATTGCCCGATCCGCCCATCGTCGCACTGAAGGATGGCCTGTGGCGGAGTGCCCGCGAGGCAACGGGACTGGACTGAGCGCTCGCGACACCCTTCATCTTGTATCGGCGGCGATCCACTTCACCCAACGGCCATGCGGATCGCCGAGCGCCAGGAGATGGTCGTCGCCGGGCCACACCTTGAGGCGCAGCGAGAAGGCCTTGTCGAGTTCGGGATCGACCTCGAAACGCAGCCAGGCGAGCGGGGAGTCGCGCGTGGCCGCCGCCCCTGCCCGCTCCATATGAGCGATGATCCGCTCCTGGCCGGCCTCGGGGAAATACTGGAAGGCGATCGAATGAAACAGCACCTGCTGCTCGCCCCAGGCCGTTGTCGCTCCGATCCGGCGCTCGACCCAGGCGGCGGCGTCACCACGCTCGATCTTGACCGGATGATGCGCGGCAATGGCGAGGGCGGCGGCCAGGCGCTTCACGCGCTGCGCCTGATCCGGCCAGACATAGGCCAGGAGCCGCTCGCGGTCCTGGGCCGAAGTCGTGTCGAGCGGCGAGAGATCGCAGCCCGTTCGGCTCACCACGCGCGGCGACAGGTTGGGCGGCGCGCCGCCCTCCCAGTCCGGCGTCAGGAACAGAGCGGCCCCCGCCGCGCCGAACACATCCTCGCCGAAGCGATAGGCATAGCGGTCGAGATTGAGATTGAGGCCGGCGCTCGCCCCCACTTCGCAGAGATGCATCGGCAAAGGATAATGCGCCCAGAGCCAGCACAGGCCGGCGAACAGGATGGAGGAGCGGCCGACCTCATTGGTCTGCGGCGCGTGCGCGAGCCACGGCCTGATATTGGCTTCCGCATCGGCCAGCGCCTCGGCGATCCTCGGCCACAGGACCTCACCGTCGGGCAGCGGATTGGGCGGATAGAGCGGCGCCAGCCCGGGCAGCAACCCCTTGCGCACCAGACCGTTCAAGGCGCCGGCGAAGCGCAACGGAACGGAGTCCGCCTTGGAGTCGGGATCGCCCGGCCAGTCGAGGATGGTTTCGCCAATGCCGGTCGAACGGTCGAGCCGCTCGGCCGCGAGCGCGCAGACGAGGCCGGTTAACGGCGAGCCCAGATCGCGGCACCATTCCGCCTGCCGGCGAAAGGCCTGCCGGACCCGCGCTTCGCTGTCCTCGCTACTCGGCCGCTTCTCGGCGTCCCGTTTTGCCATCACCCAGATAGCAGTCCATGGAATCATCCATGGCGTCAACCCAGGGCGTGTGGTGCTTCGGCGACAGGGTGCCGGTCATCAAGGAACGATAGGCGTTGTTGCGGAAGCCCATGATGTCCTCGGCCTTATGGTGCTCCCACTCCATGAAGGTCTTGTTGGTCGCCTCGATGTCGAACTTCGGATAGTCGATCTCCGCCAGAAGCTCCTTCACATAATCACCCTGGAACCAGATCATCTGCTCGGCATTCTCGAGCTTCTCCTCGCGCTTGCGCCAAGCCTTGCCGTGTTTCGTCATCTTGTCCTTCGTGGGCAGCTTGATGCGGCCCATGATGACGTCGCGGGCGTACCAGGCCTGCGCGTCGAACATGTTGAAGGTGTAGAACTGGTCCTGCATGCCGATATAGAAGAGTCGCGGATTCTCCTCCCACACCACACCCTTGTAGAGGCCGAGCGGCCACAGGCGGTTCGCCGTCTTGAGGCGCAAATCGTCGGTGAGGAAGGGGAAGTGATGCAGGTAGCCCGTACACAGGATGATCGCATCGACATCCTTGGTCGTCCCGTCCTTGAAATGGGCGGTCTTGTTGACGAGCTTCTGGAGCAGCGGACGCTCCTTGAAATTCTCCGGCCAGTTGAAGCCCATGGGTTTCGTGCGATAGCTGGTGGTGACCGACTTCGCCCCGTATTTCCAGCATTGCGAGCCGATGTCCTCGGCCGAATAGCTGCGCCCGACGATCAGCACGTCCTTGCCCTTGAACTCGAGCGCGTCGCGGAAATCGTGAGAGTGCATCACGCGGCCGTTGAACGTCGCCATGCCGTCGAAATAGGGGACGCTCGGTGTCGAGAAGTGGCCGGAGGCGACGACCACATAGTCGAACTCCTCGGCATACATCCGGTCTTTCTTGCGGTCATGCGCGGTGACGGTGAACTTCTTCGTGCGCTTGTTCCAGGTCACCATGCGCACCGGAGTGGAGAAGCGCACCCATTTGCGCACACCCGCCTTCTCGACGCGGCCCTTGATATAGTCCCACAGAACGGCGCGCGGCGGATAGGAGCCGATCGGCTTGCCGAAATGCTCCTCGAATGTGTAGTCGGCGAATTCGAGGCACTCCTTGGGGCCGTTGGACCACAGATAGCGGTACATGCTGCCATGCACCGGCTCGCCATGTTCATCGAGGCCGGTGCGCCAGGTGTAGTTCCACAGGCCGCCCCAATCCTCCTGCTTCTCGAAACAGACCACTTCCGGGATCTTGGCCTTCTTCTTCCGGGCCGACTGAAACGCCCGCAACTGCGCCAAGCCGGATGGACCCGCACCGATCACCGCGACTCTTGTCATGTCCTGAACTCTCCTCCAGTTCACCGGTCCCTGCCCCCATGGCGGGACGGCAATTATTTTTGACTCGACGACCAATTCTGACCACTATTAGGCCAATTCTGAACCAATTTTGCAATAGAAAGAAGCATGCTGCACTGCGACATTGGTCTAGAACCGCACGAGTGACCCCCATGAAACGACTGTCCAACAGCGAACTCAAGAACAGTTTCATCGCCTGGCAGTGCCGCCTCAGGCAGATGGCGATGCGCGACCATGGCGGGGCGCCGATGCCGGGCTTCCGGCCCCGGGTGGCAAGCCTCAAAGGCGAGGTCATCCTGCCGGAGATGACCATCCTCTTGGTGCCCAACAATCCCGAGGAAAGCACGGCCTTCTTCAAGTTCCAGCTGCAGAAGACGAATGACCACCGTCAGGCCTTCGAGGCCGGCATCAAATATCTCGCGGCCGACTATTACCAGTTGCCGGAGCTCTTTTCCGATGAGATCACCGCCGTCTTCGCCAAAGGCTCGGCCGTGGCCGAGCGCATCGTCAAGCTCAAGACCGTACTTCTCGATTTCGAGCAATATGCCCAGCGCTACCGGATGGCCTGCGCCGTCAAGCGCCTCCCCGCCCGGGACATTTCACGCGAGGCGAGCCTCTGGCACAACCGGCTGTTCAATCCCAATCTCGGCAACGACGTCGAGGTTCTGAGCTTCCGCCCCAACTGGAAGAACGCCATGGCTGAGCCTTGGCCATGAAAGACAAAGACTTCCAGAACATTCGTAAGCCCGACCCTCGCCGCGCATATGGCCCCGGTGAGACGCCGGCCGAATTGGCTGAACTCATCCTTCCTGGGCTCGACAAGCTGATCGCGGCAGGAAAAGACATCGATGAGCTCTGCCACGATCAGCCGGATACTACCACCTGAGCCAGAGCCGGCCGGCGAGGTAGCCGACCAAGGTGACGAGCGCGATGGCGATCGGATACCAGATGATGACGAAGAGCGGGCTGTCGTCGATGCAGTGGCTGGCATAGAGCGTGGCGGCGATGGCGCCCGAGCCCAGGCCCGCGAGCGCGCCGGCGAGACCCGGATTGGCCGGCGCCCCTCTTTTCAGCGCCGCCAGGAAAGCCAGCAAGGGCGCCAGCGAGAGCAGCGGAATCCAGGTCAGGCAGAAGCGGGCATTGGTGCCGATGAGGCGCGGCATCCAGGTCGAGGACGGCATCATGACGAGTTCAGCCACGGCCGCGGCGATCAGCATCGCCGGCGCCACGGCAATGAGCCAAAGCCCGCGTCCGAGCTTCGCCTCCGGCCGGAAGACCTGCAGCACGAGAACGAGAGCGCTCGCGGCCAAGGTGAGGGTGAAGACGAATTTGAACAGGAAGCGGTAGGTCTCGGCCGCCTGCGCGATATCAGGCCGGTAGCCGAGGACGGCCATGAAGACCATGCCGGCGAAGACGGCACCCCCGATCAACGCGCATAGAATGGCGCCGCGCGGCGACAGCGACGGGCTCGCGCGGTCCTCGACCAGAGCTTCGATGAGATCGTCGGTCTTCACTTGTCCCGCTCCCGATAGATCACGGCCAGGGCCTTCACCGCGCGGTGCAACGTCACGCGAATGGCGCCTTCCGTCATGTTCAGACGCTCGGCCGTCTGGCGCACCGAGGCGCCTTCGACGGCGAGCGCGCGCACCACCATGCGCTGCTTCTCGTTCAGATTATCCAGCATCCGGCCGACCTCGAAGCCGTCGAGCGCCAAGGACGTATCATCGTCCGCAAGGCCCGCCGCCACATCCTCGATCGGCACATGGACGGCGCGGCCGCGGCGGCGCATCAGGTCGATGAGCTTGTTGCGGGCGATGGCCGATATCCAGGGGCCGATCGGGCGGTCCTGATCCCAGGTCTGGCGCTTGAGGTGGATGGCGAGCAGCGTGTCCTGGACGACATCCTCGCCATCGGCGACGCCAAGGCCGTAGCGCGCCAGATTGCGGCGGGCGGCGGCGCGGACGAACGGCGTGATCGCCTTCAGGAACCTCCTGTAGGCGGCCTCATCGCCAGCCATCGCGGCGCGCATCAGCACGGCCCATTCCTCTTCATCGGCAGCCATAGTCCGGAACTGTCCTTTTCTTCGCCGGCGGCGGTCAATTCGTTACATGGCCTATCACAGCGGCGTGAGGGCCGGCAGAAATTTTCTCGCGGCTGTAATGCCGCCTGTCCGTCTCCCGAATACCTCTGTGTGGAGCCGATGAAGGCTCCTCTTCTATGGAGGAGAAATATGGACCGTCGCACCTTGAGCCTCGCCTTGGCGGGCTCGCTCGCTTCCGCCATGGCGCTCATCGCCATTCCGGCGCAAGCCCAGGAAACCGAGAAATGCTATGGCGTCGCCCTGAAGGGCCAGAACGACTGCAAGGCCGGCATGCATGACTGCAAGGGCATGTCGACCGCCGACTATGACGGCGAATCCTTCAAGCTGGTGCCGAAGGGCACCTGCACCTCGATGGAAACGCCCAAGGGCAAGGGCACGCTCGAGCCGATGAAGTCGTGATGACCCATCCCGTCTCAAAGGCCGTTCTGGCCGCATCGCTCGCCAGCGCTCTGTCTTTGCTGAGCCTGCCCCAGGCTTCGGCCGACGAGGCGAAGGAGAAGTGCTACGGCGTGGCCCTCAAGGGCCAGAATGACTGCGCCGCGGGCGCCGGCACGACATGCGCCGGAACATCCAAGGTCGACTATCAGGGCAATGCCTGGAAACTCGTGCCGAAAGGCACCTGCACCACGATGCAGACGCCCCTGGGCCCCGGCTCGCTCGCGCCGATCACCCGTCCATCCTAGCGATATCGTGGGGGGCGAAGCCTGCTTCGCCCCCGAACTCCCCCTGGAGGTTTCGTCATGAAGCGCACTCATCTGCTCTGTCAGGCCGGCGTCGGCTTCAAACCCGAGCATTTCGCCGACATCAAGGAGAGCCGTCAGCCGGTCGGCTTCTTCGAGGTCCATGCCGAAAACTATATGGGCGACGGCGGCCCCCCGCATGCCCAGCTCACCTTCATCAGGGAGCATTACGGCCTGTCGCTGCACGGTGTCGGCCTGTCGATCGGGTCCATGCAGGGTCTCGACCGCGACCATCTCAAGCGGCTCGAGGCGCTGTGCGACCGCTATCAGCCGGAGAGCTTCTCCGAGCATCTCGCCTGGTCGAGCCACGACACCGTGTTCCTCAACGATCTCCTGCCGCTCCCCTACACGCCTGAAACGCTCGGCCGCATCGTCGAGCATGTCGATCAGGTGCAATCGGCGCTGGGCCGGCAGATGCTGCTCGAAAACCCCGCCACCTATCTGCTCTTCGCCGAGAGCACGATTGCGGAGACCGATTTCCTGGCCGAGATCGCGCGGCGCACCGGCTGCGGCCTCTTGCTCGACGTCAACAATGTCTTCGTCTCGGCCACCAATCACGGGCGCGACGCCCGGAACTATCTCGCGGCCTTCCCGGTCGAGCATGTCGGCGAAATCCATCTGAGCGGCCATGCCGCAACGACGGATGAAGCAGGCACTCCGCTCCTCATCGACACCCACGACACGGAGGTCGCCGATCCGGTCTGGTCTCTCTACGAAAGCGTGATCGCACGGACCGGACCCGTCGCCAGCCTGGTCGAATGGGACGACAAGGTTCCCGTCTGGTCCCTGTTGCGGGCCGAAGCGGAGGCCGCGCAAGCCATCCTCGACCGCGCCCAGGCGCGGCGAGCCGCGTGAGGCCGGCCATGAGCGCCACGACCCAGGCCGCCTTCGCCGAAGCGCTGCTCGACCGGACGAAGCCCGTGCCGCAAGCACTGCGCTCCTGGACCGGCGCCGAGCCCAGCAAGCGCTATGGCGTCTATCGCAACAATGTCGCGACGGGCCTCGCGCGGGCGCTGGCCGCGCGCTTCCCGGTGACCGAGAAGATCGTCGGCGCGGACTTCTTCACCGCAATGGCGCGTGACTTCGTGCTAGGGGCGCCGCCGGCCTCGCCGGTCCTCCTGCAGTATGGCGAGGACTTCCCCGATTTCGTCGCGGCCTTCCCCCCCGCCGCCGGCCTGCCCTATCTCGCCGATATCGTGCGCCTGGAGAATGCCCAGGTGAAAGCCTATCACGCGCGCGATCAGGCGCCGATCGATGCCCAAGCCCTGGCGCGCCTCGCACCCGACCGGATGAGCGGGCTCATCCTTGTCTTCCATCCCGCCACATCGGTGCTCACCTCGCCTTATCCGATCGTCACCATCTGGGCGATGAATTCGGGCGCGCGGGAACTCGCCCCGATCGCGGACTGGCGCGCGGAAAATGCTCTCGTCACGCGTCCCGAGCTCACCGTGCTGACGCGGGAGATCGGCTCGGGCAGCGCTGTCTTCCTCCGCGACTTGATGAACGGCGCGACGCTCGGCGAGGCCTATGAAGCGGCCTTGGACGGCGATCATGCGTTCGATATCGGCCGGAACCTGGCCGATCTCATGCGTTCCGGCGCCGTCATCGACATCACCGCCAATCCCTCCCTGGAGGCCTGAATGGACAAAGCCGCGACATCAACGCCACTCGCCGGCATGGTCGAAAGGGCGATCGCGCTATGCGAGCAGATTCCCTATTCGCTCGCAGCCCTCGCCGCGCGCATTTTCCCAGCCGCCGTCTTCTGGCAATCGGGCCAGACCAAGCTCGACGGCTGGCGCGTCTCCGATAACGCGATCTATCTCTTCCGCGAGGAATACAGGCTGCCGGTGATCGATCCCGCGGTCGCGGCGCATCTCGCGGCCTTCGCCGAGCACGCCTTTCCGATCCTGCTGGTCCTGGGCCTCGCGACACGTTTCGCCGCGCTGGCGCTCATCGTCATGACGCTCGTCATCCAGGTCTTCGTCTATCCCGGCGCCTGGCCGACGCATGGCACATGGATCGCCTGCTTCCTCATCCTGATCGCGCGCGGCGCCGGCGCGTGGTCGCTCGATCACGTCATCTGGAAGCAATATTGCGGACGCTGAGACCTACATAGGCGGCGGCTGCGGGGCGCTGTCGGCGCAGCCCGCCACCTGCTGATCGAAATCGATGATCGATCCGGTCATCATGCCGGACTCATCGCTCGCCAGATAGGCGATGGCGCGCGACACCTCGTCCGTCTTAAGCAGGCGTCCGAAGGGCAGCTTCTTCTCGGCCTCGGCGAGCCAGCCGTTCTCCGCCTGGTGATAGGTCTTCATGATGCGGTCCTCCCCCGGCGTGTCCATCCAGCCGATGCACAGGCCGTTGACCCTGATCCGGTGGCGCATGAGGCCGAAGGCGACGTTTTTGGTGAGGGTGATGAGCGCGCCCTTGGAGGCGCAATAGGCGGTGATGAAGGTCTGCCCGCCATGGCCCGACATGGAGATGATGTTGACCATGGTGCCGCCCGTTTTCTCGCGCCGCATCAGCTTCGCCGTGTCCTGCATGAGGAAGAACGGCGCCCTGACATTGACGGCGAACATCTGGTCGAAGAGCTCCGGGCTCGTGTCCCAAATCGTGCCGCGATCGGTGATGCCGGCGACATTGACCAGGATATCGGCGCGACCGAAGGCCTTGTCGGCGGCGGCGACGACGGCGCGGCTGTCCGCGACGGAGCCCAGATCGGCCTTCACGAAGACTGCTTTCGTCCCCTTCTTTCCGAGCGCCGCCTTGACCTTCTCGCCGTTCTTCTCATTGCGGCCGCAGATCACCAGGCCCTTTGCGCCGCGATCGGCGAAAAGATGCGCCGTCGCCTCGCCCAGCCCCTGCGTGCCGCCGGTGACGATGGCGACCTTTCCATCGAGTGAGGACAGTCCCAATGTGCCGGCTTTGCTCATGGCGATGTTCCCGTTGCTGAATGTCGGGAACCTTTCTAGCGTGGGAGCGTAAGCTGAAAAAGTGGGAAACCAGCTCATGACCCGTTACGCGATCATCGAAGCCCCTTCCGTGCTCGGCTTGTGGCCGTCTGGACTCCAGGATGCGCCAAGGGTGCTCCTGGAGATGGGCCTCGGCGTCGGGCTCGGCATAGAAAAGACGCTGCGCGTCGAGCCGCCGCCCTATGACCCGCGCCGCGATCCTGAAACGCATATGCTCAACCCCGCGGGGCTTCTCACTTATTCGCAGACCCTGGCGCGCGAGGTCTGGAACATGCTGGAGGACAAGCAGGTGCCGCTTCTGCTCGGCGGCGATTGCAGCATCCTTCTGGGCCCGGCTCTGGCGCTCAGGGAGCGCGGACGCCATGGGCTCCTGTTCGTCGACGGTCATATGGATTACTGGGACGCCAGGCTCGAACCCTATGGCGAGGCCGCCTCGATGGATCTGGCACTGGTGACCGGCAACGGGCCGGCGCTGCTCTCCAATATCGACGGGCTCGGCCCCTATTTCCGTCCCGAGGACTGCGTCGCCTATGGCACGCGCGACCATCTGCAGGACAAGGACTTCATCGAAACGCCCTATCCCAAAGCGCTCGAGCGCATCGAAGTGAAGGACGCGCATGCGCTCGGCGCCGAAGGGGTCGAGCGGGCCCTGGCGCGGGTGACGAAGGACGAGCTCGCGGGCTTCTGGATCCATTTCGACGTCGACGTGCTCGCCGATGAGATCATGCCGGCGGTGGAGTACCGGATGAAGGACGGCTTATCCTATGAAGAACTGACGCGCCTGCTGGGCGCCGCCTTTGCCACGGGCAAGGTCATGGGCATGACGCTCACCATCTACAACCCCAATCTCGACCCGCAGCGCTGGATCGCCCGCAAGCTGGTGGCGAAGCTGCTCGAGATCTTGCAGCCCTAGATCACGATGAGTTTGGATTGAATCAATCCAAACTCATAAACGTGATCGATTCCTATATGTTAGCGCGGGATTCTTGCGAAAAACCGGTGCCACTTTTTCGCATCCCGCGCTAGTCCGGCGGCTCTTGCGGGTATTGCAGGGCGCGGTCCGGTATGATGACGCCAGGCAGCTTGCGCGAGGTCCAGATGTGAATGGCCAACGTCACGTCGACAGGCTCGTCGAGCGAACCGGCCTTGACGGTCACGGTCTCCGAGAAACCTTCCCGCTCATGCCACAGGCGCGAGCCGCAGTCCGGGCAGAAGGCGCATTTGACCTGCCGGCCGCTGTCGGCAAGGCGGGTCCAGAATTCCGGCGCTCCCTCGGTGACGCGGAAACCCGCGCGCGGTACGACCAGCGACATGCCGAAAGCCGAGGCCGATTGCTTGCGGCATTCGGCGCAGTGGCAGACATAGAGCGCCCGGGGCTCACCTGCGTATTGGTAGCGCACGGCGCCGCATTGGCATCCGCCGCTGCGCATGATCAATCCGACCGTTCGTTGCCGTGCTCCGCCGCATCACGACGCACCCACGCCATCGCGATCGAGGTCAGTTCGTCATCAAGCTCACGATCGTTCGCTGCGGCGCGCTTCTTCAAGCGTTCGACAACATCAATCGGCACATCAATGAGTATATCGGCCATCGCACCTTGCCATGCACCATTATAGCACATGACAAGGCCGAGATCATCCGACCTTGCGATAGGCCTTGTTCAATTGCACCATCGGGTGCTTGGGCGACATCTGGAACTTGATCAGCAATTCGCGCGCCATCATGTCGCGATCCTGCTGGTTGTCCGGCAGCTTCACGTTCTTCGGGATGCGTACCCAGCCATTGCAGTTGCGGTCGAAGATGGCGGGCTCGCCCTCTTCATAGCCCATATGCACGTCCTCGAGCCAGTTGAGGTCGTCCCAGCCCATGAACTCCAAATAGCCTTTCAGGAAAGGCGTAAGGCGCTTGTAGTCGGGGATCAGGTTCACGTCATAGCGGTAACCGATATGCTGGCCGATCTCCTTCTCGCGCGAGGAGGAAAGGCCGGCCTTGTCCTTGATGAACTGGTCGACCGACTTGATGTCCGAGCCTTTGTAGCTTGTGCCTGCCATATTTCTCTCCTTGCATCCCCCTGACCCTGCCCTCTCCCCCAAAGGGGAGAGGGTGGAGGATCAATATTTGTGATAATTCCCGCCTTCCATGCCGACCGTGTAGTTGGTGCCGGCGAGCGGCACCTTGCACATGGCGGAGGCTTCCATGGTGAGGGCGGCGAGGTCCTCGGGCTCGAGCGAATGGATATTCGTCTTGCCGCAGGCGCGGGCCAGCAACTGGGCCTCCATCGTCAGCGTGTGGAGGAAGTTGTAGACGCGCTCGGCCGCCTTGTCGGGATCGAGGCGCGTTCTCAGCACCGGGTCCTGGGTGGCGACGCCGACCGGGCAGCGGCCGGTGTGGCAGTGATAGCAAAAGCCTGCATCGACGCCGATCTCGGCTGGATAGTCGGTCACGCCGTCGATATGCTTGTTGCAGTTGAGGGCCATGAGCACCGAATGGCCGATGGCGATGGCATCGGCGCCGAGCGCCAAAGCCTTGGCGACGTCGCCGCCATTCCTGATACCGCCGGCATAGACGAGCGAGATCTCGCCCTTCTTGCCGAGCTCATCGATGGCGCGCCGCGCCTCGCGTATGGCCGCGATGCCGGGTACACCCGTGTCCTCGGTCGCAATATGCGGACCGGCGCCGGTGCCGCCTTCCATGGCGTCGATATAGATCGAATCCGGATCGCACTTCACCGCCATGCGCACGTCGTCATAGACGCGCGCCGCGCCGAGCTTGAGCTGGATCGGGATCTCCCAGTTGGTCGCCTCGCGGATCTCCTGGATCTTGAGGGCGAGATCGTCGGGGCCGAGCCAGTCCGGGTGACGGGCGGGCGAGCGCTGGTCGATGCCGGCCGGCAGCGAACGCATCTCGGCGACCTGGTCGGTCACCTTCTGGCCCATCAGATGGCCGCCGAGGCCGACCTTGCAGCCCTGGCCGATGAAGAACTCACAGGCGTCGGCAAGGCGCAGATGATGCGGGTTGAAGCCGTAGCGCGACTGGATGCACTGGTAGAACCACTTCATCGAATAGCGTCGCTCATCGGGGATCATGCCGCCCTCGCCCGAGCAGGTGGCGGAACCCGCCATGGTCGAGCCGCGGGCCAGCGCGATCTTGGCCTCGTAGGACAAGGCGCCGAAGGACATGCCGGTCACATAGACCGGGATGTCGAGCACCATCGGACGCTTGGCGCGCGGACCGATGATCGTCTTGGTGTCGCATTTCTCGCGATAGCCCTCGATGACGAAGCGGGTCAGCGTGCCGGGCAGGAAGGTGAGGTCGTCCCAGTGCGGGATCTTCTTGAACAGCGAGAAGCCGCGCATGCGGTAGCGGCCGAGCTCCGACTTGATGTGGATGTCGTTCATGACCTCCGGGGTGAAGATCTTGGACGAGCCCAACAGATATTTCTTGCTCTCGGCCGGCGCACGAGACAACGCCGCAAGGCCGGTGGCGGTGCGCTTGACGGCGCCATTGCCGTTGGTCTTGGCGAGCGCCCTGGCCGCGGGCTTCGCCTTGGCCTTCACCGGCGCCGACTTCGCTTTGGTTTTCTTGGCTGCTTTCTTAGCCATGTCAGGTCCTCACCTTGATATCTCGTCATCCCGGCGAAAACCGGGGCCTATTGAACTCTCTCCGCGCGATCAGCGCTTCTCAGATGGCACTCATTCAGCGGGTCCCGGCTTTCGCCGGGATGACTGAAAGCTAGAGCACCAGCTTCTTTTCACCCGGCTCGAGATTGTCGTAGTTCCACAACTGCTTGCCGGCGACGATCTTCTTGAAATGGCCGATGCCCTTGTCGGGATACATCCCGTACATCTTGAGCTTGCGGGTCAGCCATTCGCGATCGAGAGCGGTCATCTCGCCCGGCACCGCATCGACGCCGAGGCTCCGCGCCTCGCCGCCCAGATAGATGGTGCCGTCATACATCGAGTCGCCGAGATTCTTGCCGGCGTTGCCACAGATCACCATGCGGCCGCGCTGCATCATGAAGCCCGTGAACGAACCGGTATCGCCGCCGACGATGATATTGCCGCCCTTCTGGTCGATGCCGGTGCGGGCGCCGACCGAGCCCTTGCAGACGATATCGCCGCCGCGCAGCGCTGCGCCGAACTGCGAGCCGGCGTTCTTCTCGATGAGGATGGTGCCCGACAGCATGTTCTCGCCGCAGGCCCAGCCGACGCGGCCCTTGACCTTCACATTCGGCCCGTCGAGCAGGCCGAGCGCGAAGTAGCCGCAGGAGCCCTCGATATAGAGATTGAGGCGGTTGAGAATGCCGACGGCGATGGAATGCTTGGAGCCCGGATTCTGCAGCACGACCGTGCCGTAGCCGCGCTTCATCAGGTCGCGCAGCTGGGCGTTGATCTGCTTGGTGTCGAGCTTCTCGCAATCGAGCTCGGCGCGCTTGTTGAAATCGACGTCGAGCGCGTCGGGATAGCCGTAGCCGCCTCCCTCCTCGGTCACATCGAAGAAGCGCTGCTGCGTCTTGCCGCGCAAAGCTTCGGTGTGCATGCCCATGTCATGCGAGACATGGGCCTGTTTCGTGGTGGTCAAGCCCGCCATACGCGAACCTCCTCATCATAGGGATCCCAGGTGTCGATCTCGTGCGGAACGACGGCGCGGATGGCCACTTCCTCGGAAGCGAGCGCCACGAGGTCGTCGCTTTCGTAGAGGACCATGGGCTTCGCCGCCATGGTGTCCTTGGCCATGCCGAGCGCGTCCTTGGTCGACACGAGATAGGTGAAGACGCCGTCGATGTCCTGGATCGACTGGCGCAGCGACTCCTCGAGCGTCGCGCCATGCTCGAGATTGTAGGCGGTGTAGACCGCCAGCAATTCCGAATCGCAATTCGACATGAAGCGATGGCCGCGCCGCTCGAACTCGCGCCGCATCATCCAGTAGTTGGTGAGTTGCCCGTTATGGACGACGGCGATGTCGTTATAAGGGTAGGCCCAATAGGGATGGGCGGAGCGGATGTCGACGTCGGACTCCGTCGCCATGCGGGTGTGACCGATGCCGTGCGTGCCCTTGAACTTGCGCAGGTCATATTGCTCGGCGACCCGCGCCGCATCGCCCAGATCCTTGATGAGCTCGAGCGCATTGCCCATCGACAGTATCTCGGTGCCCTCGACATCCTCGACATAGTCGGCGAGCTTCTTCATGTCACCGTCATACTGGATGCGATAGCGGTAGGCGTATTCGGTGACGTCGTCCTTGTCGATGACCTGGACGCCGAGCCCGGCGAGGCGTTCCTCGACCTTGGCGCGGCGGCGCTTGACCTCGTCATGGATGTCGAAGCCCTTGGCCATGTCTTCCTGCTCGGCGACCTTGAAACGCATGACATATTCATTGCGTCCCGGCGCGCCGTAGATCGCATAGCCCGTGGAGTCCGGTCCACGATGCTTGAGCGACTGGAGCATCTGGGTCATTTCCTGACCGATGTTCCCTGATCCGTTGCGGTGGATGAGCCCGGCTATCCCGCACATGACTTATCTCTCCTTTCCTCGATCCCCTGCATGGGGGATTACGGCAGACAATTCAGATAGGTATCCAGATCCCACTGCGTCGAGGTGTGGAGGAAGCGCTCCCACTCGTCGCGTTTGTATTCGTCGAAGAGACGATGCATCTCACCCGGCATCGCCGACTTGATGACATCGTCCTTCTTGAGCGCCTCGAGGGCATCGCCCAAGGTCATCGGCAGGCGCTTCACCTGCTTGCCGGCTTCCATGGCGGCATAGATGTTGCGTTCCTCGGGCTTGCCCGGATCGATCTTGTTGCGGATGCCGTCATCGGCGGCCCTGAGAATGGCGCCCGCCATCAGGTAGGGGTTCACCATCGAGTCGACGGCGCGATACTCGAAGCGCCCGGGGGCCGAAACACGCAGACCCGTGGTGCGGTTCTGGAAGCCCCAGTCGGCGAAGACCGGCGCCCAGAAGCCCGTGTCCCAAAGGCGGCGATAGGAGTTGACGGTCGAGCAGCCGATGGCGGTCAAGGCGCCGAGATGCTTGACGATGCCGCCGATGGTGTAGAGGCCGATCTTGCCCGGCATTCGCGGATCCTTCGTGTCGGGCATGAAGGTGTTCTCGCCACCGCGGCGATACATGTAATTGTGCTCGAAGCCGGGGAGGTTCTTGGAGTCGTTGCCGAGCGCCTTGAACTCGTCCTTGCCGCCCTTCCACAGCGAGATGTTGTGGTGGCAGCCATTGGCCGACACGCCCATGAAAGGCTTGCACATGAAGCAGGCGATGATGTTGAACTCACGCGCCACCTGCGCGCAGATCTGCCGATAGGTGGTGAGGCGGTCGGCGGTGCGCAACGCCTCGTCATAGTTGAAGTTGAGCTCGATCTGTCCGGGCGCATCCTCATGGTCGCCCTGGATCATGTCGAGGCCCATCTTCCGGCCGTATTCGATCACCCGCATATAGACCGGGCGCAGACTCTCGAACTGGTCGATGTGATAGCAATAGGGATTGGAATAGCCGCCGTTCGGATTGCCGTTGTCGTCCTTCTTGAGCCACATCATCTCGGGCTCGGTGCCGTGGCGCATGCGCAGGCCATGATCCTTTTCGAACTTGTCATGGATACGCCTGAGATTGCCGCGGCAGTCGGAGGTGAGGAAACCGCCCGGATCATCCTTCTCCTCGCGATTGCGGAACAAGGTGCAGAACATGCGCGCGACGCGCTTGTCCCAGGGCAGCTGCATAAAGGTCTCGGGCTCGGGGACGCCGACGAGCTCGGCCGCTTCCGGCCCGTAGCCCAAATATTCGCCGCGCCGGTTCATGAATAGGTTGACGGTCGAGCCATAGACGAGCTGGAAGCCGCCATTGGCGATGTTCTCCCAGTGGTCGGCCGGGATGCCCTTGCCCATGATGCGCCCGGTGACGGAGACGAATTGCAGATAGAGATATTCGATGCCGAGCTGATCGATCTTCTTGCGGACCTGCTTGATCAGCGCATCGCGGCCGTCGCTTTTGATGAATTTCTCATAGTCCGTCATGTGGCGTTTCCTCTGTTTCGTTTCCGGTTCTTGGTGGCCTCAGGCGCGGAGCCTAACGCGACAGAACCGGTTCGGTAAATTCAAAAGCAAGTCGGTTCGATCAACTCCATGGGAAGGGGCTGTTGGACACGGGATGGAGCTTGCCTTCGGCATAGCGCGAGAAGCGGAAGGGCTCGAGCAGCTTCGACTTCTCGCCGACGATCTCCTGAGCGGCGAGCTTGCCGACGCCGATCATCTTGTAGCCATGGTTCGAATCCGCGATGACGAAGACATTGTCGCGGAACACGTCGAAGACCGGGAAGTTGTCTGGCGTGAAGCAGCCGAGGCCGCCCGACTTCTCGTCCTTCTTGTAGATGCCGATCTTGCCCTCGAAGCGCTTCTGGCAGTGCGCCAGCATCGAGCACCAGGTCTCGATGAAATCGTCGCCGACGATGAAGTCGGGCGAATCGGGGCCGTAAGGATCGATGGCGATCTTGTCGGGCTCGCCCTCGACCTTGTAGGGCGAAGCGCCGCCCTGCACGCCGCCGAAGTTGAAATCGGGCTTGTAGTAGAGGCCCCACAATTTGTCGGTCAGGAGCCGGCCGTCGACATCGGAATGGAGCGGCGCGTCGGTGTCGACATGGATGACGGGTGGCATCCTGCCGTCATTGGTCTTATGCATGTTGGGGTCGACGCCCAGCGTTCCCTCTTCCAGGCACCAGTATTTCCACATGCGCACATTGTCATGCATCTTGCCGTCGCGCCCCTTGATCGAGACGGTGCGCGGCAGGTCCAGCATGTTCCAGACCTGGTTGACCCATGGGCCGACGCCGACCACGACATAATCGCAGGCGATACGGCCCTTGCTGGTCAGGATCGCCGTCACCGCCTGCGAATTGCTGCCGAATTCGAAACCGTTGACCGCGACGCCGGTCATGATGCGCACGCCTTCCGCCTCGGCCTTGGAGGCGAGGCCGTAGATCGAGGCGGTATTGTTGGCATAACCGCCCTTCTTCTCGTGCAGGACCGAAGTGATGCCCTTGGCCTGCCAGTCGTCGAACAGGCCTTTCATGTAGGCCATCGAGTCCTTCTCGCCTTCGATAAAGGTCGACGAATAGCCGATGGTCTTCTGCTGCTCGTAGATGGTGCCGACCTGCTGATGCATGACTTCCGGCGAAATCTGCATGTAGCCGACCGGATGATAGGAATAGGCCTTGGGATCGCTCTCCCAGACCGACACCGAATGCGCCATCAATTCGCGCATCGCCGGCTGGTAGTAGTTGTTGCGCACCACCCCGCAGGCGATGCCCGAGGCCCCGGCGGCGATCGAGGTCTTGTCGACCACCAATATGTCCTTGCCGGAACCGCGGCCCGTCTCCTTGAGCTTGAGGGCCAGATGATAGGCGGTGGAGAGGCCGTGAATACCGGCCCCAATGATCGCATATTTCACGCCTGACGGGACTGCCATGACCCTCGCCTTCCTCCTTGGAACCCAGTCGGTCAGATTGGGCTGAACCGGTTTGGATGCTTTTTTCGGGACAAAACCCGCGGTTCTGGCATAATGATCCACAAATTCAGACCGATTGCAAACCAATTTTTGCCAATTACAACCAATTGAGACCATGGCACCGGAAATACAGGACGACGTGATGAAGACGCGCAGCGCCTTCGAGGCCGAAGGCGAAGACCCCCAGCTCGTCGCCACCAGGGGCGCCAATTCGATCACCTCCAGGCTGAGGCGCGCCATCGAAAGCGGAGTCTACAGCGACGGCGACCAGCTGCCGCCCGAGCGCCAGCTCGCGGTCGCCTTCGGCACGGCGCGCTCGACCATCCGCAAGGCGCTCGACCAGCTCGAGCAGAAGAGCCTGGTGGTGCGCCGCGTCGGCTCCGGCACTTTCGTCAGCTATCAGGGCCCGGTGCAGGATGCGATGTCGGACGTCACCGACCTCATCTCGCCTCTGCAGCTCATCGAGGCGCGCATCGCCATCGAGCCGGCCATGTCCAGGCTCGCGGCACTCCACGCCTCGGGGCGCGACCTCGATGCCATCGGCAGCATCCTGGTCAGGATCGAGGCGACGAACGACGATCAGGACCTCTTCACCAAGCTCGATTCGGAGTTCCACCTGGCGCTGGCGCGGTGCTCGCGCAATCCCCTGCTCTACCGCCTCTACCAGCATATCAACACGGTCCGGAACCACGCGCAGTGGGAGCAGATGAAGCAGATCATCCTGGTCAGAGAGAAGATCGACATCTACAACCAGCAGCATCGCGCCATCTTCGAGGCGCTGAAGATGCGCGACCCGGCGACCGCCGCCGATCTCATCAGCCGGCACCTCGAAACCGCCCGCCAGGACCTGGTCGGCGCCGACAGTATCTGACGGCAGACGGCGCGGGCCATGAATCCGGTCCTCCTCGGCTCGCTCGCGGCCCTGTGCCTCGGGACGCTCGATTTCGCCGCGGGCTCGGTCAGTCGGGCGATCGGGGCTATCCGCGTGGTGGCCGCCGTGACGCTGTTCGGCCTTATCCTCATCACGCTGTCGCTCATCGCCTTCGGCGAAGTCCCCGATCTGGCGCGCAGCGACGTCGTCTGGCCCGTCATCGCCGGCGCCGGCATCGCGCTTGCGACCCTCTGGCTCTTCGCCGGCATCGCCTCGGGCCCGGTATCGCTCGCCGTGCCGGTCACCATGTCCTATCCGGCGACGATCGTTCTCCTCGGCGTCTTTGCCGGCCATATCCCGACACCACTCCAGCTCCTGTTCATCACCGTCGTCCTCGCCGGGGCTTTCGTGGTCGCCTGGGCCGAGCCCGAGGAGCCGGCGGCGGCCGACGAGACACCCGGCAGGTGGCGGCGCACGATCATCTTCTCCCTCCTCGCCCACGCCACTTTCATCATCGCCATCCTCACCGGCCAGAAATCGGCCGTGCTCTTCGGCGAGCTGCAGTCGGTGTGGATTTCCCGCCTCGCGGGCGCGGCCGTCATGCTGCCGCTCCTGCTGATCAGACCGGCGCCATTCAAGCCACAAGCGCGTCATCTGCCGGTGCTCTTTCTGATGGGCCTGCTCGACGTCGTCGCCACCGTCCTGCTCTTCGCCGCCGGCAAGAGCGACCAGCCGGAGCTCGCGACCGTCTGCGCCACGGCGTCCGGCGCCATCACGATCGTGCTGGCCCGCCTTTTCTTCAAGGAAAGGATCGCCTATCTTCGTTGGCTCGGCATCGCCGCGACTTTCCTGGGCGTTGCCGCGCTCTCCGCGCTCAAGTGAGGCCTTTATGATCGCCATCACCCAGAAGCATCTCGACGATTTCGCCCGTGACGGCTTCGTCGCCGTCGAGGGCGCGCTGGCGCCCGCCGAGATCGAGGCCGCCCGGGCACGGTTCGAGCCGATGTTCTCCGGCACGTTCGAGACCGGGCTCTATCCCGACGAGTGGAACTGGCGGCTGGGACGCGACCGCGAGGACCTGACGCGGCAGATCTGCAACGGCTGGAAGTCGGACCTGACCGTCGCCGCGATCGTGCTCCGACGCGATGTCGGCGAGGCCTGCGCCAGGCTGCGCGGCTGGCCGGGCGCCCGCCTCGGGCAGGACAATGTCATCTGGAAGCCGCCGGGCGGTAAGCCGCTCGGCTTCCATCAGGACGATTCCTACAACCGCTGGATCGAGCCCGGCGAGATGATGACCTGCTGGATCACCCTCGACGACACCAAGGCGTTCCAGGGCACGATCGAGCATGTCAGAGGCTCGCATCGGTGGCCGATCTCGCCGCCGATCCAGCAGTTCCATGCGCCGGACGACGCACTGGCCGATCTCAAGCCCGCGGCGCAAGCCGCCGGCATTACGAACTACGAGATCGTGCCGATCGAGGTGCCCGCGGGAACGGCGGTGTTCCACCACGGCCGCACCTGGCATGGCTCACGCGACAACAAGGGCACGCGGCCGCGCCGCTCGGTCATCGCCCATTGCATATCGTCCACAGCAAAATTTCATCCGCATGAAGTCAGCTATATTTACTCGCGCTATAAGAAGGCGCATTCGACCGATATGGACGAGAGCTATTTTCCCGTGCTCTGGCAAGAGGATGGCTATCGCACGGCATGGCTCGACGATTATGTGAGAAGCGGCCGCTCGGCGGCGGCGTAAACCAAACCGGTTAAATTTTAACGACAATTATAATAGTTCTCTAGGAGGCGCTCGGGCAAGCTTGCCGGGACATACAGTCCCGGAATCATTGCTCATGTTTGGATCAAACGAAACAGAAAGGCAGCGCGTCGCGGTCACGCTGACTCTCCAATCCGGGGACGTCCTCAATGGCCATGTGTTCCTCGGCCAGGCGCAGAAGCTGCGCGACCTTCTCAACAATCCCGACCAGTTCATCGATTTCGAGAAGCGCGACAACACGCTGACCCTGATCGCCAAGCGCTCCATCGCGATGATCGCCGCCATCGACCTGCCGCGCACCGACCATCTCGCGCGCCGCACGCAAAGCACCTCCGCCTTCGATCCCCATCACACGCTGGGCGTCGACCGCGGAGCCAATGCGGGCGAGATCCGGGCGGCCTATCTCGCCAAGGCGCGGCTCTACCATCCCGACAAGCTCGCCAGCAAGGACGTGCCCAAGGAAGTCGTCGAGTACATGAACGCCATGTTCATCCGCATCCAGAAGGCCTATGACGAGATGGAGGACAGCCGGCTCCGACCGCTCAAGGTCGACTAGACCGCCAAGAAACCGGTAGCGGCTTCGCGCGCCGGCGCGCTAAGACTGCCCCATGATCGAGCCCAATCCCGTCGCGCATCTGCGCGTGCTGAAGCCCTTGCCCTTCGTCTATGCCTTCTATGACGGGCGCATACCCAATGTCCGGCTCCATTCGGAAGAAGAGAACTGGCTCGACGACGGCGGTTTCTCGCTCGGCACCGCGAGCTACGCGCTCGTCGACGAGGACGATGCCCTCGTCTATGACACGCATCTCTCAGTCGCCCATGCGAAGAAGATCCGCACCTTCCTCGACCGCATGGGCATGAAGCGCATCCGCGTCGTACTCAGCCACTGGCATCTCGATCATGTCGCCGGCAACGCGGCCTTCGCCGATTGCGAGATCATCGCGCATGAGCTGACGCTCGCCAATCTCGCGGCGCATCGCGCCGGGATCGAGGACGGCAGCCATCACGGTGCGCCCGCCATCTCGCCGTTGGTCCTGCCGACCCTCACCTATGCGGACCATCTCAAGCTCGATGTCGGGGGGCTCGACGTGCATCTGCGCCACGCCCATATCCACAGCGACGACGCGACGCTGCTGCACATCGAGGACCTGTCCCTCCTCTTCGCCGGCGACACGCTCGAGGACACCGTGACCTATGTGGCCGAGCCCAAGGCGCTCGACACCCATCTGGCCGAGCTCGACCGTCTGTGGAGTTGGCCCGTCTCGCGCATCCTGCCCAATCACGGCGACCCCCAGGTCATTGCGGCCGGCGGCTACGAACGGCCCCTCATCCGCGCCACCCAGCAATATCTGCGCATGCTGAACCGCTGCATCGGCGAGCCCGAATTGCGCGGCGAGGCGCTCTCGACGCTGATCGCCGGGCCCCTGCAGGCGAAATGGGTGAATTATTTCGCGCCCTATGAGGCGGTGCACCGGAACAATGTGAGGAAGGTCGTCGCCGCGAATGTGAGCTGACACTCACCTGCGCATCCATGCTACTCCGCCGCAACCGCCGGCGCGATGCTCTCGATCGTGAAGGGGCGGTCATGCAGGAGTGAGGGAATGCGCGCCCGGGTCTTCGCCACTTCGGCGAGATCGATTTCGGCCACGACGACGTTCTCAGCCTCGCCGCCATCGGCCAGCACGCGGCCCCAGGGATCGATGATGAGCGAATGGCCGTAGCATTCCGAGCCGCCGGCCAGCGTCCCGTACTGGCACGGCGCTATGACATAGGCGCCGTTCTCGATGGCGCGGGCGCGGTTGAGGATATGCCAGTGGGCCTTGCCGGTGATGCGGGTGAAGGCGGCCGGCACGGCCAGCATCTCTGCGCCGGCCTTGGCGAGGGTGCGGTAGAGGCTGGCGAAACGCAGGTCATAGCAGATCGACAGCCCGACCGGGCCGCCGATGCAGGGGGCGAGCACCGCCTCGCTGCCCGGCACGATGGTGGCGGATTCGCGATAGACATGACCTTCGCCGAGATCGACGTCGAACATGTGGACCTTGTCGTAGCGCGCCGCGATCGCGCCGTCAGGCGAGAGCATATAGCCGCGATTGAAGATGCGGCCGTCGGCCGACTTGACGCCGATCGATCCCACCAGGATCCAGGCCTTATGCCGTCTTGCGAGCTCGGCCATGGCGGGCAGCACCGGATGATCGCTCTCCGGCACCGCGAAGGGATGCAGCATGCCGTCCTTGGTGTCGAGCCCAGCGCAATATTCGGGCAGCGCAATGAACTGCGCGCCCGCGGCGGCGGCACGGTCGACGAGCTTCGCCAATATGGCGATATCCGCCTCCACATCAGGCGTGGCGCAGTTCTGGACGCAGGCCGCGATGAATTTCTGAACCATGCCGGCAGTCTATACCAATCAGGCGCAAAGTCACCTCGCAACTTCGCGAGCTTGACCAGGGGTCATGTCAGCGCCGCAGCAGGCCCAGCACGGCACGCATGATGTGCAGATCGGCGCGTGCCGCGAGGCAGACGAGCCACTCGCTCATGCGCGCCTCCCAGTCGTTGAAGCGCAGGACATGCAGCCTTGCATCGGGCACGATCTCGGCCGTCGAGATGATGCCGACACCGAGGCCGCTCGCCACTGCCTCGCGCGCCGCCTCGCGGCTTTCGATCTCGAGCACGTTGCCGAGCGCCAGCGCGCGGCGAGCCGCCTCTTCCAGCAGCAGCGTGCGGGTAACGGAGCCTTCCTCGCGCAGCACCACCGGCTGCTGCACGAAGTCGGCGAAGGTGATCGCATCGCGCCCGGCGAAGGGATGGGTCGCCGCGGTGAAGGCTGAGATCGCGTCATCGCGCAAGAGCCGCGCGTGATAGCCGGGCTGCGGCGGCGCCCCGGCGATGACGGCGAAATCGATCTCGAAGCGGTCGAGCCTGCCGAGGAGCTGGGCGGAATTGCCGGCGACGAGCCTCAGCCCGATCCTCGGATAGCGCTCGCGAAAGCGGCGGATGAGCGGCAGGACATGGGTCGCGGCATCGGCGCCGATGCTGAGACTTCCCTCCTCGAGGCCCCGGGCGCGGGACAGGAGCTCGAGCGCCTCGGTCTCCGCCTCGAACATGCGCTCGGTCACGGCATAGAGCTTGCGGGCGAATTGGGTCAGCTCGACGCCGCCGCGGCGGCGCAGGAACAGCTCCGACCCATAGGCCTCCTCGAGCTTGCGGATATGGTCGGAGATCGCAGGCTGGGTCAGCGCCAGCCGTTCGGCGGCCCTGGAGAAGCCGCCATTGGCCGCGACCGCGTGGAAGGCCTTGAGCTGAGCATAGCGCATGGCTCTTTCTTACATAAGTAGAACTTATATTCAATATATGATCTAACGATTTGACTTATGATCATCATCGGCGCGAGATGTCGGCATGGGATCACCCCTATCCGACCTGCGAGGCCCCTCATGACCGCCACCGTGCTCACCACCTCTTTCGCGCCCACCTTCAACGGCCCCGAAGGCCAGGAGGACATGCCCTATCTCCTCACCCCGGGACCTTTGACGACATCGCGCGGCGTCAAGCTCGCGATGCTCGCCGACTACGGTTCGCGCGACATCGAATTCCGCGGCATCGTGAAGAAGATCCGCTCGAGCCTGCTCGATCTCGCCCAATGCGGCCCGGGCTATGAATGCGTGATCATGCAGGGCTCCGGCACCTTCGCCATCGAGGCGGCACTCGGCAGCTTTTGCCCCTCGAAACGCTACAAGACGCTCGTCGTCTGCAACGGCGCCTATGGCGAGCGGGCGGCCAAGATCCTCAACCGCCTCGGCCGGCCGGTGGTGACGCTCGACAAGGGCGACAGCGAGACGCCGAGCCCCGAGGAGATCGTCAGCGTCCTCAATGCCGACCGCACCATCAGCCATCTGTGGATCGTACATTGCGAGACGACCTCCGGCATCGTCAATCCGATCGCGCCGATCTGCAAGGCCGTGGCGGGCCGGGCGCTCACCGTGATGGTCGACGCCATGTCATCCTTCGGCGCCATTCCCATCGACATGGCGGGATCCAATATCGACGTGATGGTGTCGTCCTCCAACAAATGCATCGAAGGCGTGCCTGGTTTCTCCTATGCCCTGGTGCGGCGCACGCTGCTCGAGGAGAGTGAGGGCATCTGCCATTCGACCGTGCTCGACCTCTATGAGCAGTGGGCGGTGCTCGAGCGCACCGAGCAGTTCCGCTTCACGCCGCCGACCCACGCCCTCGTCGCCTTCCAGAAAGCGCTCGAGGAGTTCGCCCGCGAGGGCGGCCTTGCCGCCCGCCATGCCCGCTATGCGCGCAATGCCGAGGTGCTGGTGAAGGGTATGCGCGAGATGGGCATCGAGACCTTGCTCAGGGACGACCAGGCGGGGCCGATCATCCAGACCTTCCTGACCCCGCGCGATCCCAACTTCCGCTTCGAGACCTTCTACGAGCTGCTGCGGCAGCGCGGCTACGCGATCTATCCGGGCAAGCTCACCAAGCGGCCGAGCTTCCGCGTCGGCACGATCGGCCAGATCGACGAGACGGTGATCCACGGCGCGCTCACCGCCATCCGCGAGGTGTTCAAGGACATGAAGGTCGCCGACATGCGTCCGCTGGACGCTTGAGATCAAGAATCAGGGAAACGAGCCAAGTTCATGATCCAGAATCGAAAAACCGTGTCGGTGAACGGCCGGACCTATGCCTGGCCGCAGGCGCCCCTGGTGGTCGTCTGCTGCGACGGCAGCGAGCCCGCCTATATGGAGGTCGCGCGCGCCAGGGGACTGATGCCCCATCTCGACCGGATGATCGCCAAGGGCGAGAACCGACGCGGCCTGTCCGCCATGCCGAGCTTCACCAATCCCAACAACCTGTCGATCGTCACCGGCCGCCCGCCGGCGGTGCACGGCATTTGCGGCAACTACCTCATCGATCCCGAAACCGGCCGCGAGATTATGATGAACGATCCCAAGTGGCTGAGGGCGCCCACGATCTTCCAGGCCTTCCAGCAGGCCGGCGCCAAAGTCGCGGTGGTCACGGCGAAGGACAAGCTCAGGCTGCTGCTCGGCAAGGGCCTCGCCTTCGACGGCAGCGCCGTCTGCTTCTCCTCCGAGAGGGCCGACAAGGCGACCTTGAAAGAGAACGGCCTCGAGGACGCGCGCCAGCTCACCCAAATGGCCGTTCCGGAAGTCTATTCGGCCGAGCTGTCCGAATTCGTCTTCGCCGCGGGCGTTGCCCTGCTCAGGACGATGAGGCCCGATCTCATGTATCTGTCGACCACCGACTATATCCAGCACAAACATGCACCGGGCGCGGAGAAGGCCAACGACTTCTACGCCATGATGGACCGCTATCTGGGCGAGCTCGACGCCCTGGGCGCCACCATCGTCATCGTCGCCGACCACGGCATGAAGGACAAGCACCTCGGCAATGGCGAGCCCGACGTGATCTTCCTGCAGGACGTCCTCGACCAGGCCTATGGGCCGGGCAAGACCAAGGTGATCCTCCCGATCACCGATCCCTATGTCGTGCATCATGGCGCGCTCGGTTCTTTCGCGACGGTCTATCTCTATGGGCCCGAGCCCGAGGAGGTCGCGCGCCTGATCGCCGGCAAGCCCGGCATCGACGTCGTGCTCGACCGCCAGGCGGGCTGCGCGCGCTTCGAATTGCCGGAAGACCGCATGGGCGACCTCATCGTGGTCTCGGGCGGCGAGACCCACAGCAAGGTGATCGGCACCAGCCGCGACAAGCATGACCTGTCGGGGCTCGGCGAGCCCTTGCGCTCGCATGGCGGCCTGTCCGAGCAGGAAATTCCGATCATCGTCAACCGCAAGACACAGGGCCTCGGCGGCGACTTGCGCAACTTCGACGCCTTCGCCATCGGCTGCAACCACATCGCCGTCGGCCGCGAGGAGGCGGCGTGATGCCAAGCCTTCAGACAGCGGTCCGTGGCATCCCCTCGCCCCTCACCCTTCCCGTCGCTTCGCGACGGGCCTCTTCCCTCTCCCCGCCGCGCTGCGCTTGCAGGGCGAGGGTCAATCGCGACCATTGAAAAGCTTCCAGCTCATGAACAAGATCACCCCCACCCGCAAGGTCATCACGGAATCGATGCGCATCGGCGGCAAGCATGTCGATGCGGACGACGTCGTCCCCGTCCACTATCCCTATACGAATGAAATCATCGGCACGGTGCCGGCGGGGCGGCCCGAACATGCGGCCAAGGCCTTCGCCATCGCCAAGGCCTTCAAGCCGAAGCTCACCCGCTATGAGCGCCAGCAGATCCTGTTCCGCGCCGCCGAGCTCATCCGCGACCGGCGCGAGCAACTCTCCGACCTCATCACCCTCGAGCTCGGCCTGTCGAAGAAGGATTCGCTCTATGAATGCGGCCGCGCCTATGACGTCTATTCGCTGGCGGGTCAGCTCGCCATCCTCGACGACGGCCAGATCTTCTCCTGCGACCTGACCCCGCAAGGCAAGCCGCGCAAGATCTTCACCAAACGCGAGCCGGTGGGGGTCGTCTCGGCGATCACGCCCTTCAACCATCCGCTCAACATGGTGTCGCACAAGGTGGCACCCGCGATCGCGACCAACAACTGCGTCGTGTGCAAGCCGACCGAGCTTACCCCGCTCACCGCCTTGGCGCTCGCCGATATCCTCTATGAAGCCGGCCTGCCGCCGGAAATGTTCCAGGTGGTGACCGGCTGGCCGCAGGACATCGGCGAGGAGATGGTGACGAACGCCAATATCGACGTCATCACCTTTACCGGGGGCGTCAAGGTCGGCAAGCTCATCGCCGGCAAGGCCGGCTATCGCCGCGCCGCGCTCGAGCTCGGTGGCAACGATCCCCTGATCGTGCTCGACGACCTGTCGGACGCCGACCTCGACAAGGCGGCCGAGCTCGCCGTCCAGGGCGCCACACGCAATTCCGGCCAGCGCTGCACGGCGGTGAAGCGCATCCTGGTACAGGAGCGCGTCGCCGACCGGTTCGTGCCCCTGGTGCTCGAAAAGGCGAAGAAGATCAGGTTCGGCGATCCCATGGCGCCCGAAACCGACCTCGGCACCGTCGTCCACGAGCAGGCGGCGGCCTTGTTCGAGCAGCGAGTCCACCACGCTGAAGCGCAAGGCGCCAAGGTTCTTTACAATCCAGGCCGCCAGGGCGCGCTCCTGCCGCCGATCACGATCGATCACGTGCCGCATGAATCGGAGCTCGTCTTCGAGGAGACCTTCGGCCCGATCATCCCGATCGTGCGCGTGCCCAATGACGACGACGCGGTCATCCAGATCTCCAATTCGACACCCTTCGGCCTCTCCTCCGGCGTATGCACCAACCGGCTTGACCGGATCACGCGATTCATCGAAGGGTTGAACGTCGGCACGGTGAACATCTGGGAAGTGCCGGGTTACCGGATCGAGATGTCGCCTTTCGGCGGTATCAAGGACTCAGGCAACGGCATCAAGGAGGGCGTCCTGGAGGCTATGAAATTCTACAGCAACGTGAAAACCTGGTCCCTGCCCTGGCCGAACTGAGAACGGCGCGCCGGTCATGACCGCCGGCACCACGGTCATCATCGAACTTCTCGGCGGCGTGGCCATGCTGTTGTGGGGTGTGCGCATGGTGCGCACCGGCATCATGCGCGGCTGGGGCGACCGGTTGAAGCACTTCATCCAGCAGCGGCTCGCCAACCGGATATCGGCTTTCCTGGCGGGCGGCATGGCGACGGCCGCTCTCGGCAGCGCCACGGCCATGGCCCTGATCATGGCCGGGCTTGCCGGCAGCGGCGCCATCGGCACCTCGATCGGCCTCGCGGTGCTGCTCGGCGCCGATGTCGGCTCGGCTCTCGTTTCGGGCGTCTTCGCCTCCAGCAGCTCATATGCCTTGTGGGTGTCGCCGCTCCTCCTGTTCGCGGGCTATGTGACCTTCTCGGCCTCGGACGAGTTCCGTCCACATAATTTCGGCCGCATGCTCATCGGCTTCGGCCTGATGCTGATGTCGCTCAAGCTCATCGTCGGCGCCACCGTGCCGCTGCGCGAGGCGAGCCTGTTCCACGACGCGCTCGCCGCCATCGGGCGCGAGCCTTTGCTTGCCTTCATCGCCGGCGCCGTTCTCGCCTGGCTCTGCCACTCGACGCTCGCCGTCATCCTCCTCATCGCCTCCTTCCTCGCCAATGGCAGCCTCGACGTCGCCGGCGCCTTGAGCTTCATCCTCGGCGTCAATTGCGGCGGCGGCCTGCCGGCGGTGACGGCGACCTTGCAGATGCCGCCCGAAGCGCGCCGGCTGCCTCTCGCCAACCTGTTCTGCCGCGGCACCGCCTCCGTCGCCCTGCTCGCCGTCGTCAGCCGGATCGCGCCCTATGTGACGCAGCTGCCGGGCGGGCCGGTCGAGAAGGCCGTCCTCTTCCATGCCGGCTTCAACCTGCTCGCCGCCCTGATCTATCTGCCCTTCACGCGCCTGGTCGCCGATCTCATGCGGCGGATCATCCCCGACCTCAAGCAGGCGCCGGACAATCTGAGCCAGCCGCGCTATCTCGACAAGCTGGCTCTGGCGACGCCCAGCGTCGCGCTTTCCAACGCGGCGCTCGAGACGGTGCGCATGAGCGAGCTGCTCGACCGCATGTTCGATGTGGCGATGGTGGCGCTCAGAAGCGGCAGCCTGGAGACGCTCAAGGAACTCAAGGCGCTCGATGAGCGCCTCAACCGCTACCAGGCCTCGGTGCACGGCTATCTCTCCGACCTCACCCAGTCGGAGCTCGACAAGAAGGACACGCAGCGGGCGCTCGAGATCATGCTCTATGCCAGCAATCTCGAACATGCGGGCGACGTCATCCATCTCAATCTCGCCGACCGTATCAAGGCCAAGAGCAAGCAGAGCATCAGTTTCACGGTCGAGCAACAGGCTTCGCTCGACGACCTGTGCCTCATCATCAGCCAGTCGCTCAGGCTCGCCACCGGCGTCCTGACCTCGAGCGACGTGGAAGGCGCAAGACGGCTGATCGAGCAGAAGAACGCCTTCCGCACGCTCGAGAACAAGATCATCGACGAGCATTTTCGCGACAGCGGCAAGGCGAGGGGCGCCTCCTTGCGCAAGAGCGCCCTTTTCGTCGACATGATCCGCGACCTGCACCGGGTCAATTCGCATATCGTCTCGGCCGGCTATCCGATCATCGAGCGGGCCGGCCTCTTGCGCGAGACGCGCATCAAGCCGGAAAGGAGAGCGAGATAGCCGGTTGATTTCGCTAGTGTCCCTGCCGGTTCGCCAGTACGCTGCCGGGTACCGGCAACCTTGAAAGCAAAGCGCGTCCCGTGAAATTCGTCCATGTGAGCGACCTGCATCTGGTGCCCAAGGGCGACAAGCTCTGGGGGCTCGATCCCTTCGCCCGCCTGGAGGCCTGCCTCGCCGATATCGTGAAGCTCCATGGCGATGCCGCCTTCGTCGTCATCAGCGGCGACCTCGCCGAAAGGGGTGACGTCCTGGCCTACCGCCAGCTCAAGGCGCGTCTCGCCGATTTTCCCATCGCGACCCATGTGATGCTCGGCAATCACGACGACCGCGCGCATTTCCTGTCGGTCTTCACCGAGGGACCCAGGGACGACAACGGCTTCGTGCAGAGCGCGGTCACGCATGACGGCGCCCGCTTCCTGTTCCTCGACACGCTGAAAGGCCCACCCTCCTCGGCCGGGCTCTATTGCCCGCAGCGCACGGCCTGGCTCAAGGCCGAGCTCGCCGCCGCCGGCAAGCTTCCGCTCTATCTCTTCATGCACCATCCGCCCTTCGCCATCGCGCATGACCTGATGGACCTGATCATGCTCGATGACGCGGAAGATTTCCTGGCGCTCCTCAACGGCCGTCCAGTGCGGCATATCTTCTTCGGCCATGCGCATCGCCCGATCAGCGGGCAGTTCCGCGGCATGAGCTTCTCGGCCCCGCCGAGCCTCGTCCATCAATTGCCGCTGGTCTCGGACTCGGTGGCGACGATCTACAGCGACGAGCCCGCGATGTATGCCGTGGTGCATGCGGCAGCCGACAAGATCGTCGTCCACATGGACGCCTTCCTCAACCGCCACCCCGCCGAGATGGACCCCGAGGCCGAGCGCGGCACCTGGTATTAGAACCACCTCCTCGCGGAAGCGGGGGAGGGTGTGACCGGATCAGGCCGGCGCCGCGGCGACCGTCGCCGGGGCGAGTTCGCCCCGCTCGGCGCGCTTCGCCTGTTCCGCGAGCCTGGCGCTCTGGCGCTCCTCCCGCCGCTTCATGACCTCATAGGCGATGGCGCCCAGGAGCGAGATCGCGATGATGATGACGGCGAGCGCCGACAGGGCCGGCGTCGTGCCCTGCCTGACCTCGCCTGCCAGCACGGTCACCAGAGTCTTGTCGGCGAGGATGGCGAAAGTTGTCGTGTTGTAGTTCTCGAAGGACGACAGGAAGGCGATGACGGCGGCCGAGACCAGAGCGGGCCTGAGGAAGGGCAGCAGTATGTGCCAGAAGACCTGTGGGTAGCTGGCGCCGAGATCGAGGGCGGCCTCTTCCTGGGCGCGGTCGAAGCGCTGCAGGCGCGCCATGATGATGAGCAGGCAATAGGCGGCGATGAAGCTCGACTGGCCGAAGATGGCGAGCATGATGCCCTTGTAGAAGACGGGTCGCGTGCCCGTCATTTCGGAGAAGTCGCGCCAGAAGATCACCGTCGAGATGCCGATGATGACGCCGGGGGTCAGCACCGGCGACACGGTCACCAGATAATACAGCGAGCGGGCGCGGTAATAGATCTGGTTCATCACGATGGCGGCGGCGAGGCCCACCGGCACCGACACGCAGATGACGCCGATGCCGATGATGATCGAGTTGACGAGGCCGTCCATCATGGCGCGGTGGTTCCACAGCTTGACGAACCACTCGAGCGTGAAGCCCTCCAAGGGATAGGCGGAAGGATAGGACGGGGTGTTGAAGGCGGTGACGCTCATGACCAGCAGCGGGCCGAAGAGATAGGCGAAGAACAGGACGATATAGAAGCCGATCATCACCTTGTTGATGGTCTGGGAGCTCATTTTATCGCCTCCCCGAGACCGACCTTGAACAGGCGCAGCATCAGCATGACGAGCGCGATACAGGCGGCGAGCAGGATGAAGGCGTAGGCGGCGCCGCGCGGCCAGTTGAAGGCCTGGAAGAAGAAATCATAGACGATCGAGGTGAACCACAAGGTGTTGGGGCCGCCGAGGAACTGCGGGGCGGCGAGCGAGCCCGCCGACAGCATGAAGACCATGGTGCAGCCCGACGCGATGCCGGGCTTGGCATAGGGTATGACCACGTCCTTGTGGATACGCCACCAGGGGGCGCCGAGATCGCGCGCCGCCTCGATCTGGTTCTTGTCCAGGCTCTCAATCGCGTTGTAGAGCGGGAAGACCATCACCAGCAGATAGGCATAGGACAGGCCGACATAGAGGCCGACATTGTTGCCGAGGAAGTCGATGGGCGCGTCGGTGATGCCGAGCCCCATGAGCAACTGGTTGATGAGGCCCTTGCTGGCGAGCAGCAGGCGCAGCGAGAAGGCGCGCAGGATCTCGTTCACCCAATAGGGAACGATCAGCGCCAGCATCAGGAGCCGGACCTTCTGGGCACTGCCCGCCTGCGCCATGTAATAAGCGAGCGGATAGCAGATCGCGAAATTGAGCAAGGTGACGAAAGCGGAGACGGCAAGCGAAAAGAAGAAAGCCCAGATATGCGTGGTGTTGACCGTGCCGTCGGTCGGCTGGACGAAGAAGGAGCGGTATTGCTCGAGCGTCAGCAGGTCCTTCGGCCCGCCGCGGTCGGCGGCGACGAGCTTCGGGTGGAAGCTCTCCTGCACCATGTAGAGATAGGGCAGGACGACCAGGAACAGCGTCCAGAAGGCGACCAGCGCGATGAAGACGATCCCCAGCACCGTGCCGTTGCGCTCGAAGAAGCCGCGATGGGTGGGGTCATGCGCGAAGCGCTTCTCATAGCGCGCCATCGCCACGAAGGCCGCGATGACCAGGAGCGGGATGAGATAAACGAGAAGCCTACTCACGCGCCATGTTCCCTTCCGGCAGCACCAGCCCCAGATCGGGGTCATAGGCGACCTGCGCCTCGACTCCCTGCTCGGGGATCGTCACCCGCTCGAGGCGGCCGACAGTGAGGGTGATGTCCTTCTTGGACGCGCCCTTCAGGAAGATGTGGCTGGCATTGCCCTCGAAGGCGACGTTCCGCACCGTCGAGGTGATGGTCGCGTCGGGCGCCCCCTTGCCGAGCCGCAGCGCCTCCGGCCTGACGAAGAGGATCGCCTTGTCCCCTGCCCTGACGCCGCCCGGGTTGCGCCCGCGCAAGAGGCCGAACGGCGTCTCGACGACGGCGCCCGACCCATCGGCCTTTGCGACACGTCCGGGGAAAGGATTGTTCTCGCCCACGAAGGAGGCGACGAAGGCGGTCTCTGGCGCGTCATAGACCATCTTGCCGTCACCCACCTGCTCGATGACGCCGTTGTTCATGACCGCGATGCGGTCGGACATGGTCAGCGCCTCGCCCTGGTCATGGGTAATGTAGATGAAGGTGATGCCGACACGCTGCTGAATGGTCCTGAGCTCGGTGCGCATATGCTGGCGCAGCTTGAGATCGAGCGCCGAGAGCGGCTCGTCGAGCAGGAGCACCTTGGGCTCGACCGCAAGGGCGCGGGCAATGGCAACGCGCTGCTTCTGGCCGCCGGACAGCTCGCTCACCAGCTTCTTGCCCTGCCCTGGAAGCGCTATGAGATTGAGCAGCTCATCGGCCTTCTTCATGCGCTCGGCCTTGTCGATCCCGCGCACGCGCAAGCCATAGGTGATGTTCTCGGCAACCGTCATTAGCGGGAAGAGCGCCAGATTCTGGAAGATGAGCGCGGTCGGCCGCTTGTTCGGCCCGATGCCCGCCATGTCCTGGCCGGCGATGCGCACCGCGCCCTCGGACGGATCGAGGAAACCCGAGACGGTCCGCAGGATCGTCGTCTTGCCGCAGCCCGACGGACCCAGGAAGGAGAAGAACTCCCCGCCCGCGATCTGCAGCGACGCGCCGCTGACGGCGGTGAATTGACCAAATCTGACCGTGACGCGGTCGAGTTCGACGTTGGCGCTCATCCCCTGCCCTACCCTAAAGCCCAGTCGCTCAGCTTCTTCACGAAGTCTGTTATGTCGTCAGTAAAAACCGTTCCGGCGCGTTGGTCCAGTGCCTTCATCACCGGGAGGCATCAAAAAAAAATCCGGCCCCGGCGGAAGCGCGGGGCCGGATCTGCGATCATCGGATCAGTCTGCTCAGGCAGCCTTGAACTTGTCCGCATACTGGCTGCGGATCTCGGCATACCAGGTCGGCTCCACCGGCCACGGCCACAGGTTCTTGAGCGCGTCGCCCGGGAAGGCTTCCTGGAAGATTTTCTTCGCCTGGTCCGACAGCAGCGCATCGGCGCCGGTGATCACCGGGTTGTAGCCCGAGCCTTCGGCGAGATGCGCGGACGATTCAGGCGTCTGCAGGAAGTTCAGGAACTCATAGGTCTGGTCGATATTTTTGGCCGACTTCATGAGCGAAGCGCCGTCCACCCAGGCGATGGCGCCTTCCTTGGGCGCGGTGTAGTTGACGGGTTTGCCTTCCTTCTTGAGCGAGATCGGCGGACCGTCCCAGGTGAGGCCAATCCAGACATCGTTCTCCATGAGACCCGACTTGGTGTTGTCGGCCGAATCCCAGAACTGCTTGACGAACGCCTTGTTCTCGATGGCGAAGGCGAGGATCGGATCCCACAGCTTCTTGAAGGATTCCTCGTCCTTGTAGCCATCCTTCATGCGGTTGGACGGCATCTTGCCCGACGCATCCCACCACAGGCCGATGCTCAAGAGATAGGAATGCGGCCGGCCCTGGACATGACCCTTGACGCCCTCGTCCCACAGCGAGCCATAGGAGAGCTGGGCCGGATCGCCCTTATAGAGATCGGTGCGGTAGGAGATCGCTTCCGAGCCCCACACATGCGGCAGCCAATAGAGCCCGCCTTCCCATTCCCACAGCTCCTTGGCCGAGCCCAGCATCGAGGGAATGACGTTGCCGATGTTCTTGAGCTTGTTGGTGTCGAAGGGCGCCAGGACCTGAAGGTCCTTATATTGGGGAGCGCGGTTCATCGTTGGCGAGCACAGATCGAAGCCTTCGCCACCCGTTGCCTGGAGCTTGTTGATCTGCTCCTCGTTCTGCGAGAAGGGTGTGGTGTTGACCTTGATGCCGGTGGCCTTCTCGAAATTGGGAATGACGGGATCCGGATACTCGTCCGACCACATGAGGATCGAAAGCTCACCCGAGGAGGACCAGGCACGCTTGAGATACAGAGGGCTGGTCAGGCCGACCGCGCCGGCGGCAAGGCTCGCCTTGAGCAAGCTGCGGCGGCTGATCTGTGCGGCGCGCACCAGATCCAAAGTCGCCTTTTTGGGATCGTATTTCTTCATCTGCTTCCTCCGAGGTGCCGCGAGACTATTCCGGCGGCACCAATGTAAATGCCCAATTTACGTGGCCGGTTGGTCCGGCTCTTTCTTGATTTCAGTCCAGTATGACGGGCCGATGACTGTCGGGCAATGGGGTTCGGCGGGCTGGCTCCATGCTCCGCAGGCGCCTGGACCTCAGGCCCGGCCGCGCGCCAGCAGAACGCCGTGGCGCCATTTGGATATGGGCAAAGTCGCGACATAGAGGATCGCCATCACGAGCAATGTCGCCCAGGGCCATTCCAACAAACCGAGCGTCAAGAGGCCCGCCAGGGCGACCGGCGGCAGCAGCATGAGGCGAGAGGCCTTGCGGCCAATGGCCTTGCCCGAGAAGGTAGGCCAGGTGCTGATCATCAGGCCCGCGACCGCCGTCAGCACGAACAGCGCCAGCCATGAGGCTGCGTCATGGCTGAGCGCCTCCGACAACTCGGCGAGAATGGGCGCGAGCGCCAGGAAGGCGCCGGCGGGCGCGGGAACGCCGGTAAAATAATTGGCGGTCCAGGCGGGCGCGGCCAGGTCCATCTGCGCCACGTTGAAACGGGCGAGCCGCAAAGCGCAGCAGGTGGCGAGCGCCAGGCAAGGCAGCCATCCGGCCATGCCGAAAGTCTCGAGCCCCCAGCAATAGACGACGAAGGCGGGGGCTGCGCCGAAGCTCACGACATCGGCGAGCGAGTCGAGCTCGCCGCCGAAACGCGACGTGGTGCCGGTGAGGCGCGCAATGCGGCCATCGCAGGCATCGAGGATGGCGGCGACGAAGATCGAGAGCACCGCCAGCGCGATACGCTCCTGAGAGGCGAGCAGCATGGCGGTCATGCCGGCGCAGAGCGAGGCCGCGGTGAACAGGTTGGGCAGGACGAAGCGCAGGTCGTGCTCCGCCTTGCCGAGCTTGCGAGGCAGCGCTCTCATTGCGCGACACTCGCCGTCTTGGGCGCATGTGGCTGCATCTTGATCGCCTCGGGCTCGAGATAGTCCTGGGCGAGATCGATGGAATGCCAATGCACCTCGTTGGAGAACAGGCCGAAGATGTCGCCGCTGGTGAAGGCGGGCGCCGCGGCGGGCTGGGTGAACAGTGATTCCTTGTAGTAGCTCGCGATGTCGGTCGCGGCATAGCCCATCATCTCGAGAATGGCCGGCGCGATGGTGAAGTGGCTGGCCCGGCCCTGGACGGCGCGCGCGCCGTCCTCGAGCCTGGCTTTGAGGCCCGGATCGCTCGCATAGGCGAGCAGCGGGACGAGGCCCTGGCGCGGATCGGGATTGTCGATGCTGCAATGGGTGAGCTTGCCGAGGCTTATGGCCTGGCCATGGTCGGAGGTGTAGATCACGGCGGCGTCGCCCAGATCGACGTCCCTGAACAGGCTGGTGAAGAACTTGTCCACCGACCACAGGATGGCGTTGCGATAGGAGGCGATGCGGTGCATCGTGTCGTCGGTCCCAGCCTCCGTCATGGTCGGGCCGAAATTTGCCTCCGTGGCCGGGTAGGCGGCGTCATAGGGGAAATGCGCGCCGTTCTTGTTGGCGTAGAGGAACACCGGCTGATCACCCTTCAGCTCCTCGGCGATGATGCGCAGGAGCTCGAAGTCGCCCTGGTCGGGCGTCACGTAGTTGAGCGACACATAGCGGTCGATGTCGCGCACCTCCGCCATGGTCATGAAATTCGTCAACCGGCCCGGATCCTTCAGGATGGCGCCCTGGGCGTCCACGAAGACGGTGCGGTATCCGGCCTTCTTCGCATAGGTCCAGATGAAGGGATTGGTGTTGACGCTGGCGATGAGGTCGTCGCGCCTTGCGCCGCTGCGCAGGATGACATTGGAATAGTGGCTGCAATTGCCGCCCGACGCCGCCGGTCCGAAATTCACGAACTTCGCCTTGAGCGCCGCCAAGTCCGGCGTGAACGGGTTGCCGGGGGAGAAATCAAGGTAATCGGCGCGAATGCTCTCATCGACCAGATAGACGATGCTCTTGACCCGCGCCTCGGGCTTGGGCGCCCAAGTGACCTGGCCGCGGACATAGCTTTCCTGAGTGGCGATCTTGGTGGCGGCCACCGCGGTGATGGACAAGGGCGAGAACTGCCGCGGCATGGCCTGGTAGCCGCCGCCCGCTTTGACCGCCACGATCAGCGCGATCGCCGCGAAAGGCAGAACCGGCAGCAGGACAAGACGGCCCGTCCACCGGCGGACGGCCGCCGACTTGAGCGGGGCCGGGAAGGCGATGGCCAGCAGGCCGCCGGCAAGGACGAGGCTGACGCTCGCCACCAGATGCCAGCCATAGAAATCCGCCGCGCGGCCCGCTTCATGGCGGACGTTCCAAAGCGAGACGACGTCGAAAACGGTGAAATCGGAGCCGCTGATGCTCGAATAGCCGACAGCCGTGGCCGTCGACGCCGCGAAGACCACGGCCCAGAACAGGCGCCTGGGCCAGGTGGGCTGGAAGGCGGCGGCGAAAATGGCGACAACCGCCAGGCCCCACACGAACAGGAAGGCGATCAGCGTGTCATAGCGGGTCTGGGCAAGCAGCAGCTCGATGCGGCTGAGAAAGCCGACATTGGTCATGAGGATGAAGCCGGAAACGAGAAAAACCTTGAGCCAGGTCGCATATTTGGCCAAAGCTTGGGTTGCAAAGCGGAACATTCTTCCGTCCTCCCGACCCAATCGCCCATGACAATCGGGTTCCAGTTTTGAGACAATTCGACGACAAGACTGCAAGGACGGGACCAATGATGGGTGACGAGGCAGATCGCCTGGACATTCCCTTCATGGACCTTTCGGCCGCGGCCGGCCGGCGGTTGCGGGGCGCAGGGTCACCCGAGATCGCCGAAGAGAGCGGCTGGGCCTGCGCCTGGCTCGAGGCGTGCGCCTATCCGGGGATCGACTTGCTGCTCGAAGCCCTGGACACGACACCGCCGGATGCGCGCGTCCCGACGCTGGAGCCGGATGTTCTCGGCCTGGATTTAAGAAATATTTCCTGTGTTTTCCTCGCGCCCGGCATTGCCCGGATGGTCGAGCGGCAGGGCCGGCTCTTCCTGCGCAATGTCCGCCACGGGCTCTATCTCCTGCCCTTCTCCGTCAGGGCCGATATCGGCATCGGCTGCCCGGTCGATCCGTCTTTCGCGCTCGGCGGCGAGCGCACCAAGAACCCCTATGAGGAAAAGCTACAACTGGCACGGCAGGCCGGCATAGACGTGCCCCGGGCCCTGTGGAATCGGTTGACCGCGGCTTGACCTCTCCGGCAAGGCAACCCCGCCCGGCGCATGGCTGACACTATTTGCAGCCGCCCGCCGCAGCGGCTAGAAGCGGGCTCCGCAATTCGGAGTCCATAAATGGCCGGGCCGCTTACGAATATTCGTGTCCTCGACCTCTCCCGGGTGCTCGCCGGCCCATGGGCGACGCAGATCCTCGCCGATTTCGGCGCCGAGGTGATCAAGATCGAGAAGCCTGGCGAGGGCGACGACACGCGCGGCTGGGGCCCGCCTTTCGTCACCAATCCGGACGGATCGCATGGCGATGCCGCCTATTATCTCTCGGCCAATCGCGGCAAGCACTCGGTCGCGATCGACATGGCGAGCCCCGAGGGCCAGAAGCTTCTGCGCGCGCTCGCGGCCAAGTCCGATATCGTGATGGAGAATTTCAAGGTCGGCGGGCTCAAGAAATACGGCCTCGACTATGAGAGCCTGAAGGCGGTCAATCCGAAGCTCATCTATTGCTCGATCACCGGTTTCGGCCAAACCGGACCTTACGCGCAGCGCGCCGGCTATGACTTCATGATCCAGGGCATGGGCGGCATCATGTCGATCACCGGACTGCCGGACGGGATGCCCGGGGCTGAGCCGGTCAAGACCGGGGTGGCCTTCGCCGATGTGTTCACCGGACTTTACGCAACGATCGGCGTGCTCGCCGCTCTCCATCACCGCGACTTGACCGGCGAAGGCCAATATCTCGACCTCGCTCTGCTCGACACCCAGGTCGCGGTCCTTGCCAACCAGGCGCTCAATTTCCTGGTCGGCGGCAAGGCGCCCACGCGTCTCGGCAATGCTCATCCCAATATCGTGCCCTATCAGACCTTCGCCACCGCGGACGGTTTCGTCATCATCGCGGTCGGCAACGAGCGGCAGTTCCGCGAATATACGCGGATCGCCGGTGTGCCCGAGGTCGCCGAAGATCCGCGTTTCGGCTCCAACCGCGACCGCGTCGCCAATCGCGAGGCCCTCATCGCGCTGCTGGTCGAACCGATGAAGCGACGCAGGACCGCGGAATGGGTCGAGGCCCTGGAGGCGGCCGCCGTGCCCTGCGGGCCCATCAACACGATCGACCAAGTCTTCGCCGACCCGCAGGTCAAGGCGCGGGGCCTGAGCGTGGCGCTCGCCCGCGACGACGGCACCGCGACACCCGGCGTCGCCAATCCGGTCAGGTTCTCGGCGACACCCATCGCATATGCCAAGGCGGCGCCGCGCCTCGGAGACGCGACCGAGGACGTCCTCGGCCGCATCCTCGGCCTCACGAAAGAGGACATCGGCAAGCTTCGGGATTCGGCCTCCATCGGCTAAATGTCGCTTTCGGACGGACTTCGAGGACAAGGACAGGTCATAGAGCTTCCCATGGCAAATCTGGTGATCACCTATTGGCGCGACATTCCCTCCGCGATCTCGGTCAAGGCCGGGCGCAAGGAAGAGAAACGCATGCTTGCCGACCGCTTCCAGGAGGCGATCGACATGGCCGCCATGCGCGGCGGCGCCTCCGACACCGACGCCTATCTCGCCGATTGGCGGCGCGCCGATCCGGTCGCGGTGGGCGACGATCTCGGCGCCGAGGCCGACCGGGTCAAGGCGGAGATCGAGCAGGCCTATGACAAAGAACGGCTCAAGGCGCTCATCGCCAATGGCGGCGCCGCGAAATCCTGAACCTCACCCTTATCCCCTGTTTCGAGGACGAAGATGACCCAGACCCTTATCGCTTCCGAGAAAAAGCAATTCCTGATCGGTTTCGACCGGCCATTCTGCGTCATCGGCGAGCGTATCAACCCGACGGGGCGCAAGAAGCTCGCGGCCGAGATGCAGGCCGGCAATTTCGAGACGGTGATCAAGGACGCCCTCGCCCAGACCGCGGCCGGCGCCAATGTGCTCGACGTCAATGCCGGCGTCACCGCGGTCAATCCCAACGAGACCGAGCCGCCGCTCCTCAAGCAGACGATCGAGATCGTGCAGTCGGTCACCGACCTGCCGCTGTGCATCGACTCGTCGGTGACCGCCGCCCTCAAGGTCGGGCTCGAGACCGCCAAGGGCCGGCCGCTGGTCAATTCGGTGACCGGCGAGGAGGAGAAGCTCGAAGCCATCCTGCCGCTGGTCGCCAAATATAATGTGCCGGTCGTCGCCATTTCCAATGACGAAACCGGCATCTCGGAAGACCCGGATGTGCGCTTCGAGGTGGCCAGGAAGATCGTCCAGCGCGCCGCCGATCACGGCATCAAGCCCGAAGACGTCGTGGTCGACCCGCTGGTCATGCCGATCGGCGCCATGGGCACGGCCGGCCAGCAGGTGTTCCGCCTGGTGCGGCGCCTGCGCGAGGAGCTCAAGGTGAACACCACCTGCGGCGCCTCCAACATCTCCTTCGGCATGCCGAACCGGCGCGTGCTGACCGGCTATTTCCTCGCCATGGCCGCGTCCCACGGCATGACGTCGGCGATCATGAACCCGCTGCATGACGAAGACATGCATGCGATCCTCGCCGCCAACGTCCTCAACGGCACCGACCGGAACTGCAAGGTGTGGACGAACAAGTTCCGCGAGATGTCCATTCCCTCGGCGGTTTCACAAGCGGTCGGTGACGGACTGCCCGGCGCTTCCGCCGAAGACGTCGAGCGCCGCCGCGCCCGCGAGGAGCGCCGGCGCCGGCGCGGATAGGTTATCATGGCTGAAACGTCCGGCGACGCCCTCATCGTCTTCACGCCCTCCGGCAAGCGCGGACGCTTCCCGCTCGGCACGCCGGTGCTGCAGGCGGCGCGTTCGCTCGGCGTCGACATCGATTCCGTCTGCGGCGGCCGCGCCATCTGCGGGCGCTGCCAGATCACCGTCGGCGAAGGCGAGTTCGCCAAGCACGGCATCCGCTCGAGCGTCTCGCATCTCTCCGAATTTTCCGCCGTCGAGAAGCGTTATGACGATAAGCGCGGGCTCACTCCCGGGCGCCGGCTTTCGTGCCAGACCAAGCTCCTCGGCGATGCCGTCATCGACGTGCCGCCCGAGAGCCAGGTCCACAAGCAGGTGGTGCGGAAGCGGGCCGAGGCGCGCGCCATCGACATGAACCCGGCCACCCGCCTCTATTTCCTCGAGGTGGAAGAGCCCGACATGCACAAGCCCTCCTCCGACCTCGAGCGCGTCTATCGCGCGCTGGCGGAGCAGTGGAACGTGCACGACGTGTCATGCAATCTCGCCATCATGCAGAATCTGCAGAAGGTGCTGCGCCAGGGCGAATGGAAGATCACCGTCGCCGTGTTCTCCAGGCCCGCCAGCGGCGGCAACATCATGACCGCGATCTGGCCGGGCTTCCACGACAAGGCCTTCGGCCTCGCCGTCGATGTCGGCTCGACCACCATTGCGGCGCATCTGTGCTCACTCTCGACCGGCGAGGTCGTCGCCTCCTCCGGCCTCATGAATCCGCAGATCCGCTTCGGCGAGGATTTGATGAGCCGCGTCTCCTATGTGATGATGAATCCGGGCGGCGAGACGGAAATGACGACCGTGATCCGCGAGGCGTTGAACACGCTCGCCGCGCAGGTCGCCACCGAAGCCTCGATCGACAAGACCGACATTCTCGAGGCGGTGCTGGTCGGCAATCCGGTCATGCATCACCTCTTCCTCGGCATCGATCCGACCGAGCTCGGCGGCGCGCCCTTCGCGCTCGCTACCGGCCTTGCGGTCACGCGGCCGGCGCGCGAGCTCGATCTCGACCTCAATGCCGGCGCGCAGGTCTATGTGCTGCCTTGCATCGCCGGCCATGTCGGCGCCGACACGGCGGGCGTGGTGCTGTCGGAATCGCCGCAATATTCCGAAGACAACATGCTCATCGTCGATGTCGGCACCAATGCCGAGATCGTGCTCGGCTCCAAGAATCGCCTGCTCGCCTGCTCGTCGCCGACCGGCCCCGCTTTCGAAGGCGCCCAGATCACCTGCGGCCAGCGTGCAGCACCCGGCGCCATCGAGCGTATCCGCATCGATCCCGTCACCCTCGAGCCGCGCTATCGCGTCATCGGCTCCGATCTGTGGTCGGACGAGCCCGGCTTCGAGGAGGCCGTGGCCTCGACCGGCGTCACCGGCATCTGCGGCTCCGGCATCATCGAGGTGATCGCCGAAATGTATCTCGCGGGCATCATCAACCAGGACGGCCTGGTCGATGGCGACATGGCGGAGAAATCGCCGCGCATCCGCCCGCATAAGCGCACCTTCACCTATGTGGTGCGCGACGGCGAGCCCTTCATCTCGATCACCCAGAACGACGTACGCGCCATCCAGCTCGCCAAGGCCGCACTTTATGCCGGCACGCGGCTGCTGATGGACAAGCTCGGCATCGATCATGTCGACCGCATCCGGCTCGCCGGCGCTTTCGGCAGCCATATCGACGTCAAATTCGCGATGATCCTGGGCCTCATCCCCGATTGCCCGCTCGACAAGGTGCAGTCGGCCGGCAATGCGGCGGGCACCGGCGCCCGCATCGCGCTTCTCAATTCGAAAGCACGCGACGAGATCGAGCATGTGGTGCGCCGCATCGAGAAGATCGAGACGGCGGTCGAGCCCTTGTTCCAGCAGCATTTCGTCGAGGCGATGGCGATCCCGCACAAGACCGCCGTCTTCGCCAATCTCGCCAAGGAAGTGAAATTCCCGGAGCCGAAAATCATCTCGCCGCCCGAGGCCGATGGCGGCGAAAGGCGGAGGCGCAGGCGGAGCTAAGCGCTGAATCGCGCTGTGATGAAATCGCGCAACGCGCTGGCCGCGGGTGTGAGCGCCTGCCCTTTCGCCCAAGCGAGCAAGATGCGCTGCGTCGGCAGCTTGTCTGAGATCGGCCGGATGGCGAGCCTCTTCCCGTCATAGCTCTGATCCGATCTGGGACGCGTATAGGCGACCGCGATGCCGAGCCCGTTGGCCACCATGCTGCGCTGCAGCTCGAAGGACGAGGCGCGCGTCGCCACGTCGACCTCGAGGCCTGCGGCATTGAACAAAGCCACGATATGCTGCCAGCTCAAGGCCTGGTCGGTGAGGATCACAGGACTGGTCGCGAGATCGGCCAGAGTGACCGAGGCCTGGCGCGCCAGCGGATGCGCCGCGGGCAGCATCGCATAGGGACGAAGCTCGATCAGCGTCCGGCGCTCGATGCCGGGACCGAGTCCCAGGTCGTAAGTGAGCGCGAGGTCGATGGCGCCCTTGCCGATCTGGCCTGCCAACTCGTCGAAGCCCGCATCGCGGAAATCGACCGTGATGGCCGGCATCGCCTTGCGGAACCGGCTGAGGAGTGCCGGCACATAATAAGGGGCGAGATCGGTGAAGCAGCCGAGCGTCACTTCGCCGGACGCCGCTTCCGCCGCCTGCCCGAGGCGATGCAGCCTTGCCGCCTCGTCCAGGACCCGGCGCGCGTCACGCATGAAGGCCGTGCCGAAAGAGGTGAGCCCCACCCCTTCGCCCTTGCGGCGCACGAACAGCTTGCGGCTGTAATGCGCCTCGACCTGGGCGATGGCGACCGAGATGGAGGGCTGCGACACATTGAGGTTCACCGCGGCCCGCGTGACATTGCCGGCATCGGCGGCCGCCACCGCGTAGCGCAGCTGCTTGAGGGTAAGTGATAGGATTTCTTGATGTTTCATATTATCAAACATTATTTTACTTGATGTTTGGCGTCATGCAAGAGTCCGTGTCGAAAGACGGAGGACCCCGATGGGTAAATATGTGAGCGCGGAGCAGATCGCCGACTATCAGCGCGACGGCGTCGTCTGCATCAAGGGATTGTTCAAGGACTGGGTGCCCACGATCGGCGCGGGGATAGAGCGCAACATGCGCGAGCCCAGCCAATATGCGGCCGAGAACCTCAAGCCCGGCGAAGGCGGCCGCTTCTTCGACGACTACTGCAACTGGGAACGCATCCCGGAATTCACCGAGGTCATCCGCTCATCGCCCGCCGCCCAGGCCGCGGCCGAGCTCATGCGATCGAAGACGGCACAGATCTTCCACGACCATGTGCTGGTCAAGGAGCCGGGCACCTCCAAGCCCACGCCCTGGCACCAGGACGCGCCCTATTATTTCGTCGACGGCGAGCAGACGGTGAGCTTCTGGGTGCCGGTGGAACCGGTGAAGGAAGCGGCGCTCCGCTGCATCGCGGGCTCGCACAAATGGCCCAAGATGGTGCTGCCGGTGCGCTGGCTGTCGGAGCAGAACTTCTATGCCGGCGAGCACGACTACATCCCGGTGCCCGACCCCGATGCCGAGCCCGGCAAATACAAGGTGGTCGAATGGCAGATGGAGCCGGGCGACGCCGTCGCCTTCCACTACAAGACGGTGCATGGTGCCCGCGGCAACAATTCCGACCAGCGGCGGCGCGCCTTCTCCATGCGCTGGGTGGGCGATGACGCGCACTATGTCACGCGGCCCGGGCGCACCTCGCCGCCCTATCCGGGTCACGACATGACGCACAGCCAGCGCCTGCGCGAAGACTGGTTCCCGGTGATCTGGGCGCAGTGAGCCCCCTGTCCGCGCCGGCGCGCGGGGAAATTCGCAATTTCGGTCATGCCCCGCCTCCCCGCCCGTGCCATAATCCGGGCGGGAGGACTTTTTCTTGCGCGCCGCGACCTTCGCCGATCACCGCAAGCGCGTCGGGCGTGCCGTTGCCCATGTCGACTGGCATCTCGATGACGACCTCGACATGCGGCGGCTCGCCGACGCCGCTTGCTTCTCGCCCTACCATTTCCTGCGCGTCTTCCAGGAGCTGACGCGCGAGACGCCGCTCGCCATGGTGCGGCGCCTCAGACTCGAGCGGTCGCGCCGCAGCCTCGCCGCCGGCGCCTCGGTCATGCAGGCCGCCGAAGAGGCCCGCTTCGAAAGCCCGCAGGCCTTCGCCCGCGCCTTCCGCTCGCTCTTCGGCCTGACACCGAGCAGCGTCCCTCCGGAAGAGATCCCGTCTGCGCTGCCGGTCAACGAGATCGAGATCGTGGCCCTGGCGCCCCGGCGCGCCATCACCCTCGATTTCTCCGGCATCTATATCGGCCTCACCGATGCCTTCGGCCACTTCCTCGGGCTGACACGCCCCCTGACGGACCGCTACGCGTCGAGCGCCGCCGCGATCAGCGACGATCATCCCTTCCATGATCTCGACCAGCCCTATGCCTGCCGGATGCTGATCGTGATGTCCGAGGACGGCTTGCGGGAAACGCGCTTGCCGGTGGCCGTCCTTCCCGGCGGACTGCATGCCGTCTGGCGGCGGCGCGGCCTGCTCGCCGACTCGCGTGACGCCTATGCCCGCCTCATCGACCATGACCTGCCGGCGCGCGGCTACCGCAAGACCGAAGGGCCGATCATCCGCCTCTTCCACAACGACCCGGCGCTCGTCACCCGCGCCAATCGCAAATGGTCGCTGGTCGTTCCCGTCACTCCTCTCGCCGCCTGACGAGGCCTCGATGAAACTCCGCCGCCTTGCCTTGATCCTGTTGCTTGTCCTCGGCACATCCCCGCTGAGGGCGCAGGAGCCGGTCGCGTTCACGACATCCGATGGCATCACCGTCCATGGTGACTACTATGCCGGGGCGGATGCGGCGCGGCCGGTCATCCTGGCGGCATTTTAAGCGGCAGGAGGCGCCGGTAAAAGCGCCGCGTCATCATCGGCGGCGGAAATAACGTTGATGATGAATGTCTGTTCCTCACCCACACGGATGAAGGCGTGGCCCATCATCGAGTCGAAATAGAGCGAGTCGCCGGCGGCGAGCTCGACGGGCTCATAGAACTCGGTGTGGATCGCGATCCGTCCCGAACTCACCCAGACAAATTCTTCGCCTGGGTGTTTCTGCAAAGGGCCGAAAGCCTCCAGCGAGGTGGTCTTGACCTCGGTGTAGAGTGTAACCATGCGCTTGCGGGCGAGCTCGGCGCCCAGATATTCGTAGGTGTAATTCGCTGTCGTCAGCAGACGGCCTCCGCCGCGGCGCGTCAGGATGCGGCGGCCATTGGGCTGTTGCGCCGGTCCATCCGAGAGAAGCTCGGAAATGTCTATTCCCAGTCCGCTCGACACCTTGAGAAGGCTGTCGTAGCCCAGCGAGATCTGGTCATTTTCGACTTTTGACAATGTCGAGGCGGCAAGCCCCGTCCGCAGCGCCATTTCCGCCAATGTCCACTGCTCGCGCTTGCGCAACGCATGCAGACGCCGCCCGAGGCCTCTCGGACCCGAAGCGAGCGCCGCTTTCGAAGGCATTTGCCTGCCGGTCTTCTTCTCTGTTTTTGCCAAAGGGATCTCGACTCGCTGGTGATCGTTTGTGCCTGATCCCCCGATTAATCGTCAACCAAATTGACTTCAAGAAAAAAACTTGATTGACAGAAATAAATTTGAATATAAGAAATTTTGGAAAAACGACCTTAGGAAATGCCCGCTTGTCGAGCCTGACCAGCCCCACCGTCCTGACGCTCAACGCGAATTTGGATCTCGCCCTCATGCGGGCCCTCCAGCCCTCGCGCGCCGATATCGCGAGCGCCGAAGCCACCATCGCGGCCTGGAACGGCTATGCCCCAACCCCGCTCGCACAACCTCCCGCCCTTGCCGCCTTCTGTAATGTCGCGGCCGTCGCCTTGAAGCTCGAATCCGCGCGGTTCGACATTGGCAGCTTCAAGGCGGTGGGACCGCCTTATGCCTTGCAGCGCGCGATCGAGCGGCGGCTTGGAGATGCCCGGCGCGCGGAGGCGGTCGCGGTCGCCGCAACCTCGGGCAACCATGGTCGCGCGCTGGCCTGGGGGGCGAAGCGGCTCGGCGCGCGCTGCCACATTGTGATGCCGGCGCATATCTCGCCCGGCCGCGAGGCCGCCATCGTGGCGCTCGGCGCCGAGGTCACGCGGGTGCGGGGCAATTTCGATGACGCGCTCGCCGAGGCGGCGACCATCTCGACGCGGCCGGGGCACATGCTGATCGCGGATCTCGATGACGCGGCTTCGGCTGCTGTCGCCCGCGATACCTTGTCCGGCTATTCGGCGCTGGCGGGAGAGATCGTCGCCCAGACCGCCGATGCGCCGCCGACCCATGTATTCATCGCGGCCGGCAACGGCTCGCTGGCAGCGGCGATCTGCCATCGGCTGGCCAACGACCTGACCCCCGTCCCCAAGAGCATCAGCGTCGAGCCCTGCACGTCCGATGCGGTGCGCCGCAGCCTGGCGGCGGGCAAGATCACCGCCGCGCCAGGCAACGCCTCCGTGATGGACGGGCTGGTGACGCGGGCGCCATCGGCCATTGCCTGGCCGATGCTTCGTCACGGGCTGGCCGCCGGCCTCGCCATTTCCGATGACTGGGCCGTCGACATATTGCGTGCCCTCGCGACCGGAGCGTTTGGCGATCCGGCCGTCGAAATGGGCGAGACGGGCGTTGCCGCGGTGGCGGGCCTGATCGCTGCTGCACGCGATCCCGGTCGGCGAGCCGAACTCGGCATCGATGCCGCAAGCCGCCTGATGGCAATCGTCTGCGAAGGCGTAACCGACAGAGCCGTCTTCGACAACCTGATCGGCGACGCCCGGACCAGACAACCAGCCGTGCCTACCAACAATGAAACCATGGGGAACATGACATGACGTTCATTTCCAAGCTCAAGCTGCTTATCGGCATCGTCGCTGTCCTGGCGACAGGACTTGCCGCCCCGGCCCTCGCCCAATCGTCCATAACATCTCAGGTCCTGAAATCGGGCGTGTTGCGTGTCGCCATTGCCGGCGGCAATGCGCCCTTCAGCTCGGTCGATCCTTCAGGCGAAGCCATCGGCTACGACGTCGACGTGGCCAAGGCCTTTGCCGAGGCGCTGAAGGTGAAACCGGAATTCATCATCGTCGACTCGCCCGGCCGCATCACCTCTCTGCAGACCGGCAAAGCGGATATCGCGGCCGCCAATTTCACCGCCACCCCTGAGCGCTCGACGGCAGTGGCCTTCACCGAGCCCTATATGGTTCTCGGAATCAGCTTCATCGTCGCGGCATCGTCGAACATTAAAAGCGTCGAAGATCTCAACAAGGACGGCGTGGTGATCGCTTCGCCGCGCGGCAGCACTGCCGATGCGATCGCCCAATCGATGGCCCCCGATGCCAAGCGCTTGCAGATGGAATCGGTCAGCGACGCCACGCTTGCAGTGAAGAGCGGCCAAGCCACCGCGCAGGCGCTCGACAGTCTCGCCGCCGCGACGCTGGCCGCCAAGGATACGGAACTGCGCATGCTGCCCGGCACGTTCTCCTACCAGGAAGTGGCCATCGGGCTGCCGGCCGGCGACTTCGACTGGTGGCGGATCACCAATAGCTGGGTGCGCCAGTTCAACAACTCGGGCGCCAATGCCGTACTCTACAAGAAGTGGTTCGGCGTGGACATGCCGGAAATCCGATAACGGGCCGGCACGGGCGGGGTGGAGATATTGAATGTACGAATTTGACATCGCCACCATCGCCCGCCACTTCGCACTGATCCCCCAGGCTCTCTGGGTCACGCTCTATCTGACCTTCATCACCATCGCTGTCAGCACGTTATTGGGAATCCTCGGCGCCCTCGGTCGTACCTCGAACATCCGCCTGCTGCGCGCCATGCTGACGGCCTATACCGAGTTCCTCAGGAACATCCCGCTTCTCGTCCTCATCTATCTCGTTTTCTTCGGCCTGCCCCAGCTGGGACTCAGATTCGACGGCACCTGGTCGGTCCTGATCGCGCTCGGCGCCAATGCGACCGCTTACATGATCGAGGTTTTCCGCAGCGGACTCTTGAGCATACCCAGCGGCCAGTATCACGCCGCTGAGGCGCAGGGCATGCGCTATCATCAAGTACAGCTCTTCGTCATCCTGCCGCAGGTCATCCGCAACGTCTATGAGAGCTACGGCAATATCTGCGTCGGCATCCTGCTCGGCTCCTCGCTCGCCTCCGTGGTCAGCGTCAATGACCTCAGCCACTGGATGTTCCAGACCGGTTCCGACACGTTCCGCTACATGGAAACGTTCCTCGTCTGCGCCGGCATCTATGTCGTTCTCGCCCAGCTCATCACCGGCCTGCGCGCCCTTCTGCGCCGCCACCTCTTTGCGAGTATCCCGTGATGGCGGACGTCGTTCTCTACTGGACAGTCCTCGCCCGCGGCCTCGGCTGGACCATCGTTCTCAGCGCCGCTTCGCTGGCGTTCGGCGGCGCGCTCGGCATCGCCGTCGGCTTCGCGCGCCTGTCCCGCTGGCCCCTGCTGCGCTGGCTTGCCGCGATCTATATCGAGCTGTTCCGCTCGATCCCGCCGCTCATCCTGTTCTTCGGCTGCTATTACGGTCTTTCCTATGCCTTCGGCCTGTCGCTGACGCCCTACTTCGCCGCCACGCTGGCCTTGACCCTGTTCTGCAGCCCGATGATCGCCGAAGTGCTGCGCTCCAGCGTTCTGGCCATCCCCCGAGGACAATGGGAAGCCAGCAGCGCCCAGGGCATGACCCGTCTGCAGCAGGTCCGCTTCGTCATCTGGCCGCAAGCCTTCCGCACTATGCTTCCGCCGTCCGTCGGCGTCTATGTCGCGACATTGAAGGATTCCTCGTTGGCCTCGATCATCGGCTTCGTCGAGCTGACGAAGGCCGGCCTGCTGATCCGCGAATCGACCGGCAACAGCTTCGCGATCCTCCTGACCATCGCGGTCCTCTACTTCCTGCTCAACTATCTGATATCGGCCCTCGGGGCCTGGCTCGAACGGAGAAATGCCTTTGCCGCCTGACGCTGGAAGTCCTCCCCTGCTCGACATCCGCAACCTCGAGAAGCGGTTCGGCCCGCGCATTGTGATCAGCGACATGTCGATCTCGGTCACGGCCGGCGAGGTCGTCGTGTTCATCGGGCCGAGCGGAACCGGCAAGTCGACTTTGTTGCGATGCATCAACGGACTCGAGCCATTCGACGGCGGCAGCATCCACTTCGACGGGCAGCCGGTCAGGCGCGACCATTTCTCGATCATCGGCATCCGCCGTTCTATCGGCATGATCTTCCAGAGCTTCAACCTCTATCCGCATCTGTCGGCGCTCGAAAACGCGACGCTGGCGCCGGTGAGGCTCCTGGGCGAAGACAGGATGACGGCGCGCGAGCGCGTCCTGGCGCTGTTCAGCCGCTTCCGCCTCGACCAGCGGAAGGACGCCTATCCCGGCCAGATGTCGGGCGGCGAGCAGCAACGTGTCGCGATCGTGCGCGCGCTCGCCATGAACCCCAAGATGCTGATGTTCGACGAGCCGACCTCGGCGCTCGATCCGGAAACCGTGGGCGAGGTGCTGTCGGTCATGCGCCAGCTCGCGCTCGATGGCTGCACCATGCTGGTCGTCACCCACGAGATCGGATTTGCCCGCGAGGTCGGCACGCGCGTCGTGTTCATGGATGCCGGCCGCATCGTCGAATCCGGGCCGCCGCAGGATGTGCTGGAGCGGCCGCAGGAAAGGCGTACGCAGGACTTTCTGCGGCGCCTGACATAAGGAGAAGAGCAATGCGGTTGGGCATCGGCGCCATGCTGTTCGAAGGCAACACGTTCTCTCCGGTGGTCACCGGTCGGGATGCTTTCGAAGCCAGATACCTGCATGCGGGCCCGGCGGTTGTCGATGCTCTGCGCGGCACCAATACCGAGGCTGCCGGAGCGATCGGCATATGCCGGGAGCGCGCTGTCGATTTTGTCCCGCTGCTGGCGACGAATGGCGGGTCGGGCGGACGCGTGGCAGCCTCTTGCTACGCCGAGCTCAAGGCCGACCTGCTCAGCCGGCTCAGCGCCGCGAGCCCTCTCGACGGCCTCTATCTCGCCCTGCACGGCGCGTTCGTGGCCGAAGGCGTGGACGACGTCGAGAGCGACCTCCTGCGGTCGGTGCGCGCCATCGTCGGCGGCATTCCGCTGGTCGTGAGCTGCGACATGCATGCGCATATCACCTTGCCGATGCTGGAGCTCTGTGATGCCCTCGTCGGGTATCAGCTCTATCCGCATGACGACACCGCCGAGACGGGCGAGCGGGCGATGCGCCTGCTCGTCGATATCACTTCCGGCAGGGTCAGGCCGGTGATGCGCGCCTGCCGCGCTCCCATGCTGGCGCCGGCCCAGAAGCAGCGTACTGCCGGCGCCGGGCCAATGGCCCGGATATTCGCCCTGGCGCGCAATCTCGAAGGCGACGGCGTCCATGCCGTCAGTTACTTCTGCGTGCAGCCCTGGATGGACCTGCCGGCCATGGGCTTCACCGCCGTCGTCGTCGCCGAAGACGCCACGACCGCCGAGGCTCATGCCCGCCGCATTGCCGAAACAGCATGGGCGGCGCGCGAGGACTTCCTGGTCGAGGTGCACGCGCCAACGGATGCGATCGCCGCAGGCCTGCGGATCGAAGGGCAGATCGTGCTCGCCGATGCGGCCGATTGCGTCGGCGGCGGCGCGCCGGGCAGCAGCGCCGAAGTGCTGCGCGCTCTGCTCGACCATGCGCCGCAAGCGCCTGCCGCGATCCATCTGGTCGCTCCTTGGACGGTGGAGGCGGCGCGGAACAAGAGTCTCGGCGAGGAGGTGGAGGCGGTCTTTCCCGACGCCGCCGGAAAACCCTTCAGCGTGCCGGCCCGGCTTGTCTCGGCAAGCGACGGCCGCTTCACCTACAGAAGCGGGCCGATGGGCGGCGTCGCCGTGTCGATGGGACCGAGCATCGTCTTGCGTGTCGGCGCCGTCGACGTGCTCGTCGCTTCGCAGTCGGCCTATGAATATGCCGATGAAGCCTTCCTCGCCAATGGCATCGATCCGGCGGTGAAAAAATTCGTCGTGGTCAAGAATCCGATGAACTACCAGGCGGCATATCCGAAGGCCGCGGCCTTCTACGTCCTCGACACGCCGGGGCCGACCACGCCCAATCTCGCCGCTTTGCCCTGGCGCCATGTCGATCGGCCGACATTCCCGATCGACCGCGCCTTCCCGCCTGATTTCGTCGTCTTCCCCGGCGGAGAAGCCACATGAAGGGCGTCGAGATCGATATCGATCTGAACGCGACAGGCCGCACTGCGGGCTGGCTGCGGCTTCCCTGGTCGCATGACCGCGCGGGCTACGGGACGGTGGCCGTGCCGATCGTCGTCCTGGCCAATGGCACGGGGCCGACGCTGCTGCTCGTCGCCGGCAATCATGGCGACGAATATGAGGGGCAAGTGGCGCTCGCACGGCTCGCCCGGGAGTTCGATGTCGGCCAGCTTGCCGGCCGGATGATCCTTCTGCCCGCCGCCAATCTTCCCGCGGTGATGGCCGGCACACGCCTCTCGCCGCTCGATCACGGCAATCTCAACCGGTTGTTCGGCGCCGGCGAGCGGTCGCCGACAGGTCTCCTCGCCAGCTTCATCGCCAGCGAGCTGTTGCCGTTGGCGGCGGCGGTGATCGACCTCCATTCCGGCGGTCGCTCGATGACCTATGTTCCGAGCGTCTTCGTCCAGGATGCGCCCACAGCGGCGCTCGGCAGCCGGACGAAGATGCTGGTCGAGGCCTTCGGCGCGCCCTACTGCTTCGTGAAGCCCCATGACGCGGACGAACGCACGCTGCTCGGGGCCTGCGGCAGGGCCGGCGTGCCCTATCTGTCCACCGAGCTCGCCGGCGGCGAGCGCCTGGACGGCGCGTTGGTCGAGCTTGCCCGGCTGGGGATCGATCGCGTGCTCGTCATGCTGGGCATGCAGCAAGCCAAGCCTGTGGCGCCGGCCGCCGACCCGCAATGGCTCGCGGTGCCCGACATGAAAGCCTATGTCTATGCCGAGACCGACGGCGTGTTTCAGTGCAGCAGGGCTCTCGGCGAGGACGTCGGCGACAACGACCTGCTCGGCTGGATCCATCAGCCGGAGACGCCGCTAACGCCGCCCATCGAGGTCCGCAGCCGGCGGGGCGGCATCCTGGTCTGCCTGCGCGCCACTGCACGCGTCCAGCGCGGCGACTGCCTGGGACATGTGGGGGGCCGAATCGCTTGATCCGCAGTCAGAAATCCGTCTTCTCGCCGCCCTCCTGCTCGCGCCGCGCCACGAAGGCATCGATCTCCTCGGCGATGGCGGGATCGAGCGGCGGCTCCTGATATTCGGCGAGCGCCCGCTTCCACACCTCGTTCGCCTTCTGCCATGCCTGCGGACTGCCAGAGGCCTGCCACTGGCTGTAATTGCGCCAGTCGGAAATGATCGGCGCATAGAAGGCCGACGAATAGCGGGCGAGCGTGTGCTGAGCGCCGAAGAAATGGCCGCCCGGCCCAACCTCGCGCATGGCGTCGAGGCCGAGCGCGTCTTCGCTGAAATCGAGCGGCTTCAGGAACTCCATCACCATCTGCAGGAGATCGGCGTCGAGGGCGAACTTCTCATAGGAGGCGACGAGGCCGCCTTCCATCCAGCCCGCCGCATGCTGGATCAGGTTGCCGCCGCCCATGATGGCGCCCCACAGCGAGAAGACGCTCTCATAGGCCGCCTGGGCGTCGACCATGTTGGCGGCATTGGTGTTGGACGTGCGGTACGGCAGCTTGTAGCGCCGCGCCAGCTGCCCGCCCATGATGCAGGCTTTCATATATTCGGGCGTGCCGAAGGCGGGCGCGCCCGACTTCATGTCGACATTGGATGTGAAGCCGCCATAGACGAAAGGCGCCCCCGGATTGGCGAGCTGCGACAGAGCGAGCCCCGCCAGCGCCTCGGCATTCTGCTCGACGATGGCGCCGGCGATGGTCACCGGCGCCATGGCGCCCGCCAGCGTGAAGGGCGTGCACACCACGACCTGGTTGTGGCGCGCCATCTCGATGATGCCCATGCCCATCGGGTCGTCGAGCTTGAGCGGCGAGTTGGTGTTGATGACGGTGTAGCAGGAGGGCTCCTTGAGGAACTGTTCGTGCGTCAGTCCACGCGCTATGCGGGCGATCTCCATGCCGTCGAAGAGCCGCGCCCGCCCGGTCGAGATGGTGTAGAGGATCTTGTCGGAGAGCCTCACCTTGTTGCGCATGATGTGGAGATGGCGCACCGAGGCATGGACGTCGAGCGCGTCGACCGAGCCGCCGCCCGCGGTGTGGATGCAGTTGAAGAACTGTGCCAGGCGGATGAAATTGGCATTGTCCTCGAGTGTTCCGGGCCTGCGGCCCCTGTCCATGTCGGAGCAGTTGGGCGGGCCGCCCACCGGCGCGAAGGCGATCCACTTGCCGCCGATCTGGATCGTGCGCGCCGGGTTGCGGGCATGGAATGTGAATTCGGACGGCGGCGTCTTCAGCGCTTCCTCGACGATGTCGCGCCCGATGCGCACTCGGTCGCCCTCCACCTTGGCGCCGGCCTTCCGATAGATCCGGATTGCTTCCTGGTTAAGGACGTCCATGCCGATCTCCTCGAGTACGTCGAGGGAGCGCGTGTGGATGGTCTCGATCTGGTCGTCGCTCAGGATGCGCGACGGCTCGAGCGTCAGCCGCGGCTGGGCGAAGGGCAGTTGCCCGATCTTCTGGTGCTTGGCATCGGGCCTGCGGCCGCGGCCGCGCGAATGATGCCGGGCGTCATTGTCGATGAGGGTCATGGGAGCTCCGCATGGGCTTTGGCAATCAGGGCGGCGACACGGGCATTGTTCTTCACCAGCTCGACATTGGCGGCGAGCGAGCGGCCGGCGGTGGCGCGGGTGAGCCTGGCGAGCAGGAAGGGCGTCACGTCGCGGCCCTCGACCTTCTCCTCGCGGGCGTCCGCCACCGCCCGCTCGATGACCGGCGTGATCTCGTAAGCCGGAATCTCATATTCGGCCGGGATGGGGTTGGCGACGACGATGCCGCCCTTGAGCCCCATGGCCCACTTCGCCGTCATGAGCCGCGCCAGCTCCTCAGGGCCGTCGACCCACATCGGGCATTTGAGGCCGCTCGTGCGCGAATAGAAGGCCGGGAACTCCTGGGTGCTGTAGCCCACGACGGGAACGCCCAGGCTCTCGAGCTTCTCGATCGTTAAAGCGAGGTCGAGGATGGCTTTGGCGCCCGCGGTGACGACCGCGACATCGCTCAGCGCCATCTCGCCGAGATCGGCCGAGACGTCGAAGGTTTCCGCCGCCCCGCGGTGCACGCCGCCAATGCCGCCCGTGGCGAAGACCCTGATACCGGCGAGCGCCGCGATCCGCATGGTCGCGGCGACGGTCGTGGCCCCGTCGCGCCCCAGCGCCACGGCATGCGGCAAGTCGCGGGTCGAGAGCTTGGCGATCGAGGCGCCGTTGCGCGCCAGCGTCTCGATCTCGGTGCGCGACAGCCCGACCCTGAGCTTGCCCGCCCTGACCGCGATGGTCGCCGGCACGCAGCCCGCGTCGCGGATGATCCGCTCCACCGCCAAGGCCATCTCGGCATTCTGCGGAAAGGCCATGCCATGCGCGATGATGGTCGATTCGAGCGCCACCACCGGGCGCTTTTCTCGAATCGCTTCAACAACTTCGGATGCGATGCTGAGAAATTGATTCATGCCCTGGCCTCGTCATCGCGGCGAAAGCCTCCGGTGTTCGGAACATTACCGCGGTTCGACGTTTCCGTCATAACACACTCCGAAGCGTGCTGGCTCGATGTTGAATCGTCCTCACGCTACGCTAAAAATCCGTCGGCGCCCCGCCTTCGCGCTTGCGGCGCTCCACGAAGTCGTCGAGCTCGGCGCGCACGCCTGCATCCATGGCCGGCTCCTTGTAGTCGGCGAGCGCCTGCTTGTAGAGCTGGTTGGCTTTCTGCCAAGCCTCGGGCTTGCCGGCCGCGAGCCATTGCTGGTTGTTGCGCCAGTCGGAGATCATCGGCGCGTAAAAAGCCGTCTCATAGCGCGCCAGCGTATGGGCGGCGCCGAAGAAATGCCCGCCCGGCCCCACTTCGCGAATGGCCTCTATCCCCAGCGCGTCCCGGTCGGTGGCCAGGGGCTCGAGGAACTCCATCACCATCTGGATCAGGTCGCAATCGAGGACGAATTTCTCGAAACCGGCCACCAGGCCGCCTTCCAGCCAGCCCGCGCCATGCATGATGAAGTTGCCGCCGCCCATGGTGACGCCCCAGAGCGAGAAGACGCTTTCATAGGCCGCCTGGGCGTCGACGGCATTGGCGGCACAGGTGTTGGAGGTGCGATAGGGCACCTTGTAGCGGCGGGCCATCTGGCCGCCGACGATGCAGGCCTTCATGTATTCGGGCGTGCCGAAAGCCGGCGCCCCCGACTTCATGTCGACGTTCGAGGTGAAGCCGCCATAGATGAAGGGCGCCCCTTTGCGGACGAGCTGGGTGAAGGCCAGGCCGGCAAGCGCCTCGGCATTCTGCTCGACGATGGCGCCCGCCACGGTGACCGGGGCCATGGCGCCCGCCAGCGTAAAGGGCGTCACGCAGACGACCTGGTTCAGGGCCGACATCTCCATGATGCCGCGCAGCATCGGCGCGTCGAGCTTGAGCGGTGAATTGGTGTTGATGATGGTGAAGAGCGAGGGCTCGCTTTCGAGCCGCTCGGCCGAGATGCCGCGGGCGATGCGGGCGATCTCGATGCCGTCGCGGATGCGCTCGCGGCCCAGCGAATAGGCATGAAAGGGCTTGTCGGTGAGGACCGCCATGTCGCGCAAGGCCTCGAGATGGCGGATCGAGGCATGCAGGTCGATCGGCTCGACCGGATAGCCCGAGACGAAGCCGATGCAGTTGAAATACTGGGCGAGCTTGAGGAAATTGCGGTAATCGGCGTGATTGCCGGCCCGCCTGCCGCCGTCGAGATCGGCGCTGTTGGGCGGGCTGCCGACGGTGCCGAAATTCATCGCCCGGCCGCCCACCGCGAAACTGTTCTCGGGATTGCGGGCATGGAGGGTGAAGTCCTCGGGCGCCGTGGCGATCAGCTCCTCGACCATATGGCGGTCGAAGCGCACGCGCTCGCCCTCGATTCGGGCCCCGGCCTTTTTGAGCAACTCACACGCTTCGGGCAGCATGAAATCCATGCCGATATCCTCGAGCACGGTGAGGGAGGCCTGATGGATGGCCTCGACCTCGTCGGCCGAGATGAGCTCCATCGCCGGGAAGCGCCTGATGCTCTTGCGGCGCGGCAACTGTCCGATGCCCCTCGCGGCGTGCGTACCCTCGCCGCCGCGCCGGCCTTCGCGACGGCGGCGGTGGGTCTGGGAGGTCTCGAGGGAAGCGTCGGCCATTTGGTCCATCCGAATCAGCGATAAGCGGCGAGATTGGGGTCGGCCGCGACCTGCTTCACCAGCCATTCCTCGAAGCGCTTGATCTTGGGCTTGAGCTTGTCTTCGGCCTTGCAGGCGAACTGCCAGCGATGGCGATGCGGCACGAGCAGCGGGAAGGGTTGGACGAGCCGGCCCATGCGGATCTCGTCAGTGGCGAAGGGGCCTATGGTCATGGCGAGGCCGCGGCCCTCGACGGCCGCTTCCTGGGCCAGGATATAGCTGTCGAAAGCGAGGCGGTCGGAGAGCTCGATATTCTTGACACCGGCCCCTTCGAGCCACAGGCGCCAGTCCTCCTCGGCGGTATAGACATAAAGCAGCTTGTGCTTGCGCAGGTCGGCCGGGGTCTTCAGCGCATTCGCGCCCTTGAGCAGATCGGGCGAGCAGACGGGAGTCAGCAGCGAGCGGAACAGCGGACGATAATTATGGCCGGGCGATTTGTTGCGCGCCAGCACGATGCCGCAATCGACATTGGTCTCGTCGAAGTCCCAGTCGAAATACGCCGTCGACAGCCTCACCTTCATGTCGGGAAAGCGGCGCTCGAAATCATGCAGCCGCGGGATCAGCCATTTGAGCGCCACCGTCACATAGACCTGGATGGTGAGCTCGTTGTCGGCGACGGCGGGCCGCAAGTTTCGGGTCTGGGCCTCGATCTGATCGAAGGCATCGCGCACCGGCGGGAAATAGGCATGGCCCGCCTGAGTGAGCTCGGCGCGCCGGGCGTCGCGCTTGAACAGCTGCAGGCCCAATTGCTGCTCCAAGGCCTTGACCTGGTGGCTGACGGCGGAGCGGGTGATGCCGAGTTCGGCCGCCGCGAGCCGGAAGGAGCCGAGCCGGGCGGCAGCTTCGAAAGCGGTCAAGGCGCGCAAGGGCGGGAGATCACGACGGGGCAAGTGAGTTCACCAGAAAGGAAACGCCTTCCTTATAATATATTGAAAAGACGGGTGTTAAGTGGATCAACCGAGAACGACGTCAGTTTTACGGTGAATTCTCTTCACCTATCCATCGACAAGATTGAGGCTTTCGGACGGCCGGCAAAAAGAGCACATTCCGAGCGAAATCAGGAGTTTCTCATGACCATTGTCGAGGACATTTCACGCCGGCGCGGCGGCCGCGAGGCGCGCAAGGCGCTCCGTGCACGGCCCATCCCCCGCGAGGAAGCGGCGGTGCGCCCCGGCATGGAGGGCGGACAGTACAAGCCGCTCAGCCAGCGCGACATGGAGCGTATCCATGAGACGGCGCTCAGCCTGCTCGAGAAAGTGGGGTTGGGCCAGGCCATCCCCTCCTGCATCGAGGCATTGACCGCCAAGGGCGCCTTCATGAACGAGCATGGCCGCCTGTGCCTGCCGCGCGCCCTGATCGAGGACACCCTCAGCCATTGCGCGCGCGACTTCGTGCTCTATGGCCGCGATCGCAAGCACGATATGGAGCCGTGGGGCAACAAGGTCTATTTCGGCACCGCGGGTGCCGCCGTCCATGTCGTCGACGTCGAGACCAGGACTTATCGCGATTCCGTCCTCGTCGACCTCTATGACTGCGCCCGCATCGTCGATCAATGCGAGCACATCCATTTCTATCAGCGCCCGATCACGGCGCGCGACATGCTCACCGGCCACGATCTCGATATCAATACCATGTATGCCTGCATGGCGGGCACGTCGAAGCATGTCGGCACCAGCATGGTGGCGCCCGAGCATGTCGCCGAATGCCTGGAGATCCTGCA
>JBFWNN010000021.1:0-5620 GCA_050251035.1 Parvibaculaceae bacterium
ACCCTGCGCCCACGCCGGCGGGCGGCCCTTTCGGTTATCTTTCCGGTTCATATTTGTTCGAGGACGTCGTCCACGGCTGGCGTCTTTTCGATGTCCCCGGGGACGTCACGACGAGCAAGGAGTCGTTCGACGACGGCTATGCGATCCAAGGTCGTCTGGGCTATCGCTGGGATGATTGGGACATGGCGATCGGCGGGCAATACGCCGATTTCGGCGAGGGTGGTGTTTCAAGCGCTCCCGGCTTCGAGGAACAGGCGACGATCGGCGCGGATATGTGGCATGTGGACGCCCAGGCCGGCTACAATCTGATGTTGGGCGATACCGCGCTGCGCGCGGCCCTGGGCGTGCGCTATGCCGAATGGCACCACACGGTCGACGCCGGCGCGCTCGGCGGACTCACACATGATTGGTGGGGCGTCGGCCCGCGTCTTGAAGTGAACACCGACACGCCTCTGGCGGAAAGCTTGAGTCTCCTGTTCGACGCCGGCGCCGGCATATTGTTCGGCGAGATCGAGACCGAGCCACGGCGCGGCTGGACCTGCCTTGATTGTTCGGACGAGACGACGACGTCGCTCAATGCCGATGTCCGTTTGGGACTGGGCTGGACCATCGCGCCCGGCGCCACGCTGGTCGCGGGCTACCAGGCTCAGTATTGGGATTCCGTGAACGTCGAATCTTCCGATACGACCGGCCAGGGTGACAATGCGGGCGACTCCGATCACCTCATCCACGGCCCCTTCGGCTCGTTCAATTTCGATTTGGGCAAATAATAGAGCCGTCTTTCCCGGTGGTCCGCTCCCGGCGTCGCCTTCGTCGATCTGCGCAGCCGCAGCGTATGGTTAAACGCCCAAGGGCCAGTTGAAGCCGGCGCGCGCATTTGCGCCCGGCGGACCGCCAAACGGCCGGACGGCCCATCCCCGAAGGAATGAGCCGCCCGGTGTCAAATTCCGAAGATGACTATTGACCCACATCAACGCGCGAGGCTGCCATGGGGTTCCCGAGGAAACGCGATATCCTTGGGGCTAATCACGACGCTCGGAATGGCCCGTCTCACGCTCGCGGGACAATCCGCCCCAGCCGATGCGCCAGCGCGGCCCGCCGACGTCCCATTCTTCTTCCATCGATTGCGAGCGTCGATCCGGGCGTCCTTTCCAGTCATTGGTCATCGAACCATCGCGATGCCTACGCGCCGGCTTCATATGACCAAAGGAAGAGTCTTTCATGCGGCATCCTCCGCAAACTTCTCCACCATCTATGAGTGGTGATGCGACTTGCGAGCCTCCCATTCGTCAACGCAATTGCATCGCCTGCGTTCCGACATGCGCTGTAATGAATTGTAAGATTACTTGTGGGAACCTGTACGGAAAATGCGCCTTCTCCTTTGCAAGAAAGGAGATTTTCTCATGAAAAGCATTCTAACGACGACCGCTCTCGCTTCCGCATTCATCCTGGGTACTCTTGTCTCGGTCCCCCTGGCCAAGGCGCAGGACGAGCAACCGATGACCAAGGAATGCATGGGCGAGAACTGCCCGAGCGGCGCCACACAAGGCGGCGAGCAAACCGCTCCCGGCAAGCGTATGCGGGCGCCCAAGACGGACGACCAGATGCAGGACGACAATCGGATGCAGAACCAGGTGGAAGGCAAGCCGGATACTCAGGACATGCCGCGCAAGAAGCGGGCCGGAAATCAGCAGAACAAGGACGTCGATGTGGATGTCGACGTCCGCTCGCGTGTCAAGGTCGGCGAGGGCAAATGGCGGTTCGACTCGAGCCGGCATCAGCGCCGGCGCAGCAAGAGCGCGACCTTCCGCTTCTATTATGGCGGCTACTGGTATCCCCAGCCTTATTGGGAAGTCGTCAGCGTGCGCCCCAGCTATCGCATCAGTTGCGGAGAAGGCCGCAGCATCGTGTCGGAGCGCTTCAACCGCGTGCGTGTGGTCGAGTGCAATGGCGGCACGTACACCTATCTGGGCCGGCGCCAGGGCGACACCTACCGGGTTCTCCTGAACGCGCGTACCGGCCGCATTGTCGGCCGCACCCTGATCTAGCGGCGGCGCGCGATGCCGCTTTCCCATAAGCGCGACTGCAGCCGGATCGATCGTTCCTTCCTGATCTGGACTCTCGTCGGGCTTATTGCGGCGAGCATGGCCGCCGCTGTCGTCGCCGGCGCCCTGGTGTTGGCGATGATGGGTCAGAATTGATATGGCTGTGGCCATCGATCGAATAGGGATCGATGGCCACTCTTGATCAGCTCCAGCGCTTCAGTGCGGTCTGAAAGCGAAGCAAGATAATTCAGAACTCGGCTGCGAGTTCCGTTCTCCCGAAAATATTCTTACCTTGGATCAACTGCGCTTCGCGGCTACCCTTTCCCGCCACTTGGCTGAGGAACGCAAGTGTCGACTTCGATTGCCGCCGAAAGGGATCGCAGCGCGCGAAATCTCTGGGCTGTCGCAAGCCTGATCGGGCTGTTGCTGGTGCTCGTCCTGGGGATGCTCGCGCTCCTCATCTATAATGAGAGCCGCGACGCGACAAAGCGCAGCGAGGATCGCGCGCTCGGTGCCGCGCAGGTTGTGTCGACCAACGCCCGCTGGATCACCGAGCTGGCGAAGCAGGCCCTCGGCCGCATCGATATCGCGCTGGGCGGCGATCTTCGCGCTCCCGCCGCTGCCGCGCAGGCGACCGTCCGTGAAGCCATCGCCACCCTTCCGGGCGAGCCGAAGGTCTATATCGTGGCCGCGAGCGGCGAGACACTGCTCACGACGGATGCGAATATCCAGCCGATCGACATCCGCGACCGCGTCTATTTCGCCGCCCTCGCCGACGGGGCGGATTTCTACACGTCGGCAATGCTGGTCAGCCGCCTCGACGGCTCCCAGATCTTTGTGTTCAGCAAGCGGCTCGAGCGCGAGGGACGCTTCGCCGGAGCCGCGATCATATCGTTTCAAGCGACGGTCCTGCGCGAGACGTGGCAGTCGCTGCGCCTCGACCCGCTCTCCACCGTGAGCTTCATCCGTGCGGACGGACAGCTCATAGCCCGCTACCCATTGGCCGAGGGCCCGCTCGACCTCGGCAAGTACCTGCTGTTCACCGATTACCTGAAAAACGGCGACATGGGCACCTATCTCGCGGTCTCGCCCGCGGACGGGATTTCCCGGATCGTCGGCTACAACCGCGCTCCGGGCACCGACATCGTCGCGATCGCCTCGATCAGCACCAAGGCCGCCTATGCCGATTTCTGGCGGAACACGATCGGCATCACCGGCATCGCCTTCCCCGCAATCCTGGGACTCGCCGCCGCGACCTTCTGGATCTGGCGGCTGCTGCAGAACGATCAGCGTCAGCGGCGCAATCTCGTCGAAGCCCTCACGCTCAACCGCATGCTGGTCAAGGACACGCATCATCGGGTGAAAAATAATCTTCAGTCGATCATGTCCATGGTTCGCATGCATGACATGCACGACAAGGTGAAGACGGATCTGCAGAGCCGGATTTCGGCCATGGCCGCGGCGCATGAGCATCTGTACCGCCTCGACCAGGTGTCCGAGATCAACGCCGACGCGCTCATTCGCGGCATCGTGGCGCCCTTGCTCAAGAGCTCCGAGCCGCAGCTCGAGGCCCGGTACGACATCGAGCCTTTGATCATCGATCGCGACCACGCCACGCCATTGGCGTTGCTGGTCAACGAGATCGTCACCAATGTCATGAAGCATTCCACGGCCGACAACCGCATCATCACCATCGGCCTGAAGCCCGAAGATGCAGGCCGGCTTGTTCTGTCGATTGCCGACAACGGGCCGGGCTTCGATCCGGAAGCGCCTTCGCAGGGCCTGGGCCGTCGCCTGATCGCCGCCATGCTCACCCAGTTGAACGGAACCGCCACCTATCACTTCGACAAGGGCACGGAGTTCCGGGCGCTTCTGGGTTTCGCGCCGATCGGCCGTGAGAAAGAAGCCCAGCTTCGGGAAGCGCCGGCATGACGGCGCCGCGCTGCCGCGGGAGCGGATGCATTGGCTTCATGCGAAAAATCATGGAGCTAGCGGATGATTTCCCTATCCCTGCTGCGACAAACGAACTAGCGTCCACACTGATGGGCGGGCAACGATGGTGAAGACAGGCGTCGTGGACAGTGACATTATCGAGCGGACGCGGCTGACGCGCGGCCTCCTCGAGCAGCGTGCATTCTATCGCCTGACCGACCGTCTGTACCGCTCCCGCGCCCTTGCCGAAGCCTACGAGGCGGCACTCGACGCCATTGTGGAGCTGCTCGGCTGCGAAAAAGCCTCCATTCTTCGGTTCGACCCAGCGGGGGTCATGCGCTTCGTGGCCTCACGGGGCCTGTCCGACGCCTACCGCGCGGCGGTCGAAGGCCATAGCCCCTGGCGCAAAGGTGATGTCGATCCTGATTCCATCTATGTCGCCGATATCGAGAAGGCCAAGGAGCCCGAGAGCCTCAAGGCGACGATAAGAGTCGAAGGCATTCGCGCCCTTGGCTTCATTCCGCTGACTGTCAACCAGGCGGTGGTCGGCAAGTTCATGCTCTACCATACCGCGCCGCATGAGTTCGACGAGCGGGAACGCCAGATCGCCCTTATCATCGCCCGCCAGCTTGGCTTCAGCATCGAGCGCCAGGCTGCCGATGTTGCAGCCGGACGCCTCGTGGCTCTGGTCGAATCCTCCGACGATGCCATCGTCGCGAAGACGCTCGATGGCGTGATCCAAAACTGGAACCGCGGCGCCGAGTCGCTGTTCGGCTACACCGCCGAAGAGGTGATCGGGAAGTCGATAACCATATTGATCCCGCCCGACCGCCTGACGGAAGAGGAAACCATCCTGTCCCGCATCCGCAAAGGCGAGCGGATGAGCCACTATGCGACCATTCGGCGGCGCAAGGATGGAAGCCTCATCCATGTGTCGCTCACCATCTCTCCAATCATCGATGCGAGCGGGCAAATAATCGGGGCTTCCAAGATCGCCCGCAACTTCACCGATCAGCATTTGGCGCAGGAGCGCCAGCAGCTCCTGCTGCGCGAGATGAACCATCGCGTGAAGAACCTTTTTGCGGTCACCAGCAGCATCCTGAGCCTGACCGCGCGACAGGCGGAATCGCCGTCAGCCCTGGCGTCTTCGGTCATCAGCCGCCTCGACGCGCTCGCCCGCGCCCACGGCCTGACCATGGCGGGCCTGGATGCGCAGGACCTCATGCGCGATCGCGGCACGACGATGCATGCGCTGGCGCGATCCATACTGAGCCCGCATGGCGAAGCCGACGAACGTTTCACTTTGCGCGGCGAGGACATACAGGTCAGCGCGAAGGCGGTGACGCCGGTCGCGCTTTTGCTGCACGAATTCGCGACCAACGCGGCGAAATACGGAAGCCTCTCCGTTCCCGGTGGCCGGGTCGGCATCGACACGAAGCTCGACGACGGCGTTATCGAACTGGCGTGGCGCGAAACCGGAGGACCGGCGGTGGAGTCGACGCAGGAGCAAGGGTTCGGTAGCCGGTTGGTCGAGGCCACAGCTCGTCAGCTCGAAGGCGACATTACCCGCGACTGGGGGCGTGATGGTCTCCTCATCACGTTGCGGCTGGCTGCGACATCGGTGATGCCGGCGCCCTAAGCCC
>JBFWNN010000021.1:5720-80145 GCA_050251035.1 Parvibaculaceae bacterium
GGTAGCCGGTTGGTCGAGGCCACAGCTCGTCAGCTCGAAGGCGACATTACCCGCGACTGGGGGCGTGATGGTCTCCTCATCACGTTGCGGCTGGCTGCGACATCGGTGATGCCGGCGCCCTAAGCCCATTGCCCCTGACAGCTATTTCGCCGGCGGCTTCTGCGGCGGCGTCGGACCCGGGATCGGATCATGAGGTGGAACAGGCCGTGGTTCCGGCCCGGGTGGAACGGGTGGTTCTGGTGTGGGAATGGTTGCCATGCCAGTCAACCCTTCGGCTCCGGCTTGGTTCCCACCGCTGGAGCATCGGCCCGAAAAGCGCGTGTGGTATTCGGGCAAGCCGTTGCGCAAAAACAAAGAGAAAAAGAGATAGAGCGCCGGAACGATTCCAACAGAACGTCTGGCGCTCTAGACGCGGCGGAACACTGACACGAATTGAGCGTTTTCCGCGCATGGACCGGCGCGAAAGGATCAAGCTCACTCTCGAGCAGATCAAGGTGGCGAAGAAGCTCGTCGCCCAGCAGATCGAATTCATCTCCCTGGCGAAGGCGATCGGTTACGAGCCGGTCCACGCCCCGGCCACCTTGCAGAGATTCCGCGCGCAATTGTCGATGCAGCGCAACGCGCTCGTCCGGCTGACGAGGAGCGGCCAAAGGGTGCGCCGGGCGCCGCGCGTGCCTCTTAGCGTCACGCGGCATGCCGCCTAAGCCCAGCTCAAAGTCACTTTATCCCATCAGCACATAAGTGCCGGCACCGGCCAGGCCGAGCAGGATCAAGGCAAAGAAAAGGAACAGCAGGAATTTCAAGATTCGCCTGGCGCCATTCATCGTCAGCCTGTCCTTCGCCGGCGAGTGAAAGTCCGGTCTGCCGTCTTACAGGTGGAACATACTGTCGGCGGCAATGAGCCAAGCCCTCTGGTTCCAGCATGGAACCCGAGACGCCACTTCGGCGTTGTCTGCAGACATGAAAGACAAACCAAAACTCTCGGCGAAGACGCTCAGTTCCAACTCGCCCATCGATCGGGCGCGAAAGCTTGCGGACGCATCGCCGCCGCTTGTCGCCGACCTCTATCTGGCGCATGTGCAGGCCTGTGCGGCGCGCCGGAACGGCGAGGTGAAGCCAAGACGCCGGAGAAAACCCGCCGCGCGATGATCGCCCTTGAATGCAGTCAACCGACGGACCGTCATGAGCAAGACCGATGACGCAACGAGCGATCTTGACCTCCCGGCGCACGGTGCATCGACCCTGCCCCGCGTCACGGTCGACAGCTACAATGTCGAGATCGAGGACGAGGACGGCTTTGTCGGAGACAAGGCGAGCAAGAGCGCCTTTTGGGCAATTGCCGGCAAGTGGCGCAAGCTCCTGCGCGATGCCGGGCGGGATCCGTTGGGCCGCAAAACCAGCGAGAAGATCGGCAAGCAGAAACTCGTCGAGGTGCTTGCGGACGACAATCCCCAAGCCGCAGCGGTGGTGGTGAGCGCCGTCGATGAATTCGCCCGCGAACTCGCAACGGTCATCCGCCGTTATCTGCGGCTGAAGGATTGGCGCAAGACCGAATGCGTGATCATCGGCGGCGGTTTCAGCGCCAGCCGGCTCGGCCGGCTCGCGGTTGCCAGGGCGGAGCTGCTTTTGCGTGACGAAGGCATCGATCTCGATCTCGAGATCATCGCCAACGATCCCGACGAGGCAGGTCTCGTTGGCGCGGTTCATCTGCTGCCGACCTGGATGCTGAAAGGACATGACGGGATGCTGGCGGTTGACATCGGCGGCACGAATTTCCGCGCCGGGATCGTCAAGTTCGGGAAGCGCTCGGCCGACCTGGCGAAAGCACGCGTGGTCAAGGTGGAACGATGGCGCCATGGCGACGAAGAGGTGACCCGCGACCAGGCGGTGAGGAAGCTGATCCGGATGCTGCGTCGGCTCACGGGCTGGGCCGCGAGGCAGGGGATCGAGCTCGCGCCACTGGTCGGCGTCGCCTGCCCCGGCCTCATCGAGGAGGATGGTTCGATCAAACGTGGCGGCCAGAACCTGCCCGGCAACTGGGAGAGCAGCTGCTTCAATCTGGCCACGGCCATTCGCGCCGGACTCCCAAAGATCGGGAAGGACGAGACCCTCGTGGTCATGCACAACGACGCGGTGGTGCAAGGCTTGAGCGAGCTGCCGCGCGTCAGGACCAGAAAGAGCTGGGGCGTCCTCACCATCGGCACCGGCCTCGGCAATGCCCGCTACACGAACCGCAAACCGAATGGAGGCAAATGATGCCAGCGACACCGGATGCCGCCGGGCTTTTCGAGCAGCGCAGCGGAGGCTCCTTCATCGTCGTCAATGTGAAGGGAGCGGATGCGGAGATTCAGGAGACCGGCATGGTCGCCTTGCGCGCCACCATACTCGATCCGCGCGACTTGGCCCCGAGCGGAGCGGAAGTCATAATCCAGATGCTGCCGATCGACGCCGACAAGTTCGCCAATACCGTTCACGAGGCCGCCAGACGCAAAGCGTGGAAATTCCCGGGTGACGCCAAATTCGTCAGGTGGCAGGAAGACAGCAACCGGAAGTAGGCCTGGCGAATGGGATTGGCGCCGGGAGCGTGCAAATCTATAGTCCGCGCGACCGTGATCTGACTTGCGAGCCCCCTTTGCTTCGCCCTGCTCCAACTCCGATATCCCCGCATTCGATTTCCGCGGCGCTTGCGGCATGATCACGCGGCTTGCGATATCGGGCTACCGCTCCTTGCGCGATGTGACGCTGGCGCTCGGCCGGCTGAACATCGTGACGGGTGCCAATGGCAGCGGCAAGTCGAGCCTCTATCGCGCTCTGCGTCTCCTGTCGGATGTCGCGCAAGGCCGGGTGGTGGCATCCCTCGCTGCCGAAGGCGGCATCTCCTCGACCCTCTGGGCCGGCCCGGAAAAATTCAGCCGCGAGATGAAGAAAGGCCTGCACCCGGTCCAGGGCACGCGCCGTTCGGGACCGATCAGCCTCAAACTCGGCTTTGCCGGCGACGACTACGGCTATGCGATCGACCTCGGCCTGCCGCAGCGCTCAAGCTCGCGCTTCGCCTTGGATCCGGAGATCAAGACCGAGGCGGTATGGACGGGCGATCTCCTCGGCCGTGCCAATCTCGTTGCCGAGCGCCGGGGTGCTTTCTCCCGCCTGCGCCAGGAGAAGACCGGCGCCTGGCGCGAGAACACCGGACATCTGTCGGCCTTCGACAGCATGATGACCCATCGCGCCGATCCGACCGATGGGTGGGAGCTGCTGCTGTTGCGCGAGCGCATGCGGCAATGGCGGTTCTACGACAATCTGCGCACCGATCGCGAGGCGCCCGCCCGCCGGTCGCAGGTCGGGACCTTCACGCCGATCCTGGCCGGCGACGGCGGCGACATCGGCGCGGCCGTTCAGAGCATCCTCGAGGTCGGCGACAGGGCGGCGCTTGCCGGCGCGATCACCGACGCCTTCGACGGCGCGACTATCGCGGTCAATGAGCGTTTCGAGGTGGAGATGCAGCAACACGGGCTCCTGCGGCCGCTGACGGTCGCCGAGCTCTCGGAAGGCACGCTCAGATACATCCTGCTGACGGCGGCGCTGCTGTCGCCGCGCCCGCCCGAGCTCATGATCCTCAACGAACCCGAGGCGAGCTTGCATCCGGACCTTCTCGAGCCTCTCGCCCGCCTGGTGACCAGGACCGCCGAACGTTGCCAGATCATCGTCGTCTCGCATTCGTCACAGCTCGTCGCTGCGCTCGACAGGCATTCCGAAAGTTGGCTCATTAGGCTCGAGAAGGAGCTCGGCGAAACGGTCATCCCGGACAGGCCGGCGCCGCCGTGGAAATGGCCGTCGCGCTGACGCTCTCCGTCAGCTCACGTCGAGCACGGTCAGCTTGTGCTGCTGCCCGTCGCGCCCGGTCCACAGGATGGACTGCCCGACCGAGAGCCCGATGAGCGCTGTTCCCACCGGCGTCAGGATCGAGAGCCGGCCTTCGGCGATGTCGGCCTCGCCCGGAAAGACCAGCGTCACCGTCCGCTGCGCTCCCTTCTCGTCCGCGAAGCGCACGCGCGAGCCCATGCGGACGACATCGCCGGCGATCGCGTCATCCGCCACGATGGTGGCACGCTCGAGCTCACCAGCCAGATCGTCGGCCACCGGCGCAAGGCCGGCGGCGACCGAATCGGCGAGCTTCGCCAGCCGCGCGTGATCGCTCTCCGAAATGCTGATTCCGGGCTTCTGCCACACCTGGCCGATGGCATTGGTATCCATGATTGTTCTCTCCTCGCTGCAAATGCCGTGTCGGCAGGCAGTGCCGTAATGATCAGAATGGTGAAAAGGACGGCGCTTCGCAGATCAGAAGGCGCGGCCTAAAGCCCGCGACCCGGGCACTGAGGCCGAGCCGCGGCTACGATCCCGCGATGGGACAGGCCCCGCAATGCCAGAGGGCGATCTGCTGTTTGGTCGACATGACATAATAGTTGGGGCCGGCCCCGGCAAAGTCAAGCCCGCGCCGGCCGGCGCGTTGCGCCGGTGATGTGCACAAAGTGGCGCCATGGCCCGTGACCGGCCCGCCGTGGAAGTTAATATTGCTGTGCGGCGGGCGATTGACAGCGCCGCTAGGTCATAGGAAAAGATATAGGCGAAATGGGCAAATCAGCCCCTGAAGGAGAACAACCGGATGATTAAGATGATGATGGCAGCGGCCGGCCTGTCGCTCGGCCTGCTGATGATGCCTGTCGCCACGGCTCCGGCCCAGGCCGGCGTCGATATCGACATCAATATCGGCGGCAAGAAAAGAATCAGCTGCCAACGCGGACGCCGCATCGTCGAGGACTACGGCTTCCGGCGCGTCTCGGCGCGGGACTGCAGCGGCAGAAATTACACCTATATAGGCTCGCGCCGCGGCGACCGGTTCCGCATCACTCTCGATTCGCGGCGCGGCCGCATTGTCGATGTTCGCCGGTTCTGGTGAGCGCCGATAAGCGTATCACAGGAATAATCGAGCGCAGCGGGCGGAATTGCCCGCTGCATTCGTTTTGCCGCCATGCCCGACTTCGACCTCGCGTCTCTCAAGCCCATCATCGTCGCCCATTTTCCCGACCTGGCGCATGCCCGCTTCACGCTCCTGCCTCCGGGCTGGCACTCGACCGCCGTTGACGTCGATGACGACTGGGTCTTCAAGTTTCCGCGTGGCGAGGACGCGGAAAGGGCCTTGCGGAAAGAGGCGAGCCTGCTCGCTGCCGTGCGGCCCCATATCGCGATGCCGGTTCCCGAGCTGTCGCTGATTGCCGGACCACCCCTCTTCTCTCGTCACCGCAAGCTCAAGGGCGAGCATCTGATCGCCGCAGACTATGCGCATCTGCCCGAACGAGCCCGATCTGGCCTCGCCGCCGCCTTGGCGCGCTTCTATGCCGACCTGCACGGCCTGGACACCACACGGATGACGGCAGCCGGCGCCGCCGCCATCCGGCCCTGGCTTGCGCCGGACGACATTCTCCGCAAAGCGTGGCCGATATTGCCGGCGAAGCTGCGCGCCCCCACCGAACGTTCGGTTACAGCCTGGCGCGAGCTCGCGCCGGACCCCTACGGCACCATCTACGGCTTCTTCGACGGTCATGGCTGGAACATGGCCTTCGATCACGCCACACGGCGGCTGAACGGAGTCTATGATTTTGCCGACTCGGGCCTGGGCCCGCTGCATCAAGATTTCATTTACTCTAACTTCATCTCGCGCGACCTGACATCGCGCATCATTGCCGGCTACGAGCACACCACCGGCAGGCTTCTCGATCATCGCCGCATCGTCTTGCTCACCACCATCCATCGCCTGTCGGAACTGGCCGAAGTCGCCGACGATCCGGCGCATATTCCGCTCATGCTGAAGCATCTCGACGCTTGGATGCGGGGCGGGGTCGGCTGACGGACTGTCACAAGCTTACCCAGAGTTATCCGTGACAAAACTGCAACAGTCGGGACATATCGACCAGCATTACTTAGCGTATGGCTGGCGTCGCATGAGGCTGGTGAAGTAAAGGATCGGCCAACTATTTTGTTGGGAGATTTTAATGTTCAAGAAACTGTCCATCGGCCTTGCCGCGGCTCTGACCTTCGGCGCCGCCGGCTATGCGAGCGCGGCCGACTATGTCGAGCCGGGGCCGACCTGCGGGGCCTGGTCGGGACTCTATGTCGGTGCGCATGCCGGCTACCTGTGGGGCAATGGCAAGGGTGATTCGGACGATATCCCGGCCATCGACGCCAATGTCGATCCGGATGGCTTCATCGGCGGCGCGCTGCTGGGCGGCAATTTCCAGGCCGACTGCCTGGTCTTCGGCCTCGAGGGCGACGTCGGCTTTGGCGACGTGGACGGCAGGGACAACGACATCGGTTTCGCCGGTGCCGGGGCGGAAGCCGACATGGATTGGAACGGCCATATTCGCGCCCGTCTCGGTTATTCCCTGGGCGAGGTCATGCCCTTCGTGGCCGGCGGTCTTGCCGTCGCCGGGATCGACGTCGATTCTGATTTCGGCGGCGACAAGAACACGCATTGGGGCTGGACGATCGGCGGCGGCCTCGACTGGGCCGTGTCGGAGCAGTTCATCATCCGGGCCGAATATCTCTATGACGATTACGGCTCCAAGACCTACAATATCGACGATATCGACGTCGATGGTGATCTCGACGCGCATACGGTGCGCGCCGCGCTCATCTGGAATTTCGGCGGGCTCTGAAACTCCTCCCTTCATCCCTCCACGAGGGCCCGCTTTGCGGGCCCTTTTCTTTTCCGGGGGCTCGCAGCCACCTGCGCAAGTATTTCGTAGCGTCACCGCCGCGCCACATTGCTGAATCAATGCTGACCCGGTAAGTCTCTTCCTCCCCTCAGCCAAGGAGTTCTGACGGTGAAGCTCCCCATCCTCTGCCTGTCTGCCGCCCTCCTCCTCGCCGCCTCCCCGGCTTTCGCCGCCGAGTGCACGACCCCGACGAATCCATCGAAATTTTCGAGCTGGCTGTCCGGAGTCAAGAAGGAGGCGGCCGGCATGGGCATTTCGCGGCGCGCCATCTCCGTCCTCGACGGCATGACCTACGATCCGGCCGTCATCAAGCGCGACCGCTCGCAAAGCGTCTTCTCCCTGACCTTCCTCGAATTCCAGGCGCGCCTCATTTCAGGCAACCGCATGAACAAGGGCGTCGCCCTGATGAAGCAGCATGCCGGCATCTTCAAGAAGGTCGAGCAGCGCTACGGCGTTCCAGCCTCGGTCATCACCGCCTTCTGGGGCCTGGAGACGGATTTCGGCGGCTATATGGGCGATTTCCATACCATCCGGTCGCTGGCGACGCTGTCTTTCGACTGCCGCCGGCCGGAGAAGTTCCGTCCCCAGGTCTTCGCCGCCCTGCAGATCATCGATCGCGGCGACATGACCGAGGACGACATGGTCGGCGCCTGGGCCGGCGAGATCGGCCAGGTGCAGTTCCTGCCCGCCGACTTCCTGGAGAGCGCCGTCGATGCCGACGGCGACGGCCGTGTCGACCTGAAACGCAGCATACCCGACATCCTGATGTCGACCGGAAGCCTTCTGGTCAATCACGGCTGGCAGGCCAACCAGCCCTGGCTGCAGGAAGTGAGTGTGCCTGAGGACATGCCCTGGAAAGAGGCCGATATCGCCATCCAGCATCCGCGCGCCCAATGGGCGAAATGGGGCGTGGAGCTCGCCTCCGGCAAGGCGCTCAAGGCCGACAAGGCGCAGGCCTCCCTGCTGCTCCCCATGGGGCGCCACGGCCCGGCCTTCCTCGCTTATCCGAACTTCACCAAGGTCTATCTCAAATGGAACGAGTCGCTCATCTACTCGACGACGGCCGCTTATTTCGCCACCAGGCTCGCCGGGGCGCCTCAGGTCAGCAACGGCAACGGCCCGGTCAACGCGCTCGACTACAACCAGATCATGGAGCTGCAGAAGGTCCTGACCCGCATGGGCTATGATGTCGGCAAGATCGACGGCAAGCTCGGCGCGCTGTCTCGTGCCGCCGTCAAGAGCGTGCAGATCAAGCTCGGCCTGCCGGCCGATTCCTGGCCGACGCCGGATCTCCTCAACCGTCTGCGCAAGAGCTGACAGTCCGGATTTTCCATGACCGAACGGCGCGTTTCCGCCGAGACGCTGGCTTCGTTTTCCTTTTCCGTGCTGATCGCCGCCGGGGCGGATCGGGACTCGGCCGAGGCAACGACCGGCGCCATGCTGCATGCCTCGCTTCTCGGCGTCGACAGCCATGGCATCAGGCTTCTTCCCTTCTATGCCGATTGCCTGCAGGACGGCATATGCAAGCCCAATCCTGAGATCACCATCACCCATCCGCGCCGCAGCGCCGTCCTCGTCGATGCCGATGGCGGGCTCGGTCATCTGCCGGCCTATCGGGCCATGGACGAAGCCTGCGCCATCGCGCGCGACACCGGCATCGGCATGGGAGCGGTGATCAACTCGACCCATTTCGGCGCCGCCGGCGCCTATGCGCTGGCCGCGGCCGATGCCGGCTTCATCGGCTTCGTGACCTGCAATTCGGGCGCCTTCGTCGTCCCGCATGGCGGCAAGGCGCCGCTTCACGGCACGAGCCCGATCTCGCTCGCGGCCCCCTTGGCCGGGCGTGACGATCCCTTTCTCCTCGACATGGCCACGAGTTCCATTCCCTGGAACAAGGTCATGCGCCATCGCACCGAAGGCTTGGCCCTCCCGCCCGACGCCGCACTCGATTCTGAGGGCAACTACACCACCGATCCCCACCAGGCGGTGTGCCTGGGGCCGCTCGGCGGCGCCGGCTTCGGCTACAAGGGCGCCGGCCTCGCCGGCCTCGCCGAAGTCCTGGGCGGCATGCTGACCGGCATGCGGCTCTCGGTCGAGCAGAGCGGGATCATCCTCGCCGATACCCAGGTCGGGCATTTCGTGATGGCCATAGACCCCGCCACCTTCGTGCCGGGCGCCACCTTCGCCGAGCGCCACGCCTCCTATCTCGACGGCTTCAAGGGCCAGCCGGGGTCCCTGCCGGCGGGCGGGCCGGAATGGGCCCGGCGGGCCGAGCGCGCCACCCAGGGCATTCCCATGCCTCAGGGTCTCCATGCCGAGCTCGCGGCCGCGGCGCGGAAGGTCGCGGTTCCGTTCCCGTTCTGACGCCGCCATGCGCGACATGCATCCATGATCGCCTGGATTGGCAATTGGCTTCACCGGGACGCTTGCCTATAGCTCGCCAGCGATGAGCGCCGTCGGAGAGGCAGCAAAGCCCGTGGAAAACAACGCCGTTGGCATCCTGTGGATGCTGGCGACGATGTTCTGCTTCATATCGCTCGACACGATGATCAAGGAGCTGCTCCTCACCTATTCGCTGGTGCAGGTCACCTGGGGACGGTTCTTCTTCGCCACCATCGTTGCGGCGCTCGCCGCCGGACCGACCCTGCCGGCCGTCGTCAAGAGCCAAGCCCCGGTGCTGCAGCTGTCGCGCTCGCTGCTGCTCGCCCTCACCACCGGCGTCTTCAATGCCGGCGTCCGTCTGGTGCCGCTGGCGACGGCGACGACCATCATGTTCCTCTCCCCCATATTGGTGACGGCGCTCTCCGTGCCCTTGCTCAAGGAGCATGTCGGCTTGCGCCGCTGGATCGGCATCGGCATCGGCTTTCTGGGCGCCCTGATCGTGGTGCGGCCCTGGGAGAGCGAGACCACCATGTTCTTCGCGGGCGCGATCCTGCTGCTCGTCGCCGCGCTCTTCAACGCCAATTACCAGATCATCACCCGCAAGGTGCGCCTGTACGACGCGCCGATGACCTCGCTCTTCTACACCGCCATGGTGGGTGCGGTCGCCACCAGCCTCGTCGTCCCCTGGTACTGGGAGTGGCCGAAAGCCGTCGACTGGCTCCTGCTGATCGGGACCGGGCTTGCCGGCGGCATCGGCCATTCGTGCCTCATCCAGGCCTTCCGCCACGCGCCCGCCTCGGTCGTGGCGCCCTTCTCCTATTCGTCGCTGATCTGGGCGACCGTGTTCGGCTGGCTGTTCTTCTCCGAATGGCCCGCGCCGTCGACATGGCTGGGGGCGGCTCTGATCATCGGCAGCGGCCTTTACATTTTCCACCGCGAAAGCCAGCATAGACGCAACGCGCTCATCCGGGAGACCACGCAATGACAACGGTGACCAGGCTCAAGACCAAGACTTCCGAGGAATGGCAGCTGCGCGTCGACCTCGCCGCGGCCTTCCGGCTCGCCGAGCACTACAACTGGCATGAAGCCGTCGCCAATCACTTCAGCCTCGCCGTGTCGCCCGACGGCAGGAAATTCCTGATGAATCCGAAATGGAAGCATTTCTCCGGAATCAGGGCGTCCGACCTCCTGCTGCTCGATGCTGACGACCCGGAAGCGATGAAGCGGCCGGAGGCGCCGGACGAGACCGCCTGGTGCATTCACGGCCGCATGCACGCTCTGGTTCCGAGCGCCCGCTGCGTCCTGCACGTCCATCCGGCCTATGCGACGGCGCTCGCCGGCCTCGCTGATCCCGAGGTCAAGCCGATCGACCAGAACACCGCGCGCTTCTACAAGCGCATCGCCTATGATCTGGGCTATGAGGGCATGGCCAATTCGGCCGCCGAAGGCAACCGCCTGGCCGCTCTGCTCGGCAACCACAAGACGATGATGATGGGCAATCACGGCGTCCTCATCGCCGCGGCGACGGTCGCCGAGGCCTTTGACGAGCTCTATTATCTCGAGCGCGCCTGCCAGACCCTGATGCTGGCCTATTCGACCGGCCAGAAGCTCAATGTGATGAGCGATGCGGTCGCCGAGCGCACCGCGCGCGACTGGGACCTCTACAGCGACTCCGCCTTCGCCCATTTCGAGGAGATGAAGAAGGTGCTCGACCGCAAGGATCCCTCCTACGCCGAGTAGCATCGCCAGGCTCACGGGTGGAGCTTCAGGCCCTTGACCACCTTGTCGATGAGCTTGCGTTCGGCATGGAGCGCAAGCCCCGCGAGATCGAGGCTTTCGGTCGCGACGCCTGCGACCGCGGCGCGGTTGTCGTCGTCATTATAGGTCGTGAACAGATCCATCGTGTAGATCGACGGCATGATGCCGCGCTCGCGCGCCCGGCTCGAGGTCCGCGCCAGCTCGGTCTTGGCGGCGACGAAGATCAGGATCGGCTGGCGCACCAGGGGTCCGTAGAGGCGGCCTGAAGCGTCGCCGTAGCGCGCGCCCACGATCTCGGGGTAGCATCCGGCGAGACCGCCGCTGAGGAAGGCGGCGACATTCAGTTTCTGCCATTGGGCGAGGTCTTCCCGCACCACGATGGCGATCTTGGTATCGAAGGTCATGGCGAGGACTTTAAGACATTGGCCGCAGATCGGTCTTGAACGATCGTGCGCCGAAGCGTCCGGCGACTGGATCGGCCATGCCCCCGCCGAGCCTGGCATCGAGCGCATCGAAGCCTACTTTGCGGGCCATGCCTATGATCCGCATCGCCACGACACTTACGCGCTGGGCTTCACCATCAGCGGCGTCCAGTCCTTCGACTACCGCGGCCGGCGGGCCGACAGCCGCTCCGGCAATGCCATCGTCCTGCATCCCGACGAGGTCCATGACGGGCGGGCCGGCGCCGAGCACGGCTTCCGTTATCGCATGCTCTATATCGAGCCGCGCCTCATCGCCGAAGCCTTGCGCGGCAGGGCGAATGCCTTGCCCTTCCTGCGCGCCGCCGTCTCGTCCGACCCGCGGCTCCTGCGCGCCCTCGCCACAGCGCTGGCCGATCTGTCCCGGCCGTTCGAGCCCTTGGAGCGCGACAAGATCGTGGCCGAGATCGCCGACGCCCTCCTGGCGCTCGATGCGTCGCTGAAGCCGCCTGTGCCCTTCGCCGCATCGGTGGTCGCGATCGACCGCGCCCGCGCCTTCCTCGATGCGAATTTCACCCGCGTGGTCGCCTCCGAGGAGCTCGAGGCGATCACCGGCCTCGACCGCTACGCTCTGGCGCGCCACTTCCGGCGCCGTCTCGGCACCAGCCCTTATCGTTATCTCACCATGCGGCGCCTCGGCCGCGTCAAATCGGCGATCGCCACCGGCCATTCCCTGGCCGATGCGGCCTGCATCGGTGGCTTTGCCGATCAGAGCCACATGTCCCGCCAGTTCAAGCGGGCTTTCGGCCTGACGCCCGGCCACTGGCAGGCCATCCGCGGCTGACCCCCTTGACCTCAACTTGGGTTGAGGTTCTATGAAAGGCGCTCCTGCTGCGCCCGAGGAGCAAATCATGCCGCATGCCGCCGCGAACACGGCTTCCGCCGACCTCGATCGCAAGGTCAGCGATCTTTACGACCGGATTCTGATCGTCGATCTCATCACCCATATCGGCGTCATCCTTGATGAGGGGCGTTTCGACAATCTGCGGTCGGTCTTCACCGAGGACGTCGTTGTGCGCTTCGGTTTCCCCGGCGTGGAGCCGATCGACACAGTCGCCGCGCTCATGGCGTGCCGTCACCGTCCGCAGCGCGCCTATCACCTGTTCACCGACCATCTGATCGAACTGTCGGGCGACAGGGCGCAAGCGCGCGCCAGCCTGACCGGCGTCCATGTTCGTCGCGATGAAGCGCCGGGTGCGCAATTCGACATTGGCGCGCATTATCGTTTCGAGATGGTCCGCACCACGGATGGATGGCGGATTTCCCGCATGACGACGGAAGCGGCGGGGACGGCCGGCGTGGCAAGCTGAGCTCACCACCACCGTCATGCGTCGGGCCTGTTGCACCCATGTCGCGAACAGGCTGGCTCTCCTCTGTCGGCCGCTTCATTCTCGGGCATGTCCCGATTTGCCGCCAACCGCAACCTCATCGGCATCGCTTCGCTGTGCCTGGGGGTTTTCATCTTCTCCACCCAGGACGCGATCATCAAGGCGGTGAGCGCCGACTATGCCGTGACCCAGGCGATCGTCACCCGCTCGGTCGTCGCCTTTCCCATTCTCCTGGTGCTCATCCACTGGGAAGGCGGGCTGCGCCAGATCTGCTCGCGCCACGTCTGGGCCTTGAGCTTTCGCGGCCTCATTTTGCTCGTCGCCTATACCTCCTATTATCTGGCCTTCCCGGCGCTGCCGCTCGCCGAGGCGATCGTGCTGTTCTTCACCGCCCCGTTCCTCGTCACCTTCCTGGCCGCGCCCATCCTGGGCGAGCGCGTGCAGTTCAAGGCGATCGTGGCGCTCGTCGTCGGCTTTGCCGGCGTGCTCGTCATCCTGCGGCCGGGCTTCGGCTTCTTCGAGCCTGCCGCTCTGCTCAGCCTGCTCAGCGCCGTCACCTATGCGCTCGCCATGCTGTTCGCCCGCAAGCTCGGCGTCTCGGAGCCCGCCTCGGTCATGGCCTTCTATCAGAACGGCATCTACCTCCTCGGCGCCGCCGTCATGGCGCTCGTCTTCCACCTCATCGGCTGGACGACGGCCGAGCATCCGAGCCTCGCCTTCCTGGTCCGGCCATGGACCTTGCCCGACCTCGTCGGGCTCGCCATGATGGCCGCCTGCGGGGTGATCGCCGCCGTGGCGATGTCGCTTCTCACCCATGCCTATCGCATGGCCGATGCCAGCCGCGTCACCGTCTTCGAATATACCGGCATGATCTGGGGCCCGCTCTGGGGCTTCCTGTTCTTCGCCGAGGTGCCGCCGGTGACGACCCTTCTCGGCATGCTGCTCATCATGGCGGCGGGCCTGATCGTCCTCTGGTGGCCCCGGCTGCCGGATCAGGCCGCGCCCGTGGCTGTCGGCGAAAAGATCACGACTTGACTCCCGGCGCGCTTGCACCGCGAGTTGACGAACCAACTTCGGCAGGATGATCGTAAACGGCCGCCGTTCAAGGCTGACACCGCCAGACCTCCTCCAATCCATTGAAATATCATGTGGATCGCGATCACGCCTGACTTTTGCACAACCGCGCATTCATCCGCGCTTCAGCCGCTCAGGCCTATGCTCCCGAGGATGAGATGGGGGCTGACTGCATCAGGATGGAGGGCGCCATGCGTCCCGTCGAAACCGTGTTGTGTGGTCTGGTGATCAGCGGCGTCATGGCCGCGCTTCTGCGCGTCATGAGCATGCTGCTGGCGTCGTGAGCGGCGTGAAGAACACGGTCGCCTTCTTGAGACGCCCGTTGCCCAGGAACTCGCCGCAGGTCACGCCGCTCGTCACCACGACACTGCTGCCGTTGTGGAGCGTCCAGGCGACCAGGCAGGCATCGTGATGCGCGGCGAAAGAGGTGGTGACGATCCGCAGCCCGGGAATGGCGCGCTGCAGCTCGCCGATATGGTGCGACAGCGCGTCGGGGCTGTCGGTCCTGATCGATGGATCACTGTAGACGAAGGCCTCGTCGAGCGTGCCGTCGAGGATGGCCGCCCGCGTGACGGGATCGCTCTCGCTCCAGGCGCCTTCATAGAGGGCCCATGTCTCGCGCAAAGCCATGATGCGTCTCTCCTCAGATTGCCACGAGCTTCTTCTGGTAGTCTTTGACGAAATAGCGCTGGCCTTCCCGCACCACGGTGTGCCCCTCCGCTTCCAGGCGGCGCTTCACGTCGGCAATGCCGCCCGGATATTTGTCGTTGAGCTCGCCGCCGCTTTTCAGCACCCGCCAATAGGGTGTTATCGTCCTCTTTCCCATGAGTTCCGCCTCATGCGCGGCGTGGGCGGCGATCCACGAGAAGATGCCGGTGGTCACCGGGCAGCACACGGTGGTGCCGTGCCGGCGTGCGATATGCGCCGCGACCTCGCGCGCGGTCGCGAGCTTGCGCTTCTTCACCGTCTTGATCGCCGCGTCGACCTCGCGCGGCGCCGGGATGACCATGGTTCCGACGCCCGAGCGTTTGACCATCTTCGGCGGGATGGGCTTGACGAGCGGCAGGTTCTTGTCGTCCGCCAGCCTCTCCGTCCACGATTTGCGCTTGGCCATGCTGCCCTCCGGGTCGGCGGTCAACAGAACACATGTTCTGGAATTTGTAAAGGCGTTTAAGAACGATCGTTCTGTAATTCTACCTGTCCACCGCCGCCAGGGTGGCGGCGACGTGATTGGCGATCGCCTTGGGCCCCGCCGCGGAGCGCGCCAAGAGCCACACCGTCTGCAGGGCGCCGGTGAGGAAATCGGCATGCCGGGTCGGATCGATGCCCTGGCCGAGCTCGCCTTTGCGACGGGCATTGGATAGAGCGCGCCGGAAGGCGCGTTGCGCCCGGTCGCGGAAATTCCGCACCCTTTGCGCCACCTCCGCATCGAAGGGCGCCACCTCGGTGGCCGAGTTGCACATCAGGCAGCCCAGCCCGCCGCCCGGCTTGCGGGCATAATGGAGCAGCACCCCGAAATACCGGCGGATCTCGGCCAGCCCGGCATCGCGCCTCTCGACCGGCGCCAGCATGGGCAGGAAGACCGTCTCGTGATAGTGGTCGAGGGCCGCCAGGAACAGGCCGCGCTTGTTCTCGTGGATGTCATAGAGCCCGTAGCGGCTGACGCCGGTGGCGACGACGATGTCGTCGATGGAGGTGTTGAAATAGCCCCTCTCCCAGAAGACCATCATCGCCTTCCTGAGCGTGACGGCGGGGTCGAACGCGCGTGGTCGTGCCATAACCGTTCCAGAACATTTGTTCTGATATAATCGGCGGTCTTTCCGGGCTTGTCAAATCGCCCCGCTGGACTCAACCGCGCAACAGCGACACCGCCAGCACGCCGGCCCAGATCAGCAGGAGGACGCCGGTGAATTGATGCAGGCGCCACCGCGCCGGGATCAGCTTCTCCACCAGCACGTAGAGCGCGAGGCCGCCGATCCAATTGATCTCCATCACCCCGCCATAGAACAGGAGCAGCATCAGCACTCCGCAGCAGCCGGTGCAGTAGAGCCCGTGCCGCAGGCCCCGCTCGAAGGCAGCGGCCTGGCCCGAACGCCATTGCCCGGGGATGAAGGCCAGCGGTGATTGGCATTTGGTGAGACAGCCCTGCTTCATCGGTGTGAGCTGGTAGAGACCGGCGATGACGAGAAGAACGATGCCGATGACCTTGCTGGCGATCGCCATCATCGGCGTCATCTGGATCATGGTCCCGAGGACGACGTTCACCGCCGTCGCCACAAGCGCAAAGACCGTCCAGACGGCCACATAGCCCAGGGCGAAGGCGGCCGCGGTCCAGGCCGCATCCCGGGGCGTGGCGAATTTGCGCGCGATCGCCGCATCGGTGAGCAAGGCCGGCACGGCCGTGGGCAGCATCATCGCCATCATCATCGTCCACCACATCAGGAAGACGAGAGCGGCATAGAGGATGGCGCCGCTCGCGAGATCGATCATCATCAGCCGGTCGCCCGACCACTGCATGAGCGCCGCGCAACCCGCGACGACCACGGCAAGGCTCGCTATGGTGACGAGCCGCCGATGCTGGAAGACCGAGGCGAAGAAGCTGCTCACCCTGGGAGCTTAACGCACCAGCCCCTCGCCCGTGATATGGATCATCGTCAGATGCGCATGCCGGCCGGACCAGTCGAGCGGGATGGCCCCCTGCGTCCTGGTCGTGCTCGAGGCATATTCGGCGTCGGTATATTCGAAGCCCTTGCGCAAAGCGACCTTCACATGGTGCGGCTGCTTGGTCACGGGATTGCGAATGGGCTCGGCCTTCGCATCGAGGAGGCCGTCCACCTTGAAGCTGCCGGTCGCCTTGCCGATATCGGCTTCGAACTTGATCGGCTTGAACAAGGGCTCGTGGAATTTCTCGACCATCGAGCTGAAGACCTGGAAATAAGTGGCGCCCGGCACGCTTTCCTGCCCGGACAGGATCTTGAGCAAGGCCTCGCGCTGCTCAGGGACCGCGCGCTCATCGACGATCGGCTGGGCCTGCCCATGGCCTTCATGGATCGGACCCGGCCAGGCGAAGACGCCGGCCCAATGCAGGCCATCGAGCTTCACCTTGCCGAAATGGCCCGTGTCGATCCGCATGGCGACGGCCGCGGTGCAATTGCCGTTGGTGGGAAGCGCGTTGAACTGGCACGGACAGCCATAGGCGCAATTGCAGGTCGCGATCTCGGGACCGCGCAGCATCCAGTCGATCATGGGCATGGCAAAATGTCCTCTTGGACCCTACCCCCGGAGAGCGACCCTATCACGTCCCTGCCCTGGACGTAACTCAACGATTTGACAAAATGTAAGCTAGAACTTACAGTAAGTTATGACTTACCAGATTACAGTCCTTGCCGACCCCACGCGCCGCCTCATCTTTGAGCGTCTGGCCAAAGGGCCGCAATCCGTAGGGAGCCTCGCGCGCGATCTGCCGATCAGCCGCCCCGCTGTCTCCCAGCATCTGGCGGCGCTCAAGACCGCGGGCCTGGTGCGCGACCGGGCGGAAGGGGCCCGGCGCATCTATCGCATCGACCCCAGCGGCCTCGCCGCCATTCGCGCCTGGCTCGATCAGTTTTGGATGGCGGCGTTCGAAAACTATGCCGCGGAAATCGAAAAGACGGAGCGAGGCGAAGCATGAACCGACTGATCTCCCCTGCTCCCGTCCGCAAGTCGATCACCGTGAAGACGGGCATAGAGCGAGCCTTCAAGGTCTTCACGCAGGACATGGGGCGCTGGTGGCTCAAGAGCCATTCGCTCAATCAAGACTCGCCGCAGAAGGATGTCATCATCGAGCCGATGCCCAAAGGCCGCTGGTACGAAGTGGGCGCCGACGGATCCGAATGCCAATGGGGCCATGTCATCGAATGGCATCCGCCCGAGCGCGTCCTGCTCGCCTGGCAGATCAATGCCGACTGGCAGTTCGATCCCGCCTTCATGACCGAGGTCGAGGTGCGCTTCACGCCCGAAGGCGCCGATGCGACCCGCATCGATCTCGAGCACCGGCTTCTCGAGCGCTTTGGTGAAAGAGCTGTCGAAGCGCGCGCGGGGCTGGACAGCGATGGCGGTTGGACCGGGCTGTTGACAGCCTTCGCAGGCTTCGTCAGGTAGCCCTGCGCTCGGCCGCTCGATCCCGCGCACGACAGCGGATTTCGCCGGCCGCTCAGCAGGAGTACTTGACGAATATGTTGCAGTTTCCATTCCCGTCGTAATAGCCGACAAGACGTTTGCCCGTGCCGGCGTCGCAAAGCCCGATGAAGCATATTGATCCCTCCCGTCCTCCGACAGGCGAGAAATCGACGCCACTGCCCTTCAGCGCTTCAGCTTCGGCTTTTGTGATCTTGGCAGTCCGATGACCGAGTTTCTGCGCGCCTTTCAGCGTGCGCGCGATCTGCGATGAGTTGTTGGGCATTGGCATCTCCTTGGACGGTTGATGGTTCGACACGTCACTGGTTCTGCTTCAGCGCGGAGGAGACGGCGCTGCCGATTTCTGTCGCCAGATGAGAATTGACGAGCGCTTGCGAAGGAGCCGGCTTCGCCGGTCTTTTGCTGGCATCCTTGGCCGCTGTCGCCCCCATGGTGATCAGGACTTTGTCCGTCTTGGCGCGATGAGTCTGCAGGAAGTTGAAATTTCCTTGATTGATCGACACCGGAACAAGCTTCCAGGCCGGAGTTACATTGCCTTGCGATCTGATGAGGAAGTTCACCTCATGTTGAATCACGCTCATCGGCAGAAGGTAGTCCAGTGGGGCCTCGCTGCTGCGCGTGGAGACGGGAAATGTCGCCACCTCGATCCATTCGCCGAGTTTGAGATCGCTCGCCAGCTGGCTGGTTCGATGATCCTCACAACGCTTCAGCAGATTGGTGTTGGGATTCGGATACTCCAGGAAATCGCGAAACACGACGAAGAAATCGAGCTTCTCGGTTCGCGTCGCCGTCGAGGACAAGCTCCCTCCGGCGCTTACGGTCACTGCCCGTGTCTGCGGAACTGACGTGCCGTTCGAGAACGTTTCGATGACCGTGGAGAGCGGATCCGAGTAGACCACGTTGGCGGTCAGAGTTGAATTTTCTTCAACGATGATCGTCAGGGTGATTTGCGCGGACCAGTCTTCGAGCCACTTCAATTTTCTGGGCCAATTGTTTATCTTCGCCAGCTCCTTGTCGTCGCTGATGACTTTGAAAATGCCCTGTATCAGCTCGCACTTGACGCGATTCACCACGTGATTGACGGCAATCTTGGCGTCGTCCTTGTCGTGGAAGGGCGACATCAAGCTGGGGGTTTGCAGCCCGCAACCAGCAACAAAGAGGACAAGCGCCAGCATTGCCGGGCGCCAAATGAGACCCCGTCGCATGAATCCCCTCACACGCCGTCGTGATGCCCCTCGAAATAACCTAACGTAATGCAAACTACGTTCGGTTGTCAAGATGCAACAAATAAAGCGCAAGTATCGTGAGGAGCCTGCGTAACCTGAATAGTGTTATCTATTTGACCGGCATGAATTAAACGCGCGAGCCGGCAGCCAATACCCAAGGCCGGGGACAATATCCGCGCGCGGAAATTCGTCTAGCCGCCGGAACTTTCCGACGCCATCTGGCGCAGCACCAGCACCATGGTGGCATGGGCATAATCCGTGCCCGGATTATAGAGCCGGTGCGGGCGGTCGCCGCGGAAGCGGACGGACTCGCCCGTCTTGAGCAGGCGCGTCTCGCCGTCGCAGGTCACTTCGAGCTCGCCCTTGAGCAGGTAGAGATGCTCGACGGTGCCCGACGGATGCGGATCGGATTCGAGCGCCCCGCCCGGGCGCGCCTGGAAATCATACCATTGCAGTTGCTCGACCAGGTTGAGCGGCCCGGCGATCGCCAGCCGGCACAGCCCGTCCTGGCTTTCGAGGATGGGCACGCCCGACTTGGTCTGGACCTCGACGAAATTGGGGTCGGTGTCGTGCTTCAGCACCTCGTCGATCGTCGTGTCGAGGGCTCGCGACAGCCGGTAGACGGTGCCGATCGTGGGATTGGTTTCGTTGCGCTCGATCTGCGAGATGATCGACTTGGCGACACCCGATTGCTCGGAAAGCTCGCCCAGCGACATGTTGTAAGCCTTACGCAACCTCTGGATGGTCTTGCCGAGCGCCGGGGTCACATCGATCACCTGGGCGTCGCCTGTTTTGCGCCCGCGGCGCGTTGACATTCCGGCGTTCCTTCTATAGAACAGCTGTTCGTAATAACGAACGTTCGGATTGTCGAACAGCGTATTTGCTCTTCTACCGCCAGATTTCCTTGCAAATCAACAGGAATCTAACGCCCGAAGGTCCAACGCCCCGATATCCGACTGTGCTGATGGACGAACGGTTAAGCCAATGGGCGTCATTCGCGTAACGGACCTGGATGGGAATCACCACGATCTCGATGCCGTGGAAGGCTGGCGGATCATGGAGATCATCCGCGAGCATGGGTTCGAGGTCGGCGGCCTGTGCGGCGGCGCCTGCGCCTGCGCCACTTGCCATGTCGAGGTCTGCGCCAATTGGGCGCCGAAGCTCCATCCCGCCCGCGACGAGGAGGAAGCCATGCTGGACGAGGTGCCGGTGCTGACCCCGACATCGAGGCTCTCTTGCCAGATCATCTACACGCCCGAGCTCGATGGGCTTTCGGTCAAGCTTGTGCCGCAGGCGTGAGGAGCAGCAGCCATGCGCTATTTCCCTTTGTTTCTCGATCTCGATAACCGCAAGGCCGTCATCGTCGGCGGCGGCGAGGAGGCTTTGCGCAAGGCGCGCCTTCTCCTGAAGACGAAGGCCGATATCCGGATCGTCGCGCCGGCGATCCATGACGAGCTGCAGACCCATCTGAAGGACGGCCGGCTCACCTGGGCGGCCCGCCGCTTCACGCCTGCTCTCCTCGATGATGCAGCCCTTGTCTATTCGGCCGCGGACGACCTGCACGAGGCCGTCTCGGCCGCCGCCCGCGCGCGCGGCATCCCCGTCAACGCCGTCGATGATGCGGCTCTGTCGACCTTCATCACGCCCTCGATCGTCGATCGCGATCCGGTGGTGGTGGCGATCGGCACCGAAGGCACGTCCCCGGTTCTGGGCATGGGCCTGCGCAGCCGCATCGAAGCCTTGCTGCCGCACGCTCTCGGCTCGCTCGCCCAGGCCGCGAGCCAGTTGCGTCAGAGCGTCGCCGAGCGGGTGCCGCACGGCAATCGCCGCCGCTCCTTCTGGCAGCGTTATTTCTTCGGCTCGATCCGCGAGTCTTTCCTCGCCGGCGACAGCCGATCCTATACCCGCGAGCTTGAGGCTGCGCTGATCGACGACTCCTCCCCATCGGTCGGCCGTGTCTCGCTCGTGGGTGCAGGCCCCGGAGATCCGGAGCTCCTGACGCTGAAGGCCCAGCGCAAGCTGCAGGAGGCCGATGTCATCGTGTACGACCGGCTGATCGGGCCGGGCATTCTCGAGCTCGCCCGCCGCGACGCCGTCCGCATCCCGGTCGGCAAGACGCCCTTCGCGCCTTCGCCCAAGCAGTCCGAGATCAACGCCATCCTGATCCGCGAAGCCAAGGCCGGCCGGCATGTCGTGCGCCTCAAGGGCGGCGATCCCTATGTCTTCGGCAGGGGCGGCGAGGAACAGGCGGCGCTTGTCGCCGAGGGCATTCCGGTCGACGTCGTTCCCGGCATCACCGCTGCTCTGGGCTGCGCCGCCGCCATCGGCCTGCCGCTCACCCAGCGCGGTCAGAACCGCGCGATCACGCTCCTGACCGGCGCGTCCGAGGACGGGCTTGCCCGGCATGATTGGGCGGCCCTCGCCAAGCCTGGACAGGCTTTCGCCATCTATATGGGCGTCAACGCCGCCGGCGACATTTCGGCCGCGCTTCTCGATGCCGGCATCGACCATGCGACGCCGGTGACGGTCGTCGAGAACGGCACGCTCGCCGACCAACGGGTGATGATGTGTAGCATCGGCTCGCTCTGGGAAACCCTCGCCCTCAACGGGGTCGAAGGTCCCGCCATCATCTATGTCGGCCTCAAACCCGCAACTGTCTCCGCCGACATTCTCCCGTTCCCCGCCCGCGACGAAACCGGGCCCCGAGTCTTGAGAGCAGCGTCATGACCATCGCCACTGAAAAGGGCAAGATCCTCACCGCCAACCGTCTGCATGACGGCGAAGTCGTCTTCCTCACTCATTCCGGCCACTGGAGCGAGAATATCGACGGCGCGGTGCTCGCCACCGAGCCCCAGGCCCAGGCCGCGCTGGAAACGCGCGGCAAGGAGCAGGAACGCGTCAACGTCGTGACCGGCGTCTATCTGTTCGACGCCGAGCGCCGCGACGGCCATGTCTTCGCCACCCATATCAAGGAGCGCATCCGCTCGCTCGGGCCCACGGTGCGCGTCGACCTCGGCAAGCAGGCCGAGGGCAAGGGCGGCCGCTTCGCCGCCCTGCAGGGAGTTTGACCATGTACCGTTACGATGAGTTCGACCGCCAGTTCGTCGATGATCGCGTCGCCCAGTTCCGCGACCAGGCGAGCCGCCGTCTCACGGGCGCTCTGACCGAGGACGAGTTCCGCCCTTTGCGCCTGATGAACGGCCTCTATCTGCAGCTCCATGCCTATATGCTGCGCATTGCCGTTCCCTATGGGACGCTCGACTCGAAGAAGCTCGACACGCTGGCTTACATCGCCGAGAAATGGGACCGCGGCTACGGCCATTTCACCACGCGGCAGAACCTCCAGTTCAACTGGATCAAGCTCGAGGATACGGCCGACATCCTGGCCAAGCTGGCCGAGGTCGAGATGCATGCCATCCAGACCTCCGGCAACTGCATCCGCAATGTGACGACCGATCAATGGGCGGGTGCCGCCGCCGATGAGCTGGCCGATCCGCGGCCCATCGGCGAGTTGGTGCGGCAATGGTCGAGCCTGCACCCTGAATTCTCCTATCTGCCGCGCAAGTTCAAGATCGCCGTCACCGGCTCGCCCAACGACCGCGCCGCGGTGCGAGTGCATGACATCGGATTGCGTCTCCATCTCAACGACAAGGGCGAACGCGGCTGGGAAGTGCTGGTCGGCGGCGGCCTCGGCCGCACCCCGGTGATCGCCGTCACGGTGCGTGACTTCCTGCCCGAGCACGAGCTCATCGCCTATCTCGAGGCGATCATGCGCGTCTATAATCTCTATGGACGGCGCGACAACAAATACAAGGCGCGCATCAAGATCCTCGTGCACGAGCTCGGACCCGACAAGTTCCGCGCCGAAGTCGAGGCCGAATATGCCAGGCGCCCGCATGCCGACACCAAGGTCGAGGAGCGCGAGCTGCAGCGCATCGGCGTCTATTTCGCCCCGCCTCAGTTCGAGAAGCTGCCGCGCTGGTCGCCCGCCTTCGAGGAGGCGCGCGCCAGGAACAAGGAGTTCGCCCAATGGGTGCGCACCAATGTCGCCGCCCATCGCGTCGACGGCTACTCCATCGTCAATATCTCGCTGAAGCCTGAGGGCGGCATCCCGGGCGACGCCACCGCCGACCAGATGCGCACCGTCGCCGATCTTGGCCTGCGCTATTCCTTCGACGAGATCCGCGTCAGCCATCATCAAAACCTGGTGCTGCCGCATGTGAAGCGCGACGATCTCTTCGCCGTCTGGAAAGTGCTCGCCGCTTCCGACCTCGCCGCCGCCAATCTGGGTCTCGCCGGCGACATCATCGCCTGCCCCGGCCTCGATTACTGCTCGCTCGCCACCGCCCGCTCGATCCCCATCGCGCAGTCGATCTCGCGCCGCTTCGCCGACCTGAACCGCCAGCACGAGATCGGTCCGCTCCGGATCAACATCTCGGGCTGCATCAATGCCTGCGGCCATCACCATGTCGGCCATATCGGCATCCTCGGCCTCGATAAGAAGGGCGAGGAATATTACCAGATCACGCTCGGCGGCTCGTCTTCGGAGAATGCTTCGATCGGCACCATCCTGGGCCCCGGCTTCGCCGGCGAGGACGTTCCCGACGCCATCGAGAAGATCGTCAACACCTATCTTTCTCACCGCCAGCCCGGCGAGGAGTTCCTCGCCGCCTATAGAAGGCTCGGCCCGCAACCTTTCAAGGAGGCGCTCTATGCCGCTGCTTAAGAACGGTGCCATCGTCGCGGATGATTGGATCACGCTCGGCCTCGAGGATCCGAAGCCCGAGAGCGGCGATATCGTCATCCCTTATGCGCGGCTCCTCAAGGACTGGGAAAGCCTCGCCGAGCATGACGGCCGCTTGGGCGTCGTCTTCACCAATATCGACCGGGTCGAGGCGCTCTCCCTGTTCCTGCCGCGCCTGGCGCTCATCGTGTTGCCCTTCCCCTCCTTCACCGACGGCCGCGCCTATTCCCTCGCACGCCAGATCCGCGAAGTGGGCTATGCGCGCGAGCTGCGCGCCGCCGGCAATGTGCTGCCCGACCAGGTGCAGTTCATGCTCCAGGTCGGCTTCGACTCCTTCGAGATCAACGACCGCTTCACCGCCGATGTCTGGCTCAAGGCCTCGCGCCAGATGTCGCTCGCCTATCAGCGCGGTCTCTATCGGCCGGGCGGCCAGCAGGACGTGTGGAGCGAGCGCCATCGCGAAGCCGAGCCCTGGCTCGAACAGCCGCATGCCGGGTGATGTGATCCGTGTACGAACATCTGATCAAGCGCCTGAGCTTCTTTGACGGCATCGACATCCTCGAGCCGCTGGTGAAACACGTCTTCCGCGACCGCATCGCGCTCGTCTCCTCCTTCGGCGCGGAATCCGCCGTGCTGCTCCATATGGCGGCGCAGGTCGACCGCAATATCCCGGTGATCTTCCTCGACACCCAGAAGCTGTTCTGGGAGACCATCGCCTATCGCTCGAAGCTCGTCGACCTCCTGGGCCTCACCGATATCCGCATCGTCAAGCCGGATGAGGACAATGTCCGCCTGCTCGATCCCGATGGCGGGCTTTTCAAGAGCGATCCCGACATGTGCTGCGGCATCCGCAAGACGCAGCCGCTGCAACAGGCGCTCTCCGGCTTCGATGCCTGGATCTCCGGCCGCAAGCGTTATCACGGCGGCGGTCGCGCCGCTCTCCCGACGCTCGAAGAGGCCGACAGGCGCCTGAAGGTCGAGCCTCTGGCGCGCTTCACCGCCGCCGATCTCAAGGCCTATATGGATCACTATCAGTTGCCCGCCCATCCTTTGGTCGCCGAGGGTTATCGCTCGATCGGCTGCGTGCCTTGCACGGTCAAGGGTGGCTCGAGCGACAATCCCCGCGCCGGCCGCTGGGCCGGTCAGTCAAAAGAAGAATGCGGCATTCACTGGACGGTGAACGGCCAGCCGGTTCGTCTCGCCAAAGCGAGCTGAGCCAGGCTGATTTCTCGAGGGGAGGCCTATGCCTGAACTGAGCGAGTTCTGGGTCTTTTTGTTCGTCGGCTTCTTCGCGCAGCTTATCGATGGCGCGCTCGGCATGGGCTATGGCGTCATCTCCTCGGTGGTGCTCCTGGCGAGCGGCGTGCCGCCGGCCCACACGTCGGCGAGCGTTCATTCGGCCAAGCTCTTCACCACGGCGGCCTCGGGCACGTCCCACCTCCTGCATGGCAATGTCGATCGCCGGCTGTTCTGGCTTCTGAGTCTTGCCGGCGGTGCCGGCGGCATCGGCGGCGCGCTGCTCCTGACCCAGGTGCCGGGCAATGTCATCCGGCCTTATGTCTTCGGCTATCTCCTGCTCATGGGTCTGCTCATCCTCTGGCGCTGCGTGCGCGAGGGACGCGAGCGTCATCTCCTTCCGGGCAGCTTCGTCGGCCCGCTCGGCGGCGTCGGCGGCTTTCTCGACGCGGTCGGCGGCGGTGGCTGGGGCCCGGTCGTGACCTCGAGCCTCATCGGCGTGGGCGCCCGGCCGCGCCTCGTCGTGGGCACGGTGAACGCGGCCGAATTCGTGGTGACCTGCGCCGTCGTGGCCGCCTTCGCCACGACCCTGCTCGCAGGCGCCTGGAGCGAAGGCGAGGGTCTTCTCGATCATCTTCTCCCGATTGCCGGGCTCGTGCTCGGCGGTCTGCCCGCTGCCGCCGTCGCCGGCCTCCTGGTCAAGCGCGCGCCGCGCAAGGCGATGACCTTCGCCGTGGCGCTGCTGGTGATCGCTCTGTCGTCCTACGAGCTCCTGCGCATGAACGATGTCTTCGCCGCCAGGAGCGCCGCTCCGCAGACGACCACTACCACCCCTGCCCTTGCAGGGATGGCAAAATAGCGATTTGGAAGTGACTTTCAGAAGCTAAGTCGACGGCTCTGTAGGAATCCAGCTTTGTAAAGCTGGCTGAATATTCCTTACACTCTTATCAATTATCAATCATTTCAAAGAGTTATGGGCCGATTTTAGGGCTGTTTCGGTGGATTTCAAAGACTCTTCAAGGTCGGCTTTTGACGGAACGGAATGTTCTGATAGCTTGAGTTCATCAAAACTCGCCACAGCAGCGCGAATATCTTCAAGCAACCACCCGCGCGACAGATTTAACTTTTCAGGCATCGGGGCGGACCTAACAGGTTTATACGAATGATTAATCATAACACAGATTCTACCGCAGAAACACACAAAACGACGGCGAACACATCAGAAGGCAAACACCACTCTCATCCTCTGAAGAACGTTATGTACCCAGAGATGTTCTTCGGGATAGTAGCGCCTATTGGTGTCGATACTCGATCAATTGTGCGTCTTTTGGGTGAAAGCCTTAAGTCCGTAGGGTATGCCAGCACGCACATAAAACTGACGGAACTAATGAAAGAAGTCCCTTCAACGGTAACACTCGTCGAAACACCTATTGAAGCGAGATATGACTCGTACATCAAATACGCGAATGAGGTGCGTGAACTCTACGCAGTTGCTGATGAAGAAAACGGGCAAAATACCGCACTGGCAATGCTAGCTGTATCTGGGATACGGACAGCACGAAAGGAACTCTGCGGCAAAGAGGATAACGCGCAGGAAAGGCGTGCGTATATCTTAGATCAATTCAAGAGGCCTGAAGAAGTTCATCTGATTCGCAGAATATACGGGAGGCTTTTCGTTCTCCTCTCAGTCCATGCCACAGCCGCAAATCGGAAAAAAATACTGAAGAGAAAAATCAAGGCCGGCCACGGCGATAGAAAGAAGATCGATCCTGGAGCGTTGGCAGAATCATTAATCGCTCGAGACAATCACGAAGAATCAGTCTCACATGGCCAGCGAGTTCGCGATGCATTTCCGATGGCGGAAGTCGTTATCGACGCAAATAGCGCCAAGTCCACTAGAGAGGGCGTCGACCGACTCGTGAAGCTCCTATTCGGTCATAATTTTACAACTCCTACCCGCGATGAATATGGAATGTATTTGGCGAAAGCCGCCGCCCTTCGATCAGCAGATCTTTCTCGACAAGTCGGAGCTGCAATTTTTTCTTCCTCCGGCGAGGTTATCACCCTCGGCTCCAATGAAGTCCCCAAACCTGGAGGTGGGACTTACTTTGAAGGAGATAATCCGGATCATCGCGATTATGCGGAAGGTGTAGATTATAATGAAGAAGAGAAAATCGCGATCACGAAGGAAGTCGTTGAAAAGCTACGCGACGCGCGAGTACTGAATCTCCCCAAATCGAACCATAGACCCGATACTCAAGAGGGTGATTACGATTATCTAGTCAACGATAATGAAGGGCCAAAGATTAAAGATGCACGAATAATGGACATCCTGGAATTCGGGCGCCAGATACATGCCGAGATGTCCGCCTTAGTTGACGCTGCCAGATTAGGTCGTGCGGTCGCAGGTGGTACACTATACTGCACAACATTTCCCTGCCATATGTGCGCGAAGCTCATACTGGGCGCTGGTGTCAAGCGAGTTGTTTATATTGAACCTTTCCCGAAAAGCTACGCCGAAGACATGTATAGTCATTCAATCGCTCTTGAGGCACCCACGTCAACGGACGGACCGCAAATACTCTTCCAACCCTTCACGGGAATTGCTCCCTTCCGCTATAGGGATTTCTTTGAAAAAGGTCGGCGCAAGGGGAAGGATGGTGTTGCGCAAGAATGGAAAGAGGGAGTGCCGCGCCCCAACTTGAATTTTCAGTACCCAATGTATTTGCACTTTGAAGTTTATATAGCTGCTGCTTCTGTATTGATATTACCCGTCGTCGACAAAATAGTCTCAGAACGTAAGAAGACTGCTGCGTCAGCAAAGGGCACTGCCTAGTCCCATTTTCATCATGCGGTATAGGTGAGTACATTAGACTTGATGCCAAGGTTGCTAGAAATCACTCCCGGTGTTTCCCTCTGAGAGCTTAGTCGATGTTCGCTGGTCAACTGGCGCTCGTTCTTGCCGCTGTCTTCGCCGGCGCCGCCTTCTATGTCGGTTTCGCCGAGCATCCGGCGCGCATGGCGCTGGATGACCGCAGCGCCCTCGCGCAATGGAAACCGAGCTATGACGCCGGCTACCTGATGCAGGCGAGCCTGGCCGCCGTCTCGGCTCTGCTCGGCCTTTTCGCGGCATGGAGCACCAGTGACTGGCGCTGGGTCATCGGCGCGATCCTCATTCTGGCGAACTGGCCCTATACGCTCGCCGTCATCATGCCGACCAACCGGAAGCTCAAGGCCATCGCGGAAGGCGACGCCGGTCCGGTGTCTCGCGCCTTGCTCGCCGCATGGGCAAGACTGCATGCCGTCCGAACGGCGTTGGGCGCTGCCGCGACCCTGGCTTATCTCTGGGCGCTGAACTGAGCTCGGCATGGCGGTGCTTCTGAAGGATATCCTGAATGCCGAGACCGTGCGGTGGCTGGGCGACGGCCTCGCTCACGCTTATCCCGCCTTTGACGGCGCGCGGTTCAGGAAGGCCTGCCTCAGCGGCTTGCAGGCCCTCGAGCTGAAGGAAAGAGCTTCGCACATCGCCACGGCGATGCATCGATGTCTTCCCGCCGAGTTTCCCGCCGCGGCGAAGATCGTCGCCGCCGCGCTCGGCCCGGAAGCCCCGCCGACCGGCGAGAACGGCATGGGCGTCCTGCGCTACATGCCGCATGACAGCTTCATCGAACGGTTCGGGCTGGACCATCCGCAGGACGCTTTCAGGTTGCAGGAGGAGGTCACCAGGCGCTTCTCCTGCGAATACAGCATTCGCGCCTATCTCTCGAGATATCCTGATCTCACCTATGCGCGGATGCTGGCCTGGGCGACGTCCGGCGACACGCATCTGCGCCGCCTGGCGTCAGAGGGCATGAGGCCTCGCCTTCCGTGGGGCCGCAGGCTGCCGGGCCTGATATCCGATCCCGCCCCGGTGATCACCGTTCTGGAGCTCTTGAAGGACGATCCCGAGCGCTACGTGCAGCGTTCGGTGGCGAACAATGTCAATGACATCAGCAAGGACCATCCGGAGCTGGCCGTGGCGCTGTGCGCCCGATGGTTGCCGGATGCGCCCCCCGCCAGGCTGTGGATCATCCGGCACGCCATGCGTCATCTCGTGAAGAAAGGACATCCGGGAGCCTTGCAGCTCATGGGAGCGGGGAGGCCTCCTGAAATCCGTATCGAGAGCATCACGCTCTCTCCCGCCCGCCTCAAGATCGGCGACAGGATGCGCTTTTCCGTTGATATCGTCAGCAACGCGCGAGACGCCCAGGATCTCGTCGTCGATTTTGTGATTTTCTATCTGAAAGCCCGCGGCAATGTCTCGCCGAAGGTATTCAAGCTTGCGACGATATCGCTTGCAGCGGGCGAGAGAGCCACGCTCAAATCAAGTCTGTCTTTTGCGGATATGACGACGCGCAAGCACTATCCCGGATCACATCGGCTGGCGCTGCAAGTCAACGGGACGGCATTTGAGCTTGCCGTTTTCGATCTGCACGTGTCCTGAGCGGTGTCAGCCGGCGATCGCCTGCTTGAGGTCGGCGATCACGTCGTCCGCGTCCTCGAGTCCGACCGAGAGCCTGAGCATGCCGTCGCTGATGCCCATGGCGGCGCGCGCTTCGGCGCCGATATTGCGATGCGTGGTCGTCGCCGGATGAGTGATCAGCGATTTCGCGTCGCCCAGGTTGTTGGAGATGTCGATGAGCTCGAGCCGGCGCAGCACGTCGAAGGCCTTCGTCTTGCCGCCGTCGACCTCGAAGGTCACCATCGTGCCGCCGGCCCCCATCTGGCGCCGGCACAAGGCGGCCTGCGGATGGTTGTCGAGATGGGGATAGATCACGCGGGTGACGCCCTTGAGCCCGGTGAGTGTCTCGGCGACGCCCTTCGCGGCTTGCGACTGATGCAGCACCCTGAGCTTCAAGGTCTCGAGGCCCTTGAGCAGGACCCAGGCGTTGAAGGGCGATATCGACGGCCCGGTATGGCGCAGAAACGGCTTCAAGAGCTCTTCCTTGAACTTGCGCGTCGACAGGATGGCGCCGCCCAGCACCCTGCCCTGGCCGTCGAAATGTTTGGTGCCGGAATAGACGACGACGTCGGCGCCGTAGCTCAAGGGCTTCTGCAGGATGGGCGTGGCGAAGACATTGTCGACCACGATCGAGGCGCCCGCCGTCTTGGCGATGTCGCAGACGGCGGCGAGGTCGATCACGTCCAGCGTCGGATTGGACGGCGTCTCCAGGAACACGCATTTCGTGTCCTTGGTGATGGCCGTCCGCCAGGCGTCGGTATCCGCCCCGTCGACCAGGGTGGAGCGGATGCCGAAGCGCGGCAGGATGCTGGTGACGATCTGATAGCATGAGCCGAACAGCGCCTTGGACGAGACCAGATGGTCACCGGCCTTGAGCTGGCAGGCGAGCGCGCCGAAGACCGAGGCCATGCCGGAGGCGAGCGCATAGCAGGCTTCCGCCCCTTCCAGCAGCCTGAGCCGCTCCTCGAACATGGTGACGGTCGGATTGCCGTAGCGGCCATAGACATAGCCGTCGTCTTCGCCGGCGAAGCGCTTCTCGGCGGTCTCCGGCTGGTCATAGACGAAGCCCGAATTGAGGAACAGCGCCTCCGAGGTCTCGCCATGGGGCGAGCGGTCGACCCCGCCGCGCACCAGCTTGGTGTTCTCGCCCCAGCGTGCGGGCGAGGAGGATTTGACGTCTTTCTTCATCAGCTTTGGATCCAGGGAAGGCCCGAGGCCTTCCACCCGCCCACCGTGCCGCGATGGCCTTGCCCGTCGCGGTCGCCTTCGAACCCCTGCGCCACGTTCCAGCAATTGGTGAAGCCGGCCTTGGTGAGGGCCGCGGCCGCATTGGCCGAGCGCGCGCCCGAGCGGCAGATGCACAGGATCTCGGTATCCTTGGCGAGGCCCGAGTCCTCGATCTGCTTGACGAAATCGGCGTTCACCTGCATCTGCGGATAGGCCTGCCAGGACAGCCGGATCAGCCGGTCGACCGCCGGGACGCCGACAAAGGCCCATTCCGGCTCGGTCCGGACGTCGATCAGCACCGCTTGGGGGTTTTTCGCCAGCCTGTCATGGGCTTCGGCCGGCAGGATATCGCCCTTGTACATCTCGAAACCAATCCGTTCTGAATACCGAACACTTCTTAGTGGAAAGCCCGGCGACGGGAAAGTGGAAAGTCGTAAGGCAGTAAGTGTCCCGGGCCTCCATGACTGGTGAGATTCTGCCGCAGGAAGCGGAAAAGGACTAACCTTCATTTTCCAGTGCCGCCCCGTTAGGGTGCGCGCCCGAGCCTCCGCCACCTCCATTTCCGCAAGGTCGTTCCATGTCGAAGTCCCTCCCCGCCCGCGCCGATGTCGTCATTGTCGGGGGCGGCATCGTCGGCACCTCCATCGCCTATCATCTCGCCAGGCTCGGCATCAGGAACACCGTCCTCCTCGAGCGCAAGCAGCTCACTTGCGGCACCACCTGGCATGCCGCCGGCCTCGTCGGCCAGTTGCGCGCCTCGCGCAACCTGACCGAGCTCGCCAAATACACGACCGGCCTGTTCGAGGGCCTTGAGAAGGAGACCGGCCAGGCCACCGGCTTCAAGCAGAACGGCTCGATCTCCGTCGCCTTGACCGAAGGCCGGCTCGAGGAACTGAAGCGCGGCGCCTCCATGGCCAAGAGCTTCGGCCTCGAGGTGAATGTGATCTCGCTCGGCGAGATCAAGGAGCGCCTGCCCCATTACAATCTCGAAGGGGCGGTCGGCGGCGTGTTCCTGCCCAAGGACGGCCAGGTCAATCCGATCGACGTGACCCAGGCGCTGGCCGCGGGCGCCCGCATGAACGGCGCCCGGATCTTCGAGAACAGCAAGGTCATCCGCATTCTGGTGGAGGGCGGCAGGGCGGTGGGCGTCGAGACGGTGGACGGCACCATTCGCGCCGACAAGGTCGTCATCGCCGCCGGCATGTGGTCGCGCGAGCTCGGCCGCTCGATCGGCGTCAACATCCCGCTCCATGCGGCCGAGCATTTCTACATCGTGACGGAGCCGATCGAGGAGCTGCCGCGCAACATGCCGGTGGTGCGCGTGCCCGATGAATGCACCTATTACAAGGAGGACGCCGGCAAGCTGCTCATTGGCGCCTTCGAGCCCGTCGCCAAGCCCTGGGGCACCGAGGGCATCGCCGAGGACCATGCCTTCGAGACGCTGCCCGAGGACATGGATCATTTCGAGCCCATCCTCAACGACGCCGTCGGACGGGTGCCGCTGCTCGAGAAGGCCGGCATCGCCCTCTTCTTCAACGGCCCGGAGAGCTTCACGCCGGACGACCGCTATTATCTGGGCGAAGCACCCGAGGTGAAGGCCCTCTATGTCGCGACCGGCTTCAACTCGATCGGAATCCAGTCCTCGGGCGGCGCCGGCCTCGTGCTGTCGCAATGGATCAAAGACGGTCATCCGCCGATGGACGTGAGCGGCGTCGATATCCGCCGCATCCATCCCTTCCAGTCGGTGCGCCGATATGTGCATGACCGCACCGTCGAGAGCCTGGGCCTGCTCTATGCCATGCATTGGCCCTATCGCCAGGTCGAGACGGCGCGCGGCGCGAGGCGCTCCGCCATCCATGACAAGCTCGTGGCGGCCGGCGCCTGCATGGGCGAGGTCAATGGCTGGGAGCGGCCCAACTGGTATGCGCCGCGAGGCGTCGATCCCCGATACGAATATTCCTATGGCCGGCAGAACTGGTTTCCCTATGCCGATGCCGAGGCCAAGGCGCTGCAGTCCAAGGTCGCCTTCTTCGACCAGTCGAGCTTTTCCAAATATCTCGTCCAGGGCAAGGACGCGGTGAAGGTGCTGAACCGGATCTCGGCCAATGACGTCGATGTCGAGGATGGCCGCATCGTCTACACCCAATGGTGCAACGACCGCGGCGGCATCGAGGCCGATCTCACCGTGACGCGGCTCGCGTCCGACAAGTTCATGGTGGTGACCGGCTGCGCGCCGCAGACGCGCGATTTCGCCTGGCTCGAGGCGCACACGCCGGACGACGCCCATTGCATCGCGACCGATATCTCCTCAGGGCTTCCGATGTTCGCCTTGATGGGCCCGAACAGCCGCCCGTTGCTGCAGAAGCTCTCCGGCATGGACCTCTCCAACGAAGGCTTTCCCTTCGGCGTGTCGAAGGAGATGGAGATCGGCTATGCCCGCGTCAGGGCCAGCCGCATCACCTATGTGGGCGAGCTGGGCTGGGAGCTTTATATCCCGACCGAATTCGCCGCCCACGTCTTCGAGCGCATCCTGGACGCCGGCGCAGATTTCGGCCTCACCCTCGCCGGCATGCACACGATGAACAATGCCCGCGTCGAGAAGGCCTATCGCCATTGGGGCCACGACATCTCGGACGAGGACACGCCGGTCGAGGCGGGCCTTGGCTTCGTCGTCGCCTGGGACAAGAAATCGGGCTTCATCGGCCAGACGGCCCTCGCCCGGCAGCGCGACCGCAATGTGCAGCCGAAGCGTTTGATCTGCCTGGCGCTCGCCGATGGCGGCGACAAGGCGCCCCTGATGTATCACGAGGAGCCGATCTATCGCGACGGCGTCATCGTCGGCTCGACCACGTCGGGCGCCTGGGGCCACCGCATCAACGCCTCATTGGGCATGGGCTATGTGAAGAACACGGATGGCGTCACCAGGGACTGGCTCCAGTCCGGCAAATGGGAAGTCGAGATCGCCTGGCAGCGCTATCCCGCCAATGTGCAATTGCAGAGCTTCTATGACCCGAAGGGCGAGCGGATCAAGGCGTAGCGGTAATTATCTGTAGGCGGATTATCGTCTCTCTCATCCGTCATCCCGGCGAAAGCCGGGATGACGAGTATCTGGACTAAATCTTCCTCTTCCCGTCCGCCGCGAATTCCTTGATCGTGTCGGCATAGGTCTCGAAGCGGTCGCGCAGCTTGAGGCGGCGCGCCTGCTCTGCGGTGACGAGCTGAACATGCGGCGCGCGGTCGATCTCGCCCGCCATGTTCCAGCAATCCGTTTCCGCGGTGATCCAGTCCTCCGGGCGGTAAGCGCCGATGTCGAAGGGCCGCGACACGCGTCTCAGGCTCTTCTTCGGCCCCAGAATGTATTCGTGGAAATAGGACATCGCGAGCTCGCGCGGGCTCAGATAGACGGGGTCGCGCCAGCGCAGCCAGATGGAATTGCTCTTGGAGATGGCGCCCCAGAAGCGTCCGCGCCGGAACAGCGCCAGCACGTGATCGTCATCGCCTCTCGCCTGGAAATCCATGAGCAGTGCCGGCGCGCCATGCAGCATCAGCGCGCAGGCCGCGATGAAGGCGCCTTCGATGCAGTGGCAACGGTTCTCGCGCAGCGCCATCCGTACCGAATAGCAGGTGTCGCCGTCGGGTTCGGCATTGCTCGGTATATTCGTGATGAAGTCCTGGACCTTCTCAGGGTTCGAGAGCCCGGCGAAGACCGCGATTTCCGCGCGTGTAAGGCCGATCTCCCGGGCGAGCCCCCGATCGAACGCCATCCTCACATCCTGTCGCCGCCGCCGACCGAGAAGTCGCGCCGCGCCGAGAAGATCGATACCGTATAGCCCGCCACCACATCGACCAGCGCCATGACGGTCAGCATCAGGAAGGCTGGCGTGCCGAAGGCCTGGACCAGCAGGAACAGGATGAGCGCGACGATGAAGGTCGCGGTCGACAGCATGTGGTCGACGATGGTGCCGGGACCGAGCCTGGCCGATTTGATGACTTCGAAGAACAGCGCGACGAGCCCCAGGATCACGAAGATGTCGCCGAAAGTGAGGAACAGCTCGGCGCCCGAAGGCAGCACCCAGTCCATGAAAGCGGAGCCGGCGGAGAAATTGGGATCGATGGCGAGCGCCGAATAGACGACCATGACGACGGCGATGAGCGGGACGGCCAGGATGAAGCGCATTGATGAATCCTCTTGATCCCGGTCAAATTGAACTGATTTGCACAACGAGGAAACCCGTCATATTTTAGCATTGCAGGGTTTCCAGATTGTTCTTTATTCCGAACGATCGTTCGGCTATAAAGACGAAAATTTGACGCACATGGAGGTTCGTGAATGGCACTTCAACTTGGCGATGTCGCGCCCGATTTCGAGGCTGATACCACGGAAGGGCGCGTCAAGTTCCACGATTATATCGGCAATTCCTGGGTGGTGTTCTTCTCGCACCCCAAGGACTTCACCCCGGTCTGCACCACCGAGCTCGGCGCGGTGGCACGCATGAAGCATGAATTCGACAAGCGCAATGCCAAGCTCATCGGCATCTCGGTCGATTCGGTCGAGGACCATCAACGCTGGAAGAACGACATCAAGGAAGTGAGCGGCTCGGCCGTGAACTACCCGATGATCGGCGATCCCGATCTCGCCGTGGCGAAGCTCTATGGCATGATCCATCCCAACGCCACCGGCAATGCCAAGGGCCGCACCGCGGCCGACAATGCGACGGTGCGCAACGTTTTCGTCATCGGGCCCGACAAGAAGATCAAGCTCATCATCACCTATCCGATGTCGACCGGACGGAACTTCGACGAGATATTGCGCGTCATCGACTCGCTCCAGCTCACCGCGACGAAATCGGTCGCGACGCCGGCGAACTGGAAACAGGGCGAAGACGTCATCATTCTGACATCGGTCACGGATGAAGCTGCCAAGGAGAAATTCCCCGGCGGCTGGAAAACCATCAAGCCCTATCTGAGGCTCGTTCCGCAGCCAGGTGCGAAATAGATCTCCCTGGACGGCCACCTTCCAAGCCCGGCTTCGGCCGGGCTTTTTTCATGGCCGGGCTTGACCCGGCCACCCAGTCAAAAACTAAACCAAATCTCCTAGTGCCGCGATCAGCGGCTGCAGCTCTCCCTCATAATGCCGCCAGCGCCCGACCGAGGTCTGGTAGATCGGGTTGCGCACCTGATTGCGGCTGAAGGTGCGGACCGCCGCCGTCGTCTCATGGAAGCTGAGGCAGGCCGGGTCCCAGGGTAAATCGAGGAAGGCGACGAGCCGGCGCGTCTCGCTCTCGAAATCCCGGGTGAGCGTCTCATAATCGAGATCGAGGAATTTGAGCGGCAGCACCTGCCGCCAATGCGCCATCAGGCGCGCATATTGCCGGTAATAGAGCCCGAGTGTCGTAAGATCGCGGGAATAGCCATGCACTTCGTTGAGCCGCGCCTGGTAGCAGGAGAGGCAGGTGTCGATCGGGTTGCGCCGCAGATGCACGACGCGCGCCCCGGGCAGAAGCAGCGCGATCAGCCCGAGCAGTTCGAAACTGTGCGGCAGTTTGTCGACGACGCGGCGCGCTTTGGGCGCGAAGAATTTCAGCAGCTCGACATATTTCTGGCCGATGGACGCCGCGGCGGCCGGCGGATGGGCGTCGATGGTGGTGAGGAACTGGCCGTTCGGGTCGTAGTAGTGCGAGCCCCGGGCGACCTTCCACAGCCGGTCGATCTCGCCCGCGCCCGCGGCCTGCGGGTGGCGCGCGATGATCTGTTCGACCAGCGTGGTGCCCGAGCGCGGCATGCCGAGGACGAAGACCGGGATATCGCTCTGTGTGCCCATGGCAGGGCGCCGGGCGAAGGTCTCAGGCCTGAAATTGGCGATGACCGCATCGACCCAGGCGGTGTAGCGCGCAAGGTCGAAGGGCGTCCTGTCGGCCGCGTTGGCCGCCTTGAAATGGGCGAAGGCCTTGGTGAAGCCGCCGTTCCGCTCATGGATCTTGCCGGCGCCGTTATGCAGCGCGTTGAGCGCCCCGCCGGCAGACGCCCCGCTTGCGATCTTCGTTTCGATCTCGGCCAGCAGCGGCGAGGCGAGGTCGTGCTCGTCGTTCACGGCGAGGCGATAGAGCGCGAAATCGCCGATGCGCGGGTGCTGGCGCAAAGCCTCGAAGGCCAGGCGCGCCTCCTCCTTGCGGCCCAGCATGTCGAGCGCCTTGCCGAGCGCCCATCGGTAGTCCGAGTTTTCGGGATCGGCGCGGCTGGCCTTCTCGAGATAGGGCACGGCGAGCTCGGGCTTGCCGGCCATGCGATAGAACTCGCCGAGCAGCCACGAGGTCTTGGTCAGCTTGGGGTTGAGCGTCAGCGCCCGCGTGAGCGGCGCCTGCGCCAGCTCGATCAGTCCGAGATCGAGATAGGCGCAGCCGAGATTGTTGAGATAGCTGGCGTTCCGCGGATCCTTGCGCGCCGCGATCGCGAGATATTTGATGGCTTCGGCCGGAGCTTTCCGGCTGACCAGCACGGCGCCGAGGATGTTGTTGGCGTCGGCATGATCGGGATGATTGCGCTGCACCTGGCGCGCCGCCGCTTCCGCCGCTGCAAGCTCGCGCTTGCCGAGCAGGGTCACGACCTGCCTGAGCTCCGCGATGACCGGATCGGGGCGCTTACTCGTCTGGGACGACGCCATGTTCTCTCCACTCGACAAAAATCGCGCGCCCTCTTAACACGGGCGGCACACCCACTGTAAGATGCTGATCATGAAACTCTATGGCGATCTCGTTTCCCCGTTTTTCCGCATGTGTCTCGTCACCGCCCACGAAGTCGGGCTTGCCGGCAAGGTCCAGCCGGTCGAGACGAAGGTGATCCCGACGGCTGTCAATGCCGATCTCGCGGCCTTGTCGCCGGTCGCCAAGATTCCAATCCTGGTCACCGACCACAATCACCCGATCTACGACTCGCGCGTCATCATCGAATATCTCTGCCATGTCTCCGGCAATAAGACGCTGATTCCCGATGACGGCGTGAAGCGCTTCCGCGTGCTCACCTTGACCGCATTGGGCCAGGCCATTGCCGAGGCCGGCGTCGCCCAACGCTACGAGACGGCGGTGCGTCCGCAGGGGCTGCAATGGCGCGAATGGATGGCGCGCCACGGCTTGCGCGTCCAGGCCGAATTCGACGACCTGGAGAAGACCTGGGACAAGGACCTGCACGAGGTCACGGCCGGCACCATCGCCGTCGCCGTCGCTCTCGCCTATCTCGATTTCCGTCTCCCCGACTGGCAATGGCGCAAGGACCGGCCGAAGCTTCAGGCTTTCCATGCGGCTTTCTCGGCGCGCCCGTCGATGCAGGCGACGGCCTTGAAGGCCGGCTGATCAGGGCCCCTTCCAGTCGAGGGCGCAGATCTCGGCCGAGCGGCCCTTGAAGTCCCAATTGCGGCCATGGCCGCGGAAGCGGCTCTTGATCGCCTGCGCCACGATGATCTGCGGACCGATCCAATATTGGCTGTTCTCGATCGTCGTCGCCTGGCCCGCCGCCTTGCCGGCGATGGGCGCGATCTCGCCCTCGATGATCTTGGGGATGGTGAAGCGCCGCACCGCGCCTTCGGTCTCGTAGCGCACATCCTCCTGCCACACGCCGAGGAAGCGTCCGACCAGGATCGAGAGCAGATGCGTCGTGCCGCCCGCCTGCCCGGTCATGATCCGGGTCAGGGCCTTCACCTGGTAGATGTCGGCTGCATTGTCGATATAGACGCCGGCGCTCCAGTTGCCGCGGCTCATCTGGCCGGGGATCTCGATGATGAGGCCCAGATTGATGCCCGACAGGCCGACATCGCCGAATTTCCCGTCATCGATCCTTATGCCGCCCCAGGTCTGGCAATAGCCTTCCGTAGGCGGATGTTTGCCGAGCGACAGGACGCAGGGACAGAACACCGTGCAATTGCACGACAGCAGCAGTTCGCCTTTGATATGCCAGGGCTCGCGCGCCATTATTTTCTCCTAGACAAAAACCATGAGCAGGCCGGCGCCGATCAGACCGGCGCCCAGCCCGTAGGACAAGGGCCTGGGCTCGGGCAAGGTCTTTTCCAGGACCATGACCATGCCGATGAAGCCCATCCACAGGACATTCATCAGCCCGGCGACGAAGCTCAGCGCCATCAGCGCCCAGCAGCAGCCGAAGCAGTGCGCGCCCTGATCGACGCCCATGCGCAGGACGCCGGAAGGACGGTCGCTCCAATGCGCCATGAAATAGGACATGGGCGCGCGGCATTTGCTGAGGCAGGCTTGCTTGAGCCCGGTGAACTGATAGGCGCCGGCGCCGATGAGGACCAGTCCGGCGAACCGCCCCTCGAGCTCGCCCGTCATGCCGGCGGCGAGCGCCGTCCACTGCAGGAAGGCGGCGGCAAAGGCGAAACCGATCCACACCACGCCATAGCCGGCGGCGAGCCAGAACGGCGATGCGATCCGCATCTCTTTGGCAGCCGCCGCCTCGGCGATGTCGAGATAGGTCGAGAGCATCGGCGCGGCGGAAGGGATCATCATGGCGAGCGTCATGGCGAGCCACAAAGCGGCGATCTGCGGAAAGCCCGCATCGGCGGCCGGCCGGCATATGACGCTGAGCCAGCCGGCCGGCGAGGCATCGGCCGACATCCACAGGGTGAAGCCCGATACCGCCATGATGGCGGCGAGGCACAGGGCCATGGCGAGGTGCGGCCGGCTGGTGGAGTGTCTGAGGATAGCGTCCATTCCTGCGAAGCTACCGCGACATCGCTCGCTCTTGAAGCCCCTTGCACCGCGACGCATTGTGCCCTCATGTCAGACCATGCCGATGTCGATGTGATCGTGGCGGGTGCCGGACCCGCCGGCCTCGTCGCCGCCTGCCTGGCCGCGGGCCGGGGTTTTGCCACCGCCATCGCCACCGGCCCCGAAAGCACCAGGCCCGATCCCCGCACCGTCGCGCTCATGATGCCCTCGCTCGCGGTGCTCGAGGGGGCAGGCTTGTGGCCCGGAACGCTGCGCGAGATCGCCGCGCCCTTGCGCAAGCTCAGACTCGTCGACGACACGGGCGCTCTTTTCGCGGCTCCGGAGCTCGTCTTTTCGGCGCACGAGCTCGGCCTCGAGGCCTTCGGGTGGAACGTCCCGCTCAGCTTGCTGAAGCCGGCGCTCGAAGAGCGCGCCCGCCGGCTCGGCGCGCGGTTCCATCGCGCCAGCATCGAGACCTGCGCGGTCAAAGGCGGCATCGCCACTCTTGCTCTCGACGGCGGCGCCGCACTCGCAAGCCGGCTGGTGCTCGCCGCCGACGGCCGCCATTCCCCGCTGCGCCGGGCGGCCGGGATCGGTTCAGTCTCCTGGTCTTATGAGCAGACGGCGATCGCCGTGAGCTTCGCCCATTCGCATCCGCATCACGGCACATCGAGCGAATATCACAAGGCCGCCGGCCCGTTCACGACCGTGCCCCTGCCCGGCAACCGCTCCTCGCTGGTCTGGATGGAGAAGCCCGCGCGCGCCGAAGCGCTCATGCGGCTCGACGGCCCGGCGCTCGCCGCGGAGATCCAGGCCATGAGCCATGGCGAGCTCGGCCTCGTCAGCGATATCGGTCCCCGCCAGTCCTTCCCCATGGCGGGAGCGCGCGCCGAAAGCTTCGCCCGGCATCGCGTGATGCTCATCGGCGAGGCCGCCCATGTCGTGCCGCCGATCGGCGCCCAGGGACTCAACATGTCCTTCCGCGACGCCCATGACGCCGTCGCTTTGGCGGCAGCGGCGCGCGACAAGGCTGAGGATTTCGGCTCGGACAAGGTCCTGTCCGACTATGACGGGCGCCGCCAGCGCGATCTCCGGCCGCGCCAGGCGGTCATCGACCTGATGAACCGGTCGCTGCTGTCGGGCTATCTGCCGCTCGATGCCGGCCGCGCCGCAGGCCTCGCGGCGCTCGCCTCTTTCGGGCCGTTGCGGCGCTTCGCCATGCGCACCGGCCTCGGCACGACTGCGCCGCAATAGCGCCCTGCCCGCACCATATTTCCCCGCCATGGTCACCGGGCGGGTGTGCTGCTAGGGTGTTCGGCGGCATTTTTGTATTCAGGGACGGCACATCTGGATGGCCTGCAGACTTCTTCTCGGTTGGTTCCCTTCGGTCCTGACGGGCCTCCTTTCGTTGTGCATCCTCAGCTCGGCCGCCATTGCCGGAGTCGTGAAGCTCAAAGATAGCCCTCCGAACTTGGACGAGTGGTGCAACGCCAATGACTGCACGCAGCTCTTTCGAGAAATGATCGATAATGAAGCCGCCAACCGGCTGCGCCTGCTCGACGGCCATGAGATCGAGCGATTTGACGGCGCTGCCTCCCCCTCGACCTGCCCGATCAATCGACCGCTTCAACCCACCTATTTCGCGCTGCTATTGGCCCCGGAATATGAAAGAGGAGAGGTGCTGGCGCCGCTCAAGGGCCCGGCCAACGATGTCGCCTACCTGACCGAGGTTCTGAAGGAGCGCGGCGCTGCGCCGGAGCACATAAAGGTGCTCAGCGGCGTTACCCTCGACCGCGCTCGGATCATCCGCTCGATGCGGGAAATGCTCGCCTGCCTCCGTAGCGGCGATCAGCTTTTCTTCACTTTCGGCGGCCACAGCACGCGCCTGCCCCGCCTCGCCGAGCAGCCGTTGGAGTCGATCGTCGCAGAGAATTGCCGGCACGCACCCGGGCTGCGGCAGACCGGGCTGTGCGAGACGGATGTGCAGTCGACCGAAAGCTGGAAGCAGCTCGACCAAACCTACCGCGTTGAACAGTCGGTGCCCGAGAGCCAGAACACTTCTCTGGTCATACTCACCAATCCTCCCGCGGACGCAGAGCGTTCGGAATGGGTGGCGGGCCGGCTGCCGGTTCCCGTGCCGGGGCTTCTTTCGATCGAGATCACGAATTTCGTCAGCCAGGTGCGCAATCTCGACGCCGACATCTTTGTCCTGGTCGACACGTCCTATGCGGCCGCCGCCCGCCTGGTCGAGCAATCGCAGCAGCGCGTGTGGTTCTCGACCGAGATGGCGGCGAGCGATGACATGCGAATGGACACCGACAGGGTCCGGCTGACCGGCCGCGGCCAGTTGGGCGCCTTCTACGCGGTCGGCCCGCAACAGCAAGCCTATGAGAAATCGATGTCGCGGCTCGGCCAAGTCGGCGTTTTCTCATATCTGTTCAGCGAATCCCTGCGCAAGCTTCCCGCTCCGTCCATGGCCGACCTCGCCAGGGAAGTCCGCCGCCAATATGCCGCTCTGGCCGGGGACCGGACACCGCAGCCGATCATCCATGCCTCCAGTCCCAATCTGACCTTCATGCCGGTGACGGCGAAGATCGAGCCCAATGAACGGGACATCGAGATCATTCAGCCGGCGCTAAAGCGCGGCATGCAGATCTTCGAGTCGGACGCGGCCGGCCTGACGCTCGTCGCCCGTTATGTCGGTCGGGAAAAGCCCTACAAGGTGATCATCGACGGCGAAATCGTCGACATCGATCTCAACGGCCAGTTCCGCAAGACCATCGACTCCCTTGCCGGCAAGGCCAAGATCGACATCCGGGTGCTGTCGCGGGATTTCGCCACCCTTTCGCACCGGGTGCTGAATCTGAAACTGAGCGATCAGGACATCATCCTGAGCTCCGCCGGCCGCAAGCTCGCTCTATTCATCGCCAATCAGGACTATGAAGACAACCGGTTCGACGACCTGCGAACGCCCAAGGCCGATGCGGAAGCGGTCCGCCGCATATTGACCGAGAGTTTCGGCTTCGCGACCGAGATCGTCCGCGAGGACGGCAGCAAGCTCGATCTCTATCTCCCCAATGCGACGCGCGGCGACATCTCGCGGGCGCTGTTCGAGCTGCGCAAGCGCCTCGCCAAGGAAGACGAGCTCGTCGTCTATTACGCCGGCCATGGCGACACGGTGGAGGGCGCCGGCTCCTACTGGATTCCGGTCGACGGCAAATATGGCGAATATTTCGACTGGATCGATTCCAACGACATCACCACCGAGCTCAGGCTCATGAATGCCGGGGCGATCCTGCTGATCTCCGATTCCTGCTATTCGGGCGGCCTGGCGCGCGGCGAGGCGGCGGGCGCGCCATCGACCGAGGCGCGCGAACGTTATCTCGCGCGGGCCAGGGGCTTCAAGACCCGGCAATTGATCGCCAGCGGCGGCGAGGAGCCGGTGGCCGACGGCGAAGGCGGAGATCATTCGATCTTCGCCAAAGCGCTCATCGACGGCCTGACCACCATGCCGGACGACGCCTTCACCGCGAGCGAGCTCCTCGAGCAGAAGGTCAAACCGGCCGTGATCAGCGTGCCGGCGGCTTTGTCGGATCGCCAGATACCCGGCTTCCACCGCATCGCCAGAGCAGGCGATGAGATCGGCAGCGAGTTCATCTTCGTCCGCAAGGGCGCGGCCCGGCAGGCTTCGGCGCCTTAACCCGCTTGCAACAGGTAGATGAGGAGCGGGATGGTGATCCCGGAGATGATCGTGGTGATCAGCACCGCGGTCGAGGCGCCTTCGATATAGGCCTTGTACTGGCTGGCGAGGATGAAGGCGTTGGAGGCCGTCGGCAGGGCCGCCATCATCAACGCGACGTCGCGCCACAAGGGATCGAGGCCGGGCACGATGAGGCTGAGCGCGGCGAAGGCGAGGAACGGTTGGACGATCGTCTTCATGCCGGCGACGAGCGGCATCTCGCGTCCGATGCCGCCGAACCGGCGGCTGCCGACGGTGACGCCCAGCGCGAAGAGCGCCACGGGCCCGGCCGAGTTCATCAGCATGGTGAGGATGGTGCCGAGGGCGCCCGGCGCCTTGAAGGCGAAGGCCGACGCGATGCCGCCCAGGATCGTGGCCACGATGAAGGGATGGCCGAAGACCTGCTTCAGGATGGTGAGCGCGATCCGGCCCCAATGCGCCTCCTCGTTGCGTTCATGCGCCAGCGTCGCCAGGAAGGCGGTGAGCGTGAACTGCAGGCTGCAGTCGAAGCAGAAGACGAGCGCCGCCGGCACCGCGGCCTCCGGCCCGAAGAAGGCGACCGCCAGCGGCAGGCCCATATAGCCGACATTGCCGTAGCTGCCGGCCGTGCCCTGCAGCACCGCGAGCTTGAACGCCGTGCCGAGCAGCCGCCAGGAGACGAGGAACACGATCATGAAGGCGGCGGCCGTCGCCGATGTCGTCGCGGCGACATAGGGCCAGTCGATGAGCTTCTCGAACGGGGCGGCGGCGACGACCAGGAAGATCAGCGCCGGCAGCGCGAACCAGATGAGGAAGATGTTGAGCCATTCGAGGCCCTGGTCGCCGACCGACCAGATCCGGGCGGCGAGTACCCCCAGCACGACCAGGCCGAAAAACGGCAGAGCGAGATCGAGAATTTCGGCCAAAGCTATCCTCTGGCTCTCTCCTTAATGGGAGGCAATTCCCTTTTCAACAAGCGACTTACTGCCCCCTTGCCTTTGCCGGCCAGGCTTGTCATCAAGGCGGCATGACGGGCGAAATTCCCCTGGCAAAGTTCCGCATCGGGCAAGTGGTCAAGCATCGGCTCTTCCCGTTTCGCGGCGTGATCTTCGATGTCGACCCGGTCTTCGCCAATACCGAGGAATGGTGGCTGTCGATCCCCGAGGATATTCGGCCGCGCAAGGACCAGCCCTTCTATCACCTCTTCGCCGAGAACGAAGAGACCGAATATGTCGCCTATGTTTCCGAGCAGAACCTGCTCGACGACGAAACCGGCGAGCCGGTCCGTCACCCGCAGATCCGGGAGTTCTTCGAGGGCTTCGATTCGAAGAAGAGCCTCTATCGGCTGCGCGGCGGGCGGCGGCATTGAGACCACTTGGCCGGTCATGATCCAGTCCTCGTGAACCGAATCGGCCGGCGCATGGCCAATATCTGGATATCTGGTCTCTGCGCGGCGCTCGCTTGTCTCGTGTCCCTGTATCCGGCCGCGGCCGAGCCCAGCCACGGCATCGCCATGCATGGCGCGCCCGCTCTGCCGCCCGATTTCCCGCATCTGCCCTATGCCGATCCCATGGCACCCCAGGGCGGCATCCTGCGCCAGGGCATTACCGGCAGCTTCGACAGCGTCAATCCCTTCATCGTCAAGGGCGAGAAGGCCTTGAGCGTCTCGCCGCATGTCTTCGAAAGCCTGATGGGCCGCAACTATGCCGAGCCCTTCGCGCTCTATGGCCTCCTCGCCGAAAGCATCGATGTGAGCCCCGACCGCAGCCGCATGACCTTCGTGCTGAGACCCGAGGCGCGCTTCTCCGACGGCCGGCCGGTGACCGCGGCCGACGTCGTGTTCTCGCTCGCGACCTTGCGTGACCACGGCCTGCCCCGCTTCAAGACCTATTATTCCAAGATCACCAAGATCGAGACTCCCGATCCCCGCACCATCGTCCTGACCCAGGATGCGGGCGACCGCGAACTGCCGCTGATCATGGGGCTGATGCCCATATTGCCCAAGCACTACTGGGAGACTCGCGACTTCGAGGCGAGCACCCTCGATCCGATCGTGGGCTCTGGCCCCTATGTCCTCTCCGAGATCAGGCCCGGCGAGCGCATTTCCTACCGGAAGAATCCGGACTACTGGGGCAAGGCGCTGCCTTTCAATCGCGGCCTGTGGAATTTCGACGAGATCCGCATCGACTATTTCCGCGACAGCAACGCGGCCCTGGCGGTGTTCCGCAAGGGCCTCGTCGACATAAGGGTCGAGACCGATCCCGGCCGCTGGTCGCAGGTTTACGACTTCCCGGCGGCGCGGGAAGGGAAAGTCGTCCGTGAACGGATCGAGCAGAAGACGCCTGCCCCTGCCGCGGGCTTTGCCTTCAACACCAGGCGCCCTCTGTTCCGCGATCCCTTGGTGCGTCGGGCGCTGGTCGAGGCCTTCGACTTCGAATGGCTGAACGCCAACATCTTCTTCGGGCTCTATCGCCGCACCCAGGGCTATTATGCGGGTTCGGAGCTCTCCTATCTGGGCCACCAGGCCGACGCGCGCGAATTGGCGCTGCTCGGCGGCGATGCGGGCCGCATCGACCCGCGGATCCTCGCCGGCAGCTATGAACTGCCGAAGACCGACGGCTCGGGCCGTGACCGTGAGGCGCTGCGCCGCGCCATGGCGCTGCTCAGGCAGGCGGGCTGGGAGATTCGCGGCGAGCGGCTCGTCGATGCGAAGACAGGCGAGACTTTCGCCTTCACCATCTCCTGCCTCAGCCGCGAACAGGAGAAGGTGGCGCTCCATTATCAACGTAGCCTGCGCCAGATCGGCATCGAGGCCAGTATCCGCGTCGTCGACTCGGCCCAGTTCCAGCGCATGCTCGATACCTATGATTTCGATATGCTGCCGGTGATGTGGTACAATTCGCTCTCGCCCGGCAACGAGCAGGATTTCTACTATGGCAGCGCCGGGCGCGAGATGCGCGGCACGCGCAACTATCCGGGCATCGCGGATCCCGCCGTCGACCGCATGATCGCGGCCCTGCTCGCGGCCTCGACACGCGAAGATTTCGTCGCCGCGGTGCGCGCCCTCGACCGCCTTCTGGTCGACGGCTTCTATATCGTGCCCTTCTACAATTCGGGCGGCCAGTGGCTGGCGCGCTGGACGACCATCGGCCGGCCCGAGGCCCAGCCTCTTCCCGGTTTCGAGGACGCCACTCTGTGGTACAACAGGCCATGACCTCGCCCAGCGATCCCATTACTATTGATATCGTCTCCGACGTCGTCTGCCCCTGGTGCTATGTCGGCAAGCATCGCCTCGAACAGGCGCTGGCACAGCTGCCGGAGCGCAACTTCGCCGTCTTCTGGCGGCCTTTCCAGCTCGACCCCACCATCCCCAAGGAGGGGATGCCGCGGCAAGACTATCTCGAGCGCAAATTCGGCCGCGAGCGGCTCGCCGATCTGCACAAGCCCTTGATCGAGATCGGCAAGGCCGAAGGCATTCCCTTCGCCTTCGACCGGATCACCCGCTCGCCCAACACGCTCGATGCCCACCGCCTGTTGCGCTGGGCGCATGAGGCGGGCAAGCAGAACGAGATGGCCGACCGCCTCTTCGCGCTCTACTTCACCGAAGGCGCCGATATCGGCAATCGCGACGTGCTGACCAAGGCGGCGGCGGAAACAGGCCTCGACGCGGCGCTGGTGGCGCAGCTCCTCGGCACCGAAGCCGATCTCGATCCGGTGATCGACGAGATCAACGCCGCCCAGAAGATGGGCATCGGCGGCGTCCCCACCTTCATCTTCGCCGGGCGCTTCGCCCTCTCCGGCGCCCATCCGGCCGAGACGATCAGGAAGGCCATCGAGCAGTCGGCGTTAACCGACCGTTAAGGATCAGGGCGCAGCCTCACCTTGGACAAGGGGAGATTCCAGCCATGTCATCACTCGCCTTCCTGATCGGCGCCGTGGTCCTGACCGTCATCGGCAATATCGCGCTCCTGCGCTATCTGATGACGCGGCCGCTCGACCTGACGTTCGAAGAGTAGAAGTCACGCCGCCAGCTTGACCAGCTGGGTCATGATCTGGCGTGACCCTTTGAGGCGCTCTTCCGGCGAATCCCATGAGCGCATGATCACCAGTTTCATGTCGGGACGAAGCTTGGCGAGCGTCCCCTGCCCGGTGATCCATTCGACCAGCTTCTTCGGATTTGCGACCTGATCGCCGCGGAAGCCGATCACCGCCCCCTTGGGTCCGGCATCGACGCTCGCCACATTGGCCTTGCGGCACAGGAGCTTGATCGACACGACGTCGAGCAGGTGCTTGACCTCTTCCGGCACGCGCCCGAAGCGGTCGTGCAGCTCGGCGCCGAAGCCGTCGAGGTCGCTCTCCTCCTGAAGGTCGGCGAGCCTGCGATAGAGGCCGAGACGCAGTTGCAGGTCGGGCACATAGGTCTCGGGGATCAGCACCGAGGTGCCGATATTGATCTGCGGCGACCAGGTACCCTCGCCTTCGAGCGTCTCCTCGCCGGTACGCAGCTTGGCCACCGCCTCTTCCAGCATGGTCTGGTAGAGCTCGTAGCCCACTTCCTTGACATGGCCCGACTGCTCTTCGCCCAGAAGGTTGCCGGCGCCGCGGATGTCGAGGTCGTGGCTCGCCAGGGTGAAGCCGGCGCCCAGGGAATCGAGCGACTGCAGCACCTTGAGGCGCTTTTCCGCCGCCGCGGTGAGCGTGCGGTTGGCGGGCGTCGTCAAGAGCGCATAGGCGCGCTGCTTGGCGCGCCCGACGCGGCCGCGCAATTGATAGAGCTGCGCCAGGCCGAACATGTCGGAGCGATGGACGATCAGCGTGTTGGCGGTCGGGATGTCGAGACCGGATTCGACGATGGTGGTCGACAGCAGCACGTCGAACTTGCGGTCGTAGAAGCCGCTCATGATGTCTTCGAGCTCGGTCGGCGCCATGCGGCCATGCGCCATGCGGAACTTGATCTCCGGCACATGGTTGCGCAGGAAGTCCGCCTGCTCCTCGAGATCGGAGACGCGCGGGCAGACATAGAAGCTCTGGCCGCCGCGATAATGCTCGCGCAAGAGCGATTCGCGGATGACGACCGGATCGAAAGGCGAGATGTAGGTCCTGACCGCCAGCCGGTCGAGCGGCGGCGTGGTGATGAGCGAGAGTTCGCGCACGCCCGACAGAGCCAGCTGCAGGGTGCGCGGGATGGGTGTCGCGGTCAAGGTGAGCACATGCACATTGGCGCGCAGCTCTTTCAGCCGCTCCTTGTGCTTGACGCCGAAATGCTGCTCCTCGTCGATGATCAGGAGGCCGAGGTCGCGGAATTTCACGCTCTCGGCGAGGAGCGCGTGGGTCCCAACCACGATGTCGATCTCGCCCTTGGCGAGGCCCTGCTTCACCGCCTCGATCTCCTTGCGCCCGACGAGGCGCGAGGCCTGCGCCAGCCGCAGCGGCAGGCCCTGGAAGCGCTGGGTGAAGGTCGCATAGTGCTGGCGCGACAAGAGCGTCGTCGGCACCACGACCGCCACCTGCTTGCCGTTCATCGCCGCGACGAAGGCCGTGCGCAAGGCCACTTCCGTCTTGCCGAAGCCGACGTCGCCACAGATGAGCCGGTCCATCGGCCGGCCCTTCTGCAGGTCCTCCAGCGTCGCCTCGATGGCGGCGAGTTGGTCTTCCGTTTCCTCATAGGGGAAGCGCGCGCAGAACTCGTCATAGAGCCCGTCGGGCGGCGGCAGGACCTCGCCCTCCTTGAGCTCGCGCGCCGCCGCGGTCTTGATCAGGTTCTCGGCGATCTCGCGGATGCGCTCCTTGAGTTTCGCCTTCTTCGCCTGCCAGGCGCCGCCGCCCAGCCGGTCGAGCTGCGCCCCCTCCTCGTCAGCGCCATAGCGCGACAGGAGCTCGATATTCTCCACCGGCAGGAACAGCCGGTCGTTGCCGGCATACATGATGAACAGGCAGTCATGCGGCGCGCCCTGCACCTCGATGGTCTTGAGCCCCTCGAAGCGGCCGAGCCCGTGATCGACATGGACGACGAGATCGCCGGGCGCGAGCGCCGACAGCTCGGAAATGAAGTCGGCGGGTCTGCGTGCCTTGCGGCCGCGCCGCACCAGGCGGTCGCCCAATATGTCCTGCTCGGAGAGCACCGCGAGGTCCTCGACCTCGAAGCCCGCTTCGAGCCCCAGCACCACGATCGAGACGATGTCCTGCGGCCGCTTCTGGACCTCGGCCCAGTCCGACGCTGAAGCGAGCGGCGCCAGTTCATGGTCGCGCAGGATGGTTTCGAGCCGCTCTGCCGAACCTTCCGTCCAGGTCGCGATCACCACGCGCTTGCCGGCGGAGCGCAAAACATTGGCGTGTCCGCGCACCGCTTCATAGACATTGGCCCCCGCCTCGGCGCGCTCGGCGGCGAAATTCCGTCCCTGCCGGCCGCCCATGGCGAGTACTGGCTGGCCCGCCGTCTCCGGCGTCTCGAAGGGCGTGAAGGCGAGCACCGCCCGGTCGGCCAGGCGCTCGGTCCATTCGGCGAGCGTCAGGTAGAGCGCGTCGGGCTTCAGCGGCTTGTAAGGCGCGGCGCCGAACGTTTCCTGGGTCAGCGCCTCGCGCCGCGCGTCGTGGAATTCGGCGATCTGCTCGAGCCTGGCGGCGATCGCCTCGTCCGCCGAATGGTCGAGCGAGACGGCTCCGTCCGGGACATGATCGAAGATCGTCTCGAGCGTCTCATGGAAGAGCGGCAGCCAGTGCTCCATGCCTTGATAGCGCCGGCCGTTGGTCACCGATTCATAGAGCGGATCGTTGATGTCGAGGCCGCCGAAGGCCATGCCGTAGGCGGTGCGGAAGCGCCCGATCGTCTCCGGCGTCAAGAGCACCTCGCTCGCCGGATGCAGCGTGAGCGAGCGCAGCGTGCCGGTCGAGCGCTGCGACTGCGGGTCGAAGCGCCTGACCGATTCGAGCGCGTCGCCGAAGAAGTCGAGGCGCACCGGTCCCTCCGCACCCGGCGGGTAGATGTCGATGATGCCGCCGCGAACGGCGAAATCGCCGGCATCGACCACCGTGCCGGTGCGCGAATAGCCATTGTGCTGCAGGAAGAGCTGCAGCTTCTCGGTGTCGACATATTGGCCGGGCGCTGCCGTGAAGGTGGTCTCGGCGATGACCTGCGCCTTGGGCAGGCGCTGCAGCACGGCATTGACGCTGGTCAGCACGATGCACGGCTTCGCCGAAGTCTGGGCGAGCGTGCTGAGCGCCGCGAGCCGCCGCGCCACGATGCTCGCCGCCGGCGACACCCGGTCATAGGGCAGGCAGTCCCAGGCGGGAAAGGCGACCACCTCGACATCGGGCGCGAAGAAGGCGAGCGCCTCGCCGAGGCTCGCCATGCGCTGGTCGTCGAGCGCCACATGGATGAGCGGCTTGCCGGCCAGGAGGCGCGCGGCCTGTGCCGCCGCCATGGCGTCGAGCCCTTCCAGGCAACCCGATACGATGCTGCGCCCGGATAGGCCCAGGCGTTCTGTGAGCCGCTTGTCGTCGATCATGGCTGGTAAGTCAGGAGCGCCTTGAGTGTCGCCGTAGCCTGCCGTTGCGGCACGGGTATACCGCCCAGGATCCACCCCATCAGCTCGTGGTCCGGCAGGTCGATGATCGTCTCGAGCTCGTCGAGCTCCGTTTCACTGAAACGGTCGACATGACTGCGGGCAAAGCCGCCCAATAGCAGGTCCATCTCGCGCGTGCCGCGATGGCTGGCGCGCCAGAGGAGCCGCTTGCGGCGGGCTTCGGAGGTTTCCTTAGGGGTGGTCATGGGCCGCCTTGCTTAGCGGCTGGAAAGGCTTCGTGCAATCACTTGCGCAATCACTGCTGACACATGAAATTGGGCCATGCGTCCGCCTCGCCTCAATCCCCTCTTCGCCTCCGCCGCGAGCCTCAAGGGCATCGGCCCCAAGCTCGACAAGGTGCTGGCCAAGCTCCTGCGTCCCGCCGCTCCCGCCAATGCCGAGGCGCGCATCCTCGACCTCCTGTTCCATCTGCCCTCGGGGCTCATCGACCGGCGCGAGCGGCCGCGGCTCGACCAGCTGCCCGAGAAAGGCATCGTCACGGTCGAGGTGACCGTCGGCAAGCATCGCCCGCCGCCGCCGCATCTCAAGCGCCTGCCCTATCGCGTCGAATGCTTCGACGACACCGGCACGCTGACCTTGGTGTTCTTCCACGCCTTCGCCGATCATCTGCAGCGCCTCCTGCCGCCGGGCGAGACCCGCTTCGTCTCAGGGGCGGTCGACTGGTTCCAGGGATCGCCGCAGATCGCCCATCCCGATCACGTCGTCACGCACGAGGAATTCGAGAAACTGCCGCTGATCGAGCCGGTCTATCCCCTGACCTCGGGCCTGTCGCCGCGCATCCTCGGCCGCGCCATCAGCGCCAGCCTCGACAAGATTCCGGCGCTGCCGGAATGGCAGGACGAAAGCTGGCGCGCGCGCAAGGCCTGGCCCGATTTCGCCACGTCCCTGCGCAAGCTGCACCGCCCCGAGACGTCCGCCGACCTCAGTCTCGCGACGCTCGAACGGCAGCGGCTCGCTTATGACGAGCTTCTCGCCAACCAGCTCGCTCTGTCGCTGGTGCGCACGCATATGAAGCGCAAGGCCGGGCGCAAGCTGGCCGGCACCGGCGACCTGCGGGCCCGCATCGTCGCATCGCTCCCCTATTCGCTGACCGGATCGCAGCAAGAAGCCCTCGCGGAGATCCTGCGCGACATGGCGGCGCCCGAGCGCATGCTGCGGCTTCTCCAGGGCGATGTCGGCTCGGGCAAGACGGTGGTGGCGCTTCTGGCGCTCGCCGCGGCGAAGGAATCGGGCACCCAAGGCGCCTTGATGGTGCCGACCGAGATCCTCGCCCGCCAGCATTTCGCGACCTTGACGCCGTTATGTGCCAAGGCCGGGCTCAGCCTCGCTCTGCTCACCGGCCGCGAGAAAGGCCGGGCCCGCGACGAGCTTCTCGCCGCCCTGGCCGCGGGCGGCATCGACATCCTGGTCGGTACCCATGCGCTGTTCCAGGAAGGCGTCGACTTCCGCGACCTGGGCCTCGTGGTCATCGACGAGCAGCACCGCTTCGGCGTGCATCAGCGCCTGGCGCTGCAGGCCAAGGCGCAGAATGCCGACCTCCTGGTCATGACCGCGACGCCCATCCCGCGCACTCTGGCGCTCACCGTCTATGGCGACATGGACGTCTCGAAGCTCACCGAGAAGCCCGCCGGCCGCCAGCCGGTCGACACCCGCGTCCTGCCGTCCGAGCGGATGGACGAGGTCGTCGAGGGCCTGCATCGCCTCCTCGCCGCGGGCGGCCGCGCTTATTGGATCTGCCCGCTGGTCGAAGAGAGCGAGCTCGTCGATCTCGCCGCCGCCGAGGATCGCGCCAAGGCGCTGGCCGCGTCCTTTCCCGGGCGCACCGGGCTCATCCATGGCCGCATGAAGGGGTCCGAGAAAGACGCCGCCATGGCGAAGTTCAAATCGGGCGAGATCACGCTACTCGTCTCGACCACGGTGGTCGAGGTCGGCGTCGATGTGCCGGAAGCGACCGTGATGGTGATCGAGAACGCCGAGCGCTTCGGCCTGGCGCAGCTTCACCAGCTGCGCGGGCGGGTCGGACGAGGCAGCGGCAAGTCGACCTGCCTCCTCCTCTATCAGGGCAGGCTCGGTGAGGCCGCCAAGGCGCGCTTGAGCATCATGCGCGAGACCGAGGACGGCTTCCGCATCGCCGAGGAGGATCTGCGCCTGAGGGGCGCGGGCGAGATGCTGGGCACGCGCCAGGCGGGTCTTCCCGTCTTCAGGGTCGCCGACATCGTCGAGCATGCCGATCTGCTCGCCGCGGCGCGCGACGATGCGGGCCTCGTCCTGGCGCGTGACCCCAGGCTCGCGACGCCGCGCGGCGAAGCCTTGCGCTCATTGCTCTATCTCTTCGAGCGCGACGACGCCGTGCGCCTGATCTCGGCGGGCTGAGATTCTTCCTCCGGCTGCGCGGGCAAGATAATCAGCCCACAGACTATTTCGCGGCCGCCTCGGTCTTCGGCGCCTTCCGCCTGCGCGCCTGTCTCTTCTTGACCGGCTTTTCCCCGACGTCCTCGTCGGCATCCGCGCCGGCCTGCGCCTGAGTCTCCAGGAGTTCCTGCGCGACGTCCTGGTCGATATTGGCGCGGGCCGGAATCATCTTCACCGGCTCGTCGTTTTCCGGGAAGACGAGGCCCATCGAGATCACCAGCTTGGCCGCGTCCTCGACCGGCATGTCGATGATGCGGACGTCGCCCACGTCGACGAAATAGACATAGCCCGAGGTCGGATTGGGCGTGGTCGAGATATAGACCGCATACATGGACCGGCCAGGCTCGAGCCCGACTTGGCCACCATCCACCTCGCGCGACACGAAGACCAGCGAATAGATGCCCTTGCGCGGCCATTCGATGAGCCCGACACTGCGGAAGCTCGCCCCCGACTGCGAGAACAGCGTCTCGAAGATCTGCTTGGTGCCCTTGTAGACCGAGCGCACCACCGGCGTGCGGTTGAGCAGCCGGTCCCAGAAAGTGAGGATGGTACGGCCGACGAGATTGGCGGCCAGCGCGCCGATGAGCGTGATGCCGAGCAGCGCAAAGACGAGGCCGATGCCGGGGATGCGGAACGGCAGATAGTTGAACGGGTCGAGGACGGCGGGGATCAGCGGCCTGAGCCAGGCGTCGAACAGGGTCACGAACCAGTAGGACGCCCATAGCGTGATGGCGATCGGCGCGGTGACGACGATCCCGGTCAGGAAATAGGTCCTGAGCTTGCCGGCGAAGGAACTTGACGTTACCGGCGCCAGCTTCTTGGGCTCATCCGAGGTGTTCTGCGACAGGGTCATGCCCTTTTGTGCATGACCGGCCGCATTGGTGCAAGCGTCCATGGCCGCCCCCTGAGGCGGCCACCCAGCTCGAAACGATCAAGAGTCGATCTTGCTGACGAAGCAGGACAAGCCGCGCGACTTGAGCTTGCCGCAGGCGGACCGGGCCTCGGACTGGGAGTCGAAGCCGCCGACCCGCAGACGATAATAGATGCCCTTCTTGCCGAGATCGGCCTTGATCACGATGGGCTTCATGCCGCCGAGCGCCTTGTGGCGGGCCTTGAGCTTCTCCCAGGTGCCCCAGGCGAGCTTTTCGTCTTTGGCCGAGGAGAGCTGGACCGACCAGCCGGTAAGCGCTGCGTCGCTCGACTGGGTGGTCATGTCGTCCGCCGCGGCGGCCTCCGCCTGCTCGGCCGGCTCTGGCTTCGCTCGCGCTTCGGGCTCGGGCAGAGCTTCGACGGCGACGATCTGCTCCGTCTGGGGCTTGGCCGCGATCGCCTTGGGCTTGCTCTCATTGGGCTGAGGGATGGCGTCGGCCTGCAGCGTGTAGCCGGAGCCGCCCTCGTCCTGGGCGGCGCCCGCCTGGTCGGCGGCGGGCTCGACGGTGACGACCTGCGGGCCCTCTTCCGGCGGGATGCGGTCGGCGATGAGCTTCTGCGGCTTCACCGGCACCGCCTGGATCATCTGCACCGGCAGGTCGCCGACGAGCTGCAGCGGCGGCTTCACCGCGTCGGGCAGCGTTTCCTTGCGCACGATCTGCTCTGGGCTGGTGATCGAGGCGGTGATCAGCTCGGCTTCGGGCTTGACGGCGGCATCGGCGACCGCCGGCAGCGCGCCGAGCCGGGCCAGCTTGCTGCGCGCGGGCTCGAAGGACGGATTGGCGGCGATCGCCTTGTTGAGCGAGGCCTGCTCGTCATTGGGGCGGCGCAGCGCCTCATAGGTGAGCGCTTCGGCATAGTGGACGAGATGCGGCTGCGGGTGCTTGAAGCGCAGCGCCTTCTCCAAATCGCTCAGTGCAAAGAGATATTGGCCGTTCTCGCGCAGGATCGTGCCGCGCAGATAATAGGCATGGGCGAATTCGGGCTCGAGGAAGAGCGCGCTGGTGAAGTCCTCGATGGCGAGCACCGGATGCTTGAGCTTCTGCTGCGACAGTCCGCGGTTGTAGAGCGCGGTGGCGCGCAGCTTGCCGCTCATCGCGTCGACCCTGAGCGCCGCCGTATAGTCGTCGACGGCGCGGTCGTGCTCCTGCGCCTGCTGATAGGCGAAGCCCCGGTTGATGAGCGCGTTGGCCAGCTGCTCTGGCGACAACTGGCGCGACTCGATCGCCTCGGAATAGCCGGCTATGGCGGTTGTGGTATCTCCTGCCTGCAGTGCCTGACGCGCCGCGACGGAAAGATCGAGGGGTGAACTCTGGGGCGCGGCGATCGCACCGCCGACCGCCGCAGGCGCGGCAAGAAAAGCGGTGCATACACACGCAAGCAATACTGACCGGACTCTCATGAGGCATGAGAGTGGATGATTAAGGTTAAAGCTTAGCTAAGGGCGGCAAACGACGATTGACCTCTTCACCTTCCCTTCTCCCGCTTGCGGGAGAAGGTGCCCGACAGGGCGGATGAGGGTGTCTCTCGAGTGACGCTCTACGCGATTCATCAAGCGTTAATGATTGTGATGAGGTTTACCGCTTTGGCCCTTTTCCGGAGGAGTTGTCGCAAGCTCAACCAACGCCCTCATCCGGCCTGTCGGCCACCTTGTAACTTGATGCGTACCGAATCGACTAAGCTAACCGATGCGGGGACGGGCGAGAGGCCGCTGCCACCTAGGTCAGTCAAGACCGTGGAGAAGCGTGGGGTCTCGCCCGCCAGTTCATCCATTCCGAACAGTCGCAAGAACCGCCCTGCGAGTTCGCTTGTACAAGGACGGATAGCGATGGACGACATGGTGATTGGGATCGATGTATCGAAGGACCGGATCGATGGGCAGATCGAGCCTGGCGGTGAGGCCTTTTCCACCGGCCGTGATGCAGAGGGGCTTACCGCTCTGGTGGAACGTCTGAAGGCTCTACCGGTCAAGGTGATCGCAGTCGAGGCGACTGGCGGCTTCGAAGGCGTGGTCGTTGCCCATCTGGTGGAAGCAGGCCTGCCGGTGGCGGTGGTGAACCCTGAGCGGGTGCGCGCCTTCGCCAAAGCCGAAGGGCAGAGAGCAAAGACAGATGCCATCGATGCCGGCGTGATTGCCCGTTTTGCTCGAGCAGTGAATCCGCCGGTGCGGGCTCCAGCCGATGCCGAGACGCAGGTGCTGGCGGACATGATCGCCAGGCGGCGCCAGATCGTCGGCATGCTCACTGCTGAGCGCCAGCGCCTGAAGCGGGCAACGGTCGGGCGCGCTCGCAAGAGCATCACCCGACTGATCGCAGCGCTCGAGCGCGAGCTCTCGGTGTGTGATGCCGATATCGGTGATGCGGTGCGCCAGATGCCGCTATGGCGACTGCATGACGAACTTCTGCAGTCGGTACCGGGGGTTGGTCCCATTCTATGCCGAACTCTCATTGCCGAGATGCCGGAACTCGGCCACCTCGACAGAAGGCAAATTGCTGCCCTGGCCGGATTGGCACCGTTCACTCGCCAGTCAGGCAAATGGCGTGGCAAGAGCTTTATCGGAGGTGGGCGATCTGCAGTACGTTCTGTCCTGTTCATTGCCGCGATGGTAGCAGCTCGCCACAATCCAGTGATCAAAGCGCTCGCAGAGCGACTCACCGCAAAGGGCAAGCCTTGGAAGCTCGTCATCACGGCCTGTGCCAGAAAGCTTCTCGTCATCCTCAATGCCATCATCAGGTCAGGTAAGCCATGGCAAATCGCTTGACTCCCAAGACAGTCGCTTCTCCCGCAAGCGGGAGAAGGTGAGTATGCCTCATTCGACCGTGACCGATTTCGCCAGGTTGCGCGGCTGGTCGACGTCGGTGCCCATGAACACCGCGGCATGATAGGCGAGGAGCTGGACCGGGAGCGCATAGAGCAAGGGGCTGAGAAAGGCATGCGCCTTGGGCACCCTGATGCGCCGGAAGGTGCGCTGGCCATGGGCTTCGAGGCCCTGATCGTCGGTGAGCAGCACGATCTTGCCGCCGCGCGCCGCCACCTCTTCCATGTTGGACACGGTCTTGTCGAAGAGCTCGTCCCTGGGCGCGATGACGATCACCGGCACGTTCTCGTCGATGAGCGCGATCGGCCCGTGCTTGAGCTCGCCCGCGGCATAGCCCTCGGCATGGATATAGGAGATCTCCTTGAGCTTGAGGGCGCCTTCGAGCGCGATCGGATAGTTCACCCCGCGCCCCAGATAGAGCACGTCCTGGGCATGGGCGATCTCGCGCGCCACCTCTGCGATATGCTTCTCGTCCTTCAGGATCTCGGCCATGTGGCGCGGCGCCTCGATCAGTGCGCCGATCAGTTCGCGCTCCTGGTCGCGGTCGATGGCGCCCCTGGCCTTGCCGGCGGCGACGGCGAGCGCCGCCAGGACTGTGAGCTGGCAGGTGAAAGCCTTGGTCGAGGCCACCCCGATCTCGGGTCCCGCATAGGTGCGGATGGCGGCATGGGCCTCGCGCGCGATGGTCGAGCCCGGCACGTTGACCAGCGCCAAGGTCTCCTGCCCTTGCGCCTTGCAATAGCGCAGGGCCGCCAGCGTGTCGGCGGTCTCGCCCGACTGCGAGATGACGATGGCGGCGCCCTTTTTCGGCATCGGCGCCTCGCGGTAGCGGAATTCGGAGGCGATATCGACCTCGGTCGGAAGCCTCGCATAGCGCTCGAACCAGTATTTGGCGGTGAGGCCGGCGAGATAGGCGGTGCCGCAGGCGGTGATGGTCAGCCGGTCGAGATCGGCGAAGTCGATCTTGATCTCCGCCGGCAGCCGCGCCGCCTTGTCCGCGAAATCGGCATATTCGGCGAGCGTGTGGCCGATCACTTCCGGCTGCTCGGCGATCTCCTTGGCCATGAAGTGGCGGTGCTTGCCCTTGTCCGCCATGAAGGCCGAGGCTTGCGTGAAATTCATCGGCCGCACGATCTGGCGGCCTAGGGCGTCGTGGATCTCGATCGAGTTGCGGGTCAGTGCCACCCAGTCGCCGTCCTCGAGATAGGTCACCCGGTTGGTGAAGGGTGCCAGCGCGATGGCGTCCGAGCCCAGATACATCTGGCCGTCGCCATGGCCGACCGCGAGCGGCGCGCCCATGCGGGCGCCGACCATGAGGTCGTGCTCGCTGGCGAAGATGACGGCGAGCGCGAAGGCGCCTTCGAGGCGTTTCAGCACCTTGGCGACCGCTTCCTTGGGGCTCGCGCCCTTCGCTCGTTCGCGCGCGATCAGATGCGCTACGACCTCGGTGTCGGTCTGTGAGGAGAAGACGACGCCCTCTTCCGCGAGCTCGTCCTTCAGCGGCTTGAAATTCTCGATGATGCCGTTGTGGACGATGACGACGTCGCCCGAAATGTGGGGATGCGCATTGGGCTCGTTGGGCACGCCATGCGTCGCCCAGCGGGTGTGGCCGATGCCGGTCGTGCCGATGAGCGTCGTCGCTTTGAGCTTGTCTTCGAGATTATGGAGCTTGCCCGGAGCCCTGACCCGCTCGACCTTGCCGGGAGTCTCGATCGTGGCGACTCCGGCAGAGTCGTAGCCCCGGTATTCGAGCCGCTTCAACGCCTCGACGATGCCTTGGGCCACGGGTTCGGTGCCCAGGATGCCGACAATGCCACACATGCTTTATGCCCCTTTGTCCTTGCGTTTCTTCGCCGCCTTGAGTTCGCGATATTTCCGGGCCCAGCCCTCTTTCACCGCCTGCTGGCCGCGGGCGATGCCGAGGGCGTCCTCGGGCACGTCCTGGGTGATGACGCTGCCCGCCGCGATATTGGACCTGGCCCCCACCGTCACCGGCGCGACCAGCGCGGTGTTCGATCCGACGAAGACGTCCGGGCCGATCTCGGTGTGATGCTTCTCATAGCCGTCATAGTTGCAGGTGATCGTCCCTGCCCCGATATTGCTGCGCGCGCCCACGCTCGCATCGCCGATATAGGTTAAGTGGTTGGCCTTGGCGCCCTCGCCGATCTTCGCCTTTTTGACCTCGACGAAATTGCCGACATGGGCGTTGCGGCCGATCTCGGCGCCGGGCCTCAGCCTGGCGAAGGGGCCGATGCGCGCGCCATCCGCGATCTTCGCGCCTTCGATATGCGAGAAAGCGAGGATCTCGACAGTGTCGCCGATGACGACATTGGGGCCGAAGACGACATTGGGTTCGATGGTGACGTCCTTGCCGATCTCGGTATCGGCCGACAGGAACACCGAGCCGGGATCGATCAGGGTCGCGCCATTGTCCATGGCGGCCTGGCGGTAGCGCGCCTGCAGCAGGCTTTCGATCTGGGCCAGCTGGGCGCGGGTGTTGACGCCATGCACCTCGGCCTCCGGGCACTCGGCGAGCGCCACATTGAGCCCGGCGTCGACGGTGAGGCCGACGAGGTCGGTGAGGTAATATTCGCCCTTGGCATTGTCGTTGCGGATCTTGGGCAGGAGCTCCCACAGGAGCCTTGCCTTGACCGCGATGAAGCCCGAATTGCACAGATCGATGCGCCGCTCGTCGACGGTGGTGTCGAGCTCCTCGCGGATGGCGACGAGCCTGCCCGAGCGGTCCTGGATGAGCCGGCCATAGCCGGTCGGATTGGCGGCCCGGAAACCGAGCACGGCGAGCGGGCTGTCCTCGCTCACCGCCTCCGCCAGGGCCCGGATCGTCTCGCTGCGGATCAGCGGCACATCGCCATAGAGCACCAGCACGGTGCCCTCGAAGCCCTTGAGGCCGTCCGCCGCCATGCTCACCGCATGGCCGGTGCCTTGGCGCTTCTCCTGGATGGCGACCGTGGCCTGCGGCACGATGCGCTGCGCCTCCGCCCCGACCTCGGGCATATCGGGCCCGGAGATGACGACGGTGCGCTCAGGGTTGGCCGCCTTGGTCGACCGCAGCACATGGCCGAGCAGGCTCAGGCCGGCGGCCTTGTGCAGCACCTTGGCGAGGTCGGAGCGCATGCGCGTTCCCTTCCCTGCGGCAAGGACGATGACGGCGATGGGCGCTTTCTTGGGCATGGATCGAGGCGGTCTCCGAGGGGCGTCGGCACGATAGCGCATGATCCGGAAAAGTGGGAACCGGTTTTCCGAAAAGATCATGCGTAAACAAAAAGATAAAGCGTGACGGCCAAAGCCGTCACGTTTTAGATATCAAGGTTGAACAGTCTCTTACAGCAAGAGTCGTGCCGGGCGCCAAAGGCCGAATTGCGGCGTTAACGGCTTTCTATTGACCCAGGGAGCCCCCGCAACTATGGTCCGCCCGCCTATCGGTTGGGCCCGTAGCTCAGTGGCAGAGCATCTGACTTTTAATCAGAGGGTCGATGGTTCGAACCCATCCGGGCTCACCAATGAAATCAAGCATTTGTAAACCCTGTCCGACCTTATTCTCGGCATTTTTCACTGGGATAACGGAAAGATGTCCCAGGAAATCAAGCAATTTCGAGTCGTCGGGCCCCTGATGGAATCGGTCCGGCAATCTGGTTCGCGCCGCGGCGTGGCCGTCGCGGCAGTGCTGCTAACCCTCACCGCAAGCCCGGTTTTCGCTCAAGAATCGCAGGACGGCGGGTCGGTCGCCACCACGGCCGCCCCCCAGGCTCCTGCGCCAGGCAAGCTCGCCACCCGCACCCAGATCGTCGCCAACAATGACGAGCTGGCGATGCTGACCGGGGGCTCGGAACAGGCTCTCGCCGACGCGGTCGTGATGTACAGGCAGATCGTCAAGAACGGCGGCTGGCCCCAGATCACCAGCAGGAAGCTGGCCAAGGGCGCCAAGGGCGAGCAGGCCCTGCTGCTGCGCCAGCGCCTCATCTTCGAGAACTATCTGCCCTTCGACACGCTGGGCGGCCCCAACGCCTCGCTGTTCGACGCCGACATGGTCGACGCGGTCAAGGCGTTTCAGATCAATCATGGCGTGGCGCCGACCGGCACCGTCGCCGAGCGCACGCTGGCCGAGCTCAACATCCCCGCCGAGGCCCGCCTCGCCACGCTCATCGAGAACCAGCCGCGGGTCTCCGCCTATGCGCAGGACTTGGCGCCGCGCGCCATCCTGGTCAACATCCCCTCGCTCCAGCTCGAGACCGTCGAAGACGGCCGGGTGTTCTCGCGCCACAACATCGTCGCCGGAAAGCTCGACCGCCCCTCGCCGACTTTGGCCAGCACGGTGAGCGACGTGACCTTCAATCCCTACTGGAAGATTCCGGCCTCCATCGTCGAGCGTGACATCGTTCCGCACTATCTCAAGGACCGGAGCTATCTCGCCCAGATGCAGATCCGGGTGTTCGACGGCGTCGATGGCCCGGAAATCGATCCTGCGACGGTCGACTGGGCGACAACGCCGCCCGAGCGTTATTTCTTCCGTCAGGATCCGGGCGAGAACAATGCCCTCGCCACGGTGAAGATCAACTTCCCCAACAATTTCATGGTCTACATGCACGACACGCCGCATCGCGAGTTGTTCGGCAGCAATGCGCGTTTCGAAAGCTCGGGCTGCATACGCGTCGATCAGGTGCAGACCGTCGTCGACTGGGCGCTGCGGGGTCAGGCGGACTACAGCCCCGATCAGTATGGCCAGATCATCTCCAGCCGGCAGCCTTATGAGTTGAAGGTGCAGGATCCGCCGAGCGTCCGCTTCATGTATCTGACCGCCTGGGCGACGCCCGAGGGCGCGGTCAATTTCCGGCCCGACATCTATCATCTGGATGGCAAAGGTTTCGTCCTCGGCCAGCCCGAGCCGCGCGGCGTCCAATCGACGAATTGACCAGGCACGCGGCTGTTCGGCAATACCGGACGCGATTGATATGCGACCGGCAGGCTCGTACGGTATCTTCCCAAGCCAGAAAAGGAGCGCCGGGCATGGCCCAGTTCACGCACACCGTGACGATCGAGAACCGCCCGTTCAAGGTGATCATCGATGCCCCGGACGGCGCCAGCATCACCAACGTGCAGGAACTGGCGGAGGCCGCCTGGCGATCGGTCAACCGGCGGGCCACGATCGGCGGAGCGACGATCAGGGTCGAGCCGGCCTGATACGTCTCGTCAAAAAGCGAGACCGCTGGTTCTATCCCGGATTTTGCGACTATCATGGATCGGGGCATCCACAACGAGGCATCCACTATGATCAGTCGACCACAGCCCGCACACACGCGCAGGGATTTCGGGATCGTCGCTTTGCTGGGCATCTCCGCTCTGGCCGCCGGCGCAACGGCAGCGGCGGCCGCGGAATCGATCCCGCCGGAGGCGGCCCTGAAGGCTCTCGATCCATGGATCGATGCCATCGTGAGCGGCGATCCCGCCATGGTCGACAAGGTCCTGGCGCCGGAATTCCAGACCCTGCGGTCGGACGGCAGCGGCCATGACAAGGCGAGCTATCTGAAGTCGATTCCGCGCCAACGGGTCCGTCCCAAATTCAGCGACGTCATCGCGACGGGCACGGCCGATCTCATGGTCGTGCGCTACCGCATCGACACGGACCAGACCATCGAGGGCAAGGACGTCAAGGGCGCATCGCCGCGGCTGTCGGTGTTCCGGCGCGAAGCGGACCGTTGGCTGATTTGCGCTCATGCGAACTTCGCCGCACTGAAGTAAAGCGCCAGGTGAGCGAAACTGGCCGCAGCCGCTCAGGTCGTCCTGTCTGCGCAAGCAAACCCCGCCGGGCCGAGACCGGCGGGGCTGTCCTGGATGCCGAACGCGTTATGGGCTAATTCGCCTTCACCAGCACGACGCGGCGGTTCTTGGCCCGGCCAGCCTCGTCGTCATTGCTGGCGACGGGGGCCATCATCCCCGCCCCCGCGGCCACCAGCCGGTCGCCGGCAATGCCATAGGTCTTGACGAGCTCGGCCTTCACCGCATTGGCACGGCGCGAGGAGAGATCGACATTGTAGTCGAACGTCCCCTGGTTGTCGGTGTGCCCGACGACGACGACGGACATCTTGGGCGCCTCCGTCAGCAGCTTGGCGATCTCCTTCAAGGTCGGCTCCGACTCCGGCTTGAGATCCGACTTGTCGGTATCGAAGTAGATGCCATAGAGCGAGATGCTTCCCGTCGTCGAGAGCGTATCCGCCATTTCGGCGGCCGCGACCAGGACCATCTTCTTGTCGCGGCCCTTGGGTTCGAGCACATGGACCAGGGCGATGGTGCGGCCGTTGAGCGCCTTGCAATAGAGATCGTCCATGAGCGAGAACGTCTGCACCGTGACATAGGCGTCACCCGCCTCTTGCGGGATCTTCGCGGCGAAGAACCGCTGGTCGTTGACGCCGGCGGTGAGGGCGCAGGCGCCGTTCGAATAGGCGGCGTCCTTGACATCCGATTCATAGAGGAAGAACTGCATCAGGCTCATGTCGCCGCCGCCACCGGAGCTCGAGCGCCGGGCGTCGCCGCCGCAGTCTTCCTTCTTGCATTCGAAGAGAACCTCGCCTTTCGCAGCCTCGACGACATCGCGATAGTTGCGCAGGACCTCGAGCGGCGAACGTTCCGGCGGCTGCACATAGACAAGGCGGGTCAAAGCGCCTTCCGCTTCGATCATCTTCTCCGGCGCATGGATGCGATTGTTGCTCTTGTCGCGCGCCTCGGGGTCGGCGCTGGGCTTCAGCGGCGACAAGGGTATGCGGAAATCGGTATAGGCGAACTTCTCGTAGGATACGATGAAGGAGCCTTCATAGCGTTTGGCCAGCGCATTGTCCTGGGCGCCTTCGATATCGGCCGCAGGTACGGTTGCATCGGCATGGACCGACGTCGCGGACATCGTTAGCAGGCTTGCGACGGACAGGGCCTTCAGAAACTCGGGAACAAGTCTCCGCATAAGTCTCTCCTTTGGAAGGCACCTCCCGCATCCACCATCTTTACCTTGGGGGTACCCTTGCGGCAAGTTCGCAGTTGTCATCGGGAACTCGCGTGGGCAGCGAGCCCTTCCGCTGCCTTTGCCGAGATTCCCGGACACGCCTACGAATGCGGCAAGGAACTGCGTGCAGCCAATCGGCCCGCCAGCGGCGTTAATGCTTACCCGGAGGTACTTTTTTGTGGCCTTTGCGTCACACCTTCCTGCAATCGTACATGGAACTCACGCGGGGCAATTGACCATGCAGAGGCTGTCCATGATGATCATTCCGGGATGGCGATTTCGCGGGGAATAACATGCTCAAGAAGTTCTTTCTTGCTGGAGCTGCATCGATAGCTCTGACCGGTGCCGCCCAGGCGGCGGACATCATCGAACCCACGGCTTACGATTGGACTGGACCTTATGTCGGTCTCCAGGGCGGGTATGCCTGGGGTGAAAATGACGTCGAAGTGGATGGCGAGCCAACGCCGGCGCTGGCCGTCGTTCTCTTCCCGCCTGAAGACGGCGAGATCGACATCGATGGCTGGATGGGCGGTCTGCATCTGGGCTACTTGTGGCAGCACGACAGCTTCGTCTTCGGCGTTGAAGGCGATGGCGAGTTCGCCGACATCGATGGCAGGGAAGATGTCGTTGAGTTCGACGATGGTCCCACGATCGGCGAGATCGAGCAGGAAATCGACTGGCTCGCGTCGCTTCGTCTGCGCGCCGGCTTCGCGTGGGATCGCGCTCTCTTCTACGCGACGGGCGGTCTGGCCGTCGGCGGTGTCGAGCTTTCGGCCGATTTCGACCAAGGGGACAGCGAAAGCAAGGACAAGACTGAATGGGGTTGGACCGTCGGCGGCGGCGTTGAATACGCCTTCAGCGATGCGCTCAGCGGCCGCGTCGAATATCGCTATACCGATCTCGGCAAGACCAAGGTTTCGGATGTCGATACTGGATTTGGCGCCTTCGACTTCGAGGCCGACAATACGTTCCACGCGGTGCGGGCCGGCTTGAGCTGGCATTTCGGCGCGATGTAGGGCAAGCCGACCGAGCGCTTGCCATTCCCCGGAGCGCTCTCTGATTTCATCTAACCCGGTGGGCATGAAAAAACGCCCGCCGGGTTTTCGTTTTTCCGTCATCGACATCGTCCGACAGGCGACCCGGGCCCCGGCAACCGGAGGTCTCCCCTCGCCTCATCGGGGCGGGTTTTTCTTTGCGCTGCGGCGTGGCATGCTGTCCGGGATCCTCGGAGGTTCGCAACCGATGTCCAATCGCGTGACTGAGAAGCAGGTCGTTTACGACGGCTCGAAGATCCGGCTTGAGCTGCATCATCTGAAAGATGACGATACCGGCCGGAAGCATAAGCGGGAAGTGTGCGTGCATCCCGGCGCTGTCCTCATTCTGCCTTTTGTCGATCCTGACCGGATCTTGCTGATCCGCAATCGACGGTACGCCGTTGACGAAACGCTCATCGAGTTGCCGGCGGGCACGCGCGAGACGAACGAAGATCCGATGAGCTGCGCCCACCGGGAATTGGCGGAAGAGACCGGCTACGTCGCCGGCCGACTGGTATCCATCGGCGACTTTTACACCTCGCCGGGCATTCTCAGCGAGAAGATGTATGCGTTCGCGGCCTACGATCTGACGCGAACCAGGACAGCGTTGGAGGACGGTGAAGAAATCGAACTCTTGCCCGCCTCATTCGATGAAGCGGTCGATATGATCCGCCAGGGGCAAATCAAGGATGGCAAGACGATCGCGGCAATTTTGAAGTACGACAGGTTTTTCAGGGCGGTTTGAAGCCGCATGGAGCAGGTTTTTCTTTACGCTGCGGCGTGGCATGCTGTCGGTGACCGGGACTCGAACGGCATGGCTTGAAGCCGTTGCGAAGCCTCGATCCGCCGCCTGCGGGTCAAGGCTTGAAGAGGGAGGGAAGGAACCATGACCCGCAAGATGGAAGCGCGGACGAAAGTCTCCAGGTTCAAGCTTTTCGACATCATGACCGACGAGTTCGTCGTGTCCTCGCGCTATGCGACCGGGCAGGCGATCGCGGAGATCGGCGGCCGGGCCATCCCAGGTACCGAGATCGAGATCGACAGCGCAGACCTCGACGAGAACGGCATGACGGCCAGGAAATTCGAGCCCCGGTGACCGGCATGGCCGCCCTGCGAAGCCATCCCTGTCTGATCGTCGGCTTGCTCCAGGAGGGCCGCGCAGCTCACGTGAAGCAGTATGTCCGCGAAGGCGACGAGATCGTGCTGCGGCGCCAGGCCGGCAAGTCCGGTGCCGAGGATGTCGTCGCCGGCTTTCATGGCCCGCACTGCATTGGCCACATGTCGCAGGGCCGTCACTGGGTGAGCCGCGCGCTCGCGGAAGGCCGCGGCCACAAAGTGCGGGTGACCGGCTTCGACACCGATGACACAGGCGAGCTCGCCGCGGTCGAGATCGGAATCACTTTCCTCGATGAGGCAAGCCCCGATCCCGGGCCTTCTGCCAGGTCCATCATCTCGGAAATCGGCGATGAGCTTAGAATCCTGGCCATGGTCGCGGCGGCCGACGGCCGAATCGCCGCCGCCGAAGGCGCGATGCTCAGGCGCTTCGCGGACCGGCGGGCACGGGAAATGGGCCTCGATCCCGAGGCGGGCGAGGTCGAGCACGCCGTCCGCTGGGCCGGCCGGAAGGCGGCCGACAGCCTGGACGCCGCCCGGATCATCGGCAGGCTGGCCACCGACCGCCCCGCCCTGTTGCCGGTCATTCTCGAGGAATGCGAGCTCATGGCCGAGATCGACGGCACGGTCGGGCGCGAGGAACGGCACATCGTGACCACGCTGCGCAACCTCCTGCTCCATGGCCTCGATCTGGCCAAGGACGGCAAGGCCTGATGCCAAGGCGACGGTTGCCGCCCGATATCGTTCATGGTGCTCCATCCGCTGTGACGCGCCGCATTCGGTCAACAAGCGGGCCTTCCAAACAATCCTAGAAGAGGCTTAGACATCTGTTTCCAAGCCGTGACCGTTTGTGTTATGCAACGACCGTCCGGGCATACCGGGCTGGGAGGACGGCGATGAGATTTTGCTTGGCCCTGTTCGGGGCCATGACCTTGGTTGCGGGCTGCGCATCCAAGTCGGAGGACATACAGGCAAGCTATGTGTCTCCGATGACCTACGATAGCTATACCTGTGAACAGTTGACGGCCGAGGGCCAGCGCGTTTCCGCGCGCGCCGCCAATGTGGCTGGAGTCCAGGACGAGAATCGCAAGGACGACACCGTGAAAACGACTGTCGGCGTCGTGCTGTTCTGGCCCATACTCCTCTTCAATGAAGGCGACGGCCAGACGGCGGCGGAGCTGGCGAGCCTCAAGGGTCAGATGAAGGCCATCGAGCAGACGTCGATCAAGAAGAACTGCGGCATCCAGTTCCGGAAGGCCTGAGCCCGGCCGTCCCGGTCAGGTCCCTTTCCGCCGCTCGCTTCAATTCACCACCTGCCGTTTGGCGCCGCTGTCGACGCCCTCCTCGCTCGTATATTCGCCGGCCTGCTCGAAGAGCCTGCACATCGCGTCCGCCTTGACGAAGGAAAAGGCGACGCACGCGTCGCTCGCCTCGCAGCTTGCCTCGCAATCTTCGAAGCGGTTCTCCGGAAGCGACCTGGCGGGCTGCCCCGGAAACGCCTTGTTGCGGAAGCGCAGCATGGCCATCATGGCATCCGATATCGGCGGCGGGTAGGTTTCGCTCTTGAGGCCGCTCGTCGTGCTGGGATCGAGGAACCGCAGGGTGGCCTCGCTCTTCAGGAAGCACACCGAGTTCCACATATTGAAGGAATAGGCGGCGCAGGCCTGGTCCTTGCCGCAGGCCTGCTCGCATTGATCGAGGCTTTGCCCCTCGACCTTGCCGATCAGCGCGCCTGTGAGATCGGTATTGGGCATCTGCCGGAAGCTGGCCGGCTCGGGCTCGGCTCCCTCCTCGATCTCCTTGGCCTTGGCCACCAGCAGCGCTTCCGACACCTTGAGCCCCTGCGCCGCGCTCTCGCTCGGCCTCAGCTCCAGCGCCCGGCGGTAATCCGCGACCGCCAGCTCATATTGGCCCTGGTTCTGATGCACCCTGGCCCGGTTGCGGTAGGCCAGCGCGTCTTGCGGGTTGAGCGTGATCGCCCGGCCGAAATCCTCGACCGCGCGCTCATACTCCCCTTTCCGCGCATAGGCATAGCCGCGGTTGTTGTAGGCGCCGGCATAATAGAGATCGAGACCGATCGCCTCGTCATAGCTGGCGATGGCGAGGTCGAACTCGCCCCTGTTGGCATGGGCGATGCCGCGATTGTTGTAGGCGATCGCATGGCGGGGATCGAGGGCGATCGCCGTGTCGAAATCGCCGAGTGCCCGGGCGTAGTCGCGCTTCGCCTGATAGGCGGTGCCGCGATTGTTGTAGACGTCGGCGTTCTTGGGGTCGAGCGCCACCGAGGCGCTGTAGTCGCTGATCGCCTGGTCGTAATAGCCCTTGTCGAAATATTCGAGGCCGCGGTTGAGATAGGCGACGGCGAGCGTGGCGATGTCATAAGTCCCGGCCTCGATCACGGCGCTGCACGCCCTGAGGCTCGCCTCGCCCTTGAGCCGCTCGCAGTCATGCCGGTCGTCCGCGCGCGCGGCCCCGGCCAGCGCGACGAAGAGGGTGATCCCCGCAAGACAGAACCCGCATATACGCATGGAACGAACCTCGCCGTCCCGGACCATGGCAAACCCTGCCGGATGCTAAGGTCGGGCCGTTGATAAATCGTTAGCCGCGCCGGCATCGGGCGGCGCCATGTGCGATTGCACCGCTTGGTCATTCGAAGGGGCCTCTGCTATGGCTCGACCATGGAGCAGATCGGCCTCATCAATCTCGGACTCTTGTTTCTGGCGGTGCTCATTCTGGTCGGCATCGCCTCGAGCCTCATCGCCACGCGCTTCGGCGCCCCCTTGCTGCTCGTCTTTCTCATCATCGGCATGCTGGCGGGCGAGGACGGGCCGGGCGGCATCGTCTTCAACGACTATCGCCTGACCTATCTGGTCGGCACCGTGGCGCTGGCCATCATCCTGTTCGACGGGGGGCTCAGGACCAGGCTCGCCGTCTTCCGCGGCAGCCTCGTGCCGGCGAGTCTTCTCGCAACGGTCGGCGTCGTCATCACCGCCGCCTTGACCGGCGCCCTCGCCTGCCTGGTGCTGGGCCTCTCCTGGCTCGAAGGACTGCTCCTGGGCGCGGTGGTGAGCTCGACCGATGCCGCCGCGGTCTTCTTCCTGATGCGCGCCGGCGGCCTGCAGCTGCGCCGGCGCGTCGCCGCGGCGCTCGAGATCGAGTCCGGCACCAACGACCCCTTCGCCGTCTTCCTGACCATCGTCCTCGTCGAGCTCATCCTGCTCGGCCCCCATGGCTCGAGCCTCGACGTCCTCATCCTGCTTCTGCGCCAGGTCGTCATCGGCACGGTGGCCGGCCTCGTGGGCGGCTATCTGCTGGTTCAGGGCCTCAACCGCATGGCGCTGCCCTCGGGCCTCCATCCGCTGTTCGCCATCACCGCGGCGCTCGCCATCTATGCCGCGGCCGCGTCCGTCGAAGGCTCGGGCTTCCTCGCCGTCTATCTCGCCGGGCTGGTGCTCGGCAACCGCCCCGCCCGCGCCTTCCCCTCGATCCTGAGCTTCCATGACGCCGCCACCTGGCTGTGCCAGATCCTGATGTTCCTGGTGCTCGGCCTGCTGGTGACGCCATCCAAGCTCTTGGGCTATCTCCTGCCCGCCATCCTCATCGCCGTCTTCCTCATCGTCATCGCGCGGCCCCTCGCGGTCTGGCTCTGCCTGTGGCCCTTCAAGTTCTCCGCGCGCGAAAAGGCCTTCATCTCCTGGGTGGGCTTGCGCGGGGCCGTGTCGATCTTCCTTGCCGCCATCCCCACCCTCTCGGGCGTCGCCAATGCCGAGCTCTATTTCAACGTCGCTTTCGTCGCGGTCTTCATCTCGCTCCTGGTGCAGGGTTGGACGCTGACCGCGGTCGCCCGCGGCCTCGGCGTCGCCTTGACCGAGACGGCGCCCGAGACGCAGCGTGTCGAGATCGACCTGCCCGGCCAGACCGATCTCGAGATGGTCGGCTTTCCGATCATCGAGGACAGCCCCATCCTGACCCGCACCGATCTGCCCACCTGGATCCAGCCCGTCATGGTGGCGCGCGCGGAGAAGGTCTTCACCTGGGCCGACGCCAAGGCCCTGATGCCGGGCGACTATGCCTACTTCCTGGTGCCGACCGACCGCGCCCAGCGGCTCGACCGCCTGTTCGCCGCCTCGGAAGCCATCCACGCCCATCATCCGGTGGCGGCCTTCAATTTCACCGGCGACATCTCGCTCGACGAGCTCGCGACCGCCTATGGCCTGGCCATTCCTGATGACCTTCGCGGCCTGACCGTGACCGAGGCGTTCCGGCTGCGCTGCGAGGACCGCATCGGCATGGGCGACCGCATCCAGCTCGGACCGGCCTCGCTGACGGTCGCCGAGCTCGACGGCGAGGATGTGAAGCAGGCGGCGCTGGAGATCGACGAGGTCGAGCTGCCGCCGCAGAAGGCGGGCTCAGGCTTGGGCGAGTTCAACGTCTTCGGCCGGCTCCAGGCGCTGGTGGCGCGGCTCGCCGAGCGTTTCAATCTCTCGGCCAAAGAAAATTAAGGCAAGCCTCTCTCCACCCCGCGAAGCGTCTGTCGTATTCACACATTTTCCTCCTTCCTCCACGAGGCGGGGGAAGGAGTAGATGTGTGAATCGGACAGCGCGCGGAACGCACGGCGGGTGGGGTGTCGCCCCAAGGAAGGTCCTGCAGGCAATCTCACCGGCTTTCCGAAAAACTAGCTCGCTGGCCTCCTGGTCAGCATCAGCGCCAAACCGAAGCCGATCATCATCGTCCCGCTCACCCGGTTGAACCAGGCGAGGGCGCGGCCCTTGCGGATATAGCGGCCGAGCTTCGCGCCGATGAAGGAATAGACCATGATGGCGAAGATCTCGAAGACGAGGAAGGTCGCGCCGAGGATGGTGAAGCTCAGCGCATAGGACGAAGGATCGACGAATTGCGGAAAGAAGGCGGTGAAGACGAGGATGGCCTTGGGATTGCCGGCCGCCACCCACAGTTCCTGGAGCGTGAGTTTGCGCAGCGATGAGCGTGGCGCCGGCGCCTCGTTGTCGAGCAGCGGCGCTTTGGTCCGGATCAGCCTGATGCCGATCCAGATGAGATAGAGGGCGCCAGCCCATTTGACGGCGGCGAAGACCGTCTCCGACGCGGCGAGGATAGCGCCGAGCCCGATGCCGCTGATCGCGATCATGACGGCGAAGGAGACGATCCGCCCGGCCGCGGCGAGGACCGCGGGGGCGATGCCGCTGCGCGCGGCATTGGTCAGGGACAAGAGGTTGTTCGGCCCGAAGGCCATGTTGATGGCAAAACAGGCGGGTGCGAAGAGAAGGAAGGTTTCGAGCTGCATGGGAAGTCCCCTGTCGTCGCTGCCCTCTAACGCGTTCCCGCAAGGCCGACAACCTGTCGTCGTGACGAATGTTTCCATTTTGTTCTTGACAATCCCCGCCCCTCATGGTTGGGAAATATCAGGGTTGGAGAACTCCGAAACTTCAGCTGAGTGCGCTGGCGGCAGACTATTCCTATTTTTTTCACCGGTGAAAAACCGGCGCCCTCAACGCGAAATCCCGGCTTCGCAAATTCCCTGCTCGATTTTCTAAACCATTGAAATCTCTCGCGGCGGAGTTTTTTCGAAAATTCCCTGATAATCCCTGATACCGTCACGCGGGAGCGAGGAAGCGCTCGACCAGACGGCCGAACATGGCCGGCCCAGTCGCCAGAAGCGCGTCGTTGAAGTCGTAATCCGGGCTGTGCAGCATCGGCTGGCGCCCGTCACTGCCGTTGCCGAGCATGAAATAGCAGCCGGGCACGGCTTCGAGCATATAGGCGAAATCCTCCGAGATCATCATGGCGGCCGCCATGTCGATAGGCGGATGAGCAGCGGCGACCTCGCCCGCAACCTCTCGGGCGAGCTCGGTCTCGGCGGCCGTGTTGACCGTGGCGGGGTAGCCCGGCTCATAGTCGACGCTGGCCGTGCAGCCATGCGCCTCGGCGACGCCGGTGACGATCCGCGGCACCCGCTCGGCGAGCTTCCGGCGCACCGCCTCGGTGCAGCTGCGGACGCTGATCTCGAGCGTGGCGCTTTCCGGGATGATGTTGCAGGCGGTGCCGGCATTGAACATGCCGACCGTCACCACGGCGGCCTCCGCCGGATCGACATTGCGCGACACGATCGTCTGCAGCGCGGTCACCACCGCGGCACCCGCGACGATCGGATCGACCGTCTCATGCGGGATGGCGCCGTGGCCGCCCGGCCCCGAGATCACCGCCCGTGCCAGGTCGACCGCCGCCATGATCGTGCCGGACCTGACGGCGAACCGGCCGGTGGCGATGCCCGGTATGTTGTGGAAGGCGAAGACCGCATCGCAGGGGAAGCGCTTGAACAGCCCCTCCTCGATCATGTGTCTGGCGCCGCCGAAATTCTCCTCCGCCGGCTGGAAGATGAGATGGACCGTACCGTCGAAATTACGCGTTTCGGCCAGATAGCGCGCTGTGCCGAGCAGCACCGTCGTATGGCCGTCATGGCCGCAGGCATGCATCTTGCCGGCGCTGCGGCTTTGATAGGCAAGCCCGGTCGTCTCCTGGATCGGCAGCGCGTCCATGTCGGCGCGAAGCCCGATGCTCTTGCGGCCATGGCCCTGCGTGAGCGTGCCGACGACACCGGTCGTGGCGAGCCCGCGCGTCACTGCGAAGCCGAGGCGGGCGAGCTCGCGCGCCACGATATCGCTCGTGCGCCGTTCCTCGAGACCGAGCTCGGGATGAGCGTGGAGATCATGACGGATGGCGCGGAGGGCCTCGGCATGGGCACCAAGCCGATCAAAAATAGATATGGTTTTCAATTATTTACCTTATTCTCTTGAGCTGCGATGCGAAGCCGCGGTCAACGCCGCTGCGGCACCTGACGCTCAATATAGGCGAAGGCGCGGGTGATGAGATAGGTCAGCGCCAGGTAGATCGCGGCGACCATCAGCAACGGCTCGTAGACCCGGAAGGTGTCCTGGCGGACCTGGTAGGAGGCGCCATAGAGCTCGATGACGGTGACGGTGGCGGCGAGCGGCGTCGCCTTGAGCTGCAGGATGGTCTCGCCGCCGAGCGTCGGCAGCACGATGCGGAAAGCGCGGGGCAGCCAGATACGCCGCAGCACCGTCCAGGGCGACATGCCGAAGGCGCGCGCCGCTTCGAGCTCGCCCTTGGGCACGCTGAGGAAGGCGCCTTTCATGATCGCCCCCTCATAGCCGGCGAAGCTCAGCGTGAAGGCGAGCGTGGCATAGAAGAACCCTTCGCGCAGCACCGGCCACATGAAGCTCTGCCGGATCCACGGGATCTGCGGGAAGAAGGAGCCGAGCCCGTAATAGAGCAGCCACAGCTGGACCAGAAGCGGCGTGCCGCGGATGACGGTGCAGAAGCTCGCCGCCAGCCACTTGAGCCAGCGCGGGCCTGTGACCTGCACGAGGCCTATCGGAATGGCGAGGAGGAAGCCGATCGTGATCGAGATGGCCATGAGCAGCAGTGTCAGCCAGATCCCGTGGAGGATCATCGGCAGGTATTTGGGGAGCCAGGAAAAGTCCATCTGTCCCCCTAACCGAGCTTCGGCTGGCCGCGCCGCACATAGGCCTCGAGCGCGCCGAACAGCCGCAACGAGACCAGCGACATGATGAGATAGAGAGCGGCCGCGGCGCAGAAGAAGGTGAAATAGGCCTTGGTGCTGCCGGCCGCCTGTTTGGTCGCCAGAGCGAGCTCGCTATAGCCGACGACGGCGACGAGGGCCGAATCCTTGGTGATGTTGAGCCACAGGTTGGACAGGCCGGGTATGGCGTAAGGCAGCATGGCGGGCAGGATGATGCGGCGGAATCTGAGGAAGGGCGACATGCCATAGGCCTTCGCCGCCTCGACCTGGCCCACCGGAATGGCCTGGATGGCGCCGCGCAGCACTTCCGTCGCATAGGCGCCCATGACGAAGCCGAGGACGACGACCGCGGCGATGAAACCGTTGATGCGCATGGCATCGTAGCCGAGGCTCTGCAGCACGCGGTTGAGCGTGTCGGTGCCGAGGTAATACAGCATCACGATGAGCAGGAGCTCGGGCAGCGATCGGATGAGCGTGGTATAGACGTCGAGAACGCCCTTGAGGTATTTGCCCCCGGCGATCTTGCCCATGGCGCCGGCGAGCCCGAGTGTCAATCCGAAGAGATAGGCCAGAAAGGAAATCTGCAAGGTGCTGAGCGCACCGGTTAGAAGGG
>JBFWNN010000022.1:0-78293 GCA_050251035.1 Parvibaculaceae bacterium
CGCGCGGTGCCGCCGACGCCCTCGCCGCCCGAGCCGCCGGCGCCGCCCGTGCCCTAGCCGCCCGTCGATGTGACCGTGATCGCGCCCTGGGCATCGACGCCGAGGAGGATGCCCATCGTCCCGACAGTGCCGCCGGTGCCGGTGCCGCCGGCGCCGCCGGCGCCGCCCGTGCCGATGGCGCTGCCGCCAGGCCCGCCATTGCCGCCCGTTCCGGCGACGAAGTCGTCGCCATTGACATTGACCGGATCCACGGCATCGCGGCCATTGCCACCGACGCCGCCCGAGCCGCCGGCACCTTTGCCGCCGGTGGCGCTGCCGCCGCCCGTGCCGTCGCCGCCCGTCGCCTCGATCGTGATGGGCGTGATGGCATTGCGCAGGATGATGTCGAACCCTTGGGCGTCGCCGCCCGTTCCGGAGCTCGCAAGGCCGACGCCGCCGGTACCATTCGAATCGCCCCCACGCGTTCCATTCGTGCCTGGCGACGGCCCTTGGACACCATTCGAGGCGCCGCCGCCCGTGGCGGCTCCGCCACTGGCCGCGGCGCCAGTCGCGTCTTCCCCGACAAGAGGCGGGATCGGCGGCACCGCCACGTCGCCGCCGGGATTGTCGATGCCGCCATAGGACGTGTCATCCGCGCCATCGGCATCGGCCGGCGCGGCGGTGACGGGAGGGCCGTTATTGGCGTCCTGCGCCAGGCTTGGCGAAATGCCGCCGGCGGCGCCGAGGAGAAGCGCCGCGATCGCCGTGCGGGAAAAAAGACCGGCGCGCCGCGCCTGTTGCCGGGTGGAAACACCCAAGAGTGAAACCCGTGGAAGAATCATCGCCCGCCCCCGCAACAGAACTTACCCTGGGTTTATATGGGGGAATGGGGCGTTCCACCGACTAATAAAACGGCGGCTCACGAATAATAAACTTAGGGCTCGGGAACGGAGCTGTTGCATTTCGGCACGACGAAGCGAGCTCACGTCGCAACTCTTCCGGTTCCGACGCCCCGATAATAAAGACGGGAGCGAAATAACCTTCGCTCCCTCTTTGTTACCGTGCGCGGTGAAACCTCTACGCCGCCCTCGCCTTGGACTTCGACGGCTTGAGGGTCAGCCCGTCCTTGCCGGCGCCGACATCGACCGTGTCGCCGTCCGCGACTTGGCCTGCGAGGATTTCCTCGGCGAGCGGGTCCTGCAGCGCCTTCTGGATCACGCGCTTCAGGGGCCTGGCGCCATAGGCCGGGTCGTAGCCCTTCTCGCTGAGCCACTCATGCGCCGCCTTGTCGAGCTTGATGGTGATCTTGCGATCGGCCAGCAATTTCTGCAGCCGCTCGAGCTGGATGTCGACGATGGCGCCCATATGCTCGCGCTTCAGCCGGTGGAACAGGATGATCTCGTCGAGCCGGTTGAGGAATTCCGGACGGAAGTGGCTCCGAACCACATTCATCACCTGGCTCCGCACCACATCGACATCCTGGTCTTCGCCGAGGCTCACCAGATATTCCGAGCCCAGGTTGGAGGTCATCACGATGAGCGTGTTGCGGAAATCGACCGTGCGGCCCTGGCCGTCGGTGAGCCGGCCGTCATCCAGCACCTGCAGCAGCACGTTGAACACGTCGGGATGGGCCTTCTCGATCTCGTCGAACAGCACGACCTGATAGGGCCGCCGGCGCACCGCTTCAGTGAGGGCACCGCCCTCGTCATAGCCGACATAGCCCGGCGGCGCGCCGATGAGCCGGGCGACGGAATGCTTCTCCATGTATTCCGACATGTCGATGCGCACCATCGCATGCTCGTCGTCGAACAGGAACGCGGCCAGGGCCTTGGTGAGCTCGGTCTTGCCGACACCGGTGGGCCCCAGGAACATGAAGGAGCCGATCGGCCGGTTGGGGTCCTGCAGGCCCGCGCGGGCGCGGCGCACCGCCGTGGAAACGGCCTTCACCGCTTCCGCCTGGCCGACGACGCGTTTGCCCAGGCCCTCTTCCATCTTCAGCAGCTTGTCGCGCTCGCCTTCCAGCATCTTGTCGACCGGGATGCCGGTCCAGCGCGAGACGACCTGCGCCACGTGGTTCTCGGTCACCGCCTCCTCGACCATCGGATTGCCCTTGGCGGCCTCTTCGACCTCCTTGAGCTTCTTCTCGAGACCCGGAATGGTGCTGTAGGCAAGCTCACCCGCCCTGGCGAAATCGCCCTTGCGCTGCGCCTGCTCGAGGAGTGTCCGGGCATCGCCCAGTTCCTTTTTGAGCGTCGCCGCCGAGGCGAGCTTCTGCTTCTCGGCCTGCCATTTCTGGGTCAGCGCCGTCGAGCGCTCCTGGAGATCGGCCAATTCCTTTTCGAGCCGGGCCAGCCGGTCCTTGGACGCCCGGTCGGTCTCCTTCTTCAAGGCTTCCCGCTCGATCTGCATCTGCATGATGTCGCGGTCGAGCGCGTCGAGCTCCTCGGGCTTGGAATCGACCTGCATCCTGAGGCGCGACGCCGCCTCGTCCATCAGGTCGATGGCCTTGTCGGGCAGGAAGCGGTCGGTGATGTAGCGGTTGGAAAGCTGGGCCGCCGCCACCAGCGCCGAATCGGTGATCCGGACCTTGTGGTGCTCCTCATATTTCTCCTTGATGCCGCGCAGGATCGAGATCGTGTCGTCGACCGAAGGCTCGGTGACGAAGACCGGCTGGAAGCGCCGCGCCAGCGCCGCGTCCTTCTCGACATGCTTGCGGTATTCATCGAGCGTGGTGGCGCCGACGCAATGGAGCTCGCCCCGCGCCAGGGCGGGCTTGAGCAGGTTGGACGCATCCATCGCGCCGTCGGCCTTGCCGGCGCCGACGAGGATGTGCATCTCGTCGATGAACAGGATGATGCCGCCGTCGGACGCCGTCACTTCCGAAAGCACGGCCTTCAGGCGTTCCTCGAACTCGCCGCGATATTTGGCGCCGGCGATGAGTGCGCCCATGTCGAGGGCAAGCAGCTTCTTGTCCTTGAGGCTTTCGGGCACGTCGCCATTGACGATGCGCAGAGCGAGGCCTTCCGCGATCGCGGTCTTGCCCACGCCCGGCTCGCCGATGAGCACGGGATTGTTCTTGGTGCGCCTGGACAGCACCTGGATGGTGCGGCGGATCTCATCGTCGCGCCCGATGACCGGGTCGAGCTTGCCGGCGCGCGCCGCCTCGGTGAGGTCGCGCGAATATTTCTTGAGCGCATCATAGGCCTGCTCGGCGGAGGCCGAGTCGGCGGTGCGCCCCTTGCGCAAGGCGTTGATCGCCTCGTTGAGGCCTTGCGGCGTCACGCCTGCGGTTTTCAGTGCCTTCTGCGCCTCCGACTTCTCGATCGCGAGCGCCTGCAGCAGACGCTCTGCGGTCACGAAGCTGTCGCCCGCTTTCTGGGCGAGCTGATTGGCGGCCTCGAAGACGCGCGCCGTCTCGGGCGCCAGATAGACTTGCCCGGCGCCGCCGCCCGATACTTTCGCCATGCGCTTGAGCGCGGCTTCGGTCTCGGCCAGCGCCAGGCGGCTGTCGCCGCCGGCAGCGGCGATGAGGCTCGAAGCGAGGCCTTCCTCGTCATCGAGCAGGACTTTCAGGAGATGTTCGGGGCTGAAGCGCTGATGGCCCTCGCGCAAGGCCAGCGCCTGGGCCGACTGAATGAAACCGCGGGCCCGCTCGGTGTATTTCTCGAAATCCATGACTTACTCTCCTCCTCGGCACGCCTGGAGAGCCCGTTCTGGCACTCTCCCCCCACGCCGTCTTCGGCTGAAATGCGGCCCGCAACAGCACGGAAGCAGAACCCCTGAAGCGGCGATCCCGTTCCGGCCCATTGTGGCCACAGGCGAAATATAGGAAAGCTTTTCCCTCCGGCAAGGATTACTGTCGGACACTTTTCGCGGACGCGAGGCTTGCGCCGGAACGGATTTTCCGGCGGCGATAACCCGCTGAACACAGCCGGAGTTGCGATGGACAGACATGACGGAAAGAGGCCGGAACCGACACGGCTGGAGCGCCTGCTCTTCCGGCTCGAGGCCCAGCACCGAAGCCTGAACTGGGCCTTCCGCGAGATCGCCGACAAGCCGGGGGTCGTCTTCGAGCTGGGTTTGGGCCACGGCCGGACTTACGACCACATGCGCCGGCATCTGCCGGGGCGCGACATCTTCGTGTTCGACCGCGAGATCGACTGCTTCCCCGATTGCACGCCCGATGCCACCCATCTGATGCTCGGCAAATTCGCCGACACTCTGCCCAAGGCCCGCGACCGCTTCGACGGCCAGGCCATCCTGGTCAATTCCGACATCGGGACTTACGACGAGGCCTACAATGTCGAGGTCGCGGCGCTGGTGAGCCGGCACCTTCCCCGGCTTTTGGCACCAGGCGCATTGGTGCTGTCGGATCTCCCCTTGGACTTGTCCAAAGCGCAGCAGCTGCCGTTGCCGAAGGACGTGCGCAGCCAGCGCTACTTCATCTATCGCGCCAGCGGTTCCTGAACGGCCGGACGATCGATCCGCCTATGACGCGTCCTCGGGCGGGGCCGCATCGGCCGCCGCTTCGCGGCGCGGCCGCCTGCCGCGGGCCGGACGTTTCAGGAAAGAGGGCTGCGGGCCGTCCCATTTCTCGCTCGCGCCATTGGCCTCGGGCGCGGCCGGGGCCGGCGCGGGCTCGGCGCTCTGCACCGAAGCCGGCTTCTCGGGCTCGGCCTGGGGCTGCGCCTCGGGCTCTTCCCGCCGCGCATGAGGCTGCTGGTTCTGCTGGTTGCCGTAGCGGCCCTGCTGATCATTGCCCTCGCCGCGATTGCGATCCCAGCGCGGCCGGAACCGGTCGCGCCGGTCGCGCCGGTCGCCTTGCTGGTCGGGCCCGCGATTGGCCTGCGGATAGTCGCGGCGCATATCGCCCGGATCGAAGCCGTCCGGCTGCTCGCCCGCTTCGACGGCGAAACCTGGCCGCTCGCCGATATCGGGCTGCGCGTCATCGCCTTCGGATGCCGCGTCCATGTCCTCGTCATCGCCATAGTCGTCTTCCGGCCGGCGATATTGCTGCTGCATTTGCTGCTGATAGGCCTGGGCCGCGGCGAGGATGCGCAGATAATGCTCCGCGTGCTGATAATAGCTCTCGGCCATCACGATGTCGCCGGAGACCTGGGCGTCGCGGCCGAGCTGCAGATATTTGTCGGCCACCGTCTGCGCCGTGCCGCGCACCTTCACGTCGGGCCCGTTGCTCTCGTAGACGCGATTGAGCGGGTTCCCGCCGCCGCCGCCACCACCGCCACCGCCGTTATGACGACGATTCCGTCCGCGGCCACGCTTGTTGTGCTGCCCTGGTCTCATTTTCCACTCATGCTTAATTAGATTCATAATGTCCGCGGTTAACCCACACGCAGATTCACATCATGCCGCTCCGGCATGATTTCTGATCGACGATCGACTCTCAAACGAGCCCTGCCAAATCGGTCCCTGTGGTTTAGGTAAGGTCTGTCCTGCCTGAGAACGTATCCTGGCCTGGACCCGCTACATTTCAACCGCGCTAATCTTCACGTGGATGGGACTTTTCGCCCTTCGGGGCCGCCCCGTCACCTGCCGTCTAGCGCCAATCGCAACGGGCAGAACGAAATACCGGAGCTAACGTAGCCCTTCCCCTGGTCATTTCCAACCCCTTTTTTGTCGCGGGCCCGCATGGCTGAATCCCAGGTCGCGCACATGCCCGGCGAGATCCCGCCAGCGGCCCTCGGGTGCCCAGTCGCAGCTCACGAAAATCTCTTCGATTTCAGGAGCTTGCCCTTCTCCGATCTCGAGGATGAGCCGGCCTTGCGGGACGAGGAACGGGGCCGCCATCCGGGCGATCTCGCGATAAGGCTGAAGGCCGTCCGGACCGCCCACTAGGGCTGCCTCAGGGTCAAAGTTCCGCACCTCGGGAGCGAGCGTCGGGAGAATCGCTTGCGGAATATAGGGCGGGTTGGAGAGGACGAGGTCGAAGCGCCCTTCGACCCCTGCGAACCAGCTGCCCTGGATGAAAGCCGAGCGTCCGAGAACGCCGTGGCGCCCGGCATTCTCGCGCGCCACGGCGAGCGCTTCGGCCGAAATATCCGTCATCACGGCCTCGGCCTCGGGCCGCTCGGCGAGGAGCGTCACGCCGATGATGCCGGAGCCGGTGCCGAGATCGATGATGCGGCAGGCGCGGTCGGCGGGCATGAGGGCGAGCGCGGCCTCGATCAGCGTCTCGGTGTCGGGTCGGGGATCGAGCGTCGCCCGTGTGATCTTGAAGGCGCGGCCGTAGAATTCCCGCTCGCCCAATATGCGCGCGACCGGTTCGCCCGCCAGGCGGCGCGCCAGGAAGGCCTGGAACCGCGCCGCCACGTCCGGCGCGATCAAGCGCTTGGGATCGGCGATCAGGGCCTCATGGCCGAGCCCCGCCGCCTGCTGCAGCAGGAGCCTCGCATCGAGCGCCGGCGTTGGATTGCCCTTCTCCGCCAGGGCCTGCCTCGCCCTATGCAGAAGTCCGGCGATTTCCCCTCCCCCTTGCGGGGAGGGGTTAGGGGTGGGGGTCTGGGAAGCCTTCACGTCGCGGACCGTCACGCCGCATCGGCCTCGGCGGCGGCGAGAAGCTCGGCCTGGTGCTCGGTCATCAGGGCGCTGATCAATTCCGCGAGCCCCGGCCCTTCGATCACCTGGTCGAGCTTGTAGAGGGTGAGGTTGATGCGATGGTCGGTGACCCGGCCTTGCGGGAAATTATAGGTGCGGATGCGTTCGGAGCGGTCGCCCGAGCCGATCTGGCCGCGCCTGGCGGCGGAGCGTTCGGCGTCGAGGCGCTGCCTTTCGCGCTCATAGAGCCTGGCGCGCAGGATCTTCAACGCCTTCGCCTTGTTCTTGTGCTGCGACTTCTCGTCCTGCTGGGCGACGACGAGACCGGTCGGCAGATGGGTGATGCGCACCGCGCTGTCGGTGGTGTTGACCGACTGGCCGCCGGGACCCGAGGAGCGGTACACGTCGATGCGCAGATCCGCCTCGTTGATCTCGATATCGACCTCTTCCGCCTCGGGCAGCACGGCGACTGTCGCAGCCGAGGTATGGATGCGCCCTTGCGCCTCGGTCTCGGGCACTCTTTGCACCCGGTGCACGCCCGATTCGAATTTGAGCTGAGCATAGGCGCCCGCCCCGGTGATCGTGGCGATGATCTCCTTGTAACCCCCGTGATCGCCCTCGCTCGCCGAGATCACCTCGACGCGCCAGCCTTTGACGCTCGCATAGCGCTGATACATGCGGAAGAGATCGCCGACGAAGATCGCCGCCTCGTCGCCGCCGGTGCCGGCCCTGACTTCCAGGATGACGTTGCGCTCGTCCGCCGCGTCCTTGGGCAGAAGCAGGATCCTGAGCTGCTGCTCGAGCTCACCGATGCTTCTGGCGAGTTCTGGCTTCTCCGCCTGCGCCATCTCGGCCATGTCCCGGTCGCCCGAGGCGATCATCTCTTCGAGGCCGGCCAGGTCGGATCGCGCCTTGCCCAGCGCCTTCGCAGCGCTCACCACCGGGCTCAGTTCCGAATATTCCTTCGACAGCCTGACGAAGGTCTCGCCACCCGCACCCTGGGCGAGTTCCGCCTCGATGACGGCGAAACGCTGCTGGATGCGGTCGAGCTTGGCTTGCGGAATGGCACTCATGGCGCGGCTTGTAGCGGATGGACGAGCCATCCGCCAAGTCTCACGTCACCCCATTCCGCGGCCCTCTCAGGGTGAGCGTCCGGATCAGCCGCGCTTTTCGAGGGTCGGGATGTCGAGCGGCTGGCCGACCAGGATCTGCCCCGGCGTGCCGAGAATGCCGCGCTCCTTGCCGTCGATGACATAGGAGAGGAGGCCGCCGTCGCGCGCGATGACCACCAGGCCCTGGCGGTCGGGCACGCTGTAGGTGTCGCCGCCGCGCAGCATCTGCGTCATCACCACATTGCCCTGCGCATCCTCGATGCGCACCCAGACCGGCGCCTTGGCCTTGAGCACCAGGCGGGAGCCCGGCTCCGCTGAGGGCGTCACCTCGGCGCCCTTGTCGGAAGCGGGCTTCTTGGGCTGTGGCGCTGGCGCCTGCGGCTGCGCCCCGGATTCGGACTGGAAACCGTCCTCGATGAACGCGCCGATGCCCGAGAGCCCATCCTCTTCGCCCGTGGGTTCCTTGCCGGCTTGCGGCGTCTCGTCCTCGACCTTGGCCTGCGCCGCCTCGTCTTCCGGCATCGGCTCCTCGCGCACCGCGACATCGGTGTCGCTCTGACCGGTCGAGGCGGTGGGCATCGGATCGCCTTCCGTCCCCAGGCCTTCGCTCTGGGCCATGTCCTCGCCTGCGGGCGTGCCCGGCACCGGCTGCATCACCCAGCTCGCGGTGGCGAAGAGCAGGACGGCGGCGAAGCAGGAGCCGATGACGCCGCCGGCGCCACCTGGGAAGGACTTGATACTGAAGCGCGGGAAGGGCGGCATCTTGCCGAATCTGAGTATCTTGGCGCTCGACAGCGGTCCCGGATTGGCCGGATGCGCTTTGCCGGCACCCGCGGGGCGCGGCAGGAAGGCGGCATAGTGGGTGACGAGCGGCTCGGGCTCGAAGCCCATATATTCGCCATAGATGCCGACCATCTCGAGCGCCTCGAGGCGCTGCGGCAGGCGGGTCAGGTCGCCCATCTCGATGGCTTCGACATGATAGGGATGGATGCCGGTCGCTTCGCTGATCTGGTCGAGGCTGAGGCCGCGCTTCTCGCGCTCGCGCTGCAGATACCAGCCGGCTTCGCCGGCGGGATTGAGGTCGCCGTCCGGCTTCGGGCGGAAGAATGGGGTCGAATCGAGCGCGGGATCGCGATCATGATCGGCGGAAAGAACATCCATGGAGCACTTCTCCAGACAGCCGGCCTTAACCGGCCGGTAACGCTAATGCTCCCTTGAACATGCCTCAGAATGGTAAGCAGAAGGCTAACGCCGACCCCTTTTGGGGGTTAAATCAGGCGGATGCCTTGCGACTTGGCGTAAGAGGTGAGCGCCAGGCGCAGCGAGTGGTCGGGCTTGGCGAGCAACGGCTCCATGAAATCCCATAATTTCGCCCGGTCGGTCGACAGGATCATGGTCTTGACCGGCCCAATCGCCGCCGGCGTCATGGAGATCGAGGTGAGGCCGAGGCCGATCAGCGCCATGGCCTCGAGCGGGCGGCCGGCCATCTCGCCGCACAGATTGACATGGACGCCATGCGTCTCGCCCGCCTGGACGATCATGCGGACGGTCTTGAGGAAGGCGGGCGACAGCGGGTCGTAGCGATGGGCGAGCCGGGGATTCTGGCGGTCGGAGGCGAAGAGGAACTGCGCCAGGTCGTTCGAGCCGACGGACACGAAGTCGAGCTCGGGCAGGAGCTGGTCGAGCTGCCAGACGAGGGCCGGCACCTCGATCATGGCGCCGAGCTCTATGGCCGCGGGCAGCTTGTGGCCGCGCGTTTTGAGATGCGCCTTCTCCGCCTCGACCATGGCCTTGGCGGTGAGGAATTCGGACACCTCGGCGATCATCGGGAACATGATGCGCAGCTTCTGCCCGGCGCCGGCCTTGAGCAGGGCCCGGAGCTGCAACCGGAGCAAGGCCGGCCGGTCGAGCGCCATGCGGATGGCGCGCCAGCCCATGGCCGGATTGTCCTCCTTCACCTGCCGGAGATAGGGCAGAAGCTTGTCGGCGCCGATGTCGAGGGTGCGGAAGGTCACCGGCCGCTCGTTCGCCGCCGCCAATATGCCGCGGTAATGCCGGACCTGCGCGTCGAGGCGCGGGAAATTCTGCGCCATCATGAACTGCAGCTCGGTGCGAAACAGGCCGATGCTCTCGGCCCCCGAATCATGCAGATGCGGCAGGTCGACCAGGAGGCCGGCATTGATGCCGAGCTCGATCTTGATCCCGTCCCGGGTCATGGCCGGCGTGTCGCGGAGCGCCTGGAACTGCGCCTGGCGCCTGGCGTTGAAGCGCACCTTGTCGGCATAGGCGCGCTCGATGTCGAGTGATGGGCGGACATAGACGTCGCCCGAGGTGCCGTCGAGGATGATCGGCGTCCCGGTGTCGACGACGTCGATGAGGCCTTCGATCTGGCCGGCGGCCGGGATGCCCAGCGCCCTGGCGACGATCGCCACATGGCTGGTGGTGCCCGCTTCCTCGAGGATGACACCGCGCAGCTTGGTGCGGTCATAGTCGAGAAGCTCGGCCGGCCCCATGTTGCGCGCCACCACGATGGCGTTCTGCGGAAGATCGCCGCGCGACGCGGTGGCGATCTGGCCGGTGAGGATGCGCAGGAGCCGGTTGGCGAGATCGTCGAGATCATGCATGCGCTCGCGCAAATAGGGATCGGGGGTGCGCATCATGCGGGCGCGGTTGTCGCTCTGCACGCGCTCGACCGCGGCTTCGGCGGTGAGGCCGGTCTCGACCGTCTCGCGCAGGCGGTTCACCCAGCCGCGGTCATGCGCGAACATGCGGAAGGTTTCCAGCACCTCCGAATATTCGCCGCCGCGCGTCTCGGTGCCGTCGACCAGTTCATCGACATGGGCGCGTAGCTGCTCGATGGCGCCGTCGAGCCGCGCCTTCTCCTTGGGGATGTTCTCGGCGATCAGGTTCTCGACCACGACGCGCGGCTCGTGCAGCACGACGTGGCCGAGCGCTATGCCGTCGGCCAGCGCCTCGCCCTTGACGTGGTGGCTGCGCACATGGGCGATGTCGGCGGCGACGTCGCGCGCCACTTCGGTGAGATCGCCCGACGCGATGATCTCGGCCAAGACCATCGCCGTCGTCTGCAGCGCTTCTTCCTCTTCCTCGGTATAGTGCCGGCGGGTGCGATTCTGAACCACGAGCACACCGATGACGATGCCGTTGCGCAGGATCGGCACGCCGAGGAAGGAGTTGTAGACCTCTTCACCCGTTTCGGGGAGGTATTTGAAGGCCGGATGCGCCTGCGCATCCGCGAGATTGAGAAGCTGCGCCTCGCCGGCGATGGTGCCGACCAGGCCTTCGCCGATATTCAGCTTCGACAGATGGACGGCTTCGCGCTTCAGGCCTTCGGTCGAATAGAGCTCGAGCACCTGGCCTGGGCGCATCACGTAGATGGAGCACACTTCTGCGACCATGTTGGCCGCGATCAGGACGACGATCTTGTCGAGCCGCTTCTGTGCCGTCTCGGGCTCCGCCATGACCTCGCGGAGCCTCCTGAGGAGAACACGCGGGCCTAAGGCGGATGTGACCATCAGGCGGTGTCCTCCATGGAAGCCGGTACGGCCGGTTTCCATCGAATGCCCACGCAATACATATGGCGCAACGCCGTCGTCATGCCTCAGTTGGCTCCCTCGAGCCCGTAGGCCGTGTGCAGCGAGCGCACCGCGAGCTCGGTATAGGCCTCATCGATCAGCACGCTGATCTTGATCTCGGAGGTGGCGATGGCCTGGATGTTGATGCCTTTCTCGGCCAGCGACTTGAACATCTTGGCGGCGACGCCGGCGTGGCTGCGCATGCCGATGCCGATCACCGACACCTTGGCGACGTCGAGCGAGTGGCTGAGCTCGTGATAACCGACCTTGTCCTTGAGCCCCTGCAGCACTTCCAGCGCCTTGCGCAGGTCCTTGCGCGCCACGGTGAAGGTGATGTTCGCCGTCTCACCGTCGGCCGAGACGTTCTGGACGATCATGTCCACGCTGATATCGGCCTCGGCCAGCGGCCCGAAGATCGAGGCCGACACGCCGGGCTTGTCCTTCACCCGGCGGATCGAGACCTTAGCCTCGTCCTTGGAATAGGCGATCCCGCTTACGACATGCTGTTCCACGATACTGTCCTCATCGCATACGAGTGTTCCGGGTCCTGAGCCATCCGGCCTGTTCTGAATGGCGGCGTCGGGCAGCTCGAAGCTCGAGCGCACCTGCAAAGGTACCTTGTAAACCATGGCCAGCTCAACCGAGCGCGTTTGCAGCACCTTGGCGCCGAGGGAGGCCATTTCCAGCATCTCCTCATAGGAGACCCGGTCGAGCTTGCGTGCCTTGGCGACGATGCGGGGATCGGTCGTGTAGACGCCATCCACGTCGGTATAGATGTCGCAGCGCGCATCGAGAGCCGCGGCGAGCGCGACCGCGGACGTGTCCGAGCCGCCGCGGCCGAGCGTGGTCACGCGCTTGTCCGGGCCGATGCCCTGGAACCCCGCCACCACGGCCACCTGGCCCTGCTCCATGCGCTTGCGCAGTTCCGTGGCATCGATCGAGGCGATACGGGCGGCGCCATGCACGCCGTCGGTCTTCACCGACACCTGCCAGCCCTGCCAGGACCTCGCCGGTATGCCCATGTCCTGGAGCACGATGGCGAGGAGTCCCGAGGTCACCTGCTCGCCCGAGGCAACGATCGCGTCATATTCGCGGGCGTCGTGGACCTGAGCCGCTTCGCGGCACCAACCGACCAGCCGGTCGGTCGTGCCCGCCATGGCCGAGACGACCACGGCGACCTCGTGCCCCGCTCTGACCTCACGCTCCACATGGCGCGCGACATTGCGGATGCGCTCGACATCGGCAACCGAGGTTCCCCCGAATTTCATCACCAACCGGCCCATGGCCCAAAACCTCTTTCCTCACGCGCCCGGGCCCCAAATCGGCCCCTGGCACGCCTTGTCCTCGAACCTCGAACTTTAGGGTGGGATGCGGCGCGGCGTAGTCATAGATGAGGCCCCCTCTCTATGCAATAATGGGAAGCAGCCTTTTGGAGCCTAAATGACGAGCCTTCCCGACGCGCCAAGCCTCGACCCCGCCGAGGTCGAGAAATTCTCGAAAATCGCCGCGGAATGGTGGAATCCGAAAGGTAAATTCGCGGTCCTGCATGTCTTCAACCCGGTCAGGCTCGCCTACATCAAGGAGCAGGTCACGGCGCGCTTCGCCCGCGACCCTTATCACCGGCGCCCGTTCGAGGGCTTGCGGTTTCTGGACATCGGCTGCGGCGGCGGCCTCCTGACCGAGCCCATGGCGAGGCTCGGCGCCGGGATCACCGGGATAGACCCATCGGAGAAGAACATTTCGACCGCGCGCGTCCATGCGCAGGAGCAGGATCTCGCCATCGACTATCGCGCCATGACGGCCGAAGCGCTGGCAGCGAAGGGGGAGACCTTCGATGTGATCCTCAACATGGAGGTGATCGAGCATGTCGCCGATCCGCAGGACTTCGTCAAAACCTGCGCGGCGCTCCTCAAGCCCAATGGGCTGATCTTCATCGCCACCATCAACCGGACGCTCAAATCCTTCGGCCTCGCCATCGTCGGCGCCGAATACATATTGGGCTGGCTGCCCAAGGGCACTCATCAGTGGGAGAAGTTCATCAGCCCCGAAGAACTGCAAGCCTGGCTGGCAGCCAACAGGCTGCGCGAGCTCGACCGAACCGGCGTCACCTACCATCCCTTCACCAGCGAATGGCGAAGAGCCCGCGACATGGACGTGAACTACATGCTGGTGGCGCAGAAAAACGGGCAACTCGCAAGCCGCTGATATATCGGTTTTGACGCGACTGAGCGGCCAGCCAACATGCATTGATTTGGACCATTAAATGGTCTATTTTCTTTATGAGACCTCTCGGAAGGAGCAGGCCCATGAAGGTATCCGTGACCGATGCCAAAGGATTATTGACGGAACTGGTTCGGCGCGCCGAGGCGGGAGACGAAATTATCCTGACCCGACATGGCCACGCCGCTGTGCGCCTCGTGCCAGTCGAGCGGGCGACGGATCGAGAATCGCGGCGGGCTCTATTGACGGCGGTGCGGTCCTCCGCTGCCGCCAAGGCGACGGCCAGGCCGGACGCCGCGCGTAGCCAGGATTTCCTCTATGGCGATGACGGTCTGCCTGGATGATCGCGGTCGATACGTCCGCGCTGATGGCGGTCGTCTTGAACGAGACGGAGGCAGATGCCTGCGCCGGGGCGCTCGAGGCAGAAGAGCGCCTGTTGATCTCCGCCGGCACGGTGGCCGAGGCATTGATTGTCGCCGCGCGCCGCAACGTTGGCGAGGAGATGGCTCGGCTGATCGATGGGCTCGGCCTCGAGATCGTGAGCGTAACGCCCGCCTCGGCCCGACGGATCGCGCATGCCTACGAGCAATGGGGGAGAGGCATTCATCCCGCGGCGCTGAATTTCGGCGATTGCTTCGCCTACGAGGTGGCGAAGGAGCACGAATGCCAATTGCTCTACGTAGGCGAGGGTTTTGGACTGACCGACGTCGGGAGCGTGCTTTGACGCTCAGGGGCATCAGTTGCCGTCTTCGGGCAGGACCGGCAAGGGATGGATCTCGATCCCCTCCTCGATCAGCGCCTTGGCGTCGTCGGCCGTCGTCTCGCCGTAGATGCCGCGCTTCTCGGTTTCCTCATAGTGGATCTTGCGCGCTTCCTCGGCGAACTTGTCGCCGACATATTCCGAATTCTCCGCGACGGCCTTGCGCAGCTCGCGCATCGCCTGGAGGATCTTCTGCTGGCGCGGATCGACGGCGGAGGCGAGCACGGGCTTCGCCGGCGCTGCCTCGCTCTTGCGGTTGCCCTTGACCGGGATGCCCGGTGCCATCAGTTGCTTCTCGACCTTCACCGATCCGCAATGGACGCAGGTGACGAGCCCCCGCCGGGACTGCTCGTCGAAAGCGGCGCTGTTGGAGAACCAGCCATCGAATTCATGGCCTTCGTCGCAAATGAGGTCGTAACGGATCATGGCTCTTAGGTAGCAACCTCTCCCTGGGCATTCAAGATCGCCCGCCGCTCATGCCGCAGGACCGGGATTCGCCGTCGCGCTTCAAGCACTTGGCCGCGGTCGATTGCCGTCATGACGACTTGGGGCTCCTGTCCGCCTTCTGCTGTTATGTCGCCTGTGGGAGAGACAGCAAGACTCATGCCAAAGGTCTCGCGGCCGCATTCATGCAGTCCGCCTTGCGCCGGCGCCAGCACGAAACTGCCCGTTTCGATGGCCCGGCTGCGCAGGAGCACATGCCAGTGCGCCTCGCCTGTCACCTTGGTGAAGGCCGAGGGCACCGTCAGAATCTCGCCGCCCGCCTGAGCTAAACTCTTATAAAGATGTGGAAATCTGACATCGTAGCAAATGGTGAGGCCGAGCGTGGCGAAGGGCAGCTGCACCAGTGGCACCGGCCCGCCCGCCTCATAAGCGGCCGATTCCCTTAACGTCTGGCCGTTCGGCAGGTCGACATCGAACAGATGCACCTTGTCATAGCGCGCGACGACGGCGCCCTCGGGCGAGAACAGGAGCGAGCGGTTGATGAGCTTGTCGCGCGGGCCCTTGAGGGCGAAGGAGCCGGCCAGCAGCCACAGGCTGAGGTCGCGGGCGAGGTCGGCGAAAGCCGCGACCGAGGCATCCTCCGCTTCGCGTCGCGCCAGCCCCTTCAGCCTTTCGCGATCCGTCTCCAGGATGTTGGTCATTTCGGGCGTGAGCACGAATTCGGCGCCTTGCCGCGCCGCATCCCGGATCAGGCGCGCGGCTTCGGCGATGTTGCGCGCCATGTCGCGCCCGGAGCGCAATTGTATGAGGGCTGTCCTGGTGGCCACGTCGTGCGCAAGCTCAGCCGGCGAGCAGCGGATCGAGCCTGCCCTGGCGGTCGAGCGCATGCAATTCGTCGCTGCCGCCGACATGCGTCTCGCCGATGAATATCTGAGGCACCGTGCGCTGCCCTTGCGCCTTGGCCGTCATGCGCTGCCGCTCTTGCGGATCGAAGCTCACATCGATCTCCGAGAAGTCCACGTTCTTCCGGCGCAGCAGCGCCTTGGCCGAATGGCAATAGGGGCAGTAAGGCGTCGTGTAGATGGTGACTTTCGGCATGGCCGCCACTTTCGAATCTGCGCTAAATATGGAGTTGCCTGGGCTTGTGCACAAGCGCGAAGGTCAGCACGTCGACGCGCGCCGCCCCCGCGCCTTTGAGCGCTTTCGCAGAGGCCGCGAGCGTCGCCCCGGTGGTGCGCACGTCGTCGACGAGGACGAAGGATTTTCCCACCACCAGGGGCCTCGCCGCCTCGGGCACGATGAAGGCGTCGCGCACATTGCGTTGGCGCTCCTCGCGGTCGAGGCCGGTCTGCGACCGGGTGGCGCGGCGCCGCTGCAGCAGCTCTGGACAAAAAGCCGTACGGCTGTCCCGGGCGATATGGCGGGCGAGAATGGCCGACTGGTTGTAGCGCCGCCGCCAGAGCCTGAAGCGGTGGAGCGGCACCGGGATGATGCCGTCCGCGCCGCCCAGGATGTCGGCGCCGGCGCGCCGCATGAGCCTGGCCATGAGGAGTCCGGCCTCGTGCCGGTCGCGATATTTGAGCGCGTGGGCGAGGCCCTGCGCCGCATCGTCGAAGAGGAGCGCCGCGCGGGCGCGGTCCCAGTCCGGCGGATCGGCGAGCGCCGCGGCGCTGAGCGCGCCCTGGCCCTGGTCATAGGGGAAGGGGATCGCGAGCCTGTCGCAGAAGGGCGGCTCGATGAAGGCGAGCTTCGCCCAGCAGTGGACGCAGAGCCCCGAGGCCTCGGCCACCTCGTCGCGGCAGGCGAGGCATTGCGGTGGGATGAGCCAGTCGAGCCCCCATTTGCCGGCGAGCGTGAGGCCCCTGGAAATGCGCGTGAGAGACAAGGCCGCCATGCCGCATTCTAGCATGGAATTGGCCGGCTGCCTGCTCTAGGGTCCGATCCCGGAAAAGACAAGAACAGGACATCCGATGCCGAGCTATCGTTCCCGCACCACCACCCATGGCCGCAACATGGCGGGCGCCAGAGGCCTCTGGCGCGCCACCGGCATGAAGGACGAGGATTTCGGCAAACCGATCATCGCGGTGGTGAATTCCTTTACCCAGTTCGTGCCGGGCCATGTCCATCTGAAGGATCTGGGTCAGCTCGTGGCGCGCGAGATCGAGGCGGCGGGCGGCGTCGCCAAGGAGTTCAACACCATCGCCGTCGATGACGGCATCGCCATGGGTCATGACGGCATGCTCTATTCGCTGCCCTCGCGCGAGCTCATCGCGGACTCGGTCGAATATATGGTGAATGCGCATTGCGCCGACGCCATGGTGTGCATCTCCAATTGCGACAAGATCACGCCCGGAATGCTGATGGCGTCCTTGCGCCTCAATATCCCCGTCGTCTTCGTCTCGGGCGGCCCCATGGAAGCGGGCAAGGTCGTGCTCAAGGGCAAGGAAGTGGCGCTCGATCTCGTCGACGCCATGGTGGCGGCGGTCGACGAGAAGGTCTCCGAGCAGGAGATCAAGGTCATCGAGCGCTCGGCCTGCCCGACCTGCGGCTCGTGCTCCGGCATGTTCACCGCCAATTCGATGAACTGCCTTACCGAGGCGCTCGGCCTCTCGCTGCCCGGCAACGGCTCGACGCTGGCCACCCATGCCGACCGGCGCCGCCTCTTCGTCGAGGCGGGCCACCTCGTCGTCGACCTGGCGCGGCGTTATTACGAGCAGGATGACGACAGCATCCTGCCGCGCCGGATCGCGAGCTTCGCCGCCTTCGAGAACGCCATGACGCTCGACATCGCCATGGGCGGATCGACCAACACGGTGCTGCATCTCCTGGCCGCCGCGCATGAGGCCGAGCTCGATTTCACCATGGCCGACATCGACCGGCTGTCCAGACGCGTGCCGGTTCTGTGCAAGGTGGCGCCGTCCAAATCGGATGTGCATATGGAAGACGTGCACCGCGCCGGCGGCATCATGGCGATATTGGGCGAGCTCGACCGCGCCAGGCTCATCGACACGAAGGTCTGCACCGTCCATTCCAAGACGCTGGGAACGGCCCTCGAGCAATGGGATATCGTCCGGACCAAAAGCACCAAGGTCGCCGACTTCTTCCGCGCCGCCCCCGGCGGGGTGCCGACGCAAGTGGCCTTCAGCCAGGAGCGCCGCTACGAGACGCTCGACACCGACCGCAAGGCGGGCGTGATCCGTTCGGCCGAGCATGCCTTCTCCAAGGATGGCGGCCTTGCGGTGCTCTACGGCAATCTCGCGGAAGCCGGCGCCATCGTGAAGACGGCAGGCGTCGATCAGTCGATCCTGGTCTTCTCCGGTCCCGCGGTCGTGTTCGAGAGCCAGGATTCGGCTGTGAACGGCATCCTCACCGGCAAGGTCAAGGCGGGCGACGTGGTGGTCATCCGCTATGAGGGGCCGCGCGGCGGCCCCGGCATGCAGGAGATGCTCTATCCGACGAGCTATCTGAAATCCAAGGGCCTCGGCAAAGCCTGCGCGCTCATCACCGACGGGCGTTTCTCGGGCGGCACCTCAGGCCTCTCCATCGGCCATGCCTCGCCCGAGGCGGCGGAAGGCGGGCTCATCGGGCTCGTCGCGACGGGCGACCGGATCGAGATCGACATCCCCGGCCGCAAGCTCCATCTCGCCGTGGACGAGGCCGAGATCGCGCGCCGCCGCCAGGCGATGGACACCCGTAAGGATGACGCCTGGAAGCCGGCGGAGAAACGCAACCGCAAGGTCTCGACCGCCTTGCGCGCCTATGCCGCGATGGCGACCAGCGCCGCCAAGGGCGCAGTGCGCCAGGTGCCGAACTGATCGGAGCCGATAGCGCATGATCCGGAAAAGTCCATGGTCGGGCTCGACCCGACCATCTCGCCGGTTTTCCGAAAGGATCATGCGCGAACAAAAGGATAAAGCGTGATGGCGGTTCCACCCAAAGCCATCACGCTTTAGCGGAGGATCGCCGGCGTGTCGGGCGCTCCACAGATCTTCGATCCGGCGCTGCGGCGCCGGCATTTCGCGCGCGCCCGAGCCGCGCGGCCGCCTTTCTATGCCCAGACGCTGACGGCGGAGATCGAAAGCCGCCTCGCTCTGGTCCTGCGCGATTTCCAGACGACGCTTCTGTTCGGCCCGGCGGCGGGCGAGATCAGGGCAAGCCTCGCAGCGCCGCATCGGCTGGGCCGCATCGTCACCGCCGCTCCGGCCCCCGGCCCCGGCATCGATCTGGTTTTCGACGACGAGGCCCAGCCTCTCGCCGAGGCGAGCCTCGACTGCGTCCTGAGCCTGTTCAGCCTCAACAGCGTCAACGACGTGCCAGGCAGCCTGGCGCAGTTCCGCATGGCGTTGAAGCCGGACGGGCTGTTTCTCGCCGGCCTGTTCGCCGGCCGGACCCTCGTCGAATTGCGCGAGGCCTGGCTTGCCGCCGAGGCCGAGCTTTCGGGCGGCGCCAGCCTGCGTGTGGCGCCCTTTGCCGATCTGCGCGATCTCGGCACGCTCCTGCAGCGCGCCGGCTTCGCTCTGCCGGCCGTCGACATCGACACGACGACGGTCCGCTACAAGGATGCGCTGACGCTGATGCGCGAGGTCAAGGCGCTGGGCTTCGGGCATGCCCTCGCCGAGCGCTCGCGCCGGCCGGTGACGGCCGCCCTCCTCGCCCGCGCCGCCGCTCATTACGACCGCCAGTATGGCGATGCCGACGGCCGGATACGGGCGACGGTGGAGACGGCCTGGCTCATCGGTTGGGCGCCACATGCCTCGCAGCCCAAGCCTCTGCGTCCCGGCAGCGCCAAGGCGCGGCTCGCCGACGCGCTGAAGGTGCCGGAGGTCAAGCTCGGGCGCGAGTGACCTGCCTTGAACGGGAGGCGATCCCAAAAGGTCAGTGAACTCCCGGCGGCGCTCGGCGCAAATCGCTCGAAAGGTCCTGAACCAGTGAGATCGGCAAGGTATTTCCCTGCTCGATGATCTTCTTGCTCATCATGTAACTGGCCGCGTCGTTCATCGCGTCGACGGCAATGAGGCGATCGCCCTTGAAATACCAGACCGAGCTTGAGCCTTCGCGTTTGCCGGGCCGAGCGACGGTGCGGTCATAGCCGTGGCTCAGTCCGGCAATCTGGAGCTTGATGTCGTATTGATCCGACCAGAACCAAGGCATCGGCCGGTAACAAGCCTCGCCCGTGACAATGGCGAGGGCGGCGGTCCGTGCCATGTCGATGGCATTCGGGACCGACTCAAGACGAAGCGGTCTCCCCTCATGCTCGAAAGTCGCGCAGTCGCCGATGGCGAGAACCCTCGGGTCCGATGTCCGGCACGCGGCATCCACGCGGATCCCGTCGGACACGTCCAGCCCCGCCGCCACGGCAAGCTGGTCGTTGGGAATGGCGCCGATGCCGACGATCACCAGCTCGGCTGCAATCTCCTCCCCATTTGTCAGGCTTGCACCCGACACCCGGCCGTTCCGTTCATGGAAATGCCCTATGCCGACGCCCTCGATAATGCGAACGCCGTTCTGCGCATGCAGCTTGCGGAAGAAATCGGAGGTGTCCTGTGCCGCCACACGCTGCAGAATGCGTCCGGCGGCCTCGACCAGCGTGACGTTCAATCCTTTTCTCGCCGCCACGGCGGCGATTTCCAGGCCGACATAGCCGCCGCCGACGAGCAGCACCGATCGGCTTTGATGAAAGGACGAAGACAAGCGATCGATGTCGGCAAGACCTCTGATTGTCCAAACACCGCCGAGCCTGCCGCCGATCGCGGCCGGCAGTTGCCGCGGCGAGGCGCCGGTGGCGAGCACGAGTCTGTCATAGAGAAGAACGGTCCCGTCAACCAGGGCGACGGTCCGCGCTCGCCGGTCGAGCGCGCGCGCTCGCGCGCCGAGTCTGAGCTCGATGGCATTGTTCCGATACCAATCCGGAGGACGGATCTGCAGATTTTCCCGGGCGGTTTCTCCGAGCAGGTACTTCTTCGACAATGGTGGACGCTGATAGGGAGGGTATGGTTCGTCGCCGATAATTGTGACCTGGCAGTCATGATGGAGCTCGCGAAGTGCTGCGCCAAGCGACACCGCCGCCTGCCCGCCGCCGACAATGACGATCCGCTCGGTCACGCCATTGCCTCCTCAGCTGTCGAAAATGCGGACTGTCACCGTCAGCGGCTGCGAGCAGAACTCCAGTGAGTTGCGTCCGAACTGCTCGCCGATGCCCGATATGCCGGCCCCGGCGAGCGGGCTCTGCAGATCGCGAATCTGCCAGGCGTTGATCCATGCATGGCCGACCCGCAGCTTGGGCGCCACGCGATGGGCGCGCGAGACGTTCGTCGTCCAGACCGCAGCGGCGAGGCCGTAAGGCGTATTGTTCGCGAGGGCGATGGCCTCGTCTTCCTCATCGAACGGAGCGACGTGAAGCACCGGGCCGAACACTTCCTGTCTCACGAAGCGCGCCCCTTCAGGCAAGCCGATGGCAATAGCCGGTTCTATGAACGCGCCATTGTCGCGTTCATCTCCGAAAACGGGAACGCCGCCGCCCGCGACAAATTCGCCGTCATCCTGGCGCACGCTGTCCACCAGAGCGAGAACCTTGTCGCGATGCGACTTGGAGATCAGCGGGCCTATGTTGAATCCGTTATGCCGCCTGTCACCGACAACGATCGTTTTTGCCGCTTCGGCCATTCGCGATACGAATTCGTCGTAGCGTCCGCGCTGGACATAGGCCCGTTCGGTGCAGAAACAGATCTGCCCGCAATTGAAGAAAGCGGAGCGCGTCGTGCCTTCGATGACCCTGTCCATCTCCGCGTCATCGAACACCAGCGCGGCGTTCTTGCCGCCGAGCTCGAAGGCGACGTCGCGCAGGCCGTTGGCGGCCGCTTTCATGATGGTTGCGCCGGTCGCCGACTCGCCGGTGAACAGGAGGGCGTCGACACCGGGATGCTCGGTGAGGAAGGCGCCTGTCGAATCGGCGCCAAAGCCGTGCACCAGCGAGAAGGCGCCTTTGGGAAGGTCGCTGGCTGCGATGACCTCTGCCAGGATCGTGCACGAGGACGGGGTCTCCTCGGACGGCTTCACGATCGCCGCATTTCCCATCACCAGTGCTGGCGCGGCTTTCATGACGGTCATGAGCAGCGGCACGTTCCACGGCGATATGCAGCCGATGACGCCCTTGGGGCGTCTCAATGTGTACCACAACCCGTTCATTCCCCCTTCGCCAGAGAAGGTGGATGACCTGTTCTCGAGCCCCATCGCGATGTCGCAATAGGCGTCGAACAGCGCCGCCGCCCTGCTGCCGTCGAAGTTCCGGGCCTGCCAGTAGGAACGTCCGGTATCGGCCACGTCGGCCTCGATGAGGTCGTCGAGCCGGGCATGCAGCTTTCGCGACATGTCGCGGATGATGCGCACCCGATCGCGCACCGGCCGCCTGCCCCAGTCGCCGAACGCCGCGGCGCGACCGGCCTCGACCGCATCGTTCACCATGTCCCGGTCCGCCTCATGCACGATCGCGACCAGAGATCCGTCGAACGGGCTGCGCTTCTCGAAGGTTCGCCCGGAGGCGCGCCACTCGCCGGCAATGTAGTTCTTGAGCTCTTTCATGATATTCCCTGTCCGCTTGGCGGTCGGCCGCTAACGGTTTTTGGTCAATCGGATCGCTACGCCGTCATGGCCTGCGTCGAGGACGAGTTGACATCCGAGGCGGCTTTCGGGGCGCCGTTCCGCTTCGATGTAATCGAGCATTTCACTTTCTACGTCGCCGATTTCCGGGAAGCGGAGGAGATCTCCGGGAGACACGTAGACATGGCAGGTCGCACAGGCGCAGGCGCCGCCGCAGTCGGCGGCAATCTCCTCAAAACCCGCCTTTACGGCCACCTCCATCACGGAAAGCCCGGGCTCGATATCGACCCGGCACTCTTCGCCGGTGGCGCGGATGAAGCGAACATTTGCCATTGTCGGCCCGTTCATTTCAGGCGCACGGGAATGCGGTTGAAACCGCGGAATCGTGCTCTTCTGCTGCGCTCGGGAGCGCCCGCGAGCGCATAGTCGGGAAAGCGCGCAAGAAAGCCGGCGACGGCGATCCGGCCCTCCATGCGTGCGACATTCATGCCGGCGCATTGATGTGGCCCGCCGGCGAAAGCCAAATGCCGGTTTGGCGATCTGGCGATGTCGAAGCGATCCGGTTCCGGAAAGACCTCGGGATCGCGATTGGCCGCGCCAATGCAGGTTGTGATCAGGGTGCCGGCCGGCATTGCGACGCCGGCGATTTCGGTCGGCACGGCGACAATTCGATTGCCGAGCTGGTTGGAGCTTTCGAAGCGCAGCACCTCTTCGAGCCCGGTACGCAAGACCTCCGGATTTGCGATCAGCTTCGCCCGCTCCCCCGGATGGAGGGCGAGCGTCACGATGCTGTTGCCGATCAGGTTGGTCGTCGTCTCGTGACCGGCATTGAGAATAAAGATGCAATTCTGCAGCAGCTCATGGTGGCGCAATTTTTCGCCGTCCACCTCCCCTTGGATCAGCCGGGTCAGGACATCCGTCTCGGGGTCGCCCGGCTTTTTCTTGCGCTCCGCCACCAAGATTTCGAGATAGTCGAGAAACTCACGCACGGCGCGATTGCCGGCATCCAGTTGTTCAGGCGTGATCCTTGGCTCCAGCGCGCCGAGGATCGCCAGCGACCAGCCGCGCAGCGGACCGCGGTCCTGCGCCGGCACGGCCAGGAGGTTGCCGATGATCTCCACCGGGATGGCCGAGGCGAAATCTTCGATGATGTCGACCGTTCCGGTTCGGGCGTGCTTCTCTTCCATGGCGTCGAGCAGTTGCTCGACCAACAGGACGAGCCCGGGCTCCATGGACTTGAGCGCGCGCGGCGTCAGCGCGCCGAGGATCAGCTTGCGTACACGCGTGTGCAAGGGGGCATCGTTGAAGACAAGGCTTGTCGTGTGGTGCTCGTAAAGCGGTGAGTCACCGTATTTCGGCTTGAACTCGACCTTCTTGTCGGAGCTGAAGGTTTTCGGATCCTTGTAGACCGCCTCGCAGTCGGCGAAGCGCGTCAGGAGATAGCTGCCATTCGGCATGCGCTTGACGGGAGCATGGCAGCGCAGCGCCGCATAATAGGGAAAGGGATCCGCGTAGAAATCGTCCGGCAGGTGTTCGAGATCGAATTCGGCGGCAATCTGCTGGGGGTCGCGCATACCCTGCTCCTCTCATATTACGCATTGCATAACATCATTACGCATTTCCTGCAAGACTGTTTCAGCCCCTTTTTATCGGCTATGGGCATCGTCATGCTCGGCGATGACATCCACTCGGGAGAGGAGCGTGACCGGCGCCAGCGCGTTCAGTCGGTGGAGGCGGCGACGCGCCTTCTCGATGCTTTTGTCACCCTCGGCGGCACCGCGACTCTCGGCCGCATAGCGACGGAGGTGGGCATGCCGCCCGCCAAAGCGCACCGGTACTTGGCCAGCCTGAAAGAGGCGGGCTATGTCGAGCAAGCGGATCAGTCCGGCCACTATCGGCTTGGTCCGGCGGCCATGACGCTCGGATTGGCCGCTCTCAATCAGAGCGACTTCATTCGCGAAGCCGACGCGCATTTGGTGCATATCCGCGATCTGCTTCATGTCACATGCTTCGCCGCCGTCCTCGGCAATCGCGGGCCGACCGTCGTTCGCCAGGCGGTCGCACCCCAGGCGGTCGCTGTCCACGTCCGCCTGGGTTCGGTCCTGCCGTTCGATCGTTCCGCCACCGGCCTCGTTTTCGGTGCGCATCTCTCGAGCGAGCAGCTGCGGGCATTTCTTGATGACGCTTCCGCGGCCGCGGTCGCGGGGATTTACGAGGAGATTCGCAGGGCCGGTCGCTCGGCCATCCAGGATTCGCTGATGCCGGGGATCAGCGCCGTTGCGGTGCCGGTCCATGGCTATGGCCGGAAGCTCGAAGGCGCCCTTACTGCCCTGGGTCCGACAGGCTCGCTCGACGTGTCCCCGGACGGCAAGATCACGCATATGCTGCTGGAAGCGGCGGCGAAGATAGGAATCGCACTGGGCGCGGAGGCCCACGATTCATAAATGCTGAATCGGCGAGAGACTATCGCCTACAACCGCGCCCCTATCTCGGTTGCCGCGTTTTTCAATGTGCCGAGATGGTCGGCGACGACATGGCGCAGCGAAACCGCGCTGGCATAGTAGAAGAGATTGATGCAGGCGGCCGGCGCCCCGTTGCGCATGATAGGAACCGCGATGGCTGAAAAGCCGTCGCGCTTGGTCTCGCTTCTGACGCCGTAACCTTGGGCCTTGGTCTCCCGCAGGATTTCAGCGGCCCGCTTCGGGTCGCGGATCAACGGGTGTTTCGGTTGCTCGGCCCTTATGCTGGCCAGGATTTCTTCTCGCTCCTCGTCGCTCGCATGGGCCAGATAGGCCCGGCCGACCGCCGTCAGCAGCATGTCGGGATGGTGCCCGATCGGCGACGGCTTGATCGGGAATGGCGACAAGGCTCGGTTCGAGGCGAGCACTGTCATGCTGCTCCCGTCGCGAACGGTGAGGTCGGTTGGCCAGGCGACGTCCCGGCAGAGGCGCCTCAGGACCGGGGCGGAGACTTCCTGCAGCAGAGCGCGTATGTCTCCCGCGCCGCCCTCCAGGAAACTCATTGCGCTCATGCGGTAGCGGATGTCGTCGACGGTCCTGAATATGACGCCGCTGCGTTCCAGCGTTGCGAGGATTCGCGACAGGGTCGGTTTCGGCAGTCCGGTTGCGAGATGGATCTGGTGCAGCGCACAGGGTTGATGCGACTTCACCGCCCGCAAAACATCCAATCCTCGCTGCAGAGACTGCATTCTCCACTTTCCATTTTCTGGTATTTATAGCTTGCATTCCGCTGTACGGAAAGCTGGTTCGATCGATATTGCCGGCTGGCGCGGTCTCCCCACAAGCTCGGAGCATGGTCAGCAAACCGCGCCCGAACTTTCTGATAATCGTGACCGATCAGCATCGGGCCGATCACCTTTCCTGTGCCGGGAACAAAATCCTGAAGACGCCTCACATCGATGCGCTTGCGGCAGGCGGTCGGCGCTACGATCGCTTCTATGTGTCGATCCCGATCTGCATGCCGAACCGCGCCACGCTGCTGACCGGCCGCATGCCATCCCTGCATGGAGCACACTGCAACGGTGCGCCATTGCGGCTCAGCGCCAATACCGCCGTCTGGATGCTGAGAGCCGCGGGTTACAGAACGCGGCTGGTCGGCAAGTCACATCTGCAGAACATGACCGGGCGCCCGCCCGCCATGCCGAGACGCCGCAATGACCACGACACCCTGCCGCCACCCGACCTCAGCGAGGCCTGGCTGGGCATGTGGCAGGATGGCCGTTACGATCAGGAGAATACCGAACTTTGGGCAAGCGAACCGGAACATCGCCTCGACCTGCCTTTTTACGGCTTCGACGATGTCGAGCTCTGCACGATGCACGGGGACGTGGTCGGCGGCGAATATCGGCGGTGGCTGGATGAACGCTGCCCCGAAGCAGCGGCGCTGATTGGAGCTGAGAATGCATTGCCCGATGAGCGCTATCGCGTGCCGCAAGCCTATCGGACGCGGATACCTGAAAAGCTCTATCCGACGTCCTATGTGGTCGAGCGGACAAACGCCGCGCTGGAAGACCTCGGCAAGAACCGGCGGGAGCCGTTTTTTCTGGTTTCCTGCTTTCCCGACCCGCATCATCCGTTCACGCCGCCGGGGCGGTACTGGGACATGTACGACCCGGACGACATCGAGCCGCCGGCTTCGCTGCGCCACGCCGCCAACAACGTCTCACCGGCGCTTCAGCACCTGCGGCGAGAACGTGCCTCCGGCCGCGCCAATACGAGAGGAACATTGCCGTTCTCCGTCGATGAAAGGGAGGCCCGCGAGGCGATCGCCCTGACCTATGGCATGATCTCGATGATCGACGATGGCATCGGTCGGATCACCCGCAAGCTCGATGAGCTCGGCCTGACGGACGATACCATCGTCGTTTTCATGAGCGACCATGGCGACTTCATGGGCGATCATGGCCTGATGCTGAAATCGGCCCTGCATTACCAGGGTCTCATTCGCGTTCCGTTCATCTGGAAGGAACCGGATCTGCCGCATGCCGGCGAGGCGAGCGGTGCATTGCACAGCACGCTTGACGTCGCGCGCACTGTTCTCGCGCGCGCGGGCATAGCGCCATACTGGGGGATGCAGGGCAAGGACATGGCGGCGAGCCTCGCCGATCCCATGGCATCCGGCAACGAAGCCGTGTTGATCGAGGAAGACGGACACGAAGTGGCGCTCGGGTTCGATAGCCCGGTTCGCGTGCGCAGCGTCGTGACCGATCGTTGGCGGCTGTCGGTCTACGAAGGCGTCACATGGGGCGAGCTGTATGATCTCGAAAATGACCGCCAGGAGCTGATCAATCTGTTCGACGACCCTGCTCACCGCCACGTGCGCGCGGAGCTTTTCGAGACGATGGCACGGCTGATGATGTCGCATGCGGACCGCAGCCCATATCCGACGGGGCGGGCGTGATTGGCGGCATGTCCATGGGTTTGCGTGACGGCGTGAGGCGGACGGGCGAGGTCGGTTTGGCCGGGATGCCGGCAGCGACAATGCGAGAGCGAGACAACGCGATGGCAGAAGCAACGAATGAACGGCCGCTTCTCGAGCTCAGGAACATTACCGTGCGCTATCAGAGCGGCGGGCGCGACGTCCTCGCCGTCGAGGGGCTTGACCTCGTTGTTCCCGAACGGAGCTTTGTTTCGCTCATCGGACCGTCCGGATGCGGAAAAAGCTCGGTGCTCAACGTGATGGCCGGCTATCTGCGTCCGGTTTCAGGTGAGGCCCTGATGCTGGGAAGCGCCATTGTCGGGCCGGGACCTGACCGCTCGGTGGTCCATCAGCAGACATCGGCCCTGCTGCCGTGGCTGAATGTCGAGGACAATGTCGCGCTGGGCCTGCTCGCGCAGAACCTGCCGAAGGCGCGGCGGCGCGAGGCTGCGAAACACTATCTGGAACTGGTTCGCCTGTCCGGCTTCGAGAAACACCCCATCTATCATCTCTCCGGCGGGATGCGGCAGCGCGTGGCGCTGGCCCGGGCGCTCGCCACTGAATCCAAGGTCGTTCTGCTCGACGAGCCGTTGGGCGCGATCGATGCGCTGCAGCGCGGGTTGATGCAGGATTTCCTGCTGCGCCTTTGGTCGGAAAGCGGGCGCAGCTTCTTTCTGATCACCCACAGCGTCGATGAGGCGATCTATCTCGGCACCAGCGTGCTCGCCATGTCGCCGCGGCCCGGCCGGATAATCGCGCGCCGGGACACGGATTTCGGCCGCCGGGCCCTGAGGGAAGGCGGGCCGAAAGTAAGAAGGAGCTCCGAATTCCTGGCGCTTCAATCCGAACTTCTGGAAATCCTGACTTCCGCTGGTTCGGGAGAGACGCAGACAAGCTGAATCCAATATGGGAGGAACACAAATGAATCACCTGCTTCGCACGGCCGCATGCGCCATCGCGGCGATCTTGTTCGCAACCCCGGCAGCCCAGGCGGATAATGCCAGGGAGCTGCGCGTCACGAACACGAGTTGCGTCTGCTTCCTGCCGACCAATCTGGCGATCAAGCGCGGCTGGCTGGAGGCCGAGCTGAACAAGCTCGATGTCACCCTTACCATTCAGCAATATGAAGACGGTCCGTCGCAAACCGCAGCCTTCCTGTCAGGCTCGCTCGACCTGGCGCAATACGGATCGACCGGGGCCGCATCCCTGCTTGCCCGCGGCGCCGACATCAAGCTGTTCATGCTGTCCGACAATGAGATCGATACCGAAGGTCTGGTCGCCAAGAAGGACTCCGGAATAGGCAAGGTCCAGGATCTGGTCGGGAAGAAGGTCGGCGTCACCGCCGGCACGACGTCGGACTACGGCCTGCGCGCGGCGCTCAAGCAAGGCGGGGTCGACGCAAAGGAGGTCAACATCATCGGCGTCGCTCCTCCGGCCATGGCCGCAGCCTGGGAGCGGGGCGACATCGAAGCCGCCTATGTCTGGGATCCTATCCTCTCGCGCCTTGCCAATGCCGGCGGCGTCAAGTTGCAGACGATCGGTGAGCTCGCTAAGGCGACATCGGGCAAATACAGGATTGTGAACTTCTACGCCGTGCGGTCCGAATATGCCACGCAGAACCCCGACGTGGTCCGGGCCTACGTCAAGGCCATCGACCAGGCGACCACTTACATCCGCGACCATGCCGAGGAGGTCGCGGCCGAGTTCCAGAAGGATATGGGCGCCGAAACTCCCGAGCAGGCCATGCAGCAGATCAAGGGTGAGGAGTTTTTCCTCTCCCGCGAGCAGTTGGGGCCGGAGTTGATGGGAGACGGATCAGCGCCGGGCGCGATGGCCAAGGTGCTGATGGATGTGTGGAGCTTCAGCTTCGAGCAGGGCAATATCACGGCCGCCCCCGATGAAGCCGTCATCCATCGTTCGCTCGATCCGCAATATCTCAAATGAAGCAGCATGTCGAAGCGGCGAGGCCTCGCCGGCGGCTCCGCCCGTGGCCTCTCCCGCGGCCGCAAGACATGGCCCGACGATGAAAGAGAACCAGCCGGCTGTCGGCAAGGCGACATCGCTCATCAGCATTGCCTCCGTGGTCATCGGGCTTGCCGCTTGGTTCGCCCTGGCGTCGAGCGGACTCTTCTCGAGCATCCTCTTGCCGAAGCCTGCCGAGCTGTGGCGCGTAGCCGTCATGCTCGTCACCGAGGGCTATGCGGGACGGTCGTTCTGGTCCAGCTATGCGATCAGCCTTCTGCGGGTTGCCGCGGGTTTCGGAATCGCCGTCGTCGCCGGTTCGGTGATCGGGATGGCCATGGGCCTCAACCGTACGATCGGCGGTCTCCTCTATCCGCTGATCGAAATCTATCGGCCGCTTCCGGCGCTGGCTTACTACTCCTTGCTGGTGTTGCTGCTCGGCATTGACGAAAGCTCCAAGATTGCCGTTTTGGCATTGGGAGGGCTACCTCCAATCGTTCTGGCGACGTGGGACGCGACGGCGTCCGTCCGCCCGGAACGGGTGGAAGGCGCCCGCTCGCTCGGCCTTTCGCGCTGGCAGGTCATCTGCCGGGTAATCTTTCCATCATGCCTGCCCGACATCCTGACCGGCGCGCGCATCGGCTTCGGACTGTCGTTCACGACACTGGTCGCCGCCGAGATGATCGCTGCGACGTCCGGCCTGGGCTGGATGGTTTACCAGGCGAGCCAATATGCCGAATCGGCGGTCGTGATCGTCGGATTGATCGTGATGGGGGTCACCGGCATCGCCGTCGATGCGGGCTTCCGGGCTCTGCAGTCATGGCTGGTTCCGTGGGTAGGAAAGGGATGAAGATGCCTCGTGCAGCGGGAGTGAACGGCTCTGGGGCGGCGCTTGCGGTCATTTCGCTCGGCTCCGTCCTGGCGCTGTGGCAGATCGCGACGTCCGGCCAGAATGCGCACGCGCTGTTTCCTTCGCCGGGCAGAGTGGCTGCCGCGTTCGTGGATGTGGTGCAGAACGGTTATCTCGGCGCCCCCCTCGCCGCGAGCGTCGCGATCAGCCTGCAGCGGCTGATCATAGGATGGGTGCTCTGCCTCTCGATCGGCGTCGCTCTGGGCTTTGCCATGCATTTCAATCGCATCGTGCGGGAAAGCGTGTTGCCGTGGCTGGCCTTCTATCGGCCGCTGCCGCCCCTTGCCTATCTCAGCTTGCTCGTATTGTGGCTCGGCGTGGGCGAAACCTCCAAAGTCGTCCTGCTTGTGCTCGCCGGCCTGCCGCCATTGATCATCGGAACATACACCTCTCTTGCCGGCGTGCGCGAGGAGCGTGTCCAAGGCGCCAGATCCATCGGGCTCAGTCCGTGGCAGATGGTGCGGCTGATCTATGCGCCGTCCGTTGCGCCGGCGGTGCTGGTCAGCGCTCGCATTGCATTCGGCGCATGCTTCGCCGCGCTGATCGGGGCGGAAATGATCGCCTCGTCGTCCGGCGTGGCCTGGATGATCATCGCGGCGACCAATCGCAGCGCGATCGACGTCGTGATCGTTGGCGTCGTGATCATGGCGGCGATCGCGCTTGTTTTCGACTACGCACTGCGCCGCGCGCAGCAGGTCCTCGTGCCTTGGGCGGCGCATGAGCAGTAAGGCATCACTCTGACGAACGAAAGACCACAGCATGCAGGCCATCCCGAGCTCGATTCTGACCGACGCAAACTATGTCGCCGCCCACAACGCCCTGCATATGTGGCACCCGATGGTGGCGCCCAAGGCATCGAAAGACGAGCCGCCTTTGATCCTGGCGCAGGCGGATGGTGTCCGCATGACCGACATCGACGGCAACAGCTATCTCGACTGCACCGCCGGGCTGTGGAACGTGAACGTCGGCCACAATCGGCCCGAGATCAAGAACGCCATCGCCGCCCAGCTCGATCGCATTGCCTACTGTTCGACCTTTGCGAACACGTCGAATGCCCCCTCGATCGCGCTTTCGGCAAAACTGATCGAGATGCTCGCCCCCGAACGCATGGCGCGGGTGATGTTTTCATCCGGAGGATCGGACGCGGTCGAGACGGCGCTGAAGCTGGCGCGCCAATATTGGGTGCTCGAAGGGCGGCCGCGCAAGACCAAGATCTTTTCGCTGAAGAACGGCTATCACGGGCTGCATTGGGGCGGCCTGTCGGCCGGGGGCAATTTGCTGTGGCGACAGGCCTATGAACCGATCCTGCCGGGCTTTTTCCAGGTCGACAGCCCTTATCTCTATCGCAATCCCTGGAGCGGGGACCACGAAGCGCTCGGCGAGATCTGCGCGCAGATGCTCGATCGGGAGATCCAGCATCAAGGCGCCGACACGGTCGCCGCCTTCATCGCCGAGCCGGTGCAAGGTGCCGGCGGCCTCATCGTGCCGCCGGCGAATTTCTGGCCGCGCCTGCGCCAGGTCTGCGACAAGCACGACACGTTGTTGATCGCCGATGAGGTCATCACCGGCTTTGGCCGCACCGGCAGTCTCTTCGGCAGTCGTCACTGGGGGGTGGCGCCTGACATCATGTGTTTCGCCAAGGGCATCAACTCCGGCTACATTCCCCTCGGCGCGACGACCGTCAGCCGGCGCGTCGCGGCAGCATGGGAGCGGGATCATCCGCTCGCCGCCATCATGCATGGATATACCTATTCGGGACATCCGCTGGCCTGCGCCGCGGCGCTCGCAAACCTGGACATCGTGCTCGGCGAGGACTTGCCCGCGAATGCCGCGTCCCAGGGACGTTATTTCCTCGAGCGGCTGATGGGCCTCAAAGACCGCTTCCGCCCGATCGGCGACGTGCGCGGCCTTGGGCTCATGCTGGCGATCGAGTTCGTGCGCGACCGGGACACCAGGGAGCCCTACGCGCCGACTGATCCCTTCTGTGCCTCGGTGCAGCGCGCATGCCGCCAGCGCGGTGTTCTGGTGCGCATACAGGGCAACAAGATGATCATTTCACCGCCGCTCGTCTTCCGGCGCGAGCACGTCGACGAAGCCGTGTCCAAGATTGCCGCGGCTCTGGAAGAGGTGGCGGGCTGACGGGGCTCCGGCTGCTGGTCTCAGAGCAGGTCGATCAGATGCGGGATCAGCGGCAGGTCGGCCGGCGGCATCGGATGGTCGCGCAGGCGGTTGGGCCTGACCCATTTCAGCTCCTGGCCTTCGAGCGGCGTCACCGTGCCGCTCCAGCGCCGGCACACATAGAGCGGCATCAGGAGGTGGAACGTCTCATAAGCATGGCTGGCGAAGGTCAGGGGCGCGAGGCAGGCCTCGGTGACGTCGATGCCGAGCTCTTCCTTGAGCTCGCGGATGAGCGCCGGTTCCGGCCGCTCGCCCGTCTCGACCTTGCCGCCGGGAAATTCCCACAGGCCCGCCATCGTCTTGCCGTCCGGCCGCTTGGCGATGAGCACTCTGCCGTCGGCATCGACGAGGGCGACGGCGGCGACCAGAACGAGCGGCAGGGATGCTGCCATCAGCTGCGATAGGAGCCGTTGATGTCGATATAGCGATGGGTGAGGTCGCAGGTCCACACCGTGGCCCGCCCCTTGCCCACGCCGACATCCGTCTTGATGACGATCGAGCGGCCCTTCATATGCGGCATGATCTCTGCTTCGCGGTAATCCGGCGCGCGCATGCCGTTCTTGGCGAGCTGCACCCCGCCGATCCAGATCTTGAGCTTGTCGCGGATGGCCTTCTCGCCGGATTTGCCGATCGCCATGACGATGCGGCCCCAATTGGCGTCCTCGCCGGCGATGGCGGTCTTGACCAGCGGCGAGTTGGCAATGGCCATGCCGATCCGGCGCGCCGCCTTGTCGGTCTCTGCGCCGGTGACGGTTATCTCGATCAGCTTTTCGGCGCCCTCGCCGTCCTTCACCACTTGCAGCGCCAGGTCCTTGCACAGATCGTCGAGCGCGCGGGCGAAGTCCTTGAGCCGCGGATCGCCCTCCGACTTGAGGCCCTTGAGCGGGGCGCCGGCTTTGCCCGTGGCGAACATCAGAAGCGTATCCGATGTCGAGGTGTCGCCATCGACGGTGATGCAGTTGAAGCTTCGGGCGGCGCTCTTGCTCAAGAGCTTCTGCAAGAGGCGCTGCGGCAGTGCCGCGTCGGTGAAGATGAAGGACAGCATGGTCGCCATGTCGGGTGCGATCATGCCGGAGCCCTTGGCGATGCCGTTGAGGGTGACGGTCGCCCCGCCGAGGCGCGCCTTGCGCGTCGCCGCCTTGGGGAAGGTGTCCGTCGTCATGATGGCGCGTGCCGCTTCCGCCCAGGCGTCCTGGCTGAGGCCGGCGAAGAGCCCCGGCAGAGCATTCACGATGGGCGCCGGATTGAGCGGCTCGCCGATGACGCCGGTCGAGGCCTGGAAAATCTCCTGCGGCTTGCATTTGGCCTGGGCCGCGGCGGCCTTGGCGACCGCGGTGACCGTCTTCACGCCGGCGCTGCCGGTGAAGGCATTGGCGTTTCCGGAATTGACGACGAGCGCCCGGGCCCTGCCGCCCTTGAGCTTCTCGGCGCACCAGTCGACCGGGGCGGAGCGCGACTTCGAGGTGGTTAGGACGCCGGCGACCGCGGTGCCCTCCGCCAGGACGGCGAGCAGCACGTCGGGCCGGTTCTTGTAGCGAATGCCGGTCTCGCCGACCGCGAAGGCGACGCCGTCAATGGCTGGCAAAACCGGAAATTGCTCCGGCGCCAAAGGCGACCGGACGTTGGCAGCCCCCATTCTCCCCTCCCGCTGAAATCTACGCCGCAGGCGCTATTGCGGCGCCTGCATGTCCGATTTGCCGCCGCCGGTCGACTGCTGATCATCGCCGCTGAGGGCGGGAGCGTCATTGCCGTCCTGCTGCTCGCCCTGGGGGGCGGCTCCACCCTTCTGCTGCATCGCCTTCTGGCGCAACTTGCGCGCTTCCTCGGCGAATTTCTGCAAATCCGGGTCCTTGAGCTCGACCTTGGACTGGAGCCTGAGCGAGATGATCTTTTCCTGGGTCTTCTTGCGCAGCAGGATATTGCGGATCGCGGTCTTCACCTGGTCATAGGGCTGGGCACCGCCCATCTTGCGGTCCTCGAGCTTGATGATGTGCCAGCCGAAATCGGTCTTGACCGGCTGCGACACCTCGCCTGGTTTGAGCGCGAAGGCCGCCTTGGAGAATTCCGGCACCATTTCGGGCGCGGTGAAGTAGCCGAGATCGCCGCCATACTCCTTCGAGCCGTCGAGACTGTATTTCTTGGCCAGGTCCTCGAACTTCTCGCCGCCGTCGAGGCGGTCGCGGACCTGCTTGGCTTCCTGCTCGCTGGCGACAAGGATATGGCGGGCCCTGATCCGCTCGGTCTGCGCCACCTTGGCCGACTCGGTCTCGTAGGCCTTCTTCATTTCCTCTTCGGTGACGGTCGGCACGATCGTCTGGGCGAAATAGGCGTCGCGCAGCGCCTTGGCCTGATAGAGGGCGAGGCGGCGCTTGTATTCGTCCGAATCGGCGATGCCTTCCTTGACCGCGGCTTGCGCCAGGAGGTGGCGCTCGACCAGATATTCGACGATATAGGGATAGCGCAGCTTCGGTGGGATGTCCGGCAGCTGGCCGAGGATGTCCTCCGCCGCCATCTCGACCTCGGAAACCTTGATATCATGGCCATTTACGACGGCGACGGTCTTGTCTTCCTTCTTCTCGGCCGTTTGCGCGAAAGCCGGCGTCAAAAGCATGAAGGAGACGGCCGTCAGGGCGGCGAACTTGGTCAGTTTCTCGGTCATTTGCATCGGATTCCCATATGGGGTCATGCGGCTAAGCGCCTATCTGCCGCGTTGGTAGCTCATTGGCGGCCAAATCCGGCAAGAATAAGCCGTCTTCAGGCCCTTTTTGATCCCTAAACGATTGTCACGCGGGGCGGACAATGGTCGCAATAAGGGGCGACTTCAAGGGGGGTTCCGGAACATTTACGCCCTGTGACCTCCTTGCAACGCATTGAAGTCCCTGCCCCGGCCGCCTACCTGGAAACCATTCGTTTGAGGAGACATATCTGCATTTCCCGCTTGCCGGCAATTGCCCGTCAGCGTCAATTTCATTAAAAGGCGGCCCAGACCAGCGCCTCCCCGGCGCGCCGTTCCCGAAGGAAAGACACCCTATGCTAGGACTGCGTTCGATCGCGTCGCGGATATTCGGTTCCGTCAACGACCGCAAGGTCGGGAAATATGCCGGCAAGGTGGCCGAGATCAATGCCCTGGAGGCGAGCCTCGCCGGCCTCACCGACGAGGCGCTCAAGGCCCGCACCGCCGAGTTCCGCGAGCAGCTGGCGCAAGGCCGGCCGCTGGACGAGCTCCTGGCCCCGGCCTTCGCCACCGTCCGCGAGGCCGCCAAGCGCACCCTCGGCCAGCGCCACTTCGACGTGCAGCTGATCGGCGGCATGGTCCTGCATGAAGGCCGCATCGCCGAAATGAAGACGGGCGAAGGCAAGACGCTCGTCGCCACGCTGCCCGTCTATCTCAATGCGCTGGCCGGCAAAGGCGTGCATGTGGTGACCGTCAACGACTATCTCGCCCAGCGCGACGCCGGCTGGATGGGCCAAATCTACAATTTCCTGGGGCTCTCCGTCGGCTGCATCGTGCATGGCCTGTCGGATGCCGAGCGCCGCCAGCAATATCTGAGCGACGTGACCTATGCCACCAACAACGAGCTCGGCTTCGACTATCTGCGCGACAACATGAAGTTCCATCTCGAGGAGATGGTGCAGCGCGGCCACAATTTCGCGATCGTCGACGAGGTCGATTCGATCCTCATCGACGAGGCGCGCACCCCGCTCATCATCTCCGGGCCCATCGACGACAAGTCCGAGCTCTACAATGCCGTCGACACCTTCATCCCGCAGCTCGTCGCCGCCGATTTCGAGCTCGACGAGAAGCAACGCTCCGTGACGCTGACCGAGCAGGGCAACGAGCACATGGAGCAGCTGCTGGCCGCGGCCGGCATGCTCAAGGGCGAGACGCTCTACGACGCCGAGAACGTGACCATCGTGCACCATGTCCAGCAGGGCCTCAGGGCCCACAAGCTGTTCCAGCGCGACAAGGACTACATCGTCAAGGACAACCAGGTCATCATCATCGACGAGTTCACCGGCCGCATGATGCCGGGCCGGCGCTATTCGGACGGCCTGCACCAGGCGCTCGAGGCCAAGGAGCACGTCGCCATCCAGCCGGAGAACCAGACGCTCGCCTCGATCACCTTCCAGAATTATTTCCGCCTCTACGACAAGCTCGCCGGCATGACCGGCACCGCCAACACCGAGGCGGAGGAGTTCATGGACATCTACAAGCTCGACGTCATCGAGATCCCGACCAACGTCCCGGTCGGCCGCAAGGACGAGGACGACGAAGTCTATCGCACCGCCAAGGAGAAGTACAAAGCCATCATCGCCGTCATCAAGGACGCGCGCGACCGTAAGCAGCCGGTCCTCGTCGGCACCACCTCGATCGAGAAATCGGAAGTGCTGGCGGGCATGCTCAAGAGCATGAACGTGCCGCACAACGTGCTGAATGCGCGCTATCACGAGCAGGAAGCCCAGATCATCGGCCAGGCGGGTTATCCGGGAGCCGTCACCATCGCCACCAACATGGCCGGCCGCGGCACCGACATCAAGCTCGGCGGCAATGCCGAAATGCGCATCGCGGCCGAGCTGGCGGATCTTCCGCCAGGCGCCGAGCGCCGCAAGCGCGAAGACGATATCCGCGCCGAGATCGATCGCAACAAGGAAGAGGTGCTACAGGCCGGCGGCCTCTTCGTCATCGGCACCGAACGCCATGAGAGCCGGCGCATCGACAACCAGCTGCGCGGCCGCTCCGGCCGCCAGGGCGACCCCGGCCGTTCGCTGTTCTATCTCTCGCTCGATGACGACCTGATGCGCATCTTCGGCTCCGAGCGCATGGATTCGATGCTGCAGAAGCTCGGCCTCAAGGAGGACGAGGCCATCGTCCATCCGTGGATCAACAAGGCCCTGGAAAAGGCGCAGCAGAAGGTCGAGGCGCGCAACTTCGACATCCGCAAGAACCTGCTCAAGTTCGACAACGTGATGAACGACCAGCGCAAGGTCATCTTCGAGCAGCGCATCGGCATCATGCGCGGCGAGGACGTGGCCGAGACGATCGACGACATGCGCCACCAGGTGATCGACGACCAGGTCGCCCGCTTCATCCCCGAGAACGCCTATGCCGAGCAGTGGGACGCGCAAGGGTTGCGCGAGAAGCTGCGCGAGGCCGTAGCCCTCGACCTGCCGACCGACGAATGGGCCAAGGAGGAAGGCATTGCGGACGAGGAGATCCGCGAGCGGGTCACCAGGGCGGCCGACGAGTTCTACGCCAAGAAGCGCGAGACCTATACGCCGGAGATCATGAGCCAGGTCGAGAAGGCCGTGCTGCTGCAGACGCTCGACCATCTGTGGCGCGAGCATATCGTCACCGTCGAGCATCTGCGCCAGGTCATCCATTTGCGCGGTTACGGCCAGCGCGACCCGCTCAACGAATACAAGACCGAGGGCTTCACGCTGTTCGAGGCCATGATCGCGCGCCTGCGCGAGCTGACCACCGGTCAGATCATGCGCGTCGAGCTGACCAGCCAGCCGGCCGACGACCTCTTGCCCGACGAGGACGAGCTGCCGCCCATGGTCGCGCATCACATCGATGCGACGACCGGCCAGGACGATGTCGGCGAAGGCCTGATCTTCGGCCAGGATGCTCCGGCGGGCGCGCGCAACAAGGCCCGCGCCGCCGCTGCCCGGGACCCGGGCGATCCCGCGACCTGGGGCAAGGTCGGCCGCAACGACGCCTGCCCCTGCGGGTCGGGCAAGAAATACAAGCACTGCCACGGCTCTTACGCCTGAGGCTTCCTGGAACATCGGACCGAAAAGTGCGAGGCGGTGTGTCGGATCGATTCTAGGGGAACGTCCGGCACTCTTGTCCGCATCCGCTCTTTGCCGCGCATGGCGCGACGATCGGATTGCGGCCGAGCCTCAAATCCGACCCTGTTCGCTCATGGCAGCGTAGCGGACTGGCTTCCTTCCTTGCCGCAGATCTTGGTGGTGTAGGTGAAGCTCTGCGCGTCCTGCCAGTTCACTTGGACCAGAGCCTGAACCTGTCTCTTGGTTGACGGCGGGACGCGGACAAATCGCCGCTCGGAATGGACGAAGATCAGGCTTCTTCCGATCAGATCCGGGTTTTCATTGAAAAAGCTGCGCAGCGCCGCCGTGGGAATGTCGGCGCAGCGAAATGTCCGCCCGGGATTCGTGAACCATATGGCCGCTTCATACTGCAGGTGATTTACCCTGAGAGGTTGATCCGGGAAGCCGGCCTCATATACCCGGACCCGATAGCCGGGTGGCGGGACTGTGTACATGGCATATCCCCCCAGTCGCCAGGGGTTTATCTGATCCTGCGCGACCAGCCGCATATGGTTTGCGATCCACATGACATGGAGGACCAGGAGGGCGCCGACGGCCCACTTCCGAAGGTCCATGTCACCCACCATGATTCAGCACCAGCGTCACGAAATTGCCGATCTGGTACAGATCCACGAAGAGCAGTCCAATGCTGACGGCGAGCAGCCACAAGGGCATGCCGAAGCGGAAGACGATGCACAGCAGGGCAATGTTCAGGATCTGAAAATTCATTTCGTCGGCATAGACACCGGCGCCCAGAAGGAAGCCGATCTCGACGGCCAGAAACACCAGCGAATTGAGACCGAGCAGCAGCAGGATGCCGACGGCGAGCTGCCAGGCCAGTATGAAGATGGCGATCATGCGATGATAGCCGCAAGATCCATCCGAAGCGCCGTCGCACAAGAATGAAAACAGCCGCTCCGTCGGCCCGCCATGCGCGCTGAGATACGCGATATAGGAGCCGTCCATATAGGTTCCGGCAAGGATCTTCTGTGCGAAGGCGGCAAGCATGATGATCCCCAGCGTCATCCGCAGGTAGAACGCGTAAGTGTCCGACCTCCACCATTGCCTGAACAGGACGGCCACGGGTATGCACCACAAGGCGAGATAGGTGTGGTTGGCGATGATGATCCAGTCCGGCAGGATCGCGATCGCGGCGATCGCGATGAAGAGCGCGATCGCCCATCTGCTGGTCCGGGCCGGCACAGCCAGCACGGCACAGAGCAGCATGCCCACGCCCAACAGATCGAGGACCGGCCGGCCATACAAGTATGTTTTTATGGACGATCCGATCCAGAGCGGGAATTCCTGGAAGGCGACGGACAGAAGGGCGACCGCCAGCGGGATGCGATATCTGACGCCGCTCTCTTCATAGGCTCGGGAAAGCTTCGAAAAATAGCGGCCGGGCTTCCGCGATGCTTCCTCGAAGGAACGATCCGCCGAACGGACCGACCGGCTACGCATGGATTGGGCGTCTCATGGCGCGCGCCCCGCCGAAACAGTTGATCCCTGCAACTGTGTCATAGCCCCTCGTATCCGAAGAACTTCACCCAGTGATCGAGCTTGCGGGCATGCGGCTTGCGGAAGAGGAATTCATAGTTGCGCCAGGAGCTCTGGACGCCGATCGAAACGCCCTTGCGGACCTTCTGATAGCTCGGCGTCTTGTTCCTGCGCTCATCCGCCCGCTGGGCGAACTGCAGGATGCTCGGATCCCATTCGGCCCCGACGAACTGCAATGTCCGGGTGACCTCCTGCTGCAGATTCTGGACCAGCCGGTCGTAGCGGACATAACACACGCGCTCGGACTCGAGGCTGTGGGTTTTGAACCACTGGCCCATGGCGAAATCATAGACACGACACGCGTCCTCCATCGTCGTGAAATTGTCCATAGCCATGTTCGGACGGAACGTCTGCCTGAAGCAGCTCAGCACGACGTCATAGGGATGGCGGAGCGAGAAGATGTACTTCTTGAGCGGGAACATCTTGTCGAGCAGCACGGCATCGGCTGAGATGATCGGAAGCTTGTCGATATGGATCGCGGCGGTGGCTTTCTTCTTCCAATGCTCGATCTCCGCGTAGTAGCGCTCGCGCGCCTTGATGCCTGCCGCATGGGGCACGGGCCGGTCCTGGTCCAGAAACGGCTTCAATATCTGCTGCAGGCTTGCCCAGGCCGGAATTTCCTCGAACGTCTCGATGGCGGTATGACTGGCCAGAGCATTCTCGAGCAGGGTGGTGCCAGACCTCGGAAAACCCAGCATGATGAAGTAGGTGTCATGTCCGTCGGGTGGAAGCTTGGACACCTCCAACGCCGCCTTTTTCTCGACCCTCTTGATATAGGCATCCTTGTCGAACGTGTCGGTCCGATACAGAATATTCAGTTTCTCGTAGAAGTGGTTGGCGTCTGCATATTTTCCGCTGCGATCCAGGAGCGCTGCTCGGATCTTGCAGACGTCGAGCTCGACGCCGCGCGGCATGCCCTTGGTATTCACCTTGCCGATGAGGGCCAGGCCTTCTTCCGGCGCCCCGCGTTCGCCGGCCAGCGCCGCCCTGTACATCAGGCTCACGGTCGGGAATATCTGCACGGTGTCCGCTATGTCGCAGAACTGCGCCACCAGATCCAACTGATTGGCCTCGAGGATCGTGCGCGCGAGCCGAATGGCCCAGCGCGCGTCTTGCGGATTGATGAGGACCAGTTTCACGACGAGCGGCAGCGCGCTTCTCCAGCCGCCAGCGCTTTCGGCGGAGTCTATCGCCTGGAGCAGGTGCTCGAGGGCACCGGTGTTGAGAAACTTCTGCACTTCGATACGCGCGGTCGCGGCATGATCGAGGGCGAGCGACGCGCGCATGCCCTCCTGCGCCATGTTTCCCTGCTGCCGTTCGGGGACGTCGATTACCGCGCCGGCCAGGGCGTATTCGTGATTCTTCATGAAGAAGTCGAACGCCTTCAGGCGCACGGAGTGGTAGCCCGACAATTCCTCCAGCCGCGGCAGGATGCTCGGCGGCACATACCCCGAATCCGTCATGGCGCAGGCGGCGCCAACCGCCAGCACCTCGTCGGACTCGCGCAACAATACCGTGTAATATCCCCCGAAACCGGATTTCAGATGACCGAGCAGCGTCAGCTGGGAGAGTACCTGCGCGGGCGACTGCCGGTCGAGGGCCGCAGTTGCGGGAGCCGAATCGGCTTCCGGGGTGAATTCCGAAAGGTTGCGGACCATGCTGCTGGCTTTCAAGAGCGAACCTGTCTTGCGACTTTAGAAACTGCGCGAGACCGTTTCAAGAAAAGGTTCAGGCGGTGGTGAGGCGAGTTGGGTCCGGCGTCCGGACACACCGACGTGTGATCGGCCCCTTCACCCGAGTCCGTTCACTGGCCGTGAAGGTCGCGGATCCCCTCTTCCCGCTTCATCTCGACGATCTATCTGTCCGGTCGATCGACCGCGGCGTCCGCGTCACGATTGGCACGGGCCGCACAAAAATGGGCCCTTTCGGGCCCATTTGCGACGCGATTGCGATAAAACTAAAGGCCGAAGCGATAGGACAATACAGCTCTGATGCTGTGTATCGTAATGTCGCCTTCTTGGGAGACCTGGGCAAAGGTGTTAGTATTCACGTCCTCAAAGCTTGCGCTCCTCTCGACCTTGCCGTAGTCCGAGAAACGATATTCGCCCTTGAGCGAGATGCTCTCGGTCAGCAGCGCCTCGATGCCGCCACCGACGAAATAGCCGTCTTCCCACTTGCCGTCGGACGCGCTGAAGGAGAAGAAATTGTTGTTGTTGTCGAAGCCGGAGATGCTGCCCGACGACTTGACATTCGCCTGGGTATAGCCGCCCATGACATAGACCAGCGCATTGTCCATCGCCAGGAAACCAATGCGTCCGCCAACTCCCCAGCTGTCCCCGACTTTCCAGGACGTTTCGAACTGGCCATCGTCGTCGGCGAAGAAGGTGTTGCCGTTGAGGTTCTCTACTTCGATCGTCGCCGAGGACTCGTTGTCCACTTTCGTCTTGCCGAAGTCATAATTGGCAAGCACGCCGACGACAACGCTGCTGCCGAGTTGATAGTCGAAACCGGCTTCCACCGTCCCGAAAAAGCCGGCCTTGCCCAGATCGGAGAAATGGTCGCCATCGATCTCCAAGAAATTGTTCGCATTGGCGAGGTCATTGCTGTTGATGTCTCCGATGGCTTCCTCATCGACGAACAGGAAATTGCCGCCGCCGCCCACGCCGATATGGAACGCCGTCCAGTCGACCACTTCAGGCGCTGGCGCCTCGAAGTCAGCGGCAACCGCTGGCGCTGCCACAAAAACCGCCGCCAAAGCAGCCAACGCCACCGATGTATTGAGCTTCTTCATTGATACCCCTCCGAACGAGTTGCAGGCCCCGAGTCACGTAACTCCCGGTCATTTGTGTCATAAGTCCCGCGCCATGTCGAATGCAGTTACGGTGAGTAATCAACTTTCTGTGTTACTGTGGTATTTTTGCCATAATGACCGAGCGACATAGCCTCGTTTACAGAACAATAGTCTTGTCCGAAGCTCGAATGGACCTGTTTTCTTACCTAGGGAAATTATCTATTGTTTTAGGATTCTTAGGAAGAGACTCGGCATTTCTTACCTAAAGATACATGAATTATCCTAACGTTCTTTGAGGAAGGCGGGCCATGATCGGCGACCCCCGATGGCCGCCACTGTATCGGCCAGACCCTTGGGCTCACGCTTCGTAAGTGATCCGCCCGTCGCAGATCGTCACGACCGGATGGAGCGTGTCGATCGCTTGGCGGTCGACCGCCTCGATGTCGTCCGAGAGGACGACGATATCGGCCAGGAATCCCGGCGCGATGCGGCCCTTGCGGTGGTCCATGAACTCCGTCCAGGCGCCGTCCGCCGTATAGCCCATGAGCGTATCGCCGAGCGACTGGCGCTGCTCCGGCAGGCCCGTCTTCCAGGCCTGGCGCGTCACCGCCGCATGGATGCCGCGCAAGGGGTTGATGTCGGAGACCGGCCAGTCGCTGCCGAAGGCGAGGCGCACGCCCGCGTCCCGCAGGGTCTGCCAGGCATAGGCATGGGCCCAGCGCTGTTCGCCGATAAGGCTGAGCGTCGGCTCGAGCGGCAGTCCCATCGTCCCCGGCGGATGCGGCGGCTGCATGGAGGCGACGACGCCGAGGCTGGCGAAGCGCGCGATATCCTGCGGCCGGACCACTTCTATATGTTCGACCCGGTGCCGGCTGTCGCGCCGTCCATTGGCCTTCGCCGCCGCCTCATAGCCGTCGAGGACCCGCGCGACGGCGCCGTCGCCGATCGCATGCACGGCGATCTGCAGGCCGCGCCGGTCCGCCTCGATGGCGATGGCGTTGAACTGCTCGGCCGGGAACAGGGGATCGCCGTTCTTCACCTGGGGATCGGCATAGCCCGCCGCCATGACGGCGGTGCCTGAATCGATGACGCCGTCCATGAACATCTTGACGAAGCCGGAGCGAAGGCGTTCGGAACGGTAACGCCGGTGCATCTCGCTCGCCTTCTCCAGCGCCGCAAGCTCCATGAAGTTCTTCATATGGAAGGGCACGCGCGCCCGGACCGGCAGCCCGCTCTCCTCATCGATCTCGGCCAACAGCTCGAGCTGGTAGAAATTGCCGTCCATGTTGTGGAAGCTGGTGATGCCGTGCCGCGCGCAATGGGCGAGACCGCGCCTGATGGTCTCGCGGTCCGTCCTGCGCTCCGCCGGTGTCGGCGGAACCTCGGGCTCGCCGCCCGTCTCGAGGCCGAGCCGCTCCCGCACCGGACCTCCCAGGAGCCTGACCGGGTCTATGGCGCCACCCTCACGCAGCTCGCCCGAGGCCAGCCCGTCGGCGCCCATCACGATCTCGGCGCCAACCCCGACGTCGCGGCCTTGGAGAATCCGGGCCTGCTCGAGTGCTGCGGTATTGGCCCAGGCGGTGTGATGGTCGGGCGAGAACATCATGAACGGCCGGTCGGCGACGATGCGGTCGAGATGGTGACGCGTGACGCGCTCCTGCTTCGACAGGATGGTGTAGTCGGCGCCTTGCGCGATCAGGAGCTTCAGCTCCGGCCGCGCCTTCGCATAGGCGCGTGTCTTCTCGGCGAGCTGGTCGAAGCCCTTGACGCCGGTGAGATGCAATTGGCTTAGCTCGGCTGCGCCCGAGAAGATATGCATGTGCGATTCGATGAAGCCCGGCAGCACCGAGGCGCCTTGCGCGTCGATCACGCGCGTGCCCGTGTGGCGCAGGGCCTTGGCGCTCGCGGCGTCGCCGACGAAGATGACCTCGTTGCCGGCGATTGCCACGGCATCGCAGCGCATGCCCTCGCGATCGAAGGTCTGCACGCGCGCATTGACGATCAGGATGTCGGCCTGCTTCACACCCGCCCCCTTAGAGCAAATCCCGCCAAAGTTGCAGACTTTGGCGACAAGGATTTGCTCAAACATATTGATCTGGCGCGTATCCTTTCGGCGAAGTGAGTCCACTTCGCCGGGATGCACGCTAGTGTAGCTATCAGGCGGCGTTCACATAGGCGACCGCGCCCATCATGCCGGCATTCATATGATAGAGATGGTGGCAGTGGAAGGCCCAATTGCCGGGATTGTCGGCGTCGAAGGCGATGGTCACCGCCGCTTTCGGCGGCACCAGCACGGTGTCGCGCAGCGCCCCCGCGATCCGCTGCCCGTCGATGTCGACGACCTGGAAATGATGGCCGTGCAGATGCATCGGATGCGACATCTGGGTCATGTTGTGCATCATGACGGCGATGCGCTCGCCCAGCCGCACCGCGAACAGCGTCTCGTGCACGAGCGACGGCTTGCCGTTCAGGCCCCAGACATAGTCGGCGCCGCCACCGGTCAGCATCAGCATCTCGGTGCGGGTGACGGGCTCGGGCCTGAGGCTCTTGCTCGCGCGGAGCTTGAGCTCGAGCGCGAGGTCGAGCGCCGGCGCCGGCTCGCCCTCGGCAGCGACCTTGGCGATCTGGCCGTCGCCCGTTGCGATGACAAGCCCGGTGCGCTCGGCCGTGCCCTCCGGCCGGAAGAGCACGGGCCAGGCGCCGTTCTCGCGCGGCAGCTGGATGACGAGATCGATGCGCTGCGCCACGGCGAGCGGGAACAGCCGGTCGCGGACCGGCATGACGGCGTTGCCGTCGACCGCGATCAGCTCGGCATCGAGGCTTCCGAGGTCGACCCACATGTTCGATGCCGCCGCCCCGTTGATGATCCTGAGCCGCACCCGGCCGCCCGTCTCGGCGCGCAGGATTTCGGGGTCGTCGAGCGTGCGGTCATTGGCGAGGAACGCATCGAAGCGCACGTCGTTGAGCATCGCCGCGGGCTCAGGCATGGCCATCTTGCCGTGGTCCATGCCGCTCATGTCGCCGGCCGTGCCGCCCGCGTGCGCGGCATGATCGCCGCCGCCGCGCTTGAGCTCGGCCAGGATCTCTTGCGGGTCGCGGAAGGTGAAATCATGCAGCAGCACCACATGCTCCTGGATGTCGGCGGCGAGTTCGTCCTTGTCGCGCAGGATCATCGGAGCGGCGAGCAGCTTCTGCTCCTGCAGCCCGACATGCGAATGCATCCAATGCGTGCCGGGCCGCGGCCTGAAGTCGTAAGCGTAGCGCCCGCCGGGCTCGAGCGCGGGTTGCGAGAGCATCGGCACGCCGTCCTGGTCGCTGGGCGGCGTCTGGCCATGCCAGTGGATGAGGGTCGGCTCGTTCAGGCGGTTGGTGAGGGCGAGGCGAAGATCCTGCGCGGCATCGAACACGAAGCCTTGCCGGCTTTCGAGACCGAACACGGTCGCGGCCTTGCCCTTCACCTCGATGACCCGCGTCGTCGCCGCGATCTCGCTCGCGTCTTGCGCGCGCGCCGCGCGGGCGAAAGGTGCTGCGGCCGTGGCGGCGAGACCCGCGATGATATGGCGGCGCGTAAGATAGGTCATTCGGTCGGGTCCTGTGCGTGTTGGTGTGCGGCGGCGCCGAGGTCAGCCTTCGACGACATAGCGCTTGTCGGCGATTTTCACTGCCGGAACGCGCCTGCCTTTCTGGAACTGGTCATATCCGGCCTTGAGGTCGCGCCAGAAATCAATCCAGCGTGATTGCGCGTTCCGCGCCATGTTGAGGTCGGTCATGCGGAAGGGAAAGGCATGGACGTCGACAGTGTGCTGACCGTTGCGCAGTGCCGCGGAAACCAGCCCGTAGATGTCGTCGACCGCGGGATCGGTCATCGCATAGCAGCCGGATGAGCTGCAGCCGCCATGCACCATGAGGAAGGAGCCGGTGCGTCCATGCGCGCGGTCATATTCATTGGGAAAGCCGAGATTGAACGACAGATGATGCCGGCTGTTGGGATTGAGCTGTCCGCTCGCCACTTGATAGAAGCCTTCCGGCGCCTGGCGGTCGCCCTGCTTGAGCTTGGGCCCGAGTTGCCCTGAGAAGCGGCAGATCGGATAGGACTGGAACAGCCGCCAGCCCTCGTCGCCCCGCATCCACAGCTCGAGGACGGCTTCCTGCTTGAAGATGCGCAGGAAGACCGGCTGCCCCTGGCTGAGGCCCCTGGCCTGAAGCCGCGTCGGCAAGGTCCGGCGCGCCTCGGCGATGCTGCGATCGGTGAATGTCTCGTAGGCGACGTAGCCCGCCGCCGCCGCGACGGCAACCAGGATCAGGAGCAGCGTCAGGATCCGCATGGGCCGAGAGACTGGCCGGGAATGAGGGCAGCTTTGCGGCGAATGCGCGGAGTTCCCACGCGCCACGCGTCACAGATCGCGGCCGATCGCCAGGAACTTGTCGCGGCGCTGCTGCTTGAGCGCGTCGGGCGGCATCACGCCGAAGGCCCTGAGCGAGCGCGATATCGCCTCGTCGGCGCTGGCCAGCACTTGCTCGGGCCCGCGATGGGCGCCGCCCATGGGCTCGGCGATGATGTCGTCGATGATGCCGAGCTTCTTCAGGTCCTGCGCGGTGATGCGCATCGAGCTCGCGGCATCCTTGGCGCGCGTCGAATCGCGCCACAGGATGGTGGCGGCACCTTCCGGCGAGATGACGCTGTAGATCGAATGCTCCAGCATCAGCACGGCATTCGCGGTGGCGATGGCGATCGCGCCGCCCGATCCGCCCTCGCCGATGATCACCGAGATGAGCGGCACGCCGAGCCCCAGGCAGCAATCGGTCGAGCGTGCGATGGCTTCCGCCTGGCCGCGCTCCTCGGCGTCGATGCCGGGATAGGCGCCGGCCGTGTCGATGAAGGTCAGGACCGGCATGCCGAACCGGTCGGCCGTCTCCATGAGGCGCACCGCCTTGCGGTAGCCCTCGGGCCGCGCCATACCGAAATTGTGCTTGAGGCGGGTCTGGGTATCGTGCCCTTTTTCCTGGCCGATGACCACCACCGCCTCGCCCCGGAAGCGGCCGAGGCCGCCGATGATGGCATTGTCCTCGGCGAATTTGCGGTCGCCGGCCATGGGCGTGTAGTCGGTGATCAGCCCCTTGATGTAATCGGCGCTGTGCGGGCGGTCGGGATGGCGCGCGACTTGCGCCTTCTGCCACGGGTTGAGGCTCTGATAGAGTTCGGCCAGGATTTTCGCCGCCTTCTTTTCCAGTGCCTTCACCTCTTCGCCGATCGAGACGGCGGACTCGGGGCCGGCAATCGCCTTGAGCTCCGCGATCTTTCCTTCCAGCTCGGCAAGGGGGGCTTCGAAATCGAGATAGGCGTGCATTGAACCTCGGGATGGGAAGCGCTCTATATAAGACGAGGAGCCCTTTTATCCCATATCGGTTGATCCAACCTGAACGGGGAACCAGCTCCTACCAATCGCGGCGCAAACTGGCTATCCACGCAGCGGATGTCAACGGGGCTTCGCCAGATCACGATCCCTTCGGGTCGATTTCGACCTGAAGGGATAAACGTGTTCGGAATCTTAGTGTTTAGCGCGTGATCGGACGGAAAACCGGGGCCACTTTTCCTGATCACGCGCTAAGGGATGGTGGGTCTCGACCGCCGCCCGGAGCCTGTCGCTCTGGACATGCGTATAAATCTGCGTCGTCGCGATGTCGGCATGGCCCAGCATCTGCTGGACCGCCCGGAGATCGGCCCCGCCGGCCAGGAGGTGGCTGGCGAAGGCGTGCCTCAGCACATGGGGCGAGATCCGGTCCGCGGCGAGCCCCGCCTCGGCCGCCAGGGCCTTGAGCTCGAGGGCGAAATGCTGGCGGGTCAGGTGCCCCTCCTCGCCATGCGACGGGAAGAGCCAGGGCCCCTCTTCGCTTTCGCCCTTCAGGCCTGCGAGATAGGCCTTGACCGCTTCGCCCGCCTTGCGCGAGACGGGCACCAGCCTTTCGCGCCCGCCTTTGCCCTTGACCGTTATGAACTGCGCCGCCTTGGCCACGGCCTGCTTCTTCAGGGCGACGAGTTCCGACACCCTGAGGCCGCTGGCATAGAGGAGCTCCAAGAGGCAGCGCAACCGCAGGGCCTTGATCCGGGCCTTGCCCTCGAGCCGGCCGATCCTGGCCGCGGCGTGCTCGATCAGCCGGGTGACCTCCTCTTCCGTCATCACCTTGGGCAAGGGGCGGCGAAGCCTTGGCGCATCGACCGCCGTCGCCGGGTTGTCCTTAACCATGCCCTCGCCGTAGAGGAAATTGTGGAACTGCCGCACCGCCGAGAGCCTGCGGGCGGCGCTTGCGGCCTTGAGGCCCCGGTCGGCGAGGCCGGCGAGATAGTTCCTTATATGTTCCGGATTCGCCTGTCTGAGGCCCGCGCCCTGGGCTTTGAGGAAACCGGCATAATCCGAAAGATCGCGTTCGTAGGCGGCGAGCGTGTTGCGTGCCGCTCCGCGTTCGGCGCTCATCATTTCGAGAAAACGTTCGATCAGCCGGCTGTCCCGGCCTCGGTCACTGCTGTCTGAGTCTCTCATGCGGCAAGGGCCTGACGATCTGGGTCTGTTCCGGGGGATAGTTGGCAAGCGCCCACACCGCCCCATAGACAGCCCCAGCCAAGCACGCGATGATTAACAGAAAGCGAACGGTATCAGGCACGCCACGTCCTTCCTCACCCGGCAGCTCTTTTGCCCGATTGCTCGACGATCGCCAAGAGATTCGGGCACCCCACAATCCCACGGCGGCGACAAAATTTGGTGAAAGTCCAAAACAATTCTCTGGCTGTGGAGCTTGGCGTGCCAATGCGGTAGCTTGGCCTCATCTAAATGATTACCCGCCACCACATGTTCGAGCCGCTCCTCGAGGCGCTGCCCGGCTTCCGCCCGACCTGGCAGGCCTTTGTCGACGAGTGGACGGACAATCCCCACAACCGGGGCGCTGGGCCTGGGGACCTGCCGAGCTACCTCCTCATCGGCGATCTGGCGCGCCATCTCGCCGATCTGCTCCAGGCGGGACAAGATGACGACGTTGCGCGCGCCCTGGCGGTCGCCGAGCGCTGGCTCATGGAGGGTGACGCCTATGTGAAGGAGGCCGCGACCGTGGGCCTCATCGAGGACCTCCAGAATATCGCGCAGCGCCGCGGCATTGCCGAGGACCGCTTCACCGCGCTGCTGGGCCCCGAGGGCCGGCACTGGTGGGACAAGGTCAACCGGTTCTGGAGCAAGGGCGAACACCTCGTCGACGACCGCCAAATGTCGCCATCCGCCCGGGCCATGTGGAAAGTGGACCAGATGTTCAATCTCGCACGCTGGCGGGCGCGCAAGTCCGGCAGCGGCGACAACGGCTGACCCGGATTTCTCACAGCTCGAATTGATCTGCTTCGGGGGGTTTTGGGGTTGTTGGGTTTGTGATTGTCCTTTTAATGCGCTAGGCCATGGCGAGAACCGTTGCATGCAAGACTCCGACAGATGGCCCGCCGCTCGCTCAGCAAGGATACTTCCGCCGTCCGCCAGCGCCTCGACGGCCATGCGATCGTGCTCGTCGGCCTCATGGGCGCCGGCAAGACGACGGTGGGCCGGAGGCTGGCCGAGAAGCTCGGACTCGCTTTCGTCGATGCCGATCATGAGATCGAGCTTGCCGCCGGCCAGACCATCCCGGAGATCTTCGCCAAGCATGGCGAGGCCTATTTCCGCGACGGCGAGCGCAAGGTGATCGCCCGCCTCCTGGAAAATGGCGCCCAGGTGCTGGCGACCGGCGGCGGCGCCTATATGAATGCCGACACGCGCGCGACCATTCGCCGCCACGGCATCGCCATCTGGCTCAGGGCCGATTTCGATCTCCTGATGCGCCGGGTGCGGCGGCGCTCCAACCGCCCGCTTCTGCAGAATGCCGATCCGGAAGCGGTGATGCGCAAGCTGATCGAGGAGCGCTATCCGACCTATGCCGAGGCCGACCTCACCGTCGACAGCCGCGACGTCGCCCATACTTCCATCGTCAACACCATCATCAGGACCCTGGCCCGCTGGCCGGGCTGGGACCGTCTGAACCATGTCGCAAGCTGATCTCTCCGCCGCCAATGCCACCGTCGCCGTCGATCTGGGCGCGCGCAGCTACGCGATCGCGATCGGCGAGGGCCTCCTCAAGGAGGCGGGAGCGCGCCTCAGGCCGCTGTTCAAGCGCCCGCTCACCGCCATCGTCACCGACGGCAATGTCGCCGCGCTGCATCTCGCGACCTTGCGCGCGAGCCTCGCCGCGGCCGGCATCGAGTCCACCACCATCGTCCTGCCGGCGGGCGAGGCGACCAAGAGCTACCGCCATCTCGCCGAGACCTGCGACGGTCTTCTCGCCGCCGGCATCGAGCGCCGCGACATGGTCATAGCGCTGGGCGGCGGCGTCATCGGCGATCTCGCCGGCTTCGCCGCGGCCGTGCTCAGGCGCGGCGTCGACTTCATCCAGATCCCGACCACGCTCCTGGCGCAGGTCGATTCCTCCGTCGGCGGCAAGACCGGCATCAATTCGCCGCACGGCAAGAACCTCATCGGCGCGTTCCACCAGCCGCGTGCCGTCCTCATCGACATCGCCCTTCTCGACACGCTGCCCGGCCGCGAGCTGGCGGCGGGCTATGCCGAGGTCGCGAAATACGGCCTCCTCGGCGATGCCGGTTTCTTCGCCTGGCTCGAGGCCCATGCCGGATCGATCTTCGCGGGCGACGCGCAGGCCCGCGTCAAGGCCATCACCCGAAGCTGCGAGATGAAGGCCCGGATCGTCGCCGAGGACGAGACCGAGACCGGCGTGCGCGCGCTCCTCAATCTCGGTCACACGTTCGGCCATGCGCTCGAGGCCGCGACCGGCTATTCTCAGCGCCTCCTCCATGGCGAGGCGGTGGCGATCGGCATGGCGCAGGCCTTCCGCTTCTCGCACAAGCTCGGTCTCGTGGCCGAGGCTGATGCGGCGCGGGTCGAGACGCATCTGCGGCAGGTCGGGCTGCCGACGCGGCTCGCCGACATTGCCGGCAACCTGCCCGAGCCGCGCAAGCTCATCGAGATCATGCGCCAGGACAAGAAGGCGGTGGCCGGCAAGCTCACCTTCATCCTCACGCGCGGCATCGGCCAGGCCTTCATCGCCCGCGACGTCGAGGAGAAGGCGGTGCACGAATTCCTGGCGGAGGAGCAGGTCCCGGCATGACGGCGCTCATTCGGGGATTGCGGCGACTCCTCGAACGGCTTGGCCTGGTCAGGCCGCAGACCGCGCAGGAGGAATTGCGCGGCGCCATCGACCTCCATCACAAGGAAGGCGCCTTCGTCAAGAAGGACCGCGACATGCTGGGCGGCATCCTCGATCTCTCCGAGCTCGAGGTATTCGACGTCATGGTCCACCGCACCAAGATGACGACGGTCGATGCGGAGATGAGGCAGGAAGTGATCATCAGGGAAGTCCTGCATAGTGGCCACAGCCGCGTGCCGGTGTGGAAGGACAGGCCCGACAACATCATCGGCACCCTGCATGTGAAGGATCTGTTCGCATCCCTCCTCGAGCATGACGGCGAGGCCGGCAAGATCGACATCGAAGCCATCGTCAACCCGCCCTGGTTCGTCCCCGATACGCGCCGTCTGTCGGATCAGCTTGCCGCGTTCTTGCGGCGCAAGAATCATTTCGCGCTGGTTGTCGACGAATATGGCGAGGTGATGGGCCTCGTCACTCTCGAGGACGTGCTCGAGGAGATCGTCGGCGACATTTCCGACGAGCATGATCCCGAGCGTCCGCGCATCCGCAGGCAGAAGGACGGCTCGGTGCTGATCGACGGTGCGGTGCCGATCCGCGATGTCAATCGCACCCTCGACTGGCGCCTGCCCGACGACGAGGTGACGACGGTCGCCGGACTCGTGATCCATGAGGCGCGCATGATCCCCGATACCGGCCAGGCCTTCACCTTCCACGGCTTCCGCTTCGAGGTCCTGCGCAAGCGCCGCCACCAGATCACCACCTTGCGGGTGGTGCCGGCGGAAAGAATCATGTCCTCGTCCATCGCAGAGGGGAGAGGGTGAGATCATTGCCTTCAAATAACCGCCTTCCGGTCTATCCTCACGTCAGCGATGAAAGACACGGCCGCATATGACCTGGTGATCGTGGGGGCGAGCTTTGCCGGGCTGGTTTGCGCCCGGGCGGCCGCCATCAGGGGCTTGCGCACGCTCGTGCTGGACGCCAAGCGCGATCCGGGTGCCCGCATCTCGACCACCGGCATCCTGGTCAAGGAAGCGGCCGAGGAGATCGACCTGCCGCCCGACCTGACGCGCACCGTGCATGGCGTCAGGCTCTATTCGCCGTCGCTGCGCTCCGTCGATCTCTTCGCGCCGGGCTATTATTTCCTCACCAGCAACACCGCCGATCTGTTGCGCTGGCTGGCGCGCGAAGCCGAGACCGCGGGCGCCCATGTCCGCTGCTCGGTGAAGCTCAGCCATGCGGTGCGCCAGGGCGACATGATCTTCCTGCCGCAGCTCGGCGTCAGGACGCGCTATCTGGTCGGCGCCGACGGCGCGCGCTCGACCGTCGCCCGCCTCTTCGACCTCGGCCGCAACAGCCGTTTCCTCACCGGCCTCGAAGTGGAATATCCGCAGTTGCCCGGAGCCGATCCCGATTACCTGCACTGCTTCCTCGATTCCCGCCTGGCGCCGGGCTATCTCGCTTGGGTGGCCCCGGCGCCCGGCTTCTTCCAGGTCGGCCTCGCCACCACGCAAGGCGCCAAGCCCGATCTCAGGGCCTTCCTCGCCCATACCGAGCGGCTCTTCGGCTTCTCGAAATTCGCGGTGAAGGAGCGCCGCAGCGGCCGCATCCCCTGCGGCGGGCCCGTCCATCCTTTTGCCGCGCCGCGGGTCCTTCTCATCGGCGATGCCGCGGGCCACGTCTCGCCCTTGACCGGCGGCGGCATCAGGCTGGCCTTCCGTTATGGCCGGCGCGCGGCGCAGCTCATCGCCGACCACCTGACCCGCCACGGACCGCCGCCGGAGCTCGTGCTCGCAAGCGAGATCCCGGCCATGCGCCGGAAACTTCTCCTGCGCCGCGTCATGGATGGAGCGCCGCCCAACTGGCTCTACAACCTGGCGATCGGCACGCCGATGATGAACTGGTTCGCCTGCAAGGTCTATTTCCACCGCCGCGCCCAGCCCGGCGACAGCCTCGAGGCCTTCGAGCAGCGTGTCAAAAGTAGTATCTGATGGCTGAGCCCAATTGCTTGCCTCCCGATTGGTTCAATTGGTACAGTTGACCCAGAAAGCCCGTTCAGAGGCGAGAATCGTGGAGGAACCCCATCATGTGCCGGATATTCGCCGGACAGGATCCGGAACGTTACGCCTTCGAGACGCGCTCGGTGCGCATTTCGGGTTATCCGACGAGCGTCAGGCTCGAAGCGCGGTTCTGGCGGATCATCGAAGAGATCGCCCATGCGCAGGACATGACCGTCGGCAAGTTCCTGTCGCAGCTCCATGACGAGGCGCTCGAGATCCATGGCGAGGTGGGCAATTTCGCCTCGCTCTTGCGCTGCAGCTGCCTCGTCTATCTCGAGCAGGGCCTGAACTCGCCGGAACGGCGCCGCGCCGCCGGCTGAGCCGCAAAGACGCCATTACGAACGGTGTGAGAGCACGTTGACCAGCTTCCCCGCCGGATCGTGGATGAAGAAGCGTCTGACGCCCCACGGCTCGTCGGTCAGCTCGTGGACCATCTTGCAGCCGGCCTTCCTCGCGCGGGCGTACACCTCGTCCACATCGTCGACCTCGATCGAGAGGTCGGGCACCGGCGCGCCCGAGCCGCCCTCGCTCATGATGCTGATCTGCGGGACCTGCGTCTCGCCGGACTTGAGCGTGACGATCCATCCGAGATCCATGACGGCGTCGAGACCGAAGAGTTCGGAATAGAACTTGCGGACCTCCGGGACGGAGTCCGCGGCGATATTCGCGACGACGCGCAGCACGGCCATCCCGCCACCTCTTCACTCGGGCAAAGCCGGTCGATGATGAGCGTCCGCGGCCTGCGGCACAAGACGCCTGACGACGGGGCCTTCGCGCTCGGGCTTCCGCCGGGGATGAAATTTTTCGATGTAGTAGGGTGATATTACCCGCTTCCCGCCATTCGTGCCTAGATTGGGCGGAATGAACCGCCTGGGCGTCACGATGAGCGCACTTGCCTTGACCTTTGCCGGCGCCGCGTCTGCCGCGGCCGAGGATGGTGCTGCTCTTTTCGTCAAGAACTGCCAGACCTGCCATATCATCGCCAGAGAGGGACCGAAGCGCATGGGCCCGCCGCTCTGGGGTGTCTTCGGCCGCGCGGCGGGCGCCGTCGAAGGCTTCCCCTATTCCGCCGGGCTCAAGGCCTCTGGGCTGGTCTGGACGCGCGAGACGCTCGACCAATGGCTCACCTTCCCCAAGAAAATGGTGCGCGACACCACCATGGTCTATCGCCAGAACAACCCCGAGATCCGCAAGGTGCTCATCGACTACATCGCAACCCGGAAGGACTGAAGATGGCGAAGCCGATCCATATGATGATCCGGGTGATGGACGAAGCGAAGTCGGTCGCCTTCTATCATCGGGCCTTCGGCCTCGAGGTGCAGGACCGCTTCGACTTCGACGGCTTCACCCTCGTCTATCTCAAGAACGCCGAGAACGACTTCGAGGTCGAGCTCACCATCAATCACGGGCGCGGCGAGCCCTATACGCACGGCACCGGCTATGGCCATCTCGCCGTCTCGACCGACGATGTCGCGCGCGAGCACCGGCGCGCGACCGATGCCGGACTCGCTCCGACGCCGGTCAAGGAATTCTTTCGCGACGGCGCTCTGCTCGCCAAGTTCTTTTTCCTGCAGGATCCCGACGGCTACAAGATCGAAGTCCTGCAGCGTCACGGCCGATACACCTGAAAGGCGTTACCGGCCTCTTTATGGGAGGACATGCAATGAGATTGATCGACAAGCGCGTGAAGGTCTCGCGACGCGACATGCTGCGCACCACGAGCGCCGTGGCCGCGGCGGCGGCGGTGATGCCGGTCGGCATGGCCAAGGCAGCCGCGCCGGCCGCACTCTCCAAGGAGAGTTTCGCCACTCTCGTCAAGATGGCGCGTGATATCTATCCGCACGACAAGATCGCCGACAAATATTATGCGGCGGTCATCGAAAGCCTCGACCAGGCGGCGAAAGACGACGCGGCGCTCAAGACCTTGCTCGAGGACGGCGTTACCCAGTTGGACAGGAAGGCGGCCGGCCTCAAGAACGGCGGCGGCTATGGCGCCATGTCTTCCGAAGATGAGCGCGTGGCGATCCTCAAGGAGATCGAGACGACGCCCTTCTTCCAGAAGGTGCGCGGCACCATGATCACCGGCCTCTACAACAACAAGGAGCTGTGGCCGCATTTCGGCTACGAGGGCGCCTCCGCCGACAAGGGCGGCTACATCAATCGCGGCTTCGACGACATCGACTGGCTGTGAGGAGGATCGATCATGCCCGCACCTTTTGATCTGAATGATGATACGGTCGTCGTGGTCGTCGGTTCCGGCGCCGGCGGCGGCACGCTCGCCAACGAGCTGGCGCAGAAAGGCGTGAAGGTCGTCTGCCTCGAGGCGGGGCCGCGCATCGAGAACCAGGATTTCGTCAATGACGAATGGCCGGCCTTCAGCCAGCTGTCCTGGCTCGACAAGCGCACCACCTCGGGAAGCTGGCGCGTCGCCACCGACTTTCCCGGCCTCCCGGCCTGGATCGTGAAGGCGGTCGGCGGCTCGACCACGCACTGGGCCGGCGCCTCGCTGCGCTTCCAGGAGCACGAGTTCAAGGCCAGGACCACTTATGGCGACATCGCCGGCGCCAATCTGCTCGACTGGCCGCTGACGCTTTCCGAGATGGAGCCCTGGTACGCCAAGGCCGAGGACAAGATGGGCACGACCCGCACCAACAACATTCCGGGCCTGCCGGGCAACAACAACTTCAAGGTTCTGGAAGCCGGCGCCAGGAAGCTCGGCTACAAGGAAGTCAGCACCGGGCGCATGTCGATCAATTCGCAGCCGCGCAAGGGCCGCGGCTCCTGCCTGCAGATCGGCTTCTGCTTCCAGGGCTGCAAGTCGGGCGCCAAATGGTCGACGCTTTATGCCGAGATTCCCGACGGCGAGCTCACCGGCAATCTCGAAGTCAGGCCCGACGCGCAAGCGCTGACCATCACCCACAACGACCAGGGCAAGGTCGACGGCGTGGTCTATGCCGGCAAGGGCGGCAAGCAGATGAAGCAGAAGGCGCGCGTCGTCTGCGTCGCCGGCAATTCGATCGAAAGCCCGCGGCTGCTGCTCAATTCGCAGTCGGCCAAGTTCCCCGATGGCCTCGCCAATTCCTCGGGCCAGGTCGGGCGCAACTACATGCGCCACACGACGGGATCGGTCTATGCGATCTTCGAGAAGCCGGTGCACATGTATCGCGGCACCACCATGGCCGGCATCGTCCAGGACGAGGCGCGCCATGACACGTCGCGCGGCTTCGCCGGCGGCTATGAGTTCGAGACGCTGGCGCTCGGCGTGCCGTTCATGGCGGCCTTCCTCAACCCCGGCGAATGGGGCCGCTCCTTCGCCGAGGCGATGGACGCCTATGACCGCATGGCCGGCATCTGGATCGTGGGCGAGGACATGCCGCAGCACAACAACGCCATCACGCTGCATGCGAGCGAGAAGGACCAGTTCGGCCTGCCCGCGCCCAATGTCAATTTCGACGACCATGCCAATGACGTGGCGATGCGCGATCACGCCTACAAGCAGGGCTCGGCGATCTATGACGCGGTGGGCGCGGTCAAGACCTTCCACACGCCGCCCTATCCCTCGACGCACAATCTCGGCACCAACCGGATGAGCGAGTTGCCGAAGGACGGCGTCGTCGACAAATGGGGCCGCACCCACGACATCCCCAACCTGTTCGTGTCGGACGGCAGCCAGTTCACCACCGGGGCGGCGGAGAATCCGACGCTGACCATCGTGGCGCTGGCCATTCGTCAGGCCGATCACATCGCGGGCGAGATGGCCAAGGGCAATCTCTGACCATCGCCGCCGAAGATTCCTCCCGACTTGGGCGCCGTTGCAGAACGGCGCCTTTTTGCTTCGGCTGCAAATATGCCGAAATGGCACAGGTGATGCCGCCGCTTCAATCTTGCCCCCAAGCCCCAATCATGTAGTCTCCTGACGTCGGGGCATTGGCGAAGCTGGGAGTGCGGCATATGGCCGATGAAGATGCTTCTGCGAAGAACCTGCAGGAAAATCCGCTGGTGGCGACGCTGTTGGCGCAGGGCGCGCTGACCGCGATCAAGTTGCGCGGCTTCGTCGGGCCGTCGCCGCACAAGGACAGGATCCGGCTTTTTCCCCGTCTCGACAATCTCGCGGAATGCGTCGATATCCCGCGCGCCGCGATCATCCACACCATCAAGGCGCCGCGCTCGGCGCTCGGCGCGGTGATCCTGTGGGTCAGGAAGGACGCGACGCTCACCACCTTCCGGGTCGATGAGTCAGACACCCCCTCGCAAACGGCACCGCAGATGGAAGAACTGCGCAAGGGCCGCTTGCGCATGCGCATGCGCCGCCAGCAGTCCGCCCGCGATCCGATCTGCTTCTCGGTCTGCATGGACTGCATCTCCTGGTGTGATTGCAGCATCTGCCATTCCGAACCCGCATGAGATTCGCCGCGTTCCTCGAGCGGCTCGACGGGCTCCATTTTCCGAAGGGGCGCGATGCGACGCATCCCGACCGGCCGCTGGTGCAATCGGCGCGGGCGCTGGTCGAGGACGCGCTGCGCGATGACGAGTTCCTGGCCGACTGCATCGCGCGCGAGCTCGACCTGATCGCCAGCGAGACGCCCCGCCGCGGGCTCGTGCCCTTCTTCGTCATGCCGGAGCTCGGAATTAGATTTGCGCTGGGTTATTGGGCGCCGGGTCATGGCGCGGGCGCCCATGAGCACACCGCCTGGACGGTGACCGCCGTGTGCCGCAACGAGCTGGAAGTCCTGACCTATGATCGCGCCGAATCCTACCGCACGCGCCAGCTCGTCCCCAAGAACCGCTTCCATGCCGAGGCCGGGCGGGTCGGCTTCATCAGCGAGCCCTGCATCCACGAGCCCAGGAACATCTCGTCCGACTGGTCGCTGTCCTTCCACATGTCGAGCCCTTTGGACGGCAGGCCGCGGGCGGAGACCGCCGACGAATTGCCGGCCCTGCGCGAGCGCCGAAGGCGGCGCTTCGCCGGCCTCGGCGACCATCCCTATGCGCGGGTGATCTTCACCCGCCAGCGCAACAAGTGCCTGCACCTCCTGGCGCGCATCGCCGCGCGGATGAACGCCGCGCAGGGCGCCGCGCTGGTCGAAAGATGCCATGCCATGGGCTCCACCCGGACGCGCAATCTCCTGCGCCGGGAGCCCAACGCCGTGCGGCGGATCACGCTTGCCCGCGCGCATTCCTCTCTCGATCTGCATCTGCGCCGTGACGGCGACATGATCGCCCTCGATGCCGAGGCGCCGCAGGGGCTGATCGAGGAGTTCGCCCTCGCCGACGACGCCGGCGAGGCCATGGACTTCATCCTGCGCGAGCCGGTGTTCGACGCCGCCGCCATTCCCGGCGCCTTCTCCGATGAGGAACGCATCGACCTCGTCGAGGCGCTGGAGGAGACCGGCCTGTTCAGGAGGATCGAGACATGACCGACGCGCCGGCGGCGGAAAGCCTGTCGCCCATGAAGGTCTTGGCCGCTCTCGACTATGAGGCGCCCTTCCTCATCGAGAAGCTGGTCAAGGATCACATCGCCGACACGCCGGAGGAAGCCGAGGCCCTGTTCGCCGAGGTGAAGCGCTATCTGGTGATCGCCGCACTCGATTCCGACAAGAGCTGGCACATGTATTCGTTGCGCATCGATGAATGCTGGCACCAGTTCATCCTGTTCACCAAGCAGTATACCGAGTTCTGCAAGCTCCATTTCGGCCGTTATGTCCCGCATGCCCCGAGCAATTCGCCGGATGCCGGCATCGCGCCGAAGCAGCGCACGACTTTCCGCGAGTTCAATGCGCGCTACCAGGAGCTCTTCCAGTCGCCATTGCCGGAGATCTGGGTCGATGCGCGCAACGTCACGCTCAACCGCCGTGTCCACAATGATCGGCAAGACCGCCTCGAGCTGCGCGTCGATGACGGCATGATCGAGATATTGAACAAGGACGGTGAGCCGGTCGCGGCGGTCAACGACCTGGCCGGCGAGGCCCTGGGCTTCATCGGCCGGACCGGCGCCTTCTATGTGCGTGAGTTGCCGGGTCTCGACGACGAGGAGAAAGTGGCCTTGGCCTCGATGCTGGTCGAGTGCCGGGTGTTGCGCCTGGCCTCGTGAAGTAGGCCGCCGAATCCTACTTTGGCGCCGAGGCCTGGATGGCGAGCGCGTGCACGCGCGACTTGAGCTCTTCGGCGAGCGCGTCGTTCACCATGCGATGGGTGGCGAGGCGGCTCTTGCCGGTGAAGGCTTCCGACACAATTTTGACGCGGAAATGGCTTTCACCATGAGGATGCGATCCGGCATGGCCGGCATGCAGATGCGACTCGTCGACGACGTCGAGCGTCTGCGGCTGAAAGACGCGCGCGAGCTTGTCCTTGATATGTGTGCCTACGGGTCCCAGCGCCATGACTTGCTCCTCGATCAACTGATGCCCATAATTAGGCGACGATGAAGCTCGATTCCAAATATTTCGACAAGATCAGGGTCAAGCCGGGCGAAGAGCGCGTCACGCGCGGCAAGCACCCCAATTGCGAATGGCCGGGTTGCGCCAAGCCCGGGCGCCACAAGGCGCCCAAGGGCCGCGACCAGGAAGGCCAGTTCCATGCCTTCTGCCTGGAGCATGTGCAGCAATACAATAAGACCTACAATTATTTTGCCGGCATGAAGGATGATGCCGTCCGCGACTTCCAGAAGGAGGCGGCGACCGGCCATCGCCCGACCTGGAAGCTCGGCCAGAATTCGAGCACGATGAATGCCAAGGGTCGGCGCGCCCGGCCCGGCGACTTCCGCGACCCGTTCAACCTCCTGGGCGAGGACGGCCAGCCGGGGACGGGCGCGAGCGCCGCCCGCCCCATTCGCAATGCTGAATTGAAAGCCTTGCATACGCTGGGCCTCGACGAGACGGCGACCAGGGAAAAGGTCCGCAGCCAGTACAAGACCCTGGTGAAGCGGCTGCATCCGGACGCCAACAATGGCAGCCGGGCGAACGAGGACACGCTGAAGGCGGTCATCCAGGCCTATGATTATTTGCGCTCGACGGGCTTTTGCTGATTTCGGCGGAACATCGCCTTTTGAGCATTTCCACCAAAGTGGTGATCGTTGCGGGCCGGGAAAGCCGCCTGCAGCCTTGCTCCGGCCCCCTTGACCGTCTAGAACCCTCCGCATTCCGAGACTCGATAGTAGTGGCTATAGACCTATGACCGCGACCACCAATGGCGAAGCAGCCCCCCTCCCCGACATGAAGGTGTCGGTGCGGCAGGTGTTCGGCTTCGATTCGAACCTTGAAATTCCGGCGTATTCCCGGACCAGCGAGCATGTGCCCGATCTCGACGAGGACTATCTCTTCAACCGCGAGACCACGCTCGCCATCCTGGCCGGCTTCGCCTACAACCGCCGCGTCATGATCACCGGCTATCACGGCACCGGCAAGTCGACCCATATCGAGCAGGTCGCCGCCCGCCTCAACTGGCCGTGCATCCGCATCAATCTCGACAGCCATATCAGCCGCATCGATCTCATCGGCAAGGACGCCATCGTTCTCAAGGACGGCAAGCAGATCACCGAGTTCCGCGAAGGCATCCTGCCCTGGTCCTATCAGCACAATGTGGCGCTCGTCTTCGACGAGTATGACGCCGGCCGGCCGGACGTCATGTTCGTCATCCAGCGCATCCTCGAATCCTCGGGCAAGCTGACGCTGCTCGACCAGTCGCGGGTGATCCGCCCGCATCCCGCCTTCCGGCTGTTCTCGACCGCCAACACCATCGGCCTCGGCGACACCACCGGCCTCTATCACGGCACCCAGCAGATCAACCAGGCGCAGATGGACCGCTGGTCGATCGTCACCGCCCTCAACTACCTGCCGCATGCGCAGGAAGTCGGCATCGTGCTCGCCAAGACCAAGAGCTACGACAACGAGAAGGGCCGCAAGGTCATCGCCAACATGGTGCGCGTCGCCGACCTGACCCGCAACGCCTTCATGCAGGGCGACCTGTCGACGGTCATGAGCCCGCGCACGGTGATGACCTGGGCGCAGAACGCCGAGATCTTCGACGATCTGGGCTTCGCCTTCCGCGTCACCTTCCTCAACAAGTGCGACGAGCTCGAGCGCGCCCTGGTCGCTGAATTCTATCAGCGCTGTTTCGGCGAGGAACTTCCCGAATCCCCGGCGCATGTCGCTCTGTCATGAGAGGCTGATGGGCCATGGCCCAGGACCGCGAAGGACCGGCAGGCGAGTTCCGTAATGTCCTTACCCTGGCGATGAAGACCATCGCCGGCGAGCCCGAGTTGTCGGTCTCCTTCGGCGCCGAGACGCCGGGTCTGCAGGGCAAGAAGGTCAAGCTGCCGCAGGTCTCGATCGAGCTCAACCGCGAAGAGGTCGCCATCACCCGCGGCATCTCCGATAGTTTCGCCATGCGTCTCGCCAATCACGACGATGGGGTGCACAACCGCTATCGCCCGGAAGGTAAGAATGCGCGGGCGATGTTCGAGGCGGTGGAGCAGGCGCGTGTCGAATGCATCGGCGCGCGGGCGATGCCGGGCATGGCCAACAACATCACCGCCATGCTGCAGGACCGCTACCAGAAGAAGCTGGGCGGAAGGCCTGCGACCAAGAAGGATGCGCCGCTCGAGGAGGCCGTCGCTCTCCTGGTGCGCGAGCGGCTGACCGGCGCCGCGCCGCCGGCCGAGGCCAAGGCGCTGGTCGATCTGTGGCGGCCCTGGGTCGAGGAGAAGGCGGCGTCCCATCTCGACCATCTGACCAACGCCATCGGCGACCAGGCGGCTTTCGCGCGCATGTCGCGCGACATCATCGCCGCCCTCGACATGGCCGACGAGCTCGGCGAGGATCCCGACGAGAGCGACGACTCCGATCAGAACGAAGAGGCCGAGCCCGATTCCGGCGACCAGCAGGAGACGCCGGACGGCGAGGACCAGGAAAGCCAGCAATCGGCCTCGGAGGAGCTGCAGGACACCGAGGGCGAGACCGACGCTTCCGAGATGGACGCCCAGCAGCTCGACATCGACGACATGCCGGACGACATGGAGAGCGAGGACGCGCCCGACGGCGAGGAGCCGTGGCGCCCGCAATTGCCCTTCTCGTCGCTCTCCAACGAGGATTTCTACAAGGTCTACACCAACCAGTTCGACGAGGAGATCGCGGCCGAGGATCTCTGCGATGCCGAGGAGCTGACGCGCTTGCGGAACTATCTCGACAAGCAGCTCTCCAATCTCCAGGGCGTGGTGGCGCGCCTCGCCAACCGCCTGCAGCGTCGGCTCATGGCGCAGCAGAACCGCTCCTGGGATTTCGATCTCGAGGAGGGTCTGCTCGACGCCTCGCGCCTGCCGCGCGTCATCATCGATCCCCTGCACGCGCTCTCCTTCAAGGTCGAGCAGGACATGCAGTTCCGCGACACGGTGGTGACGCTCTTGCTCGACAATTCGGGCTCGATGCGCGGGCGGCCGATCACCGTCGCCGCCACCTGCGCCGACATCCTGGCGCGCACGCTCGAGCGCTGCGGCGTCAAGGTCGAGATCCTGGGCTTCACCACCCGGGCCTGGAAGGGCGGCCAGTCGCGCGAGAAATGGCTCGCCGCCGGCAAGCCCGGCAATCCCGGCCGCCTCAACGACCTGCGCCACATCATCTACAAGTCCGCCGACAGCCCCTGGCGCCGGGCGCGCCGCAATCTGGGCCTCATGATGCGCGAGGGCCTGCTCAAGGAGAATATCGATGGCGAGGCGCTGATCTGGGCGCACAATCGCCTGCTCGCCAGGAGCGAGCAGCGCCGCATATTGATGGTGATCTCGGACGGCGCTCCCGTCGATGATTCCACCCTCTCGGTCAATTCCGGCAATTATCTCGAGAAGCATCTGCGCCAGATCATCATCGACATCGAGAACCGCTCGCCGGTCGAGCTCATCGCCATCGGCATCGGCCATGACGTGACGCGCTACTACAAGCGCGCCGTGACCATTGTCGACGCCGAGGAGCTGGGCGGCGCCATGACCGAGAAGCTCGCCGAGCTCTTCGAGGAGCGGGCGCCCGCGCCGACGCGAAAAGCGCCCGGCAAGGCCCCCGCCAAGCGCCGGCTCAATTGATGCGATGGCTCTGGCTCGCCTTGGTCCTTCTCACCGTCTTCCCGGCGCAGGCCGCGGAGGACGCCCTCACCGTCAGGACCCTGCCGGTGAAGTCCTTCACCATGTTCTCGCAGCTCGTGACCTTTGGCGGACTCGAATGGCGCGGCGGCCTGGAGCTGACGAGCAGCGATGAACGCTTCGGCGGCCTGTCCTCGCTCGAGCTCTCGCGCGACGGCGGCAAGCTCCTGGCGGTGAGCGACAAGGGCTTCTGGTTCAAGGCCGACCTGCTCTACACCGACGATCATCTCTCCGGGCTCGACAGCGCGGTCATGGCGCCGATCCTCGGTCCCGACGGCAGGCCCAACAAGGGCAAGATCAGGAGCGACGCCGAGGCGCTGGCCGGCTGGGAACCGGGCCGCATCGACGGCAAGGTGATCGTGGGCTTCGAGAGCCGGGCCCGCGCCGGCCTGTTCGATCTCGGCAAGAGCGGCTTCAAGGCGCGCTTCCGCGACCTGAAGCTGCCCCGGGCCGCGGTCAAGGGGCCGCCCAACCAGGAGCTCGAATCGATCGGCCGCTTCGCCTCGGGTCCGCTTGCGGGCTCGATCATCGCCATCTCGGAATTGAACAAGGACGACAATGGCGACATCCGCGCCTTCGTCTGGGGCGGTCGCAAGGCGTTCGAATTTTCCGTCAAGCAGTTCGAGGACTATGCCATCACCGATCTCGCCATCCTGCCCGACGGCGACATCCTGACCGTCGAGCGCAGCTTCAGCTCGACGTCCTTGCCCGGCATGGCGATCCGCCGCATCCGCACCGACGACATCGTCGCCCAAGGGGCGGTGACTCCCACCCTCGTCTTCTCCGGGCGCATGCCCTTCTACCGCATCGACAACATGGAAGGCATCGCCGTCTCCGAGCTCAATGGCGAGATCCGCGTCACCGTCGTCTCCGACAACAACTACCGCCCGGAATTCCAGCGCACACTGGTGCTGCAATTCGCGCTGAAGAAATGAAACACCTATTCCCCTCCCCCTTGCGGGGAGGGTGAAGACCCCTCCTCATTCCGGCAACCGGTCCGATCTCGGCAGGGCCTTGCCGGTCTCGAGCAGGCTCTTGAGGCCCGACAGGATGAACGGCCAGCCATCGGCGAAGGCGTTGATGAGCTTCTGCTGTCCGTCGGTCTCGGCTTCATGGCGGATGGTGAGCTTCATCACCTCGCCGTCAGCCTCGAGCGCGATCGTGCAGCGCGAATGGCCTTGCGCCTTGAGCTCGGGCACGCCTCGTTGCGCCAGCGGATGACCAGGCGCTTCATGGGCTCGATCTCGATGATCTCGCCCGTATCGGCGACGCGGCCGTCGGCGAAGACGATCTTCCAGTCCGAGCCCTTCTGCCAGTCGGACTCGAGATGGGCGCCCACCCAATATTGCCGGGTGAAGGCGGGATCGATCAGCGCCTGCCAGAGTTTCTCCGCCGTCGTCCTGATATAGGTCACATAGACATAGACCGGTTTACTCATTACTCTGTCCTTCCAGTTTCAGCTTGAGGTCCAAGAGCGCGCGCAGCCGTCCGCGCTCGAATTTGTCGATCCAGCGGTCGGCGATCTCGAAGATCGGCGCCGGGTTGAGATAGTGCTCCTTGGCGCGGCCGCGGCGCAGCGTGACGACGAGATTGGCGTCTTCCAGGATCGCCAGATGCTTGCTCACCGCCTGCCGCGTCATGTCCGTCTCCGCGCCGAGCGCCGACAGCGTCTGCCCGTTCTTCGCGCGCAGCCTGTCCAGGAGTTGCCGGCGTGTCGGATCGGCCAGCGCCCTGAAGACGGCGTCCATGCTCATGCTCCTAATATGCAACCAAATGGTTGCATGTCAAGTGGCGTGGAGCGGCCCGCATGCCATCATGGAATCGCAAAGTTGCGACGCTAAAAGTACGCAAACCGCATAATTTATCGCTTGACGTGATGAAAAATTAGTGGACGATAATGAAATATCGCAATAGCGAAATATGAACCCCTCGCCTCAGGCGCTATGACAGGAGGATGTGAGCATCATGAAGCCAGCATCAGCGAGCAACGGTACTCAGGTTTCGGCGCTGAATTTCAGGGGGTACCAGCAGGCCCAGCCCGCGGCGATCGACGAGGAGATCGCCCGCGTCGGACCCGGCACGGCATGCGGTGAATATATGCGCCGCTTCTGGCAGCCGGTCTTCGTCACCAGCGAGCTCGGCGACCTGCCCAAAGCGATCAAGATCCTGGGCGAGGAGCTCGTCCTGTTCCGCTATGGCGGCGGACAGCACATCGGCCTTGTTCACAAATATTGCCCCCACCGCCGGGCGTCGCTGGAATATGGCCGCTGCGAAGCGAACGGCATCCGCTGCTGCTATCATGGCTGGCTGTTCTCACCCGACGGCGAGATTCTCGAAACGCCGGGCGAGGCGCCGGATGCCGAGCCCGCCAGGATGGTGCGCGAACGCACCCGGCTCGGCGCCTATCCGGTCAAGGAATACAATGGCCTCGTCTTCACCTATATGGGCCCGCCCGACCGCATCCCGCCCTTTCCCATCTACGACATCTTCGAGATCGGCGGGATGGTCAGCCGTCCCTACAAGGCGCCGTACAAGTGCAACTGGATCCAGGTCCTCGACGCGATCATGGATCCCGTCCACACCTCGTTCCTGCACAGCCAGAACAGCCATCCGCAATTTTCCCAGGGCATGGCCGAGCTGGGCGAGCTCAAATTCTACGAGCGCCATGAGAACCAGTTCCTCGGCTCCAGCACCCGTCGCGTGGACGCGAATGCCTGGGTCCGCGTCAACGAGCTGATCCTGCCGAATTTCACGCAAGCCGGCTCCGCATTCGCCGCCGACGGCACCGAGCCGCGCTATTTCGGCCGCTCCTGCTTCACCCGCTGGGTCGTTCCGGTCGACGACGAGACCAGCATGGTTTATGCGTGGGCGAACTTCGGCGAGCGCGGCGATCCTTCGCAGTACAATACCGCGGAAGGCTGCGAGCTGATCGAGCAAGGCGAGCTGTTCGACCGTCCGCCCGAGGAAAAGCAGCGCCGTCCGGCGGATTCGGAGGCGGTCGAGAGCATGGGCCCGATCTCCACCCACAAGGGTGAGAACCTGATGCCGACCGATCGCGGCATATCGCTCTATCGCCGCCGCGTGCGGCGCCAGATCCGCGACCTGGCCGCCGGCAAGGAGCCGCCGCAGCCGGCCACCTTCTCGGGCTCGACGGTGCGCACCTATGGCCAGGATACGGTGCTGCATCTGCCGCCCAAGGCAGGGCAGGACGACCGCGCCTATCTGGCGCGCATCGGCGAGACGGTCATGGACATGGAATTCGCGCACGAGACGGAAAACGACGATACGCGGCGCGACGAGGCGATCATCGCCAGGCTCAAGGAGATCGAGGCCGGCGGGTTGGCGCAGGAAGCGCCCCGCCATGACCGCGCGAGGGTCTGACGGCAGGAGAGATGCCGTCAGCCAGCGCATGAGCCGGAAAAGTTCATGGCCGGGCCCGACCCGGCCGTCGCGCCGGTTTTCCGGAAGGATAATGTGCAATCAAGAAAGATAAAGCGCGATGGCGACTCGATTTGAAGCCATCACGCTTCAGGCCGTTTCCTGGCGACCACGGCAATCTCGACCTTCCACTTCGGATCGAGAAGCGTCGCCTGGACCGTCGCGCGCGTCGGCGGATTGCCGCTGTCCACCCAGTCGGCCCAGGCGGCATTCATCGCCGCGAACTCGGTCCGGTCGGCGAGATAGACCGTTGCGTGCAATAGGTTCGATTTGTCGCTGCCGCAGCGTTCGAGCAGGCTTTCGATCGTCGCTAGGGCCTGCCTGGTCTGCGCGCCGATGTCGGCGCCTTCCGCGTTCTCGGCCACTTGTCCGGCAAGATGGATCAGCTCGCCGCTGATCACGGCCTGGCTGGTCTTACCGTTCGAATCGAGACGTGTAACCATTCTGCACCTCATGACGGAAATGAATGTGGGATCGGGTCGTAGCGTGATCCGCTCTCATCGGGCTATTTCGTGATCGGCCAGGCTCTCCAGCGACCGGATGAGCGCGGAGTGATCGCTGTTGCCATGGCCCTGCGCGGTCGAGGCGCTGAACAATTCCTGGCACAGGGCGGTGCCCGGCAGGGACAATCCCAGGGAGCGGGCGGTCGACAGGGCGATCGCCAGATCCTTCTGGTGCAGCCTGATGGCGAAACCCGGCGCGAATGTCCGCTTGATCATCCTTTCGCCATGGACCTCGAGAACCCGGGAGGTCGCAAAGCCGCCCATGAGGGCCTCGCGCACCCTTGCCGGGTCGCATCCCGCCTTGGAGGCGAGCACCAGGGCCTCGCCGATCGCCTCGATGGTGATCGCCACGATGATCTGGTTGGCGATCTTGCACGTCTGGCCGGCGCCGTTCTCTTCGCCGATCAGCGTGATGTTCTTTCCGAGCAGTTCGAAATAGGGCTTTGCGCGCTCGAATGCGGCCCGGCTGCCGCCGGCCATGATCGTCAGCGAGGCTGCCTTGGCTCCCACTTCGCCGCCCGAGACCGGGGCGTCGACATAGTCGGCGCCCTTGTCCTTGACCGCGGCGGCAAGCTCACGCGTCACGATCGGGCTGATCGAGCTCATGTCGATGATGAGCGATGTCCCGGTCACGGCTTCGATCAGGCCGCGCGGCCCGCGCACGACCTGCGCGACGTCGGGCGTGTCCGGCAGCATCGTAATGACGATCGCGCATGCGGCCGCGACCTCGGCAGGTGTTGCGACGGCCCGGACTCCGCGGCCCTGCAGGCTCGCCGGCAGGGGAGATGTGTTGAGCGTCGTCACGATCTCGTGGCCGGCATTTGCAATATGGGCGGCCATGGGCGCTCCCATGACGCCGAGGCCGATGAAGCCGATCTCCATCACGATCTCCTAATAGCCGAGTTCGGGTTGAACGGGGTTGAGAAGAGGCTGGCCGGCCACGTGCCGCTCCATGTTGCGCAGGAACAGGTCCAGCGTCATCGGCACATAGGCATCGCCGTCGTCGGCCGACACGTGCGGCGTCACCACGAGATTGGCCGTGGTCCACAGCCGTGAGCCCGCCGCGACCGGCTCTGGATCGAAAACGTCCAGTATGGCGCCGGCCAGCCGTCCGTTGTCCAGCATGGCGCAGAGCGCGTCGTAGTCCATGATGCTCTGGCGTCCGATATTGATCACGCCGGCCGACGGCTTCAGCAGGTCGAGGCGGCGCCGGTCGAGAAGCAGTCTCGTCTCCGGCGTATCGGGCGCCGCCGCCACGACGAAGTCGGCTTGCCGCAGAGCGTCGTCGAGATCGGCGATGGTGATCACGCGCGAACATCCCTCGACCGGACGGCCATGACGGTTGACCCCGATGACGTTGACGCCCAACCGGGCGATCTGGCGGGCGATCGAGCCGCCGAGGCTGCCGGTTCCGATGATGACGGCCGTCTTGCCGGCGATCGGGCTCGCATAGAGCGACTCGAACTTCGCCCGCCTTTGGTTGGTGAAAATGGCCGGCATCCGGGAGTGCAGCATGAGCACGCCCATCAATCCGAACTCGCCCGCCTTCGCGGCATGGACGCCCTTGTTGTTGGTCAGCACCACGCCGGGCGGCAGCCAGGTCATGGGACAGAGATGCTCCACGCCCGCGGCGATGATGTGGATCCATTTGAGCTTGGGCGCCACCGCTTGCAGATCCCGGGTCGGAAAATCCCAGGCCAGCAATATTTCGGCGTCGCGCATGGACTCGCTGAAATTGTCGGTGTCCCAGTCGATGAACGTCTCGAACGCGCCGGCAAGCCCCGGAAAATGCCGGCGTGCTTCATCCATACGCTCTTGGGTGATGGTGAAGACCCGTTCGCTTTCTTCCGTGTTCGGAAACGACCCTTCCGCCCATCGGTTGTTCTTCACATGCACTTTCACTGTCATTTCGGACCCGACTTTCCTTCCGCCGGCGGAGCCATTGGCGAGCGCCGTCTGGCTGCAGCCGTCGTTCAGGCCACGGCTTGCGGCACGATGAACGAAATTGATTAGACACTGCGAAATGCGCATGTCAACCGTGAAATAATGCGTAAACAATAAAATACGGCTTGATAAATATGAAAACAGCATTTACACTGCGACAAAATTGATCAAACCGCACATTCTAACATGAGGCCGCCTTGGCCCCGGCGCCATGCGCAGCGCACCCTTGCCCAAATCAGAGATGGAGAAATGACGTGCTGAGGAAGGTCGACGACGTGAACCCCGCAGTGCCGCGCTACACGGAGACGTTCGCAGAGGCATTGCCAACGCAAGAGAAGATCGCGGCCGTCCGCCAGCAGCTGGAAGCGGCGGGCGTCAAATATGTCATGTCCTGCTGGATCGATCTCTTCGGCCTCCCCAAGACCAAGCCGGTGCCGATGAGCGATTTCGAGGCTCTTTGCATGGGACGTGGCCCGCAATTCGCGGTGCACTCGATTTCTTTCGTGCCCGACCTGACCGCGGCCGATTCCGATCAGGTCATGGTGCCGGACCTCGACGCCGTCTACATCTGCCCGTGGGACAAATCGATGGCGATCATCTTCGCCGACCTCTTCTGGGAAGATAAGCCGTACAATGTCTGCCCGCGCCAGGCTCTCAAGCGCGCCATCCGCGATGCGGCCAAGACGGGCTATGTCGGATATGCCGGCATAGAGCCGGAATTCATCGTCATGAAGTGGGACGAGAACGGCCTCCCTATGAAGGCGTTCGACAACGACCCTCGTCGCGGCCTCAGGCCGCGCCGTCAGGCCTTTGGCTACGACGTCGAATATTCGGTCGATTCGATGCCCTTCCTGAAAACGATGATCGATCTGCTCGAGGAGCTGGGCTGGAACCTCCATGATGTCGTCGCCGAAGGCGCCTACTCCCAGTTCGAGCTCGATTTCCACTACACGCATCTGCTGCAGATGGCCGACCGGCTGGTCTTCCTGCGCATCATGCTCAAGGAGGTCGCCAAGCAGCATGGGCTGTTCGTAACCTTCATGCCCAAGCCGACAACCGGCGACTGGCGCTCGGGCGCGCACATCAACTTCTCGCTGCGGTCCGTGAAGGAGCCGGACAAGAATCTCTTCCAGAACGACAAAGGTCAGTGGTCTGATCAGTCATGCCATGCCGTGGGCGGCCTGCTCGCGCATTCGGAGGCGATAACCGCGATCGCCTGCCCGACGGTGAACTCCTACAACGGGCTGGTGCCGCGCGTGGGCGGCTTCGAAGGCGGCACGGTGACCTGGGCGCCCACCAACATCACCTATGGCTTCAACAATCGCTCGGCGCAGTTCCGCCTGCCGCAGAGCCGCTTCTGCATCGAGAACCGCGCGGCCGACATGTGCATGAACGTCTATCTCGCGCTGGCCGTGATGCTCGCCGCTTCGGTCGAGGGCATCCAGAACAAGATGGATCCGGGGAAGCCGATGGACCGCGATCTCTATTCGATGACCGAGGACGAGCTGAAGCAAGCCGGCGTTCGCCGCCTGCCGCGCAACCTGGCGGAAGCCACGGCGCATCTGGCGCAGGACCCGCTGATGAAGCAGGTGCTCGGCCCCACGATGCTCAAATCCTATGTCGCCTACAAGACGGATGAATGGGAACGCTATCACCAGACGGTTACGGACTGGGAGGTCCGTGAATATCTTCGCCTGTATTGATCGGCGTCGGCGCCGCGTCGTCGGCCCGGTGCAAGAACAGTCCCGGCTGACTTGTGGAGACGAAGATGGCCACGAGCGACTATCATGTCTTCGAGCTCGGAACCGTGCATTTGCAGACGGGCGGCGTTCTCCATGACGCAAAGCTCGCCTTCAAGACTTACGGCACCTTGAACGCCGGCGCGGACAATGCTGTCCTGTTGCCGACATTCTACACCGGAAGTCATGTGCGCAACGAAGGCTTCTTCGGTCGGGGACGGGCCATCGATCCGGCCCGCCACTTCGTCGTCTCGATCAACTTGTTCGGCAACGGGATTTCCACATCGCCGAGCAATGCCGCGCCCGCGCAGCGTGCCGCGAGCTTCCCCCGCATGACCCTGCTCGACAATGTCTCTTGCCAATACCGGCTGCTCACGCAGGCGCTCGGCGTGAAGCGTCTGGCGCTGGTGGCCGGATGGTCGCTGGCTGGCTGCCAGGCCTATCACTGGGCCGCCCTCTATCCGGAGATGGTCGACGCCATCGTCCCGTTCTGCGCATCGGCCAGGACATCGGCGCACAACTTCGTCTTTCTGGAGGGCGTCAAGGCGGCCCTCGTGGCGGATCAGTCGTGGAACGATGGCGCCTACACCTCTCCGCCCGTTGCCGGGCTCAAGGCGTTTGGCCGGGTCTATGCCGGCTGGGCTTATTCGCAGACCTTCTTCCGGCAAAATCTTTACCGCAGGCTCGGCCATGACACGGTCGAGGACCTGTTGGTCGACTGGGAGCTCGACCATGTCCGCAACTGGGATGCCAACGACCTGCTGGCAAAATTGTGGACCTGGCAGATGGCCGACATCAGCGCCAACGACATGTACCGTTCCGATTTTACCAAGGCGCTCGGCGCCATCGGGGCGCGCGCCATACTCGTCCCTTGCACGCAGGATCTCTATTTTCCGCCGGCCGACAATGAAATCGAGGTGCGGAGCATGCCGCGCGCCGAGTTGCGGCCGTTCGACTCGCCTTTCGGGCATTGCGTGGCAAATCCGGGAAACGACCACGAATTCGAGCGTTTCCTCGACACGGCCATTCACGATGCCATGTCGGGCGTTTGAGGCTGGCCATGTCCGGATCGCAGAAGATCGTCATTGCCGGGGCCGGACAGGCCGGCTTGTGGTGCGCCAAGGCATTGCGGCTGCAGGGCTTCACGGGCGAGATCGTCCTGATCGGCGACGAGCCCTATCCGCCCTATGACCGGCCGCCGCTGTCCAAGGCCGTGCTCACCGGCAAGGCGACGGTCGAATCGACATTTTATCTGTCGGCGCGCGACCTCGAGGACCAGGGCATCGACTTCCGCGCCAACGGGGAGATCACGGCCATCGACCGGACCCGCAAGGTCGTCGTCACCGCGCTGGAAGAGGTCGGGTATGATCAGCTGATACTGGCGCTGGGTGCGCGGGTACGCCGCGTTGCCCTGCAGGGCGCCGACTCCACGGATATCCTGTATCTGCGCGGCATAGACGACTGCCTGGCGCTCAGGCAGCAGCTCGCGCCGGGCCGCCGCGTCCTGGTGCTGGGCGGTGGCCTCATAGGCCTCGAGGTGGCGGCCGCGGCCACCGCGCTCGGCGCCGAGGTTGCCGTGGTCGAATCTGCGGATCGTGTCATGGCGAGGATCGTCGATGCGAAAGTGAGCCGTCACTTCGAGGCTTTGCATCGCGCTCACGGAGTCGACATCCTGACCGGCCGGACACCGACGGGCATCGGCGAGCGGCACGGCAGCAAGATCATCGAGCTCGCGGATGGCGGTCGCGTCGAGGGCGATCTCGTCATCGCCGGCATCGGCGCCATCCCCAATGACGCCATCGCCGCCGCCGCCGGGTTGCCGACTGGCAACGGCATCTGGACCGATGAGTTCTGCCGCACGGACGATCCCGCGATCTGGGCCATCGGCGATGTTGCCAATCACTTCAATCCGATGTTCGGTCGGCGCCTGCGTCTCGAGACCTGGCAGAACGCGCGCGCCCAGGGCACGACGGTTGCGCGAAACCTGTGTGGAAACCGGACTTCGCATGCCGAGCTTCCCTGGGGATGGTCGGACCAGTTCGGGGCAAATCTTCAGTTTCTCGGCCTGCCGGAGCAGGACGACGTCGACGTGACGCGTGGAAGCATGGACTGTGGAAGCTTCAGCGTCTTCTATCTGCGCGACGGCCGCATGGCCGGCATGGTGGCGGTCAATGCCGTGTCGGACGTGGTCGTTTCGCGGCGATTGATGGCCGCAAAATCGAAGATCGATCCGGACAAGCTCGCGGATCCGTCCGTGCCCTTGAAGTCGCTGATCTGACCGGCTCGCGCGGGCTGCCGGCGCAAGCTGCGCATGATGCCGATTATTCGATATTGTGCTTGAGCAGGAACTGGTTCTTGTACATGACCAGCCCGGTCATGACCTCGGTCGAGGCGATGTCGGCTTCGCGGTAACAATGTGTAGTGAGGAAATTCGTGAGTTCGTCATGCGTATCGAAGACGACTTCGACCAGGAGGTCGTAGCGGCCGCTGACCCAAAGCACATAGACGACCCCATTGAACTTGCCGAGACGGTCGGCGACTTGGGCCGGGGACTTGCCGGGAGCAACCTTGATCCCGAGCATCGCATCCGCCCGATAGCGGATTGCCGTCGGATCGATGACGGCGACGATCGTGAGGACGCCGGCTTCCTTCATCCAGGTGACGCGGTTGCGCACCGTCCCTTCGGATACGTTCAGGAGGTCGGCGATGGCGCGGAAGCTCATCCGGCCGTCATTCTGCATGAGGCGCACGATCTGCCGGTTCAAGGCGTCGTAGGGGGACGATCGCGATGCGATGGAAAGCTTGTCGGGATCCTCATCCGGTTCGGGAGCAAAGGTATTTGACATGGGATATCCCGCCTTGTCCTGCTTTTCCGCGATCCTAGCCTACGGCTTTCTGAGTCTCTACCCTTCAACAGGCGTTCTGCGAGCCGTATCCACCACTATGGGATGCCGGGTGCTGGTCCTGATCGGTCGGACGATCCGGCGCCGCGCGCACACCGGCAAGGATGTCCGCCATGGTGATGACGCCGATGATCCTGTCCTCCCCATCCACCACGGCGAAAGGATCGAAGTCCGCGGATTTGACCTTCAGCTCGATCAGATGATCGAGCAGCGTGTCTTCACGCACCCGCGGATAATTGCGGAAGGAATCGATCGCATGGCCGTTCATGCCGCGATGGGCATCGACGCTGCGCATCAGGGAATGGGCCCGGACGAACTTCAGCTTCGAGATGCCTTGCACGAAGGCCCGCACGTAGTCGTCCATCGGCCGGGTGACGATCTCCTCGGGCGTTCCGACTTGGACGAACTGGCCTTCCTTCATTATGGCGATACGGTCGCCGATGCGAATGGCCTCGTCGAGGTCGTGCGTTATGAACAGGGCGGTCTTGTTCAGCGTCTTCCAGATGCTGAGGAACTCGTCCTGCAATTGCCGGCGGATGAGCGGATCCAGCGCGCTGAACGGCTCGTCCATCAGGATCAGCTCGGGGTCGTTCGCCAATGCGCGGGCCAGCCCGACGCGCTGCTGCATGCCCCCGGACAATTCCGAAGGATAGTGGTCCGCCCATTGCCCCAACTGCACGAGCTCCAGTTTCTCCTGCGCGATGGCCAGCCGCCTGGCGCGCGGGACGCCCTGGACTTCGAGGCCGAAGGCGACATTGTCGCGGGTTGTCCAGTGCGGGAACAGGCCGGTGCCCTGGAAGACCATGCTGATTTTCCGGGCCCGCAGATGCCGCAACTCCGCCTGGCTGATGCGGCCGATATCCTCACCATCGATCAACACCTGTCCGGCGGTGGGCTCGATCAGCCTGTTGACATGCCTGATCAGGGTCGACTTGCCGCTTCCCGACAGGCCCATGATGCAGAATATCTCGCCGCGGCGCACGTCGAAATTCACGCCGGCGACGCCGACGACCACGCCGAAGCGCTTCTGCAGCTCGTGCTTTGGCAGATTGTCTCGGGCGAGAGCGTCGAACGCCGCGCGCGCATCTCGCCCGAAGATTTTCCATATCTCGCGGCCGGTGACGAATGCTCGATCAGTTGCTGTCATCTCTGTCCTGCACTGCCGGCCCGGAACTTCAGGCAAAATCTCGGCCAGGCGGCCGCTACTTTGCCGCCTTTGCCTCGCTGAGCCAATTGTCGAATTTGGCTTGATTTGCAGCGATCCAGTTTTCCGCATGCTGTCTGATGTCCTGGTCCGATTTTTCGCCGTCATTGATCTTCAGGTTCTCCGCGTTCACGTCTTCGATGGGTACCGTCACCAGCTCGAACCAGCGTTTGGCGGCGGGAGCATTCTTCAGGAAGTCGTTATTGGCGATGATGCGGATGTTGTTGACCGAAAACCCGATGTTGCGGCCGTCGGGGAGCGACGTATTCTCCTTCGCGTCGTCGGGCAGCGCCGTGAACGGGACTTCGAGCCATTCGACGTCGATGCCCGGCCGCAGCACCTGCGACACCCAAAGGGGAGTATAGGTGTAGTAGAGGACCGGCTCGCCGGCCTTGAAGCGGCTGACGACGTCGGCGGCCATCGTCATGAACTGCCCCTGATTGTGGGTCACGGTATTGCGCAGGCCATAGGCGTCCATATGGTGCTCGATGACCTTTTCGCAGCCCCAGCCGGGCGGGCATCCCGCGAGGTCCGCTTTGCCGTCGCGATCCGTGTCGAAGATCTTGGCGATGGCCGGATCCTTGAGCTGTTCGACGTTCTTGATGCCGTATTTCTCCGCGGTCTTCTTGTCCACGAGGTAACCCTGGTTGGCGCCGCTCACCAGGGTGCCGAGCTTGGTCATCGTGTCGGTGCCGCCGGCCTTGTCGAAGTAGCTGTTCTGCAGCGGCTCCCAGTGAACCGTGACGAAGTCGGCATCGCCCTGGCCGACGGCGAGCGTCATCGAGGGGATGTCGAGATGTTTCACCTTTTCGACCGTGTAGCCCAGCTTCTCGAGGCCGATGCTGACGACCTGCGTTTGAAAAAGGCCTTCAAGCAGCCCGTCGTCGGCCGGCCTCGCCGGCCCCATATCCTGGGCGCCGGCGATCTGTGTCGCGGTCGCGGCGAGAAGCAGAGCGAAGATCGATACGGGCAGTCTATGACGGAAGCTTGCCATACTGAGTTTCCTTTCGTGCATGGGACAACCGGGAATAATGCGGCAACAACGATCGGACGAAAGCGATGGGACCTCGCTGACTGGCGCGTGAGCGGCTGGCGATGCCGCGGGTGATCCGGTCGAGGATCATCGCCAGGATGACGATTCCGATCCCGCCGACGGCCGCCAGCCCGACGTCCAGGCGTCCGATGCCGCGCAGCACCATCTGTCCGAGCCCCTCGACGGCGATCATCGAGGCATAGACCACCATGGACAGCGCCATCATGATCGTCTGGTTCACCCCGACCATGATCGTGTTGGCGGCAAGCGGTATCTGGATGCGGAACAGGATGCGTGACTCGGTGGCGCCGAACGCGCGCGCCGCCTCCAGGGTCTCGCCGGGCACCTCGCGCAGGCCGAGGCTGGTCAGCCGGATAACCGGTGGAAGGGCGAAGATGACGGTGACGATGACGCCGGGAACGTTGCCGATCCCGACCAGCATGACCACCGGCACCATGTAGACGAAACCGGGAAGCGTCTGCATGACGTCGAGCAGCGGCCTGAGCGCCGCCTCGACCCTGTCGCTCTTGGCGGCCCAGACGCCGAGCGGCAGGCCTATCACCACGGTGAACAGGACCGCCGTGAGCACCAGCGCGATGGTCGTCATCGATTCCGTCCACAGGCCGAGAAAGCCGATGAGCGTCATCGCGGCCGTCGAAAAGATCGCGCTGCGCAGCCCGGCGAATTGCCAGCACAGCAGGAACAGGACGATCAGGAACACGATGGGATTGGTGGCCACCAGTGCCTGCTCGAACATGTCCAGAAGAGTGCCCACGGGCACGCGAATGGCATGGAAGAACGGCCGGTACTCTTTGACCAGCAGGTCCAGTAGCGTTTGGATCCAATCACCGAGTGGCAGGTGATTGCCTTGGAAGGGATCGTACATGTCCTTCTCCGCGATGACCCGTCATGTTGAGATTGATTGCTGCGCGCCGGACATGCCGGCCACGCCGATACCGCTCAAGATGAAGGCCCGTTTCCCGTCAAGCTCCCCTAGGCTGCGGCCGGGCTTTTGCCCGTTGGGCGCCGCTCGTTCTTATTGCTGAAAGCGTAATTTACATCCAAAATAATGCGTAGACAAGAAGATTAAATGGAATTTTATATGGAAAGTGCAAAATCATTGCGATAATCTTGCGGATGAAGCGCAGAGGATCGCTTTCGATCCGCTGCCGATGAGCGAGCTTCCGGAAAGATATGATCAAAATCACATTCATTCAAAGCGACGGTGGGCGGATCACGGCGGACGCCCGGAAGGGAATGTCCGTCATGGAGGTGGCCGTGCAAAACAAGATTTCGGGCATCGATGCCGATTGCGGTGGCGCCTGCGCCTGCGCCACGTGTCATGTCTATGTGATGCCCGATGGCGTCGACCGCTCCGGTGACCGAAACCGGACGGAACAGGATATGCTGAGCTTCGCCGTCGACGTTCGCGAGAACAGCCGGCTGGCCTGCCAGATGCAGGTGACCACGGCTCTTGACGGGTTGGTGGTGATCGTTCCTGAGAAGCAGTTTTAGAGCATCGGCCCGAAAAGTGCGTGCGGTTTTCGGGTAAGCCGATGCGCAAAGACAAAGAGCATCGGCCCGAAAAGTGCGTGCGGTTTTCGGGTAAGCCGATGCGCAAAGACAAAGAGCATCGGCCCGAAAAGTGCGTGCGGTTTTCGGGTAAGCCGATGCGCAAAGACAAAGAGCATCGGCCC